>NZ_VYTZ01000003.1:0-692686 GCF_008728085.1 Microbispora cellulosiformans | reverse complement strand
TCAACCGGCTCAAACGCCACCGGGCCGTCGCCACCCGCTACGACAAGCTCGCCGTGCGCTACGAAGCCACGATCCTCGTCGCCGCACTCAACGAATGGCTCTGATCGACTTTGATACAGGCCCTAGGTGGTCCTCACCGTGGCGCAGACGGAGTTCGTGCAAGTGCCTGAACGACGGCCGCGATCAGCGCCAGTAGCGCGACACCCGCGATCGTACGTTGGATGCGGCGAACAGCGTGATTGCTCGGCTCCCTCACCGCTCAGCCCTCCCGACCAGGGAGAAGGAGTGTGGTGGACGCCGCGAAGGGCATTTTCGTATCGAGGGTGTCCCCCCTCCGAATTGAACACCCACGTAATGGATCCCGACCGTCCTCGCAGGCACGGGGACGGCGCCCCGCCGCGCAGGCAGCATCCAAGGCGGACGTCGGATCTGACAACCTCAGTCACAGGGCTGATGAGACATACGCTGCTGCATGACCTGAGGGCCGAGAGATCGCTGTCTCTGTGATCAAGCTTTTCGACCTGCCGCCCATTTATACGAGAGCATCGTCCCTGGCCGTGGGCAGCCAGGGTGCCGGCGAGGCGGCGGCGGAGCCCGGATTCGGCGGGGATCCAGGCCGACTGACACCCGGTTCCCCGTCATCGATGACAGTCACTCAGTTAGTCACTCAACAGAAAAGGGCCCGTCTCACTGAAGAGATCTAGGCCCTTACCTGCTAAAACTCTGTCGGGACGGCGGGATTCGAACCCACGACCCCTTGACCCCCAGTCGCGTTTCGTCGTTCATTCGTCACCTTGTGCAATCGAGTCGCATGCGAGAAACTGCAGGCAGACGGCTTGATCGGCTGCCGAACTCTGTCGCCAGATCTCGATCTCTGACGCAGAGTACAGCAACAAATGAGCAACGGATGATCAAGGGGAGGATGCGTGGGCCACTCCTACAAGAGGGTCGGAGCGGACGGCAAGACCAGGTACACCGCGATCTACCGCGACATCCGAGGAAACCGGCACTCGGCCGGCACGTTCACGAGCAAGAAGGCGGCCGATAAGGCGTGGCAGGCGGCCGAGGCCAAGGTCGCCGAGGGACGCGTAGGAACCACCGCTCGCAGCCGCCAGACCTTCCAACGGTATGTCGAGGTGGAGTGGCTGCCCCATCACGTCATGGAGGCGACGACCCGCGAGGGGTACACCTACTCGATCTACGCCCACATCATGGACTGGTTCGGGCCGATGCGAATGATCGAGATTCTGCCCAGCGACGTGCGCGCCTGGGTCAAGGATCAGCAGAACCGCGGCCTCTCCCCCGCCACCATCCGGCTCAACAAGTCGATCCTCAGCGGCATCTTCACCACAGCCCTGAACGACCAGGTCACCTCCCTCCATCCATGTAAGGGGGTGAAGACGCCGACCGTGCCAAAGAAGCCGCTACGCATCGTCTCCCCTGAGGAGTTCGACAAGCTCTACTTCGCGCTGCCCACCGAGGAGGCCCGGCTCCTGGCCGAGAGTGCCATCGAGAGCGGCATGCGCTGGGGCGAGCTGACCGAGCTCCGGGTCAAGGACCTCGACGTGCTAAGCCGGATCGTCACCGTAAGCCGCACCGTGGTCGAGATCAATCCCAAGCATCATCCCGAGAGCAAGCGGTTTCTGATCAAGGAGTACCCGAAGGACAAGGAGTACCGCCGCTTCAAGCTCAGCGCCCAGATCGCCAGCAAGCTGAAGGCCTATATCGAGGACAACAAGCTCGAGCGCGACGACCTGCTGTTTGTCTATCAGCCCGAGGAATCAGCGCCGCCGCCCAAGCCGGAGCTGGCAGAGCACCTGGGCCTGACCGAGCCGAACGCTGCCGGACGGCGGTATCGGCATGGCACGCTCAGCGCGTACTCCGCGGGCAAGTGCCGCTGCGCGCACTGCAAGAACGCCTACGCCATTTACCGCGCCGAGCGCCGGTCCTCCGGCAAGGACAACCCGCGCCGGCCGCGCCGGTGGGACACCGACGGCCATATCCCCCGTCGCTGGTTCCGTGACCAGGTCTGGCGACCGGCCCTGGCAGCCTCAGGCCTGGAGTTCAAGGTCAAGATGCACGACCTCCGCCACGCCCACGCCTCCTGGCTGCTGGCCGGCGGTGCCGACCTTCAGGTGGTGAAGGAGCGCCTGGGCCACGGCAGCATCTCCACCACGGAGAAGTACCTTCACACCCTCCCCGACGCCGACGACACCGCCCTCGACGCCCTCGCCCGCACTCGGGCCCGATCTCGTCGATAGCGAGACCGCCGCCATCGGGTTCACGCGCAGCCTTGGTCCGGGGACGCGGGCGGCAACTGTCTGATCGAGGTTGCGCCCCAGCTGGCCGAGAAGGTGCGGTCGCCTTGCTGCGGCTGATCGCCGTTCGCGGGTTGAGGGCACGGAAAGATCCAGGCTTTCATCCTCAGCCATCGCTCATACGGTGATCGGCAGGTCCCTCGCCGCCTGTGTAAGGTCCTTTTCCCATATCCACAGTCGATGCTGCGGTGGTACCTGGTAGTAGCCGTAAACGCCAACCGAGGTCAAAGTGCGAAGGTCGACGCAGACGCGCTGGTAGGCGTCGCCGATCACCTCCTCAGGGGAGGTGAGGGTGCGGGTCCCGAGTTTGATCAGGGCCCTGTACTCATACCCGAGCAGCAGGTCCGGTCCGGCCTGCGCCCAGGCGCCGCGCTGCTCGGTCCAGGCTTTGTCGGCCTCGGTAAGCAGCAGGTTCAAATCCTTGGTTGGCGGGATGGACGGGTAGATCACAAACAGGGCGGCCCAACCCTGGGCGACCATGTCCAGGTTGAAGGTGCGCCGACGGGGGTCGTCGCGGGGCGGGAGCGGGTCGCTGGCGGTGCCGGCGTACCAGGGCGCGGTGTAGGCCAGCAGACGGCCCTTCGCCTCGACGAATTCTCCTGTGGCAATGACCGCCATCTTCTGCTGGCTGCCAGCTTCCCGCGTCAGCCGACTGTTGACCATGGCGGTGTGTGCCTCAGCAGCTGCCTGGCCTGCGGCCTGGTGCCGCTGCGCCGCATCGGGGGTGATCCGGGATATCAGGTAATCCCGCAGACCAGATGGCAGCGCCTCATAGGTGCCGTCCTGCAGCCGGGTCCGGGCCCGCTCCAGTGCCGTCTGCGCGGTCGCGGGGGCGCCGCCGTAGTGGGTCTCAGGGGTGTCGATGGACACCATCCGCACGGCCATCGCGATGTTGGGGGTGTCCCCGTCAGTCACCGATAAGAACCGGTGGTCGTTGGCTGGTCGGCTGGGACCGGTGAAGCCGAGCTCGACCATGCCTGGTACTCCTTCACCATTCGGCGGATGTGCCGTCGATAGAACATCGGGCCTCGACTGGTCACCGTTCCACATCCTCTCCTGGACGCCCTGGCAAATTTGTCCCTCCGCTGACTGATGACAGCGCGGTCGACTGCCGTGCAGCCGCCGTGGCACTGCGCGCTCTGATCAGCGAACGACTACTCATACCTCCGAGGCCGAGGCCGAGGCAGACGCAGGCGCAGGCGCGGTGCTCCGCCCGCGTCGCCGGCAGGTTTCCGAGATTTCGATCGCGCGATGGTCTGCGCATACGCCTCGCTCACCCGCGACGTCCGGTCCGTCACCTGGCGCGTCACGCCGTACGCCGACGCGGCCGGCGTGCTCGACATGAGCACCGGGCTCGCCTACCCCGATAAGGCCGAGCGCGTCCGGCGCGATCCGCACCTGCGACGAGCGCAGTCCGTTGGGCGCGGCTCGTCCACCGCGGCGGCCGATTCCCGGGGAGCGTCGCAGACAACGTCGCCGCCTGGCACGCCCGCCATGGCGATCCGCACCAGGCGTCGGGGAACTGCATGACGGCAACGCCGCACGTCCCGATCACAATCAACGTCGGATGCGTGGGCGAGCCCGACCCTGCCCCGGAGCTGCTGCGCCGCGAGGACCTGTACGGCTTCGCCTGCGCCACGCCCTGCCCGAGTACAGCAACGGTAGCGCCGGCTACGCCAACTACGCGCTCATCGGCGCGACCGCCATCCTCCCCGCAGGCAAGCAGCTCACCTCGCTCGGCATCGGAGTCTACGGCGCCGCCCAGGGCAGCCAGCTCGGCGGGGAATCCCGCCAGCCATCTACGACCGCAACACCGGCTCCCTGCTCGGCAAGACCGCCGACAAGCCGACCCTCTACACCAAATCCGGGTGCGGTGGGCGCAGCTTGAGCAGTCGGTTCCGGTGGCGCAGGACGACCGCTTCATCTGGCTCTTCGCCCAGATCCCCACGCTCGCCGGGTCGGGAGCTGCCGCAGTTCCTCACGGTCGGCGGATACCTCCCGGAGCTGACCAACAACTTCTGGGTGAACCGGACCGTCTTCGTGGAGAACCGGGGCAGCCTCCCGGCGCGCCGGGACGACACGCTCTCCTTCACGCCCTCGGCCTCCATGTACGCCCTGGCCGGGTCCAGCGGCGCGATCCTGTAGCAGTAACTGCAGTAGCAGAGCTGCCGGGTCAGGCATGGCCGCCATGACCCTTGATAGTCACCGACCTGGAGTGTCTCGGCATGGGCGCTGCCGTCACGGTTCGCGTCGTCTGTGGATTAGACAGATGTCCATGGGAACTCTCTTCGTTGCCAGCGAGTCCGAACCGTCGATCTCTCTACGCCCATCAGCGTTCCGCCTCAACTGGCTCCGCGCCGCTCAATCGGTCGTTTCCCGCACTGTGGCATCTGCCTTGGGAGAGTCGTTCGACGCCGTCCCGTGCGGTTCACTGTCGGCCTCCACGTGTTTGTTGTTCTTGCCGACACCAGAAATGAGATCCAAGATGGTTTGACGGTAGTCGTCGGCAAGAACGGCGAGCGGGTGAAGTGGGGCAGGTTCGGCATCGTCCGGGCCGGCACCCCCAGCGTCGGTCGTCTCCCCAGTGGCGATAACAGGTTGGCGGGCCTGTTGCCTCATCCACGCGTGAAGACGGTCGAGGCGCCGTTCAGCCGTCGCGGCGCGGGTCAGCATGGCGACCTCGTCCGGGGTGAGCATTTCGCCGAACGCGGCGAGCCAACTCTCCTCGAGGTTCTCCTCGCCAACGATGACGAGGTCGACGAGCGCCGCCAGGATGCGGTGGTGAAGGTCCTGGAGTTGGTCGAGAACGGTGCCTCGCTGCCAGAGGGGACCGTCGAGGTCGGAGACGCCATTCAGGAGTTCGACGAGCCTCGCGGCGCGAGGCGGGGGCCATCCCGAAGGCCAGGACGAGCGATGGTCCCAAAGTTGGAGGATTCCCGTGCGAGCGTCGGCGGCCCGGGCGGCGGCGTCCGGTTCCCCGGCCGCTTTGGCCTGTTCGGCGGCGTGGATGAGTCCAGCGGTGTGGTGGGCGAGCCATCGGGTGAGAGTGTTGTTCGTTCGAGCTTCGCCGAGGTCTTCGAGGATTTGCTCGCCAAAGCGGACGACGGGGTCCTCATCTGCCAGTGATGTGGCCTTCAGGGGTGATGAGGTAGACGCGGCTTCGGGGGAATCGGTAGTCGCCGACTGTAGCGGAACGACGGTGTCGTCCAATTTGGACCTCCACGATGAGGGTCATGCCGGTCTTGGAGAGGAATCGCAGCAGCGGCTCTGTCGCGACATGGAGGCGGTAGCCGGAGGAGGTGTCGGCGTTGGTGTCGTCGGTCCTGCGATCGGCCCATTGGATGGTGCGTGCGATCTCCGCGCCGTCGCCAAGGCGAAGGGCGGTCCCCTTAAGGTCCGGGGCTGCGCCGGTCGTCTGACGGAATAAGCGACCGGGCAGAGGACACTCCGCGTGCAGGTCGTAGGCGTACGGGTCGTGCTCGTCCAGCCGGTCGCGGTCGCTGCGGGGGCCGGCGAGCCAGCCGCGCAGGACGAACGGGCCGTGGTGGACCTCGAATTCGCTCTCGTCTTCTTCTGGGAGCTTCCAGTCGGTCGGATTGGACGCTGCGGCGAGCGCCCGCTGAAGGTCGGCGGCGTACTCGGGGGCGACGAGCGCCGACCAGATAGAAGTCTTGCTGTAGGCGCCGGACCGGTTCACAGTGGTGTGGCCGGCGACGACGATTCTGTCGGGGACACGCCCGTCGACGAGGCCGAGCGCGTCATCGTAGTCCTTGTCCGCGGGGGTGTCCCAGTCATCGAGCGGCGGCAGGCGACCGAACAGGCCGGGTTCGGCCGGCACCGGGTGGCGGAGATCGGAAACCCAGGTGTTGACGCTGCTGGGAAGGTGCGGGACTAGCCAATCCCACCACGGATCTTCCGCGTCGTCGTACGGAGGGATGTGGATCGGCAGGCCAGCATCAAGGAGTTCACCCGCGACGACCATCATGGCGTGGTACTCCAGGTACAGGCGCAGGTTCTCCTCGGGAGGAATCGATCCGTGGCGATGCGACATCCGCCGGTAGGAATTCTGGTCGCGTAGTTCGCGGTCGTCGCGCCACCAGTCGTCTTCGGTCAGCCCCCACTTATCGAGAATCCAGCGCTCAGCACGGTCGGCAATCTCCTGGATCGGCCGGTTGAACGCGTGAGCGAGCGGCGTGTACCAGTAGGGGATGGTGTCGATGTCATCGAACCGGTAGCGGCGCCCGTTGGGCAGCCAGCGGTTCTCGCTTCTGTTGCCGTTGGTGCGTTGGATGGGGGTGGCAGGCTGGTTCGCTGCCCGGAGCAGGTCGCTGTCAGGGCCGGGGGGGTCGGCGAGCGCCAGTGCGGTCTGACGGGCGAGTTCGCGGATTTGGACGTGCGGGAACTCGCGGCTGGTCGCATGCTGGATCAAGTCGGACAGGTGGGCGGTGAGCACGCTGGGGCGTTCAGCGGCGACGCGCTGCAGGGCGACCAGTAGTCCGGCAGCGGCTGACATGCGGTAAAAGAGCAGCGTCGAATCTCGGAACGGCCCGGCGTCGGTGCGGTCCAGACAGGCGACGAGCTTGCCCGCGAACTGGCGGGCATCGGCAGGTGCGGCGTGCGTTAGGAGGTCACGCACGGCGTGAGCGGCACGCCAGCGGATCGCCCGGCGTGGATGACCGAATGCGCTCCACAGCAGAAGGGTTACCGGATCGGCTGGGGGAGTTGCCGCAGCGGCTTCATCGTCTCCGGCGGTGGGGAGGCGGTCGTCGAGCAGGGCGATCACGGCTTCGGCGGCACCGTCACGATCACACAGTCGGCCAAGGAGCGCAGCGATGTTCTGCCAGCCGAACGGGGTCAGGTGAGGCCGTGCACCAGGAAGTGCGGTGAGGACAGCGCGCCGAATGGCGTCGTCATCGGCGAACATACGGAGCTGCTCGAGCAGCGCGTCTGTTTTCTGCCACCAGGCGAGGTCCCGCAGATGCCCGGTCAGCAGCGCCGGGAGCGCGGTGTCGGCCCACTCCTTGACGCCGGGCCAGCGACGCCATTGCGTGAGGCAGTGAGCCAGCACCGGGAGAATGGTCTGGACGTTG
Organism: Microbispora cellulosiformans; assembly: GCF_008728085.1. Taxonomy (NCBI): domain Bacteria; kingdom Bacillati; phylum Actinomycetota; class Actinomycetes; order Streptosporangiales; family Streptosporangiaceae; genus Microbispora; species Microbispora cellulosiformans. The sequence continues at coordinate 685,278 of NZ_VYTZ01000003.1, read as the reverse complement.
GCCAGGTGGCAGAGGCCAGCCACCGCCGCGAGCATCGCCACCCGGTCCTGGGGACTGACGGACAACGCCACTCTGGTGATGAAGTCACGCATCCGCTCGCCGTACACGCCCGCTTTGGCGAGCTCCGCGACATCATCGGCGAGTTTGGTCATGCTGGAGCCGGACGGATTGACCTCCGAGGGCCGTTCGTTCGCCGATAGGTCCAGGCCAGGCCATCGCTCGTCCGTGTCAGAGCCGTCGAGGCCCAGCCGTGCGACCGGCTCCAGGCCGGACCTGATGGGCCCGTCGAGACCGCGCTCTGCCGCCCAATCAAGGAGCTGCATGGCCAAGGCGGGCTGGGCACGGGCGGGCACGTCACGGCGGATCCAGTCAACGGTGTGCTTCAGCTCGACCCGGGCGCCGGCGATACCTGACGCGTCTTTCCTCAGCTCGTCGATGATGGCCAGGCGATACTCCAGGCGGGCGTTGTCGTCCTCGACAAGGTGGGCGAGCCCCAGTGCCTGGGCACCCGGGACTCCGCCTCCCTTAACGGCCCCGACCAGGGCCCGAGGCAGCGTCTCGGACAGCCGGATTCGTCCCTCGTCGTCCCACCGGCTCACGACCGCCAGCGCGACCCCGGCGCTGATGCGACCCGCGGCCCCGGCGACGATCTCGTACGGGACGACCCCACCATCGGAGACATACAACGCGACGGTCTCCGCCGCACGGACGAGCCGGGCAGCGACTGCCGGCCGATCGGCGGCACTGATCACGGCACGGTCGGCGAGGTCGGCGTACACCGACAGCAGGCGGGCGGCATCATCGTTGATTCCGGTCGCCGCATCGACCGCCTGATGGAACAGCTGTCTGCCCAGCTCGGGCGCGAACTCGTCGGCGATGTCGGCGGCGTCGGCAAGCAACTCCAGTCGCTCCGCCGCCGGGTACGTGCCCGCCTGCACATGCTCCACAGCCCGCCCGCACAGGTCGATGGCCAGACCGGTATGTCCGCCTGGAAAGGCGACGCGAGCCGCCAGGTCCAGCCACAGTGCGGGCGCGGCGCTCCCCAGCAGCGCAGGGGCCGCGTTGGCCAACCGGCCGATCAGACTGAGGTCAGCGGCAGCATCGACGATCGCGTCGGCGGCGAGCGCCGCCCATGCACGGTAGGAGGTGTCGAAGGTGAACCAACGATGCCCGGCCTTCTCGGTACGTTCGGCGAGTCCGGCGACAACGAACGCGGTGACCTCATCGCGGTCCGCCTCACCAATGGCACAGCGGGTGGCAAGCAGGGCTGCCGGTAGCAGGGGTTGCACCATCTCGGCCCACTCACGCCGGTCATGAGCGCGGGAATCGTCAAACGTCTGCTTCCTGATGTCCTTATCTTCCGGCTGCAGCGACGGTGGAACCAGGTCGTCGACGGTGATCTCGGTTCCGCCAAGTACGGCGGCGACCGCGTGGCAGCGGAGGGTGGTGACACCAGCCTCATTGCCGTTGTTGAAAGCCCAGCGGTGAGGAGGCAGCGGGCGGGCCCAGTGCTCGGCAAGCGCTGCAGCCGCCTGCCGGTCGCCGTGTCGCGCGGCGACGGCGATCAGTCGAAGATGCCAGGGTTTCGCGTTCCCCGGATCTTCGGCGAGAACTGCGGCGATCACCTCGTCGAGCCAGTCGCGGTCGGGTGCAATAGCGGGCTCGGCGGCATATGCCAGGAAAGGTGCCTGTAGCGCGGCTGGGACATTCTGCGCACGCAGGGCGTCCCGGACCGGTCCTGGCCCGACCTCGGCGGCGATCTCTGCGGCCAGTGCCGCCGCTATATCGGGCATGGGCTTCGCGGCCTTCCACCTCGATGGTGGCGCCAGTGGCGCCGCCATGTCGGGCGCAGACCTCGCGGACTTCCACCTCAATAGTTCACGAACGGCCGCTTCCATCCCGTCAAGCCTGTATCGGGCTTCGGCAGCGGACGCCACGTCGTGCGCATGCAGGCTCCAGCCGTGGGTTTTCTCCGCTCCCTCGGCCTTCCGTCGGCGGAGCCACGCATCGGCGCGATCCAGTTCCGCACGCGCATCCGCATGCCGGGCCGGGTCACGGGCCAACACCGCAGCCACCCGCATCTGCGTGGGCGCGTGCCACTCATCGTCGGAGGTCGGACGCCGTGCATGCTGGCGCAGGATGTCAATGTCGGTGTGCCGTACGACCAGGTCGAAGTGGGACTTGACCAGGGACGACAGTGTGTCGAGCCGGGACGCGGTGTCGCATCCACGGACTGCCACACGAACCGCGGCCGCGGCACTGCCGGTCGTTGCGGCGGCGTGTGCGGCCAGGTCGAGCCGTCGGCCCTGCACCTGGGCGCGCCGAAACCCATCAGGGATCGCCTCCGGCCAGTCCTCACTAAGCACAAGTGTCAGCACGTCGTCCAGCCGGCCCGCCTCAAAGAGGTGATCGGCGACATGCGCTGCCGCGTCCGCGTCGCTGATCCGGGTGGTCAGGAACATCTCCGCGAGCCGATCGTGTGCCGCGATCACATCCGCCGAGTCGACGCGGTCCCGCACGTACGTCTCGAAGTCCTCGTCGCGGAACTGGATTGCCCCATCCACCAAGGTGACACCGGGAGCAAGCCCGCATGCGAACGCGACGACAGCCGTCGGATTCACGCTGAGCGCGGCAGCCAGAGTGGTGATGCTTATCGGGCGGCTGAGCGCGAGCATGGTCCCGAGCCACCGCCGCCCACCCGCGTCGGCACCGCTCACCTGCAGCGCCGACTCAAGCAGCCCCTGAAACAGGGGCTCGGGGGTGCGGGCACAGGCCTTCAGCAGGGCTGGCATCTCCCACTTGTTCGTCTCGGCACGGTCCAGCGCGTAGTACTGGGCCCGGGGGTTCCCGTCCGTCCGTTGATGAAACGCGGCCGCGTCCTCAAGTGAGGCGTCTGGCCGATAACGCCGCAGGTGCGCAGTCGATGTCGTCTGGTCGAATGGCTCCAGTTCCACCTGAGGTGCGCCGGACGCATCCAATGACTTCACCCGGTGGCTTCGTGCGGTGAGCACAACCGTGACGCGCGACGGCAGCGGCAGCCCCACAAGCCCGGCTAGGAATCCGAGGTCGCCCCTCTTGTGGGCTGCGAAAGCCGCGTTGTCCGCCGCGTCCACCGCCAGGACGAGGACAGCACCCGGGTCGAGTGCTTTGACAGCGTCTTCCAGCGCGCGGCGTAGCCGACGCCACAGCTCCTCGTCGGCCGCCGGCGGGCGGATGAGGAATGGGCTCCCGCACTGCCGGGCCAAGTCGTTGATCGTCTGTGTGATAAAGCGTTGCGGTGTGTGGCGCTCCTCGCCGGAACTGAGGTACTCACCGCCGCCGTAACAGTCGAACAGGGTAACCACCGACCCTGATGGCAGGTGGTCACCGAGTTGCCGGATTGCGGTCGTCTTCCCCGCGCCCGCCGGACCGTGCGCCACGATGGTCGCGCCCGGATGCGCGAGCAGCGTCTCCGCGATCGCGCGTGCGCCCGGTGCCGGCAGCGGATCACCCAACGGAGCCAGCCGGGCGGGCGCCGGATACAGATCCAGCGGATCGGCAAGGCCAAGCGCGGCCAGGACATCCTCGGCACGGATGCCTCGCCGCGGAGACTCAGGCAGAGCTTCCCCGCGGACCAGTTCAAACAACCGCAGGGCTGAGTCGTCATCTCGTCCCGGTGTGAGACTCGCCGTTCGAGCCCGGACGCCGCGGGCCAGTGCGGCCCGGCCGAGTGAGCCCGTCTGCGACAGGTCGAGAATCGCCAGGAAGTCACATACCTGCTCGCTGGTGAGCACCTGGCCGACAGCATCGGACAGCTTTTCGACCACGTCGGCGTGCTGCGGGTCCGTCAGGGCCTTGAGCAGTGCGGCGCGCCCCTGTCCGGAACGCCGTGAGCGCGCCCAGTCGGCAACTGCAGCGACGGCCTCTTGCACCAGCGGGTCGCCAGGCTGGTTGCTGACGAGACGGATGCGTACCTTGCGTTGGATTTCGCTTCGATCGAGCCTTTCGAGCAGCTTCGCATAGACGCCCGCGAGGTCCGCGATCACGGACCTTGTCGAGGACGAACTGCCGTTGGCCGCGCGTCTGGTCCGTTTCTTGCACAAGCGGCTGACGGTCCACGCCGTGCCCGGATGCTTGGTGCTGTACTTGAGCTGGGAGAGATGTACAGCAGAGGCATCCTTAAGAGTGTCTCCGCCGAAGTACTCGGCAACATCCACCGCCTCGTAGCCTTCGTCCGGGTCATCGACGCGGCTCAGACCTTCGATGACAACGAGTGCTTTATCTGTGCCGGGCTCTATCAGTTCCAGCACACGAGTCCCGGACCACCAGAAGTGGAAATCGTCCCCCGCGTTCGACTCTGGCGCTCCCAACCCTGCACTTCTCCTGGGGTCCCGTCGGGCGGACCGAAATCGATCTTTCGGCTTGAACCACCCTAGCTTGCCGCGACCTGAAGTTGCCCCGGTAATGTGAACAGGTCGGGGTTTGTGGTCATGCGGCTGGGCGGAACCAGCCGACGTACGCGTCCGATGCGTATGTGTAGCAGACCTCAGGCGTCGGCCGACGGCCAAGGGTGCTGCAAACGCACGTCGGCAGCCTGGGGGGCGCCGAACGCTACACCGCGCTCGTCGCCGACCTCGGCGACGGCTCCCCCGACGAGCCGGCATAAGACATGCATCCCCCGCAGAAATTTCACGTCGTGAGATCAGAAGGGATGCCCGGAACACCGCCAACCGGTGCCACAGGAGCCGAACCTGACAGGACGGGCGAGGACGAAGCAGCCGCGAATGCCCACGGATCGGTCGCTGAACGGGCTACGCTCTCCATCTGATCACCATCACCTGGAGCCTTGGTGACCTGGGCGGTGGCCCACCTCAGCGACGGGCCGACATCCTCGACATCGACCTCGAAGGCCGTGCGCCAGATGCCTTCCTTGTCTTCGTACCCGTGCTGCCGCAGCCGCCCGGTGACCACCACACGCGCCCCCTTGGTCAGCGACTCGGCGATGTTCTCGGCCAGCTGCCGAAACGCCGAACACCGCAGGAACAACGTGTCGCTATCGACCCACCGGTCCGCGGCCTTGTCATACGTCCGGCGCGACGCCGCGACGGTGAAGTTCACCACCGCGACGCCCTGCCGACTGAAGAACAGACGGGGGTCGGCGGTGAGGTTGCCGATCACGGTGATGCGGGTCTCTCCAACAGACATGATCATGCTCTCCTTGCAGCAGTTGGGATGGAACAGCAGTCACAGCCGGGCATGCGGTCAAGGCACGGACGGCCCAGTCGAGACAGCGGGACCGCCACTGTCCGATCTCCACGGGTGACCGAGTGCTCGGCAATTCCCCGACCCGGAGGTTCTAGGTGGCCTTGCGAGTGGAAGCCCCCGTCAGTTCACTGCACAACCCCTTCGGCAATCGCAAACGCACGGGAGCGCGCGGTTGAAGTGGAACTGTGAGTCGCCGACCAGGTACCGACGATGGTGATGGTCGTCTCGTTGGCCATCGGGTGTCCTCCGTTCGTGGGGTTGGATGCGTGAGGCGCGGGGGCGTGTGCCCCCGCGCCGGTGCCGTGCCCTACACCTTCCGGCCGGCGACGGTCGCCAGGCGCTGGGTCTCGATGGCCTCGGTGATGCAGTCCTGGCAGATCCAGCTGTGGTCGGCGCAGCGGAACAGCTGCTCGATCTGAGTCGTCTGTCCGCAGCGGCCGCAGGTGCTCAGGTCGGTCAGGCCGAGGGGGGTGTCGAGGGTGAGGGTCATGTCCTGCTCCTTGTCGCCGGGACCCGTGCCGGGGTCCGTGCCGTGTTCTGTTGAGGGAGGACTCGCAGGCGGAAAGGGAGGGAGGGCAACCGGGCGGCCCGCGCGGTCAAGATGTTTTGCGACAGCAAAAGATCTTGACCACGCGGGGTGAGCGAAGCGAAAGCCCGGTTGCGTGAACGACCGCGCCTGCGACACTGACCGACCAGAACACCGGGCACGGCCGAACCCGGTACAGCAGGGGACGCGGCAGGACATGACTCCTCGACACACGGTCCGTCGCGGTCCGCCGCCGACCCGTCCCCCGGCTGCAGACGACCTCGTCGATATGGCCCGCCTCCGCTTGAGGATGCGACGGGTCCCCGCTCGCCAGGAGCGCAACGGCACCCTTGCCGCAGAGGCGGGCAGTGGTCAGGCGCCAGCGGCGGCCAGGTGCAGAGCGCGCAGTGCCTGGGCCTCCATCTCGTGGGCGGTGTCGGCGTCGTCGATGGTCTGGGCGACGCTGGTGACGGCGTGCATCACCCCGCCAGCGGTGAGGTCGCCGCCGCGGATGAAGTGGCGCAGGATCTCGCGCTGCTGGTCGTCGGTGAAGCGCAGCTTGCTGGTGATCGCCTGGATGGTCTTGTCGGGGTCGGCGATCTCAGTACCCGCTGTGGCGGTAAGTTCGCGGATTTTGGTGGTGAGGTAGTCGGTGTCGAGGAAGGTGGTGATGGCGTCGCGGGTCTGGGCGGTGATCAGCTGAAGGTTCTTGTCCTGGGTGTCGCTGCTCCACCGGACCGCGCTGCCGCCGTCGTCGAGGCGGCCGCCGAGGTGGACGTGGCGGTGGGCGTCGGCGGTGATGGTCATGCCGTTGCGGCAGACCTGCACCAGCAGGCGCGGGGTGATGGTGAACGCGCCGCAGCCGGTCTCGCTGTTGCTGATCACGAATCCGGCGAATACCAGCGGGTTGTCGGCGCCGGCGGCGCCGGTGAACGGGCTGCGGTAGTTCTTCAGCAGCTCGGGGGCCAGGGCGGCGACCTGCTCGCACACCACCCGCACGTACATCCTGCGCTCGGTCAGGTCGCACCCATCGATGTCGATGTCGACCCCGGCCAGCCGTACGCCGTCCAGGGCGGCCATGAGCACGTCCAGGTTGTCGATGATTTTGTAGCGGTCGGACAGGAACGCCCGCGCGACCCCGGGGGCGTCACCGGTGCCGCGCACGCCGCGCAGCAGGAAACGGCGGTCGTCGGAGCGCAGCCAGGTGTTGATGTTGGCCTCGTACAGGGCGGGCTGGTGGGCGCGCAGGCGCCGAAGATACGGCAGGGGGATGCCGAGCTTGTCGGCCAGGCCCTGGTCGCAGATCTCGGTCGGCAGATAGAGGCCCGTGCTGTCGCTCACCCCGGCCTCCGACAGCACGGGCGGGGTGTCGATCAGCTGCAGGTGCGTGCCGGCCGCGCGGATCTGCGCGGCGGTGACCGGGACGTCGACCTTGCGGGCGTGCTGGTCGCGCAGCAGCGCGTGCAGTTCGGCCAGGCCGGCGTTGCGGGCGGTCAGCGGAACAGGAGCGACGGTGCTCATCAGCGGTTCCTTCCATGCGAGATGAACAAGGCCCGGCCTGGTGGCCGGGCCTATCGGGTTCAGGTGCGGTGATGTGGTGGGGCGAGCGGGTCAGGCGGCCGCCGGGTACGGGGCGCCGTCGCCGGCGTCGGGATCGGTCCGCGGGTCTGCGCAGGCGTCGGCGTCCTGCGGCACGGCGGTGCTCGTCTCCTCCGCGCCGGGCTGCTGCGGCGGTTCGCCGGCGTCGGGCGCCTGCTCGGGCTCGAGCTCCTCGGCGGGGGCGTCACCGCGGTACGCAAGGCCGTCGATGACCGCCTGCTCGATCGGTGTCGGCTGATAGCCGAGCTCCACGAGCAGGGACAGGTAGGCGCGTGCGTCCGGGCGGCTGACCGCGCCGGTCCGGTCGTGCCGCCAGATGTAGCGGGCCGAGTCCGGGACGGTCATCTGATGCTCATACGCCACGGCGATCGGTGCCAGGGCCAGCAGCGGCAGCCGCCCCGGCCGGACCATGGCGGTGCTCGCCGTATCGATGGTTCCGGCCAGCTTCGCCCACACGGTGGTGTGCCGAGCGCCGGTGAGTTTGTCCCGCAACGGGGCGGGCATCTCCACCATCTGCCGGGCGACCCAGGCCAGCACCGGTTTGGGTGCGGTGGCGCGGGCCAGCAGGGCGGCCACCCACTCTTGCCGCACGGTCGCGCTGGCCTTCCATGCCCGGTTGCCCTCGATGACCAGCTTCCGCTCGAGCTCGTTACCCTTGGCCGGCGCGGCCGATCCGACGGCGCAAGCGCCCGGCGCTTCCGGTGCTTCCGGCGGCGCGTAGCCGTGCCGTTCCGGGCTGGTGCAGTAGGCCAGCGGCGTGGGCGTGCCCCGGCTGCGCAGGAACACCCCGTGCCCCTCGCAGGTGGTGTGCGTGTCGGGGTCGAAGCCCTCTACGATATCGGCCAAGCGGATGAGGGTGAGCGCCCCGGACGGGATGTCGTCGCTCACGCGGATTCCGGCCTGTTCCAGCTCGGCGCGCACCCGGGCGCGCTCGGCAGCCTCAGCCCGCTCGGTGCGTATGTACTCGACCGCGTAGCGGACCTTGTGTCCCCAGCCGACCCTCTGGTGGATCTCCGCCAGCGCGTCTTCGTCGCCGTCGAACTCAGCCAGCAGCGCCAGGTCCTCCAGCGTCCAGTCGTAGTTCATCTGCTGGACGGCCCGACGAGTCGTCGCCGACAGCCGTCCCACGGTGATGGCCCCCGCGACCTCTTCGCGGGTGCGACCGGTGAGCTTGCGGATGCGGGTACGGCTGGCCCCAGCCTCATTTGCCGCGAACAGCGCCTGGGCCTGCTCGAACGCGGTCAGCCCACGCCGGAACTCGTCGTCGTTCTCGACCACCATGTCGATGAACTGGCCGGCACGGTCGCCGGCCTTGGCCAGATCAATTAGGCACAGCAGGTCGGGCAGCTGCTGGTGGCGGGCGGCGGCCAGGCGCCGGTTGCCCTTGGTCACCCAGAACCGATAGCCCTCCCCCTCCCCTCGCGGGTGGTCATCGGGGATCGGAACGACGTGCACGGCGACCTGCTGCTCGGCTGCCAGCGATCGGCAGAACGCGTCAGTCAGTGCGTAGTCGGCCCGGACGTTCCCGGGATGGTGATCGAGCAACTCCAAGGGGATGTGTGCCAGGCGGACCTGCTCGGTCTCGCGCAGACCGTTCTCCCAGTCGGCTGTTTCAGGCATACGAGCTCCTTGTTGGTGTAGCGGACAGGAATAAGAGGGGAGGGCCGATGGCGTGCCGTCTCGGCACGCCGCGGCGCGATGGCATCCGTGCTGATGACGGGGGTGCGGGCGGCCCGATCCAAGGCCGCCCGCAACAGGTCGGATCAGGCGGCCAGCGGGGTTGCGGGCCCGTCCACGGCCGCGGAGGCGCCCTGGGCCAGACGGCGGGGCGCGGCCGCGACCGGCCAGGCGGCCTGTTCCTCGCGCACCGGGTTGTAGCGGGTGGCCAGCCCCAGATCGGTGGCGATCACCTTGACCGCCGCCCGCACGACCGGCTTGCCCTCGCGGTTCTTGGTCTCGTAGGTGCGGGGCATCAGGTCACAGCCCCAGGCCATAACCAGGTGGCCCTTGCGGTAGGACTCGTGGGCGCGGATCGCGGCGACCCCGTAGACGACGACCTCCACCTGGCGGGTGGGGACGTAGGTCGAGCCGTCGCGGCGCGGGGTGGGCGGCCCGTTGACCTCCAGCACCGCCGACCACATGGCCGGCGCCTCATGATCGGAGGCGAAAAAGCGCGGATCGTAGGCGATCCTGCCGGTCAGGCTGATGTGGATGTCGAGCACGGGTCCTCCCCCTCATCGGCGGCCCCCGGGTTGGGGACCTGGTGTCTGAGGCCGGGGGGAGCCGCCCTGCGGCGGCGTCCCCGTTCCGGCGAGGAGCGGACGTCGCGACGGCGTGACCGGAGCTGCAACCCGGGTGGTGGCGGGATTTCAAGATGTTTTGCGCAGCAAAAGATCTTGAAATCCCGCCACTCGCCCACCGCGGCCGCGGTGAAACGCGGGCGAGAACCCGGGTTGCGGCGACGGGCTAAGCCGGCGCATAGTCAGCCGCCGGAACAGGGGGTGACGCCTCAGGCGTGACCAGGCCAGACAGGCGCCGACCACCGGAGCGAAGACCGAGGAGGGAGAAGATCCGTACGACCTTCGCAGCGGAGCCTGCGGCAAGAGCTGCCTGCCCGTCTCACAAAGGTGCTCGCATGGGTTCCGGCCCTACAGCGGTCCGGCCACGGCCGCATGCTCGTCTCTCGTAGGCGCTCAGTCCGCAGCGTCGACACGTCAGAAGTGGCCCTGGCATCGATTGAGTGATTAGCGCCGGGCCAGCTTCACGGTGCTTCGCGAGCCCGAACTTGCGGGGCTACACCTAATGCCCATGCGTAAGGTGCTTGCTCAAACCGAGATGAACGGGCTCGGCTGGCCATGCCATGACACATAGAGCTGTTCTCGCGCTCTCGTGCAAGCGACAAACAGCACACACCGCTCCCGCTGGATGTCGTGGGCGTGGGCGAGTTCGTCCTCTTCTACGGGAGTAACTGCGCTCCTCGCCGGCAGCTGGTTTTCACCCACGCCGATGACCACAACGCATCGGAACTCGAGCCCTTTCATGCCGTGCATCGTCCCAACGTGCACCACGTTGCCTGTCCCCTGCTTGACAAGGCTGCCCACCGGGACGCCCTGCCTCTGCAGGAGTTCTTTGGCATCTCTGACCAAAATGTCGGATCGAGCCGCCACTGCGATCTCACCCGGTTCCACCCCGGCCCTAAGCCACGTTCGAATCTGGCCGACGAGCGCCTCGCGCTCGTCGTACGGCGTCGGGAACTGCCGAAGCGTGGGGGGGTCACCGTGCACGTACGAACGGCAGCCGGCGATCTTTTCCAGGGACTCGTTCATGTCATCGATGGCAACGTCGTGAAGCATCGACAGGCTCCACGCGAGGATCTCCGCCGTCGTTCGATAATTCAGTGTGAGGCGCGTGGAGCGTCCACCGATATTGATGCCCACCTCGCGCAGAGAAGGCCGATAGTTGTAGATCCTCTGATGGGTGTCGCCTGCGATGAAGATGTCGTCGGGCGATTCGGCAACGGCCGCCCGGATGAAACGCCACTGCATAGGGCTGAAGTCCTGCGCCTCATCGACGATCACGTGGCGATACGGCTTCTCGGGCAGCTCGTTGAGAATACGAGTCGCCTCGACGCAGACCATCTCGTGGGTCCACCTGTCCGCGAGCTGCAGTTCCTGCTGGAAGTCCCAAATGATCTCCCAAAGCTGCACGCGCTGCTGGGGTGCCAGTTTGCGTCCTCGACCGGCGCGCTTGGCTGACAGGTAGGCTCCAGCGCTCGTGATCTGTTGGGCGAGCACGACCTGGCGCCACTCGTCGTACAGGAACTGCTCGCCGAAAGACGCGCTGCGGCGCTTGGCGAGACGCTTCCAGATTGCGAATTCGTCAGCTTTGTCGAGGATCGCCGGCCGACCGTGTCTCTCGGTGAATACTCGATGAGCGACCTGATCCACGTTGTGCACGGCAACCCGGTGAGCTACCTCCGGCGTCTCCAGCAGGAGCATCATGTCGCGCCGGAGCGCGGACGCCAGTGCCGAGGTGAACGTGGTGAGCAGCACCTGGCCGTCGTCCTGCAGCGCGAGATGCTTGGCGCGATGCAGTGCCGCCACCGTTTTGCCTGTACCGGGTCCACCCGTGATGCGGGCCGGACCGCGGAAGGAAGAGTGGGCAGCTTGGTACTGCAAGGGGTGCAGGTAGATCCGCCACAGAGCGAAGGACTGCCGGAAGACGTGCATCAACTCGGCGGGACCATCCACGAGTAGCACCCGCTCGGGAGTCCGGGCGACGGCGGCGTCGACGTCTTGAGTATCGTACGAGGTGCTCTCCACATCACCGCCGATGTCCGCCCATACTTCCTCCGGGGTCATTCCAGCAGCGAGGCCGTAGAGCGCATCCCATTGCGTGGCTGGCAGGAAGGCCCTCGCGCGCTCCAGTTGTTCCACCCGGGTCAGTTCCCGAGCGAATGCCCGGGTCTGCTCATCAATGCCGAGCCGTTCAAGATCCCCGTCGCTGACATGGTCGAAGAGGCGGTCCGTCGTCTGCTGCGCCTCGTTGGTCACCTCGGGGAGTGCCGCTTCGATGGCATCGAGATCGCGCACCTCGATGCGTCCGTTGGCCGCGTTCACCGAGACCCGGTGCCGTTGCGCCCAGCGATAGGCGTCGTCGTGCCCCAGTACTTTCAAGAGCGTGTAGCTGTCGCCCGTCTCCGGCGCGAGAACGACACCGCGCCAGGAAAGATCGACCCTGATGGTCCTCAGCCTGTCATCCCGGGCGTTGTTCACCTTCTCCAGATGGAGCCCGGTGTGCCGCGCCTCCTCGAACTTGCCGAACACCTCGGCCACCCGTTCCCGGACGGGCGCTTCCATCCGGAGAACGTCCTTCAGGCAGTCGATGTCAATGCCAAGCCGGGCCATTCAGGACTCCTTGCTGCGAATCTGGTCGATAACGCGGCTTACTTCGGAGAGCTTGGGGTTATGGGAACCGTGCACGCTCGCGATGTCGCTCCGTAACGCGGTCAGTGTCTGCTCCGCAGCTTCGGAATCGCCGGCGCTCAACTGGAGCAGGCCGATCTGTTTGCGTAGCTCCACCTGCTGCGAGTCTGTGTCCCTGTGAAGACCTCGCTGCTCTTCGAACAGAGCTGTCAACTGCTTGAGGGCAACACCGGTCTCCCCACCCATTGCGCGACAGTTGGCTTCACGGAGGCGGCAGTGGTACAGGGGGGCGCCACCGGTACCTTCAAGTCGCCGGTAGATCTCGCCGAGATGACGGTATTCGCAGGCCGCTCTTCTGTAGTCGCCACCCTCGAAGAGAAGGTCTGCCAGTTCGAGCCGGAGGCTGAGGACATCGGCGCTCTCCGCGCCCAGCAGCCGCTCAGCCGGCCCGACCGCCTCGGTCAAGATCTCAACGGCCCGGGTGTAGCGGGACTCGACAGCGAGAGACGTGGCCTGGTTCCTGATCGCCTTGAGCTCGCTGACGCTGATAGGTCTGATCGCGTCAAAAGGCTCTTCCGGCCCTGTACTCGGTTCGTTCGCAGAAACAGTGGCGAGGGCACGCGCATACCTCTGTAAGGGCGAGTTTGTAGGATGCGCGCCGACAAACCCGGGTAACGGCACGGCTCCCGCTGCAAAGTGCGAGAGCTCCGCGAAGACTGTACCGGCGTCCGGCGGCCGGTCCTCCGGCATCTTCGCCAACAGCGCCAGCACAAGGTCGTTCAGCGGAGACGGAACATCCCGGCGTAATAGGGCCACGGGCCGGGGCTCGTCATTCACTTGTTGGTGAAGCGTCTGATATTCAGACGGTCCGGGGAAGACCCTCGCCCCTGTCAACATCTCGTACAGCACGCAACCAAGCGCGTACAGGTCGCTGCGCGGGCTGAGCGGCCACGACTGCACTTGCTCCGGAGACATGTACGGTGGGGTGCCGACGATCTGGCCGGTTCTGGTGTAACGGGAGAATTGCGGATCGTCGAGCACGGCCAGGCCGAAATCGAGGACTTTGACGCTGCCGTCCTTGCAAATCATGAGGTTGCCGGGCTTGAGGTCACGATGCAGGATCGAAAGCTCGTGCGCCGCGTCCAGGACCGCGCATACCTGAGCCGCGATACACGCCGCCCACCCGATCGGAAGCGGTCCGATCTCTGCGATGAGGTCGGAGACCGAACTTCCTCGGACGAACTGCATGACCTGAAAAAGGCGGCGATGACCGGTAACGGGATCGTCGTACGCCCCCGCATCGTAGATGGCGGGTGCTCCTGGATGGTCGAGACGCGCCATGATGCGCGCTTCGCGGAGGAAGCGCCGTTCAAGCTCGTCAAGAGGGATGCCAGGGGCGAGACCGATGAACTTGATCGCGATCTTGCGATCGAGTTGGCGATCGTGGCCTGCGTAGACCTCGCCCATACCGCCTTTGCCAATGGGATGGTCCAGCTCGTACCGGTCAGCGATGACCATCCCACCCCCCTGCGGACTGCACAGCTTGCTCAGCGAAATTACACCGATCTACTCATCCGGATCGAGCATGCCGTCGACAAGACCGGCGAAACCGAGGCGAACGTAGGCATCACTCAATGACGCCATCTCGCGGGCAGCGCTCTCGAACTTCATCAGCCGCTGGAAGCCCAGGCCGTAGCGCCTCTGCTCCTCGATCGGGAGTCTCGGCACCTGGGCCTTCCGCAGGTCGATACGGCTGGAGACCGTCGAGGCACGCGCAAGCCCTGACATCCTCGCGACCCTGAGGAACCCGGCTAGAAAAAGCGGGTCCAGCCGTTCAGGGTCTGGACGGCAGAGGCAGAGCTGCGGCCCCAGCGCATTTCCCGTCTGCTCGATGACCCGAGCGACCGGCTCGTTCACCAGCACAGGAGTCACCACGTCCCCCGCCTCGCATATCACTGCTCCGCTTCTATCTGCGGTACAGCCAGTTGGCCCACGACCCAGCACAACGTCGCGGAGCGTCAGCACGGGTAGGTCACCCTGGTCGACGGACATCTTCAGCGGGGCCTGCAGCAGGGTGACAACTCCCGCCTTGGCCAGTTCTCCCAACGTCGTCATGGAGAATTGCCTGAGCCTGGGAGCGGCTCTCAACGTCGGCAAATCCAGCGGCATGAGCTCCCGTATACGTTCCCTGGCATAGGCGAACGCCTCATCGCCGCCGCTCACCTTGATCACGAGGTGCCGAGTGGGACTGACGTCCACCTCGTCGTCCAGGAGATCGATAGTCCGCACAGTGCGGCAGTCGGGCTCGGAAATCTCCGCCTCGGGATTCTTGCGGTAGGCCTGCCAAAGGGGTCCTACCCGAGAAAGATCAATAGCAGCGTCGACCATGAGGACCGTGGACGGAACGCGCTCCCCTGCGGCAGGGCGATGCAGGAGCCAAAGGTCGGGTGCCATGCTCGAACCCGGTGCGGCACCGTGCGGCAGAGAAACGACCGCACGCAAAGCACCGGCCCGGAGGAGATTCGCTCTGATTCGACGGCCGCTTCTCCGCCCCGCGGCGATGGAAGGCATCATGATGGCGGCTTGGCCGCCGGGCTTGAGGTGCCAGAGACAGTGCTGGACCCACGCGAGTTCCGGCTCTCCACGGGGAGGCAGGCCGTACTCCCATCGGGGATCGCTACTCAGTTCCTCGTAGCCCCAGGCGCGATCTCCAAAAGGCGGATTACAAACGACAGCGTCTACCTGCTTTCCCGCGAACGCGTCGTCCCGGAGCGAGTCTCGTGCCGCGATCCGCGCATCGCGCCCGTGAAGCAGGGCCCTCACTGCGGTAAGTCGCGCACCCGTGCCGTTGATCTCCTGTCCGTAGAGCACACATCCCTTCACAGCGACGAGGAGCGTGCCGATACCGCAGGCCGGGTCGAGGATGGTTTCCCCCTCCACCAGCGAGGCCATCAGGTTCGCGATCTCTTCTGGTGTGACGAGAAGACGCCGCGAGTGTGCCTCGATATATCGATCGCAGAGGAAGTCGAAGGCGGCCGCCGGCCCCTCGTCCCGCGCGAAAGCAGCCAGCGAGCGCATGAGCGATGGGTCGCCTAACTCGCTGAACGGTCCCGGGACATCCGGTACCGCCTGTCCGAGCACTTCCGGCAGACGTCGCAGGGTGTCCGCATCCTCGGTAAGCCGCTGCCAGTCCTGCGGGTGGCGCTGCAGGAAGAGGAACAAGCACCCGATAGTGGCCACCATGTCACCCAATCGCAGATCGTCGCCCGAACTGCGAATGGTCTGCCAGATACGGTCACCGGCCGAGACCGTGAACGTCTTCCCCTGCTTGCGCAGCCAATTCTCTACTTGGTGGAGCGAGAAAGTAGGGCTCGAAGAGGTCCCCCCGACCGGCTGCGGAAAGTCCTCGTACCTCTTACGCCAGTTGCTCACCGCGGCGCGGCCGACGTCGGCGATCCGCGCGATGTCCGCGGCGGTTACCGTCGCGTCAGTTCGCATGCCTGACCTCTCTCCTGAACCACACGGCAGGGCTCACGGTATCTCACCAATCCCAACTTCAGCAGGAATACTTGTGAATACCATCAACGACTGGTTTACTTCTGGTCGAAGCCCTCCCGAGTGGCCGTAAAGCCCGAACGTTGGGGAACGCGGTGTTCCAAGCAGCCTCGCAGTCCAACATGCGCCACTCTGCCGATGACAGACGGTGCGCGCCCCATGCCTAACAGCTACTTATCCGAGGTCGGAGCGAGGCAGTTCGCTGAGCTCCTGGACCGACACGAAGCAGAGTGGCAGCCGCAGCTCCCAAGCGTTTCCCTCCTGACCGAAATCGAGGTCGATCAGGACACACTCGCCTCGGCCGCCAAGGCGCTGGGCGGGCTCTACGAGCTGAAGGTGGAGAAGGGCCAGTACCTCTCCCTCTTCGGCCGATGGCCCGCGTGCGTGGCGGTCACCCTCACCGGCGTGGCGGTCCGCTACTACCGCCAGGGCACTTTCTGGCCTTACCTCAAAACGGCGCTCGGCTACAGCAGGTTCAGTGTCCCCCAGGACTCGACGGCCTGGGGAGCGGCGTTTCTCGCGGCGTTGAAAAAGTTCCGGCTTCCGCTGTTCCCTGAGCGTGAGCAGAAGTACGTCGGGCCGATCCTCATGCATGCCGGCATTCCAACCTTCTGCCTCGAGGACTTCTTCACGCTGCTCCTCCGCCGGCACGCGCAGGATCCTGCGATCGATGCCGACACGCTACTCACGTGGGCGACCGCGCGGGGGACGCGACTCAACTCCCTCGATGTGCCGGCGCGGAGGTTCATCCAGTACGGCACCGACTTCGCGGTGGACATGATCGACCGGTCTCTCGACCTACTCGATCGAATGCGATCTGCAGAGCCCGACTTCGACGGGCTCGGTCTGCCCATCCGTTTCATCGAGCGAGCCCAGGAACTGCATCGGGAGGGTCGTCTCGATCTCAAAGAGAGGGCGCCGATCGGCAGGCGGCTCGCACGAGCTGAGCAGCCTCGACTCGGGCTGGAGCCGTTCGGTCAGGGCGTGCAGATCGTGCTTCCTCCGGTCGGGGAGGCGCCGGACGGCACGGCCCGTTGGAACGTGACAGTGGATGGTGTTCCTACCCTCGTGAAGAGCCGCGCGCTCTGGGTGGGGGCAGCGGAAGGCGCGCCAGCCACGTCCTTCGCCCTCGCGAAGCCAGGACGCGTCGCGCAGGTCTCGCTGTACGGCTCGAAGCACGAGACGGAAATCGAGATCGTCGATTCGGCCGACCCCCTGATGATCTTCACTGAGAATGGTCGACGCCTTCCCGCCCATCTAGCCGTACCGCCCGATGCCGTGTGGTTGCTGTACCCCGGCGATCGGGAGGTGGCAGCCGACGCGGAGCCCCGGATCATCGTGGAGAGCCCGCTGCCAGTGGGCTGGGACGGCTGGCGCCTGGTCCAGGTCGCTCTGGAAGGAGCGACCTGGGTTGGGCTCACGGACGAGGGTGCCAGACGCCGGCCGATCCGAGGACACAGCAAGCCTCGTGTGATCACCAATGAACCGATACCTGGCATCACCACGCCGTATGGCTCACCGGTCCACTCCGAACCGCCCACAATATGGCTGCCTGCCGAGACAACCACCACCTGGCTCATCGACGTGCGGCCCGCAGCCGGCGGTGAAAGCCTCTTCACCCGGTCCCTCACCGTTGATGAGCCGGCGGAGTTGGCTGAGGAACTGTGGGCGGGCGTACCTCGGCCGCTGCTTGGAGCGTTCGACATCACTGTCCGCGGACCGATCGGTCGCAGCGTCCGCAGGACGGTCTACGTCGCCGAGGGCCTGAGTCCTCGCTATGCCCCTTCCGTGCGCCTATTCAGCGGCGAGGGGCTGGTGGCAGGACAGGCGGCCCTCACCTGCAGGCCCGGCATGACCATCGATCGGTACACCCTGTCCTACTCGCCCGCCGAACGTGAGCATGTCGTCAGCTGCGCGGCCGGAGACCAGACCGAACCCCTGGTCGTCACGCCGCCGTTCATGCGGGCGCTGGTCGAGGAGGCCGCGGGCGGCCCCCGGTGGAGCGCCGCGCCGGCACGGCTGCTCACGGAGATCTTCGGCGAGGCCGAATCTCTCCTGATCGAGGTGCCAGGTGTCGAGACACTCCCGGCGATCCAGGTACAGGTGGGGCGCCGGCCGATACAGGAGATCGCCCCTTCAGGGCGTGGGCGCTACAACCTGAGGCGTGCCCAAGACACTGTCGACGAACATCACAGCGTCGACCTGATCCTTCCAGTCGCGGGTCTGTCGGTGCTCGTCGGAACCGTACGACCCGCCAGGCTCGCGGCCGGGGTGAGCATCACAGGCAGGTCGCTGATCCTCGACGAGTGCATATGGGTCGAAGGCCTCACGGCAGGGATCTATCTGTGCACCGCACCCTGGGAAGAAGCAAGGATCACCCCTGTGGAGAAGGACGGCTCGATTCCGCTCCCTGATGACCTCGTGGACACCGGACGCCTGCACGTCCGTCTTGCTGTAGAAGATCCCTGGGTGTCGTCAGAGTGGCCGCGCTGGCCCCATCCCCGCGAAATGCTCATATGCGAGGCTCCGGGGTGTTACACCGGCGCCAACAGCGAGGAACGGCAG
Organism: Microbispora cellulosiformans; assembly: GCF_008728085.1. Taxonomy (NCBI): domain Bacteria; kingdom Bacillati; phylum Actinomycetota; class Actinomycetes; order Streptosporangiales; family Streptosporangiaceae; genus Microbispora; species Microbispora cellulosiformans. Next base: position 666,864 of record NZ_VYTZ01000003.1, on the reverse strand, counting down.
TTGTCCGGCTACCTGGCGGGAATGAACGCGTTCCCGACCGAGGTGAGCCGTCTGGACCGGCTGTGGACAGTCGTCGATTTGGCCAACCGCATCGACTATCCCTCGGCCGCCCGCTGGATCGAGGACTGCGCGTCGCTGCTACGGCGTCAGCCCGGGGCGATCCGGTCCCTTACGGACGCGGGCCTTCCCCCCGACCGCAACGTGGTCGCCCTGATCACGACTGGTATAGCCGCTACAACAGCCGCTCAGTGCCTTGCATCTGACATCCCTCTCTGGCGCAAGGCACCCGTCGCTGCCGCCCTCCTGACGGCATCGGCGTTGGCCGACACCCCGGAGGACTCCGAGCTGCTTGAAGAGATACGCGCCGAGTGCGGCGAAGCGGCGGTCGCGATACTTAGCGGTGGAGACGACCCCCACGCAGGGGCCGGCCTGTTCGATCAGGGCGCAGAGCTCATGGCCCGTCAGGCCCCGGAGATGCTCGAAAGCCTCTGGAGCGCCGCGCGGGTTGTTCCGGCGGCCCTGCTTGACGAGGACACCCGAGTGACGGCCGCGCGTCTTCTCTTCGACCAGCGCAACTCGCGTGACGGCCGGAAGCTCGCCGAGCACGCGGAGCGAGTCGTGCGCGAGGCCCTGGCGTTGCGGGTGACCGAGTTCCGCGGCCTGGACAAGTACGTCGCAGCACGCTGCCATCCCAACCGGCTCGATGGCTGGGTGTCGCTTCCCGCCATGTCGATTGCGCTCGCGCTCATCGCGCGGATCGCGGCGCATGGGCACGAGGGCTGCCGTGTTCTGGAAGAGCGATTCCGCCCTCTCTGGCGTATGTTGGCCAAAATCGCACCAGACCTGACGACCATTGACCTGATCCGTGCAGAGCTCCTGGTCGCGGCCCGTGATCACAATCGTATCTCAACGGAAGACGGCAATAGATCAGAAGGTCGACCCTGGTAACGTACGCACCATTCGTCACCAGTATTCGCTTTTATCCGTATCGATCGAGGGATAGCTCTGAACACGCCCAGAAGCCGCGCCGAGAGCGTCGCGGCATGGCGGCAAAAGCGCGCTGACAGGCTTGCCCGACTCAGGTCCGGGGTCACCACGGAACGGGATCCCGTCGCCGAAGCCTGGGCGGAGCTGGGAGTCCGCGGCGAGGACTCGATCGCACGCCTACGTGAGGCGTTGGCGGCCCTGCTTACCGACTGTACGGATTCGACCAGCCGGGAGGTTATCAAGGCGGCCCTCAATGGTCCGCCCGAGCCTTCCCTACCTCTCGCGCTCAAGTCAGGGCTGGCGACCATACGACCTGCCCACCTTATCTGGCATCTGAGTCAACTACTCCAGGCCGGAATGCCATGGATGAGCGATATCGGCGCTCGTCGGGTCCAGTTGCTGTCGTTCGAGCATCCCGTCGCCGGGAGGGTCAAGCTTCCCGGCGAGGACGTACTCGACGGGGCGCCGGAGTGGCGTATCTACCTTGCCGCGCTGGGGCATCCCGCGGTCGTGGGCGCTGACGAGATCGCGAGGGTGGTACCCGAATCGCCTCTGTCGGTTGTGGACGACTTCATCGACCTCGGTCTCATAGGCCCCGATGACGAGCCCTGGAGGCTGCGCAGCGACGAAAAGGAGAATCTCTACCTTCGCGCGCGCCTCGCCCCGGAGTCACTCAGCCGAGATGAAGCCCACCGACTCGAATGGATTGAGCTGGAGCGGCGTCATGCCTTCCTGGTGGGCGACGATCTCGTCGACGGCGACGACATCTACTCTCTCCTGGCAGCCTTCTGGCGCGGAGAAACCGACATCAGGTTGAGATCCGCGATACCTGCGGAACGCCGCCCGCTCTTCGACGAGATCATGCTTGGCTCTCAGACCGGCCATTGGCCCCAGCACATAACAAAGGATCGCGGCCTCTGGGCACTACTCGCCGCACTATGGATACCGGCCGACCTCATCAACGCGAAAGCGAGCGAGTTCCACGCCTGGCGAGCGATGTACAACTGCTATCGGTGGATGCTGATGGGCTGGCTAGACAAGGCGAAGGCGCAGGTTCAACGCCTGACGACCGCCGCTGGGCACACGACCGAGGACGGTCGCCCCTTCCTGCCCGATACGATGCGGGCCGAGATCCACAACATGGCCGCCTACCTGGCCCAGGACACGAACGATCTCAAACTCGGCATTCGGCTACTCGATGCGGTAAAAGATTTTCATCCCACCGTGGCGGAGAACCTGCGACGGCTACGCCATCGCAGATCGCAACTGGTCAACAAGCGCGACCATTGGGAAAACCCTTACCTGATGCTGGGCGTGCCCCACGGCGACCCCGACTGGGAGAGCCAGTGGCGCGATCTACGCAAGCAGCTCGACGGCGATGTCGACCGCCTGACGCTGATTAACGCAGCCAAGCGCCGACTCCAGCAGGCAGAACGCACCGAGGCGGATTTCTACGTTCTCCCGCTGGATGAGGAAGCTCTGCAGATGCCACTGAAACGTTCGTCTCTGCTCCTCCCGCCGGTGGAACCTCTGACTCGCCGTACGCCGCTCAGCGGGGCCACAGAGATCGCGGCACTCCGCGACGCCGCCGCACAGACGATCATTAGTGACTTCCTGTCCGCCCCCATTCCATGAAAGAAGCATTGATGTCCTCAGAGCTCCGGCCCCAAAAGCCCCCTAAGCCGCGCCGGGCAGCCTCCAGCAAGGGCGACTCGCAAAATGCTCAGCCTGGGGCTCGCGAAAGACAGGGGAGGCGCGGGAGAAGCACCTCCCGGGAAACCCCGGCCGGCTCGGAGCGACTGGACGACAGAATCCGCACGGCGATCGAGAAGAGCGTCAACACCAGCGGGGAGCGGATCATCGATAGCATCCGCCACGAGGTGCGGGCCCACATCGGCAAGGGTATTCGGGACGCCTTCCGGCAGGAGATCCGCGCCGAGCTCGCGCACGAGGTCAAGGCGGAGATCAAGGCCGAGTTGCGCCGGGAGATGAAGGTCCGACTCTCCTCAATAGCCGAAGAACGCACACAGTTGGACCCGGCCGTTCTCCTGGAGAGCTTCACAAGACAGGTCTCCGACGTTCTCGAGAAGAGCGGCGGTGAACATGCCGAGGCTCTTACGCAACAGCAACTGCTGAGCGTGATCCGGCAGGCCGTGCTCGATGCGCTACGCAGCCGGAAGTTGCACCTGTCACATCTGGCCGAGCTGGAACGCATGGTCAAGGACGGGACCTTGGAGCAGGTTCCACAGCTCCTCCCCGAGTGGTTTGTTCGTGCCGGTTTGGAGCGTGTCGACGACCCTACTGCCCACCCGGAACGGTTCACAGTGATCAACGAGGGCCACGACGGCCAGTTTGTACAGGTCGTTCAGTCCGCCTACATAGATCAGATGACCGGGCAGACGATCCGGCCCGGTCAGTTGCGCCGCACAACCACGCCCCAATTGCAGGAGACCGCGGTGACCGACACCGTCTCCGGAGAATGAGAATGTCTACCGGAATCGACTTCGGCACGACCAACTCCGTTGTCGCTCAATGGAACGGGGAAGACGTCGACGTCCTCGCGCTGGACAGTGAGCACCTCGAGGACGAGTGGTTCTATCCCTCCTTCGAGTGTCTGTTCCCCACGATCGTCGGCGAGAGTTCACTCCGTCTCGGCGCGCTGTTCGGGTGGGAGGCCAAGCTCCAGTCGAACCGCGTGATCGAGGCATGCAAGCGCATGCTCCGCGACGACGGCGGCGTGGCCCTACGCGATCGCCGAGTTTCCGCCACTGCGGTCGCAGCCGGTGTGTTCAAAGCAATGCGAGAGCGCGCGGAGAACAGCCTCACCACCATTGACAGCGCCGTCATCACGGTGCCGGCCAATGCGAAGGGCGGTGCCAGATATCGAACGCGTGCCGCCGCACGCGCCGCCGGTATCCAGGTGAAAGCGCTCCTCAACGAGCCGACCGCAGCCGCGCTCTCCTATATGCACGACATCCAGGACGAAGGCACCATCATGGTCTTCGATTGGGGTGGCGGAACCATCGATGTGACCGTACTCGAACACCGTGACGGCCTCTTCGAGGAGCGAGCGTCCCGCGGCATTACGCAGCTCGGCGGTATCGAGATCGACAAGAAGCTACGCGAGCTCATCGTCCAAAAGATCGGTCGCCAGCCCGAGCTGTCCCTGGAAGAAGAACGGCAGTTCGCACTCGCGGTGGAGCGAACGAAGATTCGTCTCTCGACGGAGGAGACAGTTCTCACGCGTGTCCCGGGCGTCAGCCGGTTGATCGAGGTGTCCAGGCCGGAGTTGGAGTCCGTCATCGGTCATCTCGTCGAGGAAGCGTTGCAGCCGGTCCGCGTGTGTCTCAATGACCTCGGCGTCGAGCCGACCGCGATCTCGGACGTCCTTCTCATCGGCGGAACCAGCCAAATGCCCTGCGTCCGCGCGGCCGTCGAGCGGCTCATGGACGCCGAGACCGTGCCGGCCGAGATCTGTCACCCCATGACCGCGGTCGCACGTGGAGCGGCGATCGCCGCGGCGATCGTGGACAAGGAAGTCGACAGCTACCTTCAGGTGTCGTCCATGTACGCGCTCGGCACTACCGCGTACGACAGGGTCGACAGCGGCAAGAAGGTTTTCAGCGAGATCATCAAGCCGCGTTCGCCCCTGCCCATCCGGGAGAAGAAGAACTACACCCCGAAAAAGGACCACCAGTCGGAACTGAGCATCGAGATCTGGGAAGCGGACCCGGACAAGCCCTTGTCCGATCCGGAGAACTTCCAGCTCACGACTCTGCATGTTCGGTACCCGCGGCGCCTTCCCCGCGACCAGGCCTCGTTCACTTTGGAGTACACCTACCAGCAGGACGGCCTGCTCCATGTGAAAGCCACCCTGGATCGCGACGGTCAGGTGCTTGTCGACAAGGAGATCGCAGAGTTCACCCACGGCGGTTCCCTGTCCATCACGACGATTCAGCAGCAGATGACGGCCTTGGAGGGCATCCCTCACCAATCGTCACGGCCTGCCTCGGACAGTCCGGCTCCTCGACAGGTCGGGGACCGTGGCACTGCAAATCTCACCCCTCAGTTCATGCCACCCACCCCTCAGCCGGCTCCTATACCCACGCCTCAACCTGGGCGCGGCAACGGAAAGTCCTTCGTTGTCGATGGCTCCAACATCGCCTGGCTGGGCCGAGACGTGAAGGCGGGAGATTCGCCGAGCTTCGCCCAGCTCCTCGAAGCCGTCGAGGCCTTCAAGCAGCAGTACCCCGACGGTGAGATCTCGGTGATCGTTGACGCGGCACTGGTCCACCAGCTCACCCATCTTGAGCGCGAAGAGCTCAGAAAGGGCATGCGCTCCGGATGGATTACGCAGGTCCCCGCCGGCACCAAGGGCAAGGCCGACAGACTCGTAGCGACACTGGCCGAACGCAAGAAGGCCGTCGTGGTGACCAACGACAGCTACAAGGAACTGCAGGCCGAATTCCCGTGGCTGCACGAACCAGGCCGCCTGCTCGGTGCCAGCAACCCAGGCGGTGAATGGATCTTCCTGCAACGCCAGCCTGTCCGGCCCCGCCCTGACGTGAACGGCCGCTGACACATTCCCCCGATCGTCCCCCCAGCCATCGGAGCAACCTGTGGATCCGCTCAAGACAAGTGGCCTCATCACAGACACCTACCGGCGTTACCTGCGGTCGATCCTGCCCGTACGCGATACGAAGATCGCAGAAGCGCTGGCAGCGGAGATCACGAACACTGCGATGCTGACCAAGGGCCCAATGCTCGAGGCGACTCCGCCGTACCAGACCGGGGCCACGCTCCAGAACCTCGTCGACGAGAAGGTGCTCTCGCCCGCCTTCGCGAAGCTCGGCGGAGAAGAGTTGCCGCTGGACCGTCCGCTCTATCTCCATCAGGAGCAGGCGATACGCAAGGCCACGCGCGGGCGGAATCTAGTGGTAGCCACCGGCACCGGTTCAGGCAAGACGGAGTCCTTCCTCCTGCCGATCCTGAACTCCCTGATCACTGAGCACGACAACGGGCAACTCACACCAGGGGTTCGAGCGCTGCTGCTCTACCCGATGAACGCACTCGCCAACGACCAGCTCAAGCGCCTGCGTCTGATGCTGGCCCAGACACCCTTCATCACATTCGGCCGCTATACGGGCGACACGAAGGAGCGGCGACACGACGGCCTCGCCCAGTTCGAGGAGCTCAACCATGGCCAGAAGCGGCTGCCCAACGAGCTGCTGAGCCGCGAGGAGATGCGGGCGACGCCACCCCACATCCTCCTTACCAACTACGCGATGCTGGAGTATCTGCTGCTCCGCCCGGCCGACATGGATCTGTTCGAGGGCGAGCACGGCGGTCACTGGAAGTTCATCGCCCTGGATGAGGCACACGTATACGACGGTGCCAGGGCCGAAGAGCTTGGCATGCTGCTGCGCCGCCTGCACGATCGGGTAGCGCCCAAGCAGCGGCTGCAGTGCATCGCCACCAGCGCCACCGTCGGCGATGAGCCGCAGGCGGTCATGGACTTCGCGTCCAAGCTCTTCAACGTTCCCTTCGAGTGGGTCGAGGATGATCCCGCACGCAGAGACCTGGTAAGCGCGACGCGGGTAAGCATGCCGAAGGGCCCCTTCTGGGGCCCTATGTCAGGTGCGGACTACAAGGAGCTCGCCCAGAGCGAGGATCCCGGGGAGGACCTCTTTTGGCACGCCGGCGAACAGTACTCCGACGCCGGCACGGCCCTCGCGCACGAACACGCGATGGCGCAGCTTCGCGGCACCCTGGCCAATGGGCCGCGCGCCTTTGATGACCTCGCGCAGTTGATTTTCGGTGGCCAGGATGACCCAGCCGGCGGGCTCGCCGCCCTGGTCGACGTGGGCAGCCGGATCCACGACTCCTCGGGCACGCCGGTCCTGTCCGCGCGTTACCACTTGTTCGCCCGGGCCACCGAGGGCGCCTATACCTGTCTGACGCCCCACGGCCCGCACGTCTCCCTGAGCCGGCACGAATCCTGCCCGCATTGTGCGGGTGCGATGTTCGAGATCGCCGGATGCAAGCGTTGCGGTGCCGTCCATCTGATCGGTGCCGTGGAGCTGTCAGCCGGCGGCCAGTTCTTCACCCCTCGCATCAGCAACGAGAATCCTCGGGCATGGCTGCTGCTCGACGATGCCCCGGAGGTAATCGACGAGGACGAGGTGACCCTGGAGGAGGTGGGCGTCATCGAAGGTCAGACTGCTCACTTGTGCCCCCGATGCGGCGCGCTCCATGCCGTGCCACAGCTCTCCTGCGGCCGGAACGGGTGTACGGAGAGCGCCCTGCGGGCGGTACGGAAACTGAACACCAAAGCGGCTTCCCCTACCGGATGCCTCGTCTGCGGCGGACGTGGTGCCGAGATGATCCGGCAGTTCGAGAGCGGCAACGACGCCGCCACCGCCGTCCTCGCCACCGCGCTCTACCAGCAGATCCCTCCGGCGCCGCAGGTGGAGGTCGCCGACCACCCGGGCGAGGGGCGCAAGCTCCTCACCTTCAACGACAACCGGCAGGCGGCCGCCTTCTTCGCGCCTTACCTTGAGGCGAGCTACGGCGAAGTGCAGCACCGGCGTCTCATCATGGAAGGACTGCGCCAGGCGACCAGGGAACAGCCGGACGCGAGCCTCAAGACTCTGATCTTCTATGTGACCCAGGCCGCCGACAAGGCCGGCGTCTTCCCCAGCAAAGACGACGCGCCTACCCGGCAGCGCGAGGTGTCGCTCTGGGTGATGCGCGAGCTGCTCGCTCTCGACGAGCGCAAGTCCCTGGAAGGGCTTGGCCTCATCCGGGTCGAGCTCAGCCGTGACGAGCAGTGGAAGCTGCCCGCACCTCTCCTCGCCCTCGGCCTGTCCGAGGCCGAATGCTGGGGGTTGGTGGAGGAGCTCGTTCGATCCGTACGAAATCAGGGCGTGCTGACGATGCCCGAGGGCGTGGACCCGAGGGACGAGGCGTTCAAACCGCGGACCGGGCCGATCTACGTACGCAGCGACGGCGCGGAGCCGAAGCTGAAGGTGCTGAGCTGGCTGCCGACCCGAGGGCGCAATCGGCGGCTCGACTACCTGACGCGCCTGCTTGCGACGATGGGCTCCAGTGCGGATCCCAGGACCGTACTCGAGGGATGCTGGAAGTTCCTCACCAGTCTGAGGGGCGGCTGGTTACCCAGCGACAACCCGCGCAGGGTCGGCGTGGTCCACCAGGTGAACCACGAGCGAATTCGTATCTCCCTCGCCGACGTCCTCTATCGATGCGACCTGTGCCGCCGGTTCACCGGCGTCAACATCCGAGGCATCTGCCCGATGATGGGATGCAGCGGGCGCCTCATCGAGGCCAAGGCCGATCCGGCCGAGCATTACACCTCGCTCTACCAGTCGATGCAGCCGATCCCGTTGACCGCCCGTGAGCACACGGCGCAGTGGACCGGTGAGGAAGCAGCCGACATCCAGCAGCGGTTCCTCCGCGGCGAGGTGAACGTGTTGTCTTGCTCGACCACCTTCGAGCTCGGCGTGGACGTCGGCGAACTGCAGACGGTCATGCTGCGCAACATGCCACCGACCACGGCCAACTACATCCAGCGCGCGGGCCGCGCCGGCCGACGTGCCGACTCCGCGGCGCTGGTGCTGACCTACGCCCAGCGGCGTTCTCATGATCTGTCGCGCTACCAGGAGCCCGAGGCGATGATCGCGGGCCAGGTGCGGGCGCCGTACGTGCCGCTCGGCAACGAGCGTATTGACCGCCGCCACGCCCATTCCGTGGCGCTTGGAGCGTTCTTCCGGTACGCCAAGTCGACCAGCGGCGCGATTTGGCGCACTGCCGGTGAGTTCTTCCGGCCGGGAGCCGGAGAAGACCCGCCGTGTAACAGGGTCCTCGAATTCCTCAGCCCCGTGCCTGCCGAGATCACCGCGACCCTGCGACAGGTTCTGCCGCCGGAGGTGCAGTCCGACATCGGCATCGACTCCGAGAGCTGGGTCATCCGCCTGTGCGACCATCTGGAGAAGGTGCGACAGGAGCTGGATCAGGACATCACGACGTTCGAGCAGAAGATCCAGGAGGCGGTGGCGGACAAGAAGTTCGGCGTGGCGGAGCACTACCAGCGCACGATCAACACCTTGACGAGGCGCAACCTCATCGGATTCCTGGCGAACCGGAACGTGCTCCCGAAGTACGGCTTTCCCGTGGACACGGTCGAACTCCGCACCGTTCACTGCGACAGCCCCGTGGGTACGAAGCTGGAGCTCGCCCGTGACCTGTCCAGCGCCATCTACGAGTACGCACCTGGATCGGAAGTGGTCGCGGGTGGCGTCCTATGGAAATCTGCAGGCGTCTACCGCCTGCCCGGCCGGGAACTGATCACCAGGCGCTACCACGTCTGCCGATACTGTCAGTACTTCCGGCACGTCGACGACGATCTGGATCTCGTCTGCCCTGCGTGCGAGATGCCCGCCGACTCGCTTCCCCGGGAGTACTGCATCCCGGAGTTCGGCTTCGTTGCCGAGCGCAAAACGAGCAAGCCGTCCACGTCCCCGCCCAAGACCTCCTGGAACGGGGCCACGCTCGTGGTCAAACTCGCCGATGACCCCACTCCGTTCCACTGGCGTGCGGCGGGCGGGATGACGGTGCAATGCCACTCGGGGACCAGGGGCGAGATGATCGCGCTGTCTGAGGGCCCGGCTGGTGCGGGTTACCTCATCTGTGAGTGGTGCGGCTGGGCGACGCCCAACTTGGGACGCGCTGTCAAGAGTCACATCAGTCCGCTGCGGCAGTCCGAGTGTACCGGTCCGCTGCAGTGGCGCACCCTGGCGCACAAGTATGAGACGGACATCCTGGAGATTCGCTTCGAAGGGCTGAGCCAGGACTGGCCGGGGTGGCTCTCCACGCTGTACGCCCTTCTGGAGGGCGCGGCGTATGGCCTGGAGATCAGCCGGGATGACATCGACGGCACGGTACATGCGGGAGCCGACGGTCAGAAGAGCCTCGTCATCTACGACACCGTCCCGGGCGGTGCCGGATCAGTGTTGCGGATCGCGCAAGGTCTGGACGTCGTGATGGAAACCGCACTCCATCGGATGTCAACCTGCGACTGCGGTGAGGAGACATCTTGTTATGGGTGTCTTCGTAACCGGCGAAACGAGCGCAAACACGAACTCCTCTCCCGTGGAGCCGCACTGGAGATCCTGCGAACCCTGATCGGGGAGGGCCGGCTCACCGCAGCGGAGTAAGGCGAGCCAGTGTGCGGCGTGCCCTCGCCCCTGAGGCCACGCCATTCCGTCATGCCCTCACCGAGGCATGGTGTATCACATTCACATATCGCCTTCTCGTGACTTCTTCTCCAAACCCGATGAATGGCGATTTGCTATCCGTGATCTACAACGCGATGCGCCGTCCCTTCCGGCAACTCCTCCGCGGGACCACGCCGCCTCGCAACTCCGCTCTGGATGGAAGGGAACGTTCCAGGTGGACCGTTGGCAGGGACCTCGCTCGCCTTTTCCCTGGGAGGAGGAGGCCCTCAACTACGTTCGCGACCGAATGCCGGACGCGGACCCCTACCGGGCCTTTCAGACCTTCAACTTCACGGCGTCCAGCGGCCACCCGCGCGAGGTTGATCTCCTCATCGCGACCCCCGGCGGGCTCTACCTCGTTGAGATCAAGAGCCACCCGGGCCGACTCGTCAACGACGGTCGCCACTGGATGTTCGTGGCCGAGCGAACCCGCACCATCGACAACCCACTCGACCTCACCAACCAGAAGTGCCGGGAGCTCAAGACCCAGCTGGAGTGGGCCGCCCGCGAGCTGGATTCCAGCATCCGCATTCCCTACATCTCCCCCGCTGTCTTCCTGTCCGATCCGGGTCTTGTGAGCGAACTCGACGAGATCCAGCGGCTCAACGTCTACGGCCGGGACGAAGCCCCGACCGGCCTGCCCGGGATCTGGAAAGACTTGCTCGCGCGTCCCCCGATGAGCGAGAAGCACCGGGTCGACGCGGCGTTCTCCCGCCGACTGCCCGACCTCATGCACAAGATCGGCGCAGGCGCCATCCGCAGGCGCGTCAAAATCGGTCAGTGGGAGCTGCAGCCGAGGTCCCTCGACACAGGCCCCACCTGGGAGGACTACCTCGCCGAGAACACGGCGCTGGCGGGGCAGCATCGTCGGGTCCGCGTGTACCTCTCCGAGCAGCGCGCCACGAAGGAGGAGCGGGAGGCCACCCGCCGGGTGGCCCGCCGGGAGTACCTCGTGCTCCAGGGCATCGAGCACCCTGGCATCCTCAAGGCACTCGACTTCAGCGACGAGCACGACGCCGGCCCAGCCGTGCTCTTCGCCCACAAGCCCGAGTGGCTGCGGCTCGACCACTACATGTCCCAGTACGGCGCGCAGCTCGACGTCGGCACCCGCCTGGACATGATCCGGCAGCTCGCTGAGGCGCTCGACCACGCGCATCGGCAGCACCTCTACCACCGGGCGCTCGCCGCCCGGAGCGTGTGGGTTGAGTTCCACTCCGAGGGTCGCTATCCCCGGCTGATGATCGCGGATTGGCAGGCCGCCGCCCTCAGCCGTACCGGCACGACCGTACGGCAGACGTTGACGATGCATGCGGCTCCGTCGCTGGCCGGGCACATCGAGAAGGCCGCGCAGGCATACCTGGCCCCCGAGTTCATCCAGCCCGACGCCGAGAGCGTGCCGCTGGACGTGTTCGGGCTGGGCGCTTGCGCGTTCCTGATCCTCACCGGCCGCGCCCCTGCCGAGAGCCGCGGCGAGTTGCAGAAGCGGCTGGCGGAGCAGCACGGGCTCGTGCCCAGCGCTGTCGCCGACTCGATGGACGCCCTGCTCGACGAGCTCGTCCGCGACGCCACCCGGCCCGAGGTCTGCGACCGCATCGACTCGGTACGCACGTTGCTGCGCCGTCTCGACCTGGTCGAGGAGCGGCTTTACGCGCCGGAAGAGGTGGATCCGCTCCAGGCCACACGTGGCGCAATTGTCGGCCCCTGGAAGATCCTCGGCACCCTAGGTAAGGGCTCGACCGCGCGTGCTCTGCTGGCCGAGCGGACCACCGGCGACAACGGCAAGAGCGTCGTCCAGCAAGCGGTGCTCAAGGTCGCGCTCAACGACGCGGCCATCCCCCGGTTGGAGCGCGAGGCTGCGGTGCTGCGCCGCCTGCGCTCTCAGCAGATCGTGGAGCTGATCGAGAAGTCCGGCCCGATTGAGTACGGCGGGCGGACCCTGATCGTGCTCGAACGCGCCGGCCAGACGACCCTCGCGGACTATCTGCGCAGCGACGGCCAACTCTCGATCGAGGAGCTCGAGCGCTACGGTGAGCACCTGTTCGCCGCTGTCGACTACCTCGCCAGCGAGAGCGTACGGCACCGCGACCTCAAGCCCGACAACCTCGCCATCCGTACTCTGCAGAACCGGCAGACGCGGCTGGTGCTGTTCGACTTCTCCCTCGCCGCCACCGACGACAAGGTCGTGACCGCGGGCACACCGCCGTACCTCGACCCGTTCATCGGCAGCGACCGGCGTCCCGTGTACGACGACCAGGCCGAGCGATACGCACTGGCCGTCACCCTGCACGAGATGGCGAGCGGCGAGCACCCGTCCTGGGGCGACGGGGTGACCGAGCCGAAACTACTCAACCCCAGCGAGACCGTTCCGCAGCTGGCCGAGGACCGCTTCGACGCGCAGATCCGCGAGGGGCTCGTCGAATTCTTCACCACCGCACTGGCCCGGGACGCCGGCAAGCGGTTCCGCACACTGCAGGACATGCGTGACGCGTGGCGCGACATCTTCCGCGCGCTGGAGGACGTCCGTCCGCTCAGCACCACCGGGCACGACGAGACGGCCGACCCGGTCGAGGCGCGGGACCAGGCCGCGGCCGCCGCGACTGAGCGTACGCCGCTAGCCGCGGCCGGCCTCACCCCGAAAGCGCTCTCGGTGGCGCTCAACGACCTCGGTGTGGAGACAGTCGGCCAACTTATCCGCGTCCCCGGCGGCCGTATCCAGCGACTCCGCGGCGTCGGCGTCGCCCCTCGCAACGAACTGCTGCGCCGTGCACGCGAATGGCGGCGCCGGTTCCAGATCACCGAGCTGGTCCGGAAGCCCACCGGCAGTCAGCCCCAAGCCAAACCAGTCGCCGCTGCCGAAGACTATGGCCGGCTGGACCTGGACGAGCTGGTTGCGCGCCTGGTTCCGAAGGCCGACGACAACGCGGCCAGGGCGCTCCTGCTCGCGCTGGCTCTGCCCGCCCCGGACGGCAGCCCGTCACCGGTGAAGCCGTGGGCGCCGCAGAAGGAGATCGCCACGATCCTCGGCGTCTCCGCCGGGTACGTCGCACATCTCATCGCTAAGGCACGCGAGCGCTGGGCCAAGGACGCCGCCGTCACCGCGCTTCGCAAGGAGCTGCTGCGGATCCTGGCCGACAACGGCCGGGTCATGGAGGTGTCTGAGCTGGCCGTCGAGCTGCTCGCCCGGCGCGGCTCGGCACTGGACGGCGCCGCCGCCCGGCTCTCTCTGGCCGCGGCGGCCGTACGGGCCGCCATTGAGACCGAGGAGCGGCTCGAGAACCCCCGCCTGCTCAAGCGGCGCAAGGGCGACAAGATCCTCGTCGCCCTCGTCGCGGAGGACGACCCGTCGCTGCCCAGCGACGCGCAGCTCATCGACTACGCCCTGCTCCTCGGCGGCAAGGCGGACGAACTGTCCAGGCGTGACCCACTGCCAGTGACCGCAGCGGCTCTGCGCACCCTACGCGCCGTGCCGGCTCCAGAGGGGATGCCGCCGCTGCCCGACACTCGCCTGGTTTCTCTCGCGGCGGCGGCCTCGACGCACGCGGCGGTGACGCCCCGGTTCGAGATCTACCCGGTGGATCTCGAACCTGTCCGGGCCGTACGGCTCGCGCAGGTCGGCGGCATGCTGTCGACCGCGATCACGCCAGAGGAGCTACGCGAGCGCGTTCTGGCCCGGCTGCCCGCACTGACCGCCTTCCCCGATCACGCCGGCGGGTTGCGACAGGTGCTCAAGTCGGCCGGGCTGACGGTGGAGATTGATTCCGCCGGCCGCTACTACACGCCGTCGACCACCCTGACCACGAGGCTACCGACCAGCCTCGCCACCCGGACGACGACAGGGCTGCCCGGTCTGCTCGGCCCCACCGACGCGATCAACCGGCTCGTGACGGTCGCCGATCGCGGAGGCTTCCTCGTCGTCAAGGCCCGCATCAAACAGGCCGCCGCGCTGCCCGAGTTGCTCAGCGCGATGCCCGAGCTGCCGGTGTCCTGTGTCGACGTCACGAAGGCGTTCATCGCGGCATTGCGCGAGGTGCGCGACGAGTGGGGCGTGCCCGAGTGGCCGATCGTGCTCGCAACCGACTCGCCCGACGCCATACCTGAAGACCGGGTGGGCCTCGCCGAGATGACGACAGAGGCGTTCGCCCTCGTCGAGGATCGCGTCAGGGCGATGGAGGGTGTCGTGCTGCTGCATGACGCCACGCCGCTCGCCCAGCGGCTCGACGGCGACCACCTGGTAGCGCGGTACGCCGGTGGACCGGAACTGCTCGCCCGGCTTGCCGACGCCGCCCGAAGCTCGTACGAGTCGCCGCACGGTCTGTGGCTGCTCGCCCCGATGGCCGATCCGCGTGAGCCGGCCCAGCTCGATGGCCAGGCCATCCCGGTGATCCCCGGCGGAAACGAGGAGCTCGCCCTCTCCTCCGACACCGTCGACGCCCTTGAAGACTCTCTTCCCTCCCCCCGCAAAGCCTCATAAGGAGAGCGAGCATCGTGATCAACCGTGCCGCGCTGTTAGCCGACCTCCGCAAGCAGGTCGCCGAACTGGAGGACGACCTCCGGACATGCGCCGCCGACGATGAGCGTGTAGACGCCGCGCTGCGCCGCGAGTGGGAGCGCGCCCGTACGGCCGAGCGCATCGCCGCCACCTTCGAGTCGTGGCGCGACGAGCGAGTCACCCAGGCGGCGGTCGCGTGGGTGCTCGGCACGGTGTTCCTGCGCTACTGCGAGGACAACCGGCTGATGGAGCTGCCCTACCTGGCCGGCCCCGGCGATCGTCTCGACGTCGCGCAGGAGCGGCAGGGCGACTTCTTCCGTGCGCACCCGGAGAAGACTGACCGCGACTGGATCCTTGCCGGCTTCCGTGCGATGTCGGTCTCGCCCGTGGTGGCGGGCTTGTTCGACTTCCGCCACAACGCGATGTGGCTGATCGCCCGGCCCGCCGAGCAGGACGAGTCGACGCTCTCGTTCGACGCGCAGTGGGACGCGGCGGCGGCCCGGTTGGCCGGTCCGTCGCACCCGGTCGCGCAAAAGCTGCTCGGATTCTGGCGTACGACCGACGCCAACCGTCAGATTGTGCATGACTTCGCCGGCGAGGACACGCGCTTCCTCGGCGACCTCTACCAGGACCTGTCGGAGCACGCGAAGAAGACCTACGCCCTGCTCCAGACCCCGGACTTCGTCGAGGAGTTCATCCTCGACTACACACTCACGCCCGCACTTGAGGAGTTCCGGGAGGAGTTCCGCAATCAGGAGTTCCGGCTGATCGACCCCGCCTGCGGCTCGGGCCACTTCCTGCTGGGCGCGTTCAAGCGGATCCTCACCCACTGGGAGCTGGAGGCGCCCGGCGCGGACCGCTGGGACGTGATCGCACGGACGCTGAAGTCGGTGCACGGCGTCGACAAGAACCCCTTCGCGGCCGAGATCGCTCGCTTCCGCCTGCTCATCGCCGCGCTTGAGGCCGGCAGCGTGAAGTCCCTGGAGAAGGCCCCGGAGTTCCCCATCAACGTGGCTGTGGCCGACACCCTGAGGTTCCGGCGGGCCAAGACGCAGGGCCAGGCGTCCCTCACTGATGTGGACGCCATGCTTTTCGCGACAGAAGACGTGTGGAAATACGTCGAGCAGTGCGACATCCTCGCCCCCCAGTCGTACCACGTGGTCGTCGGCAATCCGCCCTACATCACCGTTAAGGACCAGGCTGAAAACAGAGGCTATCGCGACCTCTATGAGACATGCACCGGAAAGTACGCTTTATCGGTTCCGTTCGCCGAGCGGTTCTTTGATCTTGCTACATCAGGGCATGGCAGCCATCACAACGCAGGCTTTGTTGGCCAAATTACAGCAAACTCATTCATGAAGCGCGAGTTCGGCAAGAAGCTGATAGAAGATTTTCTTACCACCAAGGTAGACCTCAAATACATAATCGATACATCAGGCGTCCATATTCCCGGCCACGGAATTCCAACAGCAATTCTCATCGGCCGTAACAACAGGTCGAATGGAGGCTCTATACGCACAGTGATGGGAATTAGAGGCGAGCCCACTCAGCCGATCACGCCAGCAGAAGGGCATGTATGGCGGGCAATTGTGAACCAGATACAATACCAGCAGTCCGAGAGTGAATGGATTACAGTCGCCACCCTCGGCCGCAACTCTTTCGCAAAGCACCCGTGGACCCTGTCGGGTGGCGGAGCAAAAGAGCTCGCCGAGTTCATCGTACAGAATAGCGCGCAAACACTAGACTCGGTCAGCGCATCTATCGGATCTGCTTTAATCACCGGCGAAGACGATGCTTACGTCATGCCGCGCACAGGCCTTCCGAATAGGCTCCAGACCTATCCGTGGACCCCATTCATAGGTGGCGACCAAGTACGTGATTGGACAGCAAACACAAACCTTTGCTCGATCCGCCTCCTGGACGCACCTGATGCCATAAGAAATGAAATCGAGAACCACCTTCTCTGGCCGGTTAGAGAATTTTTGCGTCGCACATTATACTTTGGCGAAACAAAGGAGGAGCGAGGACTCCGCTGGTCCGACTTTGTATTTTCGTCCTCCAGCCGCCTCAAGGCAGAAGCACTGATCGGATACGCCGAGGTGGCGACTCACAATCATTTTTACCTGAGTCGCCATCAGGCATTGATCAATAAAACCGCACCCGTTATTGTACTGCCAAGCAAGACAACCGATGCTGCACATCTGGAATTGATAACGGTACTTAACAGTTCAATTGCTTGCTTCTGGCTAAAACAGGTTTGCCACGACAAGGGCAGCGGCGGTATCGGGGGCGGAATAGCGAGCGAGGACTGGGAGAAGTTTCACCAGTACAGCAGCA
The DNA here is from genome assembly GCF_008728085.1 of Microbispora cellulosiformans. NCBI lineage: Bacteria > Bacillati > Actinomycetota > Actinomycetes > Streptosporangiales > Streptosporangiaceae > Microbispora > Microbispora cellulosiformans. The sequence goes on along the minus strand of NZ_VYTZ01000003.1, from coordinate 649,758 downwards.
CCAAAGTGGCGAAGTTTCCACTGCCAGCCGTAATGCCTCTCGAATTCGGGCGAGAGCTTGACCGGCTGACGCGGCGGTTGAGCGAGGTCGAGCCGTCTGCGGTGTGCGCGGACGGCGTGCCGACGAGGGCGCGACTGGAGGAGGCTCAGGCGGAGTACTACGAGATCCGCGGGCGGATGGTTGCCCTGCAGGAGGAGCTCGACTGGGAGGTCTACAAGCTCTATGGCCTGCTCAATGAGGATGAGGCCGTTGAGCTGTGCGCCGAGAACCGAGGGGCGGGTCCCGACGATCCGGGTGTCATCCCCGGTCTCAACCTCGGAGAGCGCGCCTTCGAGATCGTGCTCGCGCGAAAGATGGCTGCGGGCGAAATTGAGACTCAATGGTTCGCCCGGCACGGCTCGACGCCAATCACTGAGCTGCCCGCGCACTGGCCTGCTGCGTACCGCAAGGTGGTGGAGCGACGCATCGAGATTGTCGAGGCGCGCCGGGACCTCGCGCTCATAGAGCGGCCGGAATGCAAGCGGCGCTGGGCAAGCGAGCCGTGGGACAAGAAGGAGCGCGAGGCGCTCACCACATGGCTGCTCGATCGCTGCGAGGCACGCGACCTCTGGTATGTCCCCGACGACCTGGGGAAGCCGCAGCCGAGACCGATGACCGTCAACCGCCTGGCGGACAAGCTTCGTGCGGACGCGGACGTGGTCAGCGTGGCCCGGCTGCTGAAGGGGCCCGACGCGGACCTGGCCGATGTGCTGACGGTGATCCTCGCCGACGAGCACGTACCGTACCTCGCGGCGCTCCGCTACAAGGACACGGGCCTGCGCAAGCGCGCCCAGTGGGAGCGGACCTGGGATCTGCAGCGCGAGGAGGACGCCACCGGGGAGCGGCTGAACATCCCGGTGCCGCCGAAGTACACCAGCGCCGACTTCCGCCGACCGTCGTTCTGGAAGCACCGCGGCAAGCTCGACGTGCCCAAGGAGCGATTCATCTCCTACCCGGGCGCGGGGCCGGAGGCGGACGACAGCTTGCTGCTCGGCTGGGCGGGCTGGGACCACCGTGACCAGGGCTACACGCTGATGACCCTCATAGAGGAGCGCGCGAACCATGACCTGTGGGACGGGGAGTTGCTCACCCCCCTGATCGCCGGCCTGCGTGAGGTGCTGCCCTGGATCAGGCAGTGGCACGCCGTCATTGACCCTGACTACGGCGATTCCTGGGCGAACGCGCTCAGCGGCTACTTCGAAGCCCAGCAGCACCGGTACGGCCTGACCGATGACGACCTGACCTCGTGGGGACCCAAGGCAACGGGCCGCGGGCGGAAGAAGGCATGACGATGGCGGAACTCCTGCGCGATTTGATCGAGATCCCCGAGCGCGTCCACGCCGGGGACTTCGTCCTCAAGCTGACGGAGGGCATCAGCCACGCGGACCAGACGATCCGCGACTACGTGGTGACGTCGCAGCTCGCGGAGACTTTCGACGAGGCCCTGGCCATCGTGAAAAAGGCCGTGGAGACGAACAGCTCGCACGCCACTTATTTGGACGGCTCGTTCGGCTCCGGCAAGAGCCACTTCATGGCCGTGCTCTACGCGATCCTGCAGAAGAACCCGGACGCACGGGCCAAGGACGAGTTCGTCCCGGTCATCGCGAAGCACGACCCGTGGCTTCGGGACCGCAGGTTCCTGCTCGTGCCGTACCACCTGATCGGTGCGAAGAACCTGGAGTCAGCGATCCTCGGCGGATATGTCAACCACGTCCGCAAGTTGCACCCGGATAAGAAGCTGCCTGCGGTCTACCGGGACGAGGCGCTGCTCGCGGACGCCCGTGAGCTGCGGGACCGGCTCGGGGACGAGGGGTTCATCGCCCAGTTGCCCGTGGGCCAGGGCAACTTCCGGCGGGCCACGTGGAACAGCGAGTTCCTGAATAAGGCGTTCGCCGCGCCTCCGGGGGACCGGGAGCGGCGGCGCCTGGTCACCGACCTGCTCGCTGGGCCGTTCAAGCGCTACGCCTCCGCAGTGCACGGCGACGCCGAGTCGTTCATCGACCTCGACCAGGGCTTGTCGATCATTTCCGCACACGCCAAGGAGGAGCTCGGCTACGACGCGATCGTGCTGCTCCTGGACGAGCTGGTGCTGTGGCTGGCCGGGCGGCTAGGCGACGACGCATTCGTCCGGCGTGAGGCGCAGAACGTCTCCAAGCTGGTCGAGAGTGCCGAGCACGAGCGGCCGGCCCCCATCATCAGCTTCGTCCCTCGGCAGCGAGACCTGCGTGAACTTGTCGGCCGTGACATCGCGGGAGCACAGACGGCCAGCCTGTTTGACACCTTGAAGTACTGGGACGGCCGATTCGGACGGCTCAGCCTCGCCGACCGCAACCTCCGCGAGATCATCCGTCGCCGGCTCCTCAGGCCCAGCAGCGACGAGGCGGCGGCCCGGCTCGACGCGGCTTTCGAGCGGACCACCCGGGTCAACCCGCAGGTGTGGGAAGTGTTGCTGGACGCCCAGGGCGGGGGCGCGACCCGGCAGGACTTCCGTGCCACCTATCCGTTCAGCCCCGCGTTCCTGTCCGCGATGATCGACATCTCCAGTGCGCTGCAGCGCGAGCGGACGGCTCTCAAGCTGACCCAGCAACTACTCGTCGACCACCGCGACACTCTCGAGGTCGGAAAGATCATCCCGCTCGGCGCGATCTACGACGTGATCGCAGCCGGTGGTGACAAGCCGTTCAGTGACAAGCTGCGCGAGGAGTTCGACCAGGCGAAGCGGTTCTACTTGGAGCGACTGCGGCCATACCTGCTGCAGAAGCACAACCTGACTGAGGACGCGCCGCCGACACAGGCGTTCCGGCTGGACGATCTCACGGTCAAGACCCTGCTGCTGGCCGCGCTGGTGCCGCACGTCCCGGCGCTGCGTAACCTTACGGCGAGCCGCATCGCGGCGCTGAACTACGGGTCGGTCGTCGCGATGATCCCCGGGCAGGAGCGCGCGCTCGTAGCCAGGACGCTGCGGGAGTTGGCCTCGACCTTCGGCGAGATCAGGGTCTCGGGTGCCGACGACCCCGCGGTCGAGATGGCACTGATCGGCGTGGACACTCAGGGCATCATGGCCCAGGCCAGGTCGTACGACGACCCGGCAGCCCGGCGCCGACTGCTGCAGGACCTGCTCTGGGCCGAGCTCGGTGTGACCAACAGCGGGCAATTCGAGTCGCGCAAGCAAATCGTCTGGCGCGGCACCAGCCGGACCGTCGAGGTTGTCTTCGCGAACATCCGTGACCCAGAGCGGCTGGACAGCCGGCAGTTCGAGCCGTCTGAGCCGGGCGCACTGCGGATCATCGTCGACTACCCATTCGACGACGGGAACTTCGGTCCGGCCGACGACCGCAGCCGTTGGCTGCGCATCCGCGCCGAGCGTCCGAACCCCGACACGGCCGGATGGCTGCCGCACTTCTTCTCCACGGAGCGGCTGAGCGACCTCGGCGACCTGGTGGTCATCAACCACGTGCTGTCCGGTGAAAACCTCCGAGAACTCGCCGCGCACCTCACCGATGAGGACCGCTACCACGCCAAAACCCAGTTGGAGAGCCGGCGTCAGGCTTTGACAACCCGCCTGAGTGACGTGCTCAAGCAGGCGTACGGCGTGGCCGAGCCCGACCAGGCCAACCTGGGCAGGGAGTCGGACCAGCACGTCCTGCCGCTGGCCGATGGCCTGGACATCCGGCTTCCAGCGGCCAAGGGTCTTGCCGGGGCGCTGGAATGGATTTGCGGCAAGCTGCTCGATCACCAGTACCCCAAGCACCCCAGCCTCGACCCCGATGGGCGAGGCACGGCCTACCGGCAGCGGGACCTCGATTTGGTGTTGCAGACGATCGAGAAGGCGACGGAGGACGACGCCAAGCGCGAGCAGGTGACCAAGAATGACATCCCCGTTCTCCGCCGCATCGGGCACCCGCTGGAGCTCGGCACCATGCACGAGGCTCACTTCGTGTTACGCGAAGATTGGCCGCTGCGCATCGAGCGCTCGGCCAGTAAGGCGGGCAAGACCGGTGACCTGCTCATCGGGGACATCAAGATCTGGATCAAGGAGGAGCAGCCGGGTCTTCCCGACGACCTCGTCAACCTCATCGCGTACGCGTACGCCGTGCAACGAGATCGAGCCTGGGTGCGAGGTGGGCAGCCGATCAACGCCCCAGATCTGCGGGGCCTGACACCCGATATGGCCCTGCGGGCCCAGGAACTGCCGTCTCCCGAGGAGTTCCAGCTGGCCTCGGAACGCGCTCACGCGCTGTTCGGCACCGAGCGGCAGCAGGTGCGGAGCGCGCGAGCGGTCCACGCCCTCGGCTCCGCCGTACGGCAAGCCGCGAGCAAGCTGCTACCCGACGCCGAGACATTAGTGCGCGAACTGGAACGGCACGCGGAACTACTTGGACTGCACGAATCGGCGCGCCTGTCCACCGCCCAGACGTCCGCCTCGGTGGTCGAATCCCTGGCCGGCCTTCGCAACGACACCAATCTGCTGCGCACACTCGCGGAGTTCCCGCTGGGCCCCCTGGCCGTGTACGAGATAAGCCTGTCCACGGCCAAGGATGTGACGGCCGCGCTGAGCAGGGTGCAATGGCCGATCATGACCGCGCTCACACAGCGTACGGACGAGCAGGCGAAGGTGATACTCGAACGGCTTCGCGCTGTCGCGACGAAGAACGAGCAGGCCACCTCACTCATCCCTGCGCTCAGCGAGGCGAACGAGGCGGCCGTACGCCTCCTCGTCGACCAGTCTCCGAACGGCGGCGGCAGGGATAAGGTCACGCCCCTGCCCGGCGGGGGCGGCGGAGGTATCACGGTGCCCCTGCCTGGCTCCGATGCGACGCGCCGTGTGGTCGATGCCGCCGCAGTCGAGAAGGTTCTCGAAGAGCTTAAGACGTGGGCAGATCAGAATAGAACCGCGCGTATCGAGATCACCTGGCGGGTTGTGAAGAATTCATGAGCATCACAACGATGACCACCCAGCCGCCGCAGGCGAGCCGCGCCGTGATCGAGGCCGCGGTCCGCCGTGTCGTCGCACGCGATGACCCGGAGCGGATTGTCGCACTGCGCGCGGCGCCCGAGTGGCGAGAGCCGGCGTACATCGATGTGGACGGCCACCGGGTCGAAGTGCGGGCCTGTGGCACCGTGCTCGCCGTACTGGACGCGGTCGCCGCTCATTCTGATGACTCCATCCTCGTGCTGCTCACGCCGTGCGACGATCTCGGCGACAGCCTGCTCGCCCAGATCGCCGAACACGAGCTCCGGCCGGTCAACCGGTTCGACCTCGTCCGGGAGGCGTTCGGCGCGCGGCTGGCCGACCCTCGCCTGTCCTCCCGTCAGTGGCTCTGGCTGGCTGACGCGCTCATCGACGCCCAGCCCCCCGGTGGCTGGCCGAAGCTGGGCGGCGGTGTGCTCACTCTCGAGACCGCCCTGCGTACGCTCGCCTCTGCCCGCTTCGGTGGGGAGGTGGATGCCGCCACGCTGCTGGCCTGGACCATGCGGTCCACCGCCGTCGCCCGCTACCGGGCGCTGTCTGAGGTGGAACGCGACGGTCTTCGACAGCGGCTGGAGAGCGAGATGGGCAGCGTCGCCACCGCCGTGTTCCGGCTGGTGGGCCAGGGGCACGCGGCTGACGCGGTGCCGCTCGGTCTCGCTGCCTCCGTGGTGTTCGACGATCGCGCTGGCCGCAGGCAGGTGGCTGTCCAGGCGCGGGTCAGGATCGAGGAACGTTTCTTCGGGGGCGAACGGCTGCCAGTGCAGGCCGTACGGGAGTTCACCGAGACCGCCGAATCCCTGTGGACGCGCTGGCTCGGTGATTCCGTGCTCGCCAAGCAGGCCGAGCAGGTCGCGGCCCGCGCACAGCAGATCCTCGTCGAACTGCAGGCCGATTCGCTGGCCGACCTCAGTGATGCGTTGACGTTGGGCTTCGATGCGAGGCTCAGTGCGCTCGGTGAGGCGCTGTCCGCCGACAACCTGAGCGAGGTCGAGAAGGCGCTCGACCGGGTGCGGGGGCACCGGATGGCCGGTCGGCACCTCAATGAGGTGCGGGCCGCCGAGATGGCGGTGCGTCTGGCGCGCTGGCTGCACACCCCCCTCGACATCCCGCAGACTCTCGACGCGCTGGCTGTACGGCATATGCGCGAGTGGGGCTGGGTGGATCGGGCCGTCGCCACCGTCTGGCAGCCGAACACAGCCCGCGTGCCTCGCCTGAAGACCGCGTACGCCACGCTCTACGAGAGGGCACGCACCCGCCGTACCGAATTGGACCAGGCGTTCGCCCAGCGCCTCGCCGCCTGGACCGAACGCGGCTCCGAAACCGACGAGTTGGTGCTCGCAGAGAACCTCCTGGACCGGGTCGCGCGCCCGCTCAGCGCGCCGCTGCTGATCGTGCTGGACGGCATGAGCGCGGCGGTCGCCAGCGAGCTGGCCGACGACATCCTCGCCACCTGGAACTGGATTGAGGTGGGCCGCAGGAAGGACGGCCGGGAGCCTGCGCTGGCCGTCATCCCGTCGATGACTCGCTTCTCGCGAACCAGCTTGTTGTGCGGCCGACTACGTGAGGGCACTCAGCGAGACGAGGTCCCGGGCTTCCGGTCGCTGTGGCCGGGACGGCGTAGTGCACTGTTTCACAAGGGAAACCTGGCCGGCGACGCGGGAGCGAAGCTCGACAACGCGCTGCTGACAGCGATCGCCGATCTGTCGACAGTGGTCGGCGTGGTGCTGAACGCCGTGGACGAGTCGCTGGACAAGGGCCCGACGAGCGGTAGCGACTCCTGGAGTCTCACCGGGGTCGCATACCTCAAGGAGGTCCTGGCCGCAGCTTGGTCGGCTGGCCGGAGCGTGGTGCTGACCTCCGACCACGGACACGTGCTCAACCGCGACGCACCGGTGGCCATGGAGAAGTCAAGCTCGGCCCGTTACCGGGTCGGCAAGCCTGGCAAGGGCGAGGTGCTGCTGACCGGCCCTCGCGTACTCGCCGAAGGCGGCGAGGTGGTGGTTCCCTGGGACGAGTCCATCAGGTACACCGCCCGGCATGAGGGGTACCACGGCGGTGCCTCGCCTGCCGAGATGGTAATTCCGATTCTGGTCTTCGTTCCGAGCGCGCGGCACTGCCCGTCGGGCTGGCAGGTGTACGACCCCTCGCAGCATGCGCCAGCCTGGTGGACGACAGCCGTCTCCGAACAGCCCGTAGTCACGGCCACCCGAAAGAAGGCCGACAAGGGCCTCAAGGACGAAGCCCTGTTCTCGGTGTTCGAAGCGTCGGGCGACTCGCTCGGCACCCGAGTGGTGCAATCGACGCCCTTCGAGGAGCAGCAGGGCTTCGTGCGGAACGCACCCACAGCGGAGCAAATCGCGGAGCTGATCGACGGCCTAGCGACAGCCGGCGGGAAGCTGTCGGTGAACGCTGCCGCGGCCCTGGTGGGTCAGGCGCCGGCGCGTATGCGTGGCTACGTCAGCCAGGCATCTCGCCTGCTCAACCTCGACGGCTATGGAGTCCTGACCCTGACTGACGGTGACGCTGCCGTTGAATTGGACGTCAAGCTGCTGAAGCTGCAGTTCCTCGGCGAGTCCGGATAAGGCGGCCGAGTGTCCGCGGCTTTTGGCGGTGCCCCTGCGGTGACGTGAGCCGGCAACACCGCAGGGGCACCATCCATCACATCCGAGATCGTAACGGGGTGCTCTCTCTTGCCGCTGAAACGAACCCTTAGCTCTCTCATTCACGGAGATTAGTGATGTCCGCAGCCTCCAACGTGCAGGAGCTGATTGAGACAGCGATGAGCTGCCCGGATGCGGATCCGGCACTCGAGGCCAGGTGCCAGCAGGCGATGGAAGAAGGGCTGGGGCTCGCCTTCTACCTCCCCCAGTTCAGCTACCACAAGCATTTCCGGACGTGCCGGAACCACGTCGAAGTCCGTACCTTCGGCGGTACCACCGCTGACTGCGAAGCGCCGACACCGGACACGTACACCCTCACCCGGCCACACGGCACCCTCGCGCACCTTTCGCTGCTCTTCAGCGGCGGGATCGTGAGTAGGCCAGGCGACGAGCACCGGGAAGAGCCGTTTCAGATCGGCCTCGCGGGCGCCGAGGGCGAGGAGCCCGACTTCGACCAACCGATGGTCGAGGTCCAGATGCTGCAGCAGCTCGGCCTTCACCGTTGCCGACGCGGAGAACTGACCGAGGGCCTGTCGTATCTGCGCCAGGCCGCGGCGCTCTTCGAGCAGACCGCTCCTGAGCCATCCGCGCTCCTCGGCGGGCTGTACGAGCAGCTCGGTCACTGCCACCGCGACCTTGGGCACCTGCACGACGCCATCGGTTCGCTCGAGAAGGCCGTCGCCAACTTCGCGAACTCAGCGGACGGACCTAAAGACCCACGCCAGAGCCTTGTCAGGGTGGCGCGTGACCTTGCCAGGGTGCAGCAGGAGGCCGGCCAGTTACAGAACGCGGTTAGCACGAATCGCCAGGTCATCGAGCTGCTGAGGGAGCTCGTCACTGAAGGTCGGGACGAAGTGCGCGACGATCTGGCAGACAGCCTGGAGGAGTTCGCCTACCTGCTCACCTCGCTGGATGAGCACGACCAGGCCGCGGAGGCCGCTGCCGAGAGCGTGATCGTGCGACGGAAGCTGGCGGTTGAGGACCGTAGCCGCCAGCCCGCTGTCGTCGACGCTCTGATCCTGCTTGCCCGGCTTCTGATGGCCGCCGGCAGGAACGACGATGCCCTGGCCGGCGTCCGGGAAGCCGTAGAGGCCGCAGCTCAGGGCGGATTCGCCAAGGGGGACATGACCCGGGGATGGGCATCTCTGTGGGCCGGCCGCATCTCGTATTGGACCGGACACCCCACGGAAGCCGTGTCCTACCTGCGCGAGGCGGCCTCCGCGCCCCTCCCCATGCCCACACTGGCGGAGGCGCATCAGACCCTGGCCCACGTCGAGGCAGCCCGTGGTGATGCCGAGGCGGCCTACCAGGTAGCTCTGCGCACGGTTGAGCTGTATCGCATGCTCGAGAGCGAAGAGCCGGAGCGGTACGCGAGGCTCCTCACGCAGGCGCTGGTCAACCTGAGTGAGTTGAGCCACAACGCCGGCCACCCGAGTGAAGCCGTGGACCTCACGGCGGAGGCCATACAGCGCTGCCGTCACCGTGCCGGAACCGACCCCTCAGCCCGGCTTCTCCTCCCGGCGACATTGTTCAATCACACCATTGGTCTTCGCGCTATGGACCGCACCGCGGAAGGACTCGCCGCTATCCGCGAGGCCGTCATCTTGTATCGCGAAGCCGACGCGCACCTCCTCGCTGCGGACATGTTCCTGCAGGCAGAAGATCTGCGAGAGTCCCTGATCCACGCCGAGCGCGGCGGCCTTCTCGCGCGAACTTTGGCGGAGCATCCTCACAACTACCCCGCCAGAGCAGCGAACCAGCTCCGTCGCTGCCTGGAGGCGTCCGCAGAGTATTGGGAAGCTGCGACACCGGATGCCGAGCGGCGGTCGCTCATCGATCGGTGTCGTACGGCCTTCGCAGGACTGTGCTCCAACGACTCGTAGATCACTTCGATGAGAAAGCCAAGAACTATGCCTGAGCTAACGGGCGAACCACGCCGCACCGCAGCCGAGATCCTCGCGCTCTGGCCCTCTGGCACCGTGACCGTTGACAGCGGCTATTTCGGTGGCCAGTTGTTCATGGTGCTGAAGGAGTGGGAGGACGCTCTGCTCGCGGAGCCCCCGGCGCCGACACCGGAAGATTTGGAGGAGGACTTCGGCGAAGAGGAGTGGTACGAGTACCAGGAGAACGAACGGCGCATCCCCCTGCACCTGGCGACGGACGAGTGGATTCCCATCGAAATAGCCGAACGCTTCGGCGTCCCCGACGGCGGCTGCGGCATGGACTATTGGCCTGCCGAGTACTGCTACCCGATCGAGAAACAAGCGGAGATCGAGCAGGCGCTGCGCGATCTCGGTCTCACCGTAGTACGAGGCTCCCTCGGATATGATGGCGCATTCCTGAATCGGTGGCACCCCTAACCTCCTTGGCCTCATTTCTCACAAAACCAATGCATCAATCGAAGGAAAGCAATATGGATCTCGAACCGGGCAGCATCATTGGCTGGCTCGTCAGCTTCGATATGGATGCAAGCGGCGATGACCTCTATGACGCACTTCCTGAAGTAACCGATTTGGCCGACTGCGATGAGTTCTTCTACAACGTTTACGCCATCCGCACCCAGGGTTGCGAACCCGGGGAGCATGAGGACATGGAATGCGACTGCTGGGATCCCGAGCACGTTGCCAAGGTCCTCGTCAAGGAGCGTTCGCAGAACGACGTCTTTTATCGGACTCCTGACGAGATCGAGGACGAATACATTCGCAGCATCGTTACCAAATGGCTGTCCACCGCCGCTTAATACTTCAGCCGTAGATCTTAATGGCGGCTTGCAAACAACTCGCCCGTCGCGAAATCCAAACCGCAGCCTCGCCGTATCGAGGCCAAAGCTCGAGGATAACGATTAGCACACCGACCGCGAGCGGGCATGATTGCGGATGAGTTGGTTCGCGGCGAAACGTAACCGTGGAGTTCGAGAAACAACGCCGTGATCAATTCAGGCAGAGATGCCTGCATGGAAGCACACATCAAACTACAACAAATCGGCTACTTCGGTTACCTTCCACCTAGTCCTCGGACAAAATGACAGAGTGAGGCAGAAGAAGCGTTCGTTAGAGCTAAAGGCCCGCCGCGCCCGTCAATTCATGCTGGCCGCCCTAGATTGTCCGCACGTGCGTCAGAAGCAGACGGACCTGGCCGCCACCAGTGACCAAGCGCTGAAGAACGGCTTGGGCCTGGCCTTTTACCTCGGCCGTTGTGCACACCAGTTGCACATCGCCGTCCATACCTTCGGCGGCCCCACCGCAACGTTAGGCACGTCGCGTCCGCCATCGGAGATTAGCGGCCTTGTCACTGGATGGGGACGGCTACTGGCCACGTATCAGGGCCCGAGTATCTTCGGTGGCGACTGGCCATCCCGAGTCGCCGAGGGCCCCCTGCTCGCTGAGGAGCGCTCGGACGAGCTCGAAGATTCCTTCGGCGGCTTGGGCTGTATCCACAATGGCAGGGAGTTGGTCATGGGAGAACTCGCCGGAGTGCTCTGCATCGTCGACCGGACTCTCCTCGCCCGGGACACCAGACTCAGCGGGTTACGGGCAGCCCACAGCTACGGCCAGGCGCGGGAAGCGGATTCGAATATCGATGCCCTTCGCTATTTTAACTTTTATCGCGACCGATACATCATAGAACACCCAGAGATTGCGGCGGACATCGACGAATACGATGAACGCGAGCTCTGGCCCCTGGTCCGACCCGGCGATGACGACGCTTTCGACTATGCTGCCCATCCGATAGCGGACAACCAGCCATGGGAGGCCGTCCCCACCACGCCGCTGCCGCTTATAAGAAACCTGCGCGATGCGGGGTTTTATCGGATCCAGAGCGTGGAGCTTCCTAAGCTTGTGGGATACGACCCGGCGCAGGCCAACCTGCTGTCGGAACACCTGAGGGCGCAGGGCTGGCGCCTTAAGCGTGACAACGCGCTGCTACAAATCTACCTCCCCTGACCTCGATAACTGAGCCGCTCCAATTTTCGTTGAAGCTCCGAGATCAGCATCGCCTATCAGCGAAAGGGAGAATCACGACACCATACCGGCTCCGTGAAAGCTCCCCGCGAGCGCGTTTCTCGTCCCTACGCGCGCCCTAGACTATTCCAGAGATACATCACGATGGCATAGCACTCACATAGCAGCTCCAACCACACGCTTATGGTTCGAGCTACAGATCCCGAGGAATTAGATGCAGCAAGACACTCGACTGGTACAAACTGCCGTTCTGGGTGACGCCCGCTCTCGAGAGCCTCTCTTCATGCCCACCAGTCGCAAGGAGGCACGGGCATTCCGCGACAAATATATCCACAGTAGTTATTGGTGTGGATATTTACTCGGTGGATGCGGAGCAGAGCTCACCGATCGCATCGGCAAGGTCAAGGTCCCTCATTTCGCACATCATCCGACACGCAACGGCCGGCCTCACGTCTGCCGGCGCACAAACTTGGGGCCTGATAGTGCAGACCATCTTTACATCGCCAAAGCACTCGCTAAATTACTTGAAAACCACAAGAAAAAGCCGGCCGTACCAGTTTTTCGTGGAGAGTTAGCGGAAGGAGGGTCGTGCACAGGTCTTACGCTCACTGCCGATGACCTCACAATCGAGGTGCTTCTCGCAGATGAGAACCACCACAAGTGGGCTGCGCGCGATAAATCACACAGACAGAATGGCCACGGCAAGGTAGTCTGGCTGTTGCGACCGGGATCAAATATGTTGCAGCGCCTAGTTGAGCGAGATGGGTACGTTCTTCTCATCAAGTGCATCAGCAAGGGCAACGACCGCATAACCATAATCGGCGTTCAGACAATAGATGACGCCGTGTACTGGACAGACGCAAACTCCTGCCAGATCACGGAAGAGGGCATCTGGACACCACATCTCGCCGAGGCCATCCATCGTGCCGAAACTTACATTGCTCCAGGGTTCCCCCTGGCGACCGAGGCGATAAGGCTACACCTGACCTCAGATATCACCGATCACGGCCCGGTGCGCATGATTAGTGCGCAGGCATTCATAGATAACGATAGCAAAGTTATTCCCGTTGCCGTTCGGTTCCGCAGACAAATGCGGCCGCCTCAGCCGGCCGTTTATGAGCTGGTGGGGCCAGCAACCTTGGATGGTGAGGCAACAGGATCAAAGCTTCGATGGATCATTTACGCAGCCGGTATACGAAAAATCGCTTCACTCCCCAATGAGGTGAGGCGTCCGAGCGAACTACATCTCCGAGATGAATTAGATCGCCTGATCGCCGAGCTTAATGCCGCACAGAGACGGAACGCTTTTGACGAAACGCGAAGTCTGCTCACGGAGGCAAGGCGGCTACTTGGACCAGCGAAAGTTCTACATCAAGACTATCAACCAAGAATTGATGAATTTCATCAATGGCTAAAGGAGGCGACCAGGAAACCCGCCCGAAAATGTCCTACTCGTTCTGGGGCGTCTTCCGCTAGTGGAAAAACTGTGGCCTTCCTCGCCTTTGCTGCCCGACGGGTGCTGATTGAGACGGCTAGGCAGAAAACTACAGTTCACTGGGCCGACCTGCTCAAGAAAGTTCCTAAACTCGCCACCCTCACAGATGAGCAGCAGGTCTTAGTGTTTACGCTTCTGGACGGGCTGGTTAGGCCTGCAGATCCAATGCTGACAGCACTAGTTACTTCCGGGGAGGACCGATGGCATCCGATATTTCGTGCAGTAGCAACGGCCCGTGGATTTAATGCTCCTCGTACGGATGCAGGACTTCGCCAAGCATGGAGACGGGAGATTGAACGAGCGCATGCCTTTTATGCAAAAACCCCTCGCCCCGTCGTCAAGGCGAGCTCGATGGCTCGGGCAAGCTTGGTCACTTCCAAGTCTCCAAGAATGCAACCGCGTACCGGTGAAAGCACCGACATTACGCAGAGGCTCAAGGATTTGAAAGCAGCAAGGAATCAGAAGCTTCGGCGCGAAATTTCCCGTGAGATTATTGAGGTGTCCGAAACATTGCCCTGGGACATAGCGGCTCAGGTACTGTTCTGGGTATACCAAATCAATCCATGGCTACCTGAACTTGGAGAGCCATCCTAAATACCTAATCCCACTCAAGATGGCCTACTCGTCCGCAGCAACGCATGTTCTTCCTTGGGCAGTGCGCCGCGCCCGTGTCTCGACGCCGGGTGCGACTCTGGCCGGGTTGCGGCGCGCTGGCCGAGGCCGGCCACGACGACTCGCACGTCATCCGTGGCGAATCGGGCCACCTGGGGTGCTTCCTGCATGCGGATCTACGCCAAGGAGCTTCAGCAGCTCGGCGGTGGGAACGAGGTAGGCGACACCGACGCGGATGATGCGGCAGGGGAACTCGCCCTTCTTGGCCAGCTCGTACGCCTTGGTCCGCCCGAGTCCGAGAGCCCGGGCGGCGGTGAGCAGGTCGACCGTCGCAGGCAGTTGCTGCAGCTCGGCCAGGGTGAGGCCCTTCATTTCTTCTCCATTAAAACTTGCCGGCCGGGTGAACCCGACCACGTCAGAACGAGCGGAATAGGACGCGTAGCGCACGACATCACCGGTGTGCGGCGCGTGGATCATCTGGCCGGGAGCGACGACGATCCCGACATGCCCAGGCCCGCCGGCTCCCGGGTGCATGAAGACCAGGTCGCCTGGCTGCTCCTGGCCGTGAGTGACAGCGGGGCCCTGGCGCCACTGGTCGGCGGCGACGCGCGGCAGCAGGATCCCCGCGTACTGATAGGCGCGCATCGTCAGCCCAGAGCAGTCGAACGCACCGGGCCCCTCAGCTCCCCACGCGTACGGCTTGCCGAGCTGCATCCGCGCGTAGGCGAGCACACGGCCGGCCACGGCAGTCGGCGCCGCAGGAAGCGCGCACAGCTCCTCCCCCACGCCAGCCGAGCCGAAAGAGTAACCACGGGCGAAGTCGAGGACCCGGCGGACGTACCAGTCGGCGTGGTTGTAGCGCCAGATGGCCCGATACATGTCCGCCGGCGCTCCGCTTGCCTTCAGGTACTTCGCCGCCGACGGGATCGCGTCGGCCGGATCGTAGACGTCGGTCCGACCGTCGCCGTTCCCGTCTACGCCGTACGCCGCCCAGGTCGCGCCAAGGAACTGCATGGGCCCCATAGCGCCGGCGCGGTTCGCACCATCCCGGATACCGACACCGGTACCGCGCCCGTGATCGCTTTCGGCCTTGCCGATCCCCGCGAGCACCTGCCAGGGGACGCCATACTTCTGCCCGGCCTGCTGATACAGCCGTAGGTAGTTCGGCGGGATGTCACCGTCCTGCCCCTGACCGCAGCCAACGGAGCCGCTCAAGGCGGTGAACGCCAGGATCAGCCCGAGCGGTATCGCGATGAGCAGACCGGCGGCCGCCACGAGCAGCCGCACGGTCATCGAGACCGGCCGGTGTCACAACTCCCGCGCAGCTCGGTCCCGAGCCTGCTGCGTCGCCAGCCGTCCGGCGCCCGGCCTACTCTCCTCATTCCCACTGCCCCCCGCTATCGGATGGGGCTGTCGCAGCACGTCGAGGACCGCGTTCCACGAGTAGCGGTAGTCCTTTCCGGTGCGCAGCGCCGGGATCTGGCCGGCGCTGGCCATGCGGCGGACGGTCTGGGCCGACAGCCCGAGCTTGGCGGCCAGTTCCTTGGTGGTCAGCACGTCCGGGTCACGGCCGAGCGGATCGGTCATGGTCACTCCTCGTGGTCAGCGGTCACCGTTCAGTTTCCCCCACGCGGCTGGGACAGCACGTCTTGTGAATACCTGAAGACGGATGCAGCCGTTTGAGACTGCTTGCGCTCTGGAATACCCACGGAGCGTGACAGTAACGCTACCAATTGCGACAATCCATCGACCCCATGTCAGCAAAGGGAGGGCAATCCATGCTGGTCAGCGCAGTTGCCGACATGCTTCAGGCGGGGCCGGTGCCGAATCCGGCGCCGATCGCACCGCCGGGCCTGGAGAGGCCGATCACGACCATCCTCGGCTGGGGGAAGTGGGGCGTCATCGTCGCTGGCGTCGCCGGCCTGCTCATCTGCGGCGCGCAGATGGCGATCGGCCGCAAGAACCGCTCCTCCTTCGCCGCCGACGGCGCGTCCGGCATTCCCTGGGTGCTCGGCGGGCTGAGTTTGGCCGCGACCGCCTCCGGCATTGTCGGGATGTTCCTCCGATGAAGGCACCCGTCCTCGTCCTGGTGCTGCTGACGGCGTGCGCCTGCGGCACGTCGACAACCCCGGTTTCCCCGGCCCGCCAGGCGCGCATCACCTGGCAGGACTTCCATGGAGTACGGCTGCCGCTGTCGGACCTCGACGGCCCGCGCGTGCTCGACCACGACCGTGCCAAGGGCTTTTCCCACACCCGAGAGGGTGCACTGCTTGCCGCGCTGCACATCGCCATCCGGGCAAGCTCACAGTGGGGCCCGGCGGTGTTCGAGCCCACCATCACGGAGCAGGTGGTAGGCCCGGACGCCGACCGCTTGTTGGAGCAGGCACGCACCCAGTATGAGGAACGCAGGCAGGAAGCCGGGCTCCCTGAGGGCAGCCCGCTCGGCAAGGCCTACGTGGACGAAGAGGCCTACCGCTGGCAGACCTACACGCGCGATGCCGCCACCGTCGACATCGTCAGCGCCGGCCCGGACCCGCGCGGCACCACGGTCCGGGCCTCCACCCGCATCCAGGTCGTCTGGCAGAACGGCGACTGGCGCGTAGTCGCACCGTTGGACGGCGACTGGGGCACTATGGCGACCCCGCTGAAATCCCTCGACCGCTACACCCGCTTCGAGGGGTGACCTGTCATGCCGTGCGACAGCCTGCTCTCCCCAGACTGCTCACTGACCGAATATGCCGTCGGCAAGGTGGCCGCCAGCGCTGCCAACGGCATCCTTGATGAGATCGCCAAGGCCATCCAGGACGGCGTGGCATGGGTGGTCGGCAACAGCATCTCCTGGTGGGTCAGGGTGCCCTCACCCGACCTCGCCACCGAATCAGCCGTGGACCGTTTGCGCGAGTGGACGTTGCCGATCGCGATCGCGGTCGCCGTACTCGGCGTGCTCAGTGCGGGCGGCAAGATGGCGTTGACCCGCAAGGGCAGCCCTCTGGTCGACGTCGGCTCCGGCCTGGTCGTCATCGCGGCGACCTCGACCATCGGCGTGCTGACGGCTTCGATGCTCGTCAAAGCCGGCGACGCCTGGTCCAACTGGATCCTCGACACCGTCTCCCACGACGACTTCGGCCGGCGCCTCACGAAAATCCTGGCTCTGACCGGCGCGGCACCCGGTGTGGTGATCGTGCTGGGGATCGTCGCCATCTTGATCGGCGTGGTGCAGGCCGTGCTCATGCTGTTCCGCGAGGCCGCCCTGGTCGTCCTCGCCGGCCTTCTCCCCTTGGCCGCCGCCGGGTCGATGACCGTGATGACCAAGCCGTGGTTTCGCAAGGTGACCGGCTGGATGCTCGCCCTGATCTTCTACAAGCCCGCCGTCGCCGCCGTGTTCGCCACGACGTTCACCATGGTCGGCGAAGGCAAGGACGTACGGACCATCCTCATGGGGTTCGCGATGATGCTCCTGTCGCTGATCGCCATGCCGGTGCTGATGAAGTTCTTCACCTGGACGACGGGCTCGCTGGCAAGCGCCGGTGGAGGTGGCGGCATTCTCGGAGCGAGCGTCGCCGGAGCCGTCGCCCTCAGCTCCTTCCGCAACTCGTCTCCGTCCTCCTCCCCCACAGGCGCGAGCAGCCACGCCGATTACTTGTCATCCCAGCTCGGGGGCACACGAGCGTCAACTGACGCGCCCTCATCCTCTGGGACGACGACCGCGGGCTCAACGGCGGCAGGAGCAGGAGCCAAAGCGGCGGGACCAGCCGCCGCTGCGGCGGCGACCGCGGCGAGTGGCGTGGCGTCCGGCGCGAAGACCGCCGCGAACTCCATCCGAGAGGACCACCAGCGATGACGGACATCCGTACCTACGGAGGCTGGCGCCGACGGCGCGGCCTCGGCCTGCTCGGCCTGGGCACGACCGGGACGTTCGTTGCGCTGGGCGCGCTCACCGCACTGGTCCTCACCGTGTCCGTGAACTTCCGTGCCGCGCTCTATACCGGTCCGCCCGCTGCCCTGGCCGGAGCGCTGGTGCTGATCCGGGTCAGCGGCGTTCCCATCGCCAACCTCATCACGCGTCGGATCCGCTGGTCGTACGGCAAGGCCCGCGGCCACACTCGCTATCGAGCTGGCGTTGTCGTCGCCCATCCTCGTGCCTTTCAGCTGCCCGGAGTTCTGGCCGCGACCCGGCTGATGTCAGCCAAGGACGCCTTCGGTCGGCCATACGGCATCGTGTGGGACCGCCGCACCGGGCTGTTCACCGCGACGCTGAAGGTGTCACCCGCCTCGACCTGGCTGGCGGAGCGGTCGGACGCAGACACCTGGGTGGCCAACTGGGGCGCCTGGCTGGCCTCGCTCGGGCACATGCCGGCCGTCCGCTGGGTCACGGTCACCATCGACACCGCACCCGAGCCCGGCTCCGCCCTCGCCGACACCGTCGGCCGCGCACTGTCTCCCACGGCGCCCGAAGCGGCGGCCCTGCTCATGCGGCAACTGGTCAGTACGGCACCGCGTACGGCGGCCCGAGTGAACACCTACGTGAGCGTGACATTCGACCCGGCCCGCTCCCCCGCCGGACAGGGCGACATGAGCACAGCGATCGGCGAGCTCGGCCGCACCACCGAGGCGCTGGCCTCCGCGCTCGGATCGTGCGGCGTCACCGTCACCGGCTGGGCGACCGCACCCGAGCTGGCCGGAATCGTCCGCGCCGCCTACGATCCCGCTGCTCGCGCCGATACGGCCCGCTCCGATGACCTGACGTGGGCGGACGCCGGTCCCATCGGCGCTGAGGAGCACCCGGATCACTACCGGCACGACAGTGGCATCAGCGTGAGCTGGGCTTGGCACGAGGCGCCACGACAGAACGTCCCCGCCGACGTGCTCAGCCGCCTGGTCGCTCCGGGTCCACACCCGAAGCGGGTCAGTCTCCAATACCGCCCGTTGCCCGCCGCCGAGGCCACGCGGGTGCTCGAAGATGAGGTCAACGCCGCCGCGTTCCGTGAGCAGTACCGCCGCCGGACCGGGCGGGACGAGACCGCCCGCGACGCCTACGACCAGGCCCGCGCCCGGCAGGCCGCCGCCGAGGAGGCAACCGGGGCCGGGGTCACGCTTGTGACGCTGTACGTCACCACGACTGTCATACGCGAGGAGGACCTGGCTCAGGCCGTCGCGGTCACCGAGGCCGCCGCGGAAGCCTCTCGCATCCGGCTTCGCCGGCTGTGGGGCAGCCAGTCCGCCGGGTTCGCCACCACCTTGCCCTGCGGCGTCTGCCCGGCCGAGCTGACCAGGAGGTCATGGTGAAGACTCCCGCACGCGGCTGGCGAGAGCCGTACGGCGGATGCGCCGTGCACGTGGAGGCCGGCGAGGAGTTTCAGGCGACCACGGCACAGGTGTGCGGCCTGTTCCCGTTCGTGGCCGGCTCGGGCTCCCCCGCCATCGGCACACCGATCGGCCGCCATCAGCTGTTCGGCGAGGTCGTCTGCCTCGACCCACTGGCCTGGCTGCGCGCGGGACTGGTCACCAACCCAGGCGTGTTCGTCCTCGGCCAGCCGGGAACCGGCAAGTCGACCCTGGTCAAGCGCCTCATCGTCGGGGCCATCGCGTCCGGCTCGACCGCGCTGATCCTCGGCGACACCAAGCCCGACTACACGATGCTCGTCGAGCACGTCGGCGGGCAGGTCATCCGCGTCGGCCGCGGCCTCGACCGCATCAACCCCCTCGACGCGGGCCCGCTCGGCGCCGCCGTACAGACCCAACGCGGCGCCGAAGCCGAACGTACGCGCTGGGAGCTGCGCGGACGACGGCTCTCGCTGCTGATGGCGCTGTGCACGCTCATCCGCGAGGCGCCGGTCGGCAACGCCGAAGAGGTCATCCTCGGCCGGGCCATCGATCTGCTCGACGAACGACTCACCGCACCGACCGTGCCCGATGTGCTTGCCGTACTCGAAGAGGGCCCCGAAGCGCTGCGATCGGCCGCGCGGACCGACGACCCGGAGCGGTACCGCGAGCGGGTCAGCGACCTCGTCTTCACCCTCGAACTGCTCTGCACGGGTTCGCTTGCCGGCGTCTTCGACGGGCCGACCACCCGCCCCATCGACCTGACCGCGCCCGCGGTCTCCGTGGACATCTCCCGCGTCGGCGCAGCGGGCGACAAGCTTCTCACCGCCGCGATGCTGTGCACCTGGGCGTACGGCTTCGCCATGGTCGATGGCACCACTGGCCATTCCTATATGGCTGTGATGGACGAGCTGTGGCGTGCACTACGTGGGGCGCCGGGTTTGGTCGAGTACGCCGACAGCCTGACCCGGCTCAACCGCGCCAAGGGCATGGCCTCCATCATGATTACCCACTCGCTCGCCGACCTGGAGGCACTGCCGACCGAGGAGGACCGGGCCAAGGCCCGCGGCTTCATCGACCGCAGCGCCATCACCGTGCTGGCCGGGCTACCCCCGCGCGAGCTGGCCCGCGTCAGCGAGATCACCCGCCTGACGGGGCCAGAGCAGGAGCTGGTGGCCTCCTGGTCGGCACCGGACTCCTGGCAGCCAGGAGCCCGGCATCCAGGTCGCGGCAAGTACCTCATCAAGACCGGCGACCGGCTCGGCATCCCGGTCGAGCTCGCGCTTGTCGGCGTCGAGCACGAGCTGTACGACACCGACCAGGCGATCCGATGACGAGAGCGGTGGGACCGCGCACCGGGTTCACCCCGCACGGCGCGACCGGAGCATGGGTGGCGCTCTTCGCGGGGTGGGGCGTCGTTGCGTTCTTCGGCCTCATCTGGGTCGCGGCCCGGATCGCGGCAGGCTTGTTCGGCGGGCGGGTCCGCGCGTTCGGCACCGACTTCGCGTGGCGTGTGCTCGAAGGCCGTACGGCTTCCGCGTGGCCCGGCACGCCGACGCTTGCCGTTGTCGTCGTTGCCGCCGTCTTCGTCACAGCTGCGCTCGCCCTTGTCGTAGCCGGCTGGTGGTTCGTCATCGGACGGCTCCCCGATCCCGTGGATCCGGTGGCCGCCCTCGCCGACAATCCCGGGCTCGCTGCGCTGAAGCCGGAAGCGGCGGAGAAGAAGGCCCGCGAGCTGCGGCCGTCCCTGTCCGGGCCGGCGATGCCTTGCGACATCGGGTTGGCGCTCGGCGACCTGATGCGCAGCGGGCCCACGCTGTACGCCTCATGGGAGGACACCATCGTGGCCTTCATGGCCCCCAGGTCGGGCAAGACGACCTGTCTGAGCATCCCGTACGTGCTCTCGGCTCCTGGGCCGGTGATCGCGACGTCGAACAAGTCCGACCTGTGGGCGGCGACCGCCACCCTTCGCGCCGCCGAGGGCACGGTGTGGCTGTTCGACCCGCAGCACATCACCTATCAGCCGCAGACCTGGTGGTGGGACCCGCTGCGCGGGCTCTCGACGGTAGAGGACGCTCACCGGCTGGCCGGGCACTTCGTCCTCACCGTCGACGACGGCACCAAGCGTGACCTGTGGGGACCCGCCGCGCAGGACCTGCTGTGCGCGTTGTTCCTCGCCACCGCCTCCTCCGGCCGCACGATGCGCGATGTCGCCAAGTGGCTCGACACGCCTGCCGTACCGACACCGGTCGAACTGCTGGAGGCCGCGGGCTTCTCCCTGCTCGCCTCGTCGCTGCGCGGCGCGCAGAACGGCGCGGTCGAGACACGCGACGGCATCTACCAGACGGCTCGTACCGCAGCCAAAGCGTTGCGCGACGAGGCGATCATCTCCTGGGTCACACCGTCGACCCTCCCCGCCTTCGACCCGAAGGCCTTCGCTGCCGGAACCGACACCCTCTACCTGTTGTCGAAGTCGCGCTCGGCTGCCGCGCCGCTCATTGCCGCACTCACCGACACCGCAATGCGGGCCGCCGAACGCCGGGCCGAGCGCATGGGCGGCAGGCTCGACCCGCCGATGGTCGTCTCCCTCGACGAGGCGGCCAACATCTGC
This sequence comes from Microbispora cellulosiformans, assembly GCF_008728085.1. Taxonomy (NCBI): domain Bacteria; kingdom Bacillati; phylum Actinomycetota; class Actinomycetes; order Streptosporangiales; family Streptosporangiaceae; genus Microbispora; species Microbispora cellulosiformans. Next base: position 628,085 of record NZ_VYTZ01000003.1, on the reverse strand, counting down.
CGGATCGCCGACCTGCCCGAGCTGTACAGCCACCTCGGCTCGCGCGGCATCGTCCCCGTGACGATCCTCCAGTCGTACGAGCAGGGCGTCACAGTGTGGGGCGAGGCGGGTATGGCCGCCATGTGGGGCGCGGCCACCCGCAAGGTCATCGGCGCCGGTGTCGACTCCCCACGCCTGGCCCGCGACCTCGCCACGCTCGTCGGCCAGCACGACGTGCCCGTCCGCTCGGTCTCGTACGCCGACGGCCGGGCCTCGGAGCAGATCTCGCTGCGCCGACAGGACATCCTCGAACCCGCGGCCATCCGTGCGCTCCCGCCGGGGACCGCGCTGCTACTTGCCACCGGCGGACGTCCCGCCCTGATCTCGCTGCTCCCGTGGTACGAGAGCCGCGACGCCGACCGGATCCAGGCCTGCCGTGACCGTCTCGAACGGCTCATCGCGGAAGGAGCGGCACGATGACCGAACCGGTCTACGAGACGGTCGAGGAATGGGTGACCGAGCGATTTGTCCCCATGTACCGGCGGACGCTCGGTGGGGAGTTCCGCTGGTGCGCGCAGTGGTGGAGGCACGCCGAGGCCATCTCGCGGCTCACGGCACTCTGGCACGCCTGGGAGGCGTTGCGCCTGGAAGCGGGCACCGGCATGGGCGTCTGGTACCGCGACCACCTCGACCACCAACTGCCCATCCTGCTCGGTGCCCGCGGCCCCTTCTATCAGTGCAGCGAGGACGAACACCTGGAACCTCACCTGGCCAACGTCGAACCCGCCCCGCCTGGCTGGTGGGGCCATTCCACAGAATCCGCTTCGGATAACCCGGCGGATGAGCCCGAGCTCGACAGTCATGTCTGAATCACTAGGAGGTCTCGTGTCCCTGATCGATGAGCTGTCCAAAGCGCACGCCGAGCTGGAGGCATGGCGCGACGTCGACACCGCTCTACACGCGTTCCTGGTCGCATCGGAGGCAGCCCGGGCCATGGAAGGCGCGAGCGCCCCAGAGGAGTTTCCGGCGTGGGTCTCGGCCGGAAGCGCCGCGTTCGAGGGCGCGTCCGCGCTGAGGTCGGTTCCTGCCACGGCGTACGACATGCCGTTGGTCTTCAAGGACGCCGACGACCGGTCTGCTGTCACAGAGGCGATGGCTGCCCTGGGCGGGCTCCTCCGCGAGGTGATGGCCGAGAGGGCTCTCGATATGAAGACCCCGGACGCCCGGCTTGCCGCGCTGACCGCCTCGCGCTGCGGCACCCGCATCCAGCTTTTCCTGGGCGGGTGAGCGACCATGGCAACCGTCTTCGGCGACTTCTTGCGTGAGGCGTCCGAGCAGATGAACACCGCCGTCTATTGCGCTGAGCGCTCCATTTCCGGTGTCGCCGCCATCGCGACGATCGAGCCGGCGCGCCGGATGACGACGGTCCTGCTCCGATACTTGGACGATCTCGCGCCCGAACGCACCCCCGCGCACGAGCGGCTGTCCCACCTGTGGGACCGGGTGAACCATCCGCGCGTCCTGCTTCAGGAAGCCGACGTGATCCTGCGCGACCTCGACCGGCAACTCGCCGGCCGGAATCGCAACACCGCGCATCCCGTCCCGGTCCATGTCGCCGGCGCCGCGCTCGCCCTCGGCACCGGCCATGACCTGCTGAAGACGCACTACAACCCGCGATCGGACTGGGCGAACGCGATTGAGGACATGGGCGTCCGGCACGCGGTGCTGGACACCGTGGCACGCCAGGCACAGCTCCTCGGCCGAGTCATGAAGGCGGCCCGAGCCGAAGTGCGCAGGGCGGGTCTGGACAGCATACGGCTCGACCGGTTGGTGACTGCCCTGCAGACCGCAGGCGACATCGCCTTTCGGGTGACGGCGCCGGGAGCCACCGAGACGCTGGCCGCCGTACCCCTCAGGGTCACGCAACCGCCGTCGAAGCTACCTGCGACCGCTTCGGTCGAGCAGCTATGCGCCGGAATCATCGCGAACGCCGAGGGGATACGCGCGGCCCAGCCCGAGGCGGGAGGACAGCTGTCGTCCGCGGACTGCCGGCGCAACGCCACCGCCGCTGTCGTGGCCCTCCACTGCGCCTACCAAGCCGTCACAATGCTGACCCGGCGGCACACCGAACTGCATCCCGCCCGCGAACTGCTTGTCCGCCGCACGCTACGCCTGTCCGCAGAAGGCCTTCACCGTGTGCTCGACCGCTGGCAGGCCGTACGGCACTGCTGGCAGCGGCTCCTGTTCGACCAGCGACGCCCGAGCCCCGCGGATCACCTTGACCAGATGACCATCCGCATGGGCCGTCTCATCTCGACGAACCCGGAGTGGACTTTCGAGCTGCGGAACCTGCCGACGCTGAAGTCCCCAGCCGAGCTGGCGCCGACGACCGCGGACATGTCGCAGATCCTGCTTTCCGTCCGGCACGCCGTAGAAGCCCTCGCCGTACTCGGCCATCGTGATCTGGCGCAGGTCACCGCCCCTGGCCAGATCGAAGCGATCCACGCGATGTCGAGAACCACCGCTGCCGTGAACGGCCAGGTGGGAGCATCCGGGGTACGAGCCCTCGTGGGGGCGTACCGAGACGTCGTCGGCTACACGAACGCGGTGCTTGCGGATCTGAATCGAGCTGCTCTCGATACGGCCACTCCTGGGGAGCGTCCGAGCGTCATGGTCGCGCTGTCCATCCTCGACCGCCGCCGAGATCCCGCCCTGGTCTCGGCACTCTTCGACCACACCACCGAGGTCAACAGCACGACGGCATCGCAGTACACCTCGAACATCCGGGTGGCTACCGTCGGCGCGGTCACGGCAGCTTTGAGGTCCAATTCGGACAGCGGGCGGCAGGCAAGCAAACCGGCGAGGTAGTGGCAGGGAACGACGCCCGTTGCCCTCCGGGGTCTCAATCATCGCCGAGATGCGCATCCCAAGGGCGCACTCGCGGGCACTATAGAACTGCCAGCCGGGCGGCGCCGGAGTCAGGACGGGTCCGGCTGCCACCTGTGAGGCGTGTAACCCGCGGGCGGGACTGGCCTATCGGAAAGCGAGTTGAAGCGATACTCCGTCATCGACATCCTCCTCGTCCGCACGTCCACCAGAGGTCACCTCGGCTCAAGAGGCCTGCTGCCGTAGGATGCGCTCTCGCAATTCGATCGGATCGAAACCGCAGTCCGCGAACACCTGGCGCGCGCGGTCGGGAGGTGCCTTGCTCATGTGGATCGCCTTACCGACGAGGCCGGGAGCGGAGGAAATGTCGGCCGAGGAGAAACGGGATTCAGGGCTCGCGGGCGGCATGATCTGATAAACCCGCCAGGTAGAAGCGGGAAAGCTGAGAAGGACAAGCTCAGGCCTCCGCCAGGCGATCAGCGTCCACTTTGTTCCGGCTCTGGCCAGGACTACGGCCGACGCGCCAGATGCGCCGATGCGGGTCGCTACCCGGGCGGCGACGGGCGTGGGGTTGGTGAAGTTCCCCGTGATCTCCCACAACCCGTCCTGCTCGGTGATCTCCCAGCCGTTGTCGTCGATCTCGGCCCTGACCTCCGCGAGTGGGTCGTCGTCTGCGGCCAAATCGATGAGGCGGCAGAGCTCAGTGCGAGACGCGACCCTGGCGCGGGGCTGTACGGGTGTGATGAGCAGGTCCTCGGCCAGATCAGGGTCGGCCTCGGCGACCAGGGACTCGACTGCGGTCCAGGTGTGGGCGGCAAGGAGGTCGTTCGGCCCTCCACCGGTGAGGGAGACATCCTGAGTCAGGAGGGCCGTGCAGGTGGCGACAACGGAGCACAGCCGCCCTCTGGTCTCCACGGGCGGGTCGTCCCTGTCCGTGGGGACCAAGGCCCGGGTCAGTCGTCCGAGAGGCTCCCTCCAGGAGTCGTCGGACAACTCCCACGCCCCTGCAGCCAGTAACTTCACAAACATTCCGGCCACCAGCATGCGCAGCGGCAACGGCGCGAGCCCACCGGGCCGGTTCACCGCCTCGACCCACCGGCAGGCCCAGCGCCGGTACACCGGGCGCTTCGAGGTATCGATCTCCGGGGCGGCGCCATCCTCCTCCGGCGGGTTCTCCTCCTCTTCGTTCTCCCCGGTCACGCTCACGGTGACATTCCAGCGCGATATGCGAGAAGAGTCCGGGAGCACTGCGACGGCCGGCCCGTAGACCAGACTGGTGAGCGAGGCCCCATAGACCTTGCCGCACTCCTCCAGGTGGGCGCTCCAGCGATCCTCGATCACCGACCGGGTCGCCGTGCCACGCGCTGGCGCGCCCGCCGGGCGGGCGCCGGAGTCCTGCGACAAAAGCTCCGCCAGGCGGATGAGATCGGCGTTGAAGCGGGCGGCCAGCTCTGCGTCGGTGAAGACCTCCTCCACGGTGTATTCCCGGCGCAGGCGCGGACCTTCGGCTTCCGAGACGCGGCGAGCGCATCGCACCGGGTTGACCGCGAACACAGGCGGGGACTGCACGACACGGCCATCGGCCAGAGCCATTTCTGCGCGGACGACGGAACCAGATGCCTCCGGCAACGTGGACAAGAGCGTGACTTCTCCGGGCGCAATGACGCCTACCGTCTGCCAGGAGCCGGGAGAGCCGTCCGGCGAGCTTCTGACCACGACGTCTGCCCTCTGCGGTTTCGCGAGGGTGACCTCCAGTCCCTTGCCGTTCATCAGCGCGCCGAGCAGGATCAGTGACGGAGACGGCTTCGACATGCGGACCGTAGATCGGCCGGCCACCGTCTCGGACGCCGTGGCCATCCCCTCGGGCATAAGGCCCTCCGACAGAGGCGCCAGGATAGCGAGCTCGCAGTTTCCACCCTCGGCGGTCGAGGCGCACAGAGCACTCCGAGTGAGATTCGGGCTGCCGACGAGTCCATACAACCGGTCATCGATGCGCCACTGGACAAGCTTGCCGTGCCGTACGGCGCTCTCCTTCAGGGACCGCAGTTCCACGTCGTGTTTAATCAGGACGGCGAGCAGTGCGTCACCGTCATAGCTGGTCCAGCGCGGTTGCAGACCGAGGACGGTGGACCGTGGCCGGAGGCGGTCGATCAGGGCCCCTATCGCCTGGGCATCAGTGAAGGGCGCGTACAGGCACAACTCGTCCACGGGTCCGAGCGGAAGCCGGTTAAGGAACGCCTCATTCAGGTTGTCCAGCAGCCGTACCTGCGGTTCCACGGCCTCCGCCGCCGGTCGGGTGACGAGATCGCCGGCGACCTCGCGCAGGAGTTCGGCGGCCCACGGTGTCATCGACACCCGGTCGGCGTCCGCCAGCCGCCGCAGCCATGCTCCTGTCTGCGGAACTACCGGGTGGACGGCGCCGCCGGACGAGATGACTACCGTCCACAGCTCGTCATTGGCACCCCATCCGGACATGGTGGGATTGCCGGAGCCGACGGCGATCCACACCTCGTCCTCCCCAACAAGCAGGGCGAGCTTTGGATGGAACGCCCCTGCACAGGTGACGAGGCTGTGCAGGTAGGAGTTTCCGGCCAGGCGCACGTCGATCGGGTCGTACAAGCCCTGGCCCGCGTCACCGAGCACGCTGATCCGCGCGCCCAGCGCCCTGGCCGTGGGAATGGCGACCTGCTCCAGGAACGGCAGGTCGACGGTGAAGCCGAGCAGCAGGACCTCGTGCAGGGGCGCCTGGTCGGCCCGGTCGCGCCAGTCGTTAAGTAGCGACAGCGGAGAGGAGAAACGCCACGTCGTCCGGTTCATGCCGTCAGCTCCAGCGCCGTCCGGGCCTCGTCGGTCACACCCCAGCCGTTGTCACTCGCTTGCAGAAGGCCGAGCTGGGCGGCAAAGCCGCCGAGCTGTTCGATACGCGTGCCGACGTCACTGTCGCCCTCGTCACTGGTCTTATAAAAGCGGTCGTTGCGCTCATGCACGCGGGAGAACAGCCGAAGTCTCTGTGTCACAGGGTCGATACGCATCTTGGCACGGGCGACTCGCATCGCCTGGGCGAGCATGTCGTCCGCGAGGCGTGCCGCCAGGTCCTTCAGCGAACGGCCGCGATACTCCTCGGTCAGGAGATGAACCCAGGTGGGGTCGAGGATCTCTCCCATCCCTCGCCGCCGTGGTCCCAGGAACGTCTTTTGGGCAATGCCGGACAGTTCGCGGGCGCGCATACCGCCCACCAGCAGCAGCTTGATGTTGGTCAGCGGTGCACGCCGGTCGCCATCGAGCAATTGCCGTTCACGGGGATATGGATGGCCGGACCCGTCCTGCAGCGGCTGAAGCCCGTCTAGAGCCTTCGTCACGCTCACGTCCTCAACCTGGTCGGCGAGCCACGTCCGCAGTTCCTCGCGGGTTCGGTCCGCCTCGCCGTCCTCGCCCCCCATCGAGGCGACCAGGGTCGCCCACAGACGCCGCCAAGCGCCCACTGAGTAGTGGCGCAGCAGCACCCCGCGCCAGCCCTGACTCTGTTCAATCGACGACAGGACCGGATCGCGGTCGATCTGATCGCCGAAGGCCACAGCCGAGCGGAGCATCCCTTCGAACGAGCCACCGTCAGTTCCGTGCAGTTCGACGGAGCGGGCCAGTACCCGGAGAGTGGCCCGCCGGGTCCGGTCATCGGGCTCCCAATGGTCGGGGTCGTGGAGGTTCATCCGGGAGGCGGTGAACAGGTCCCTCAACCACGGAACCTCCGGTCGATGCTCCGAAGACAGGGCCAGATCGCCCAGTTCGACCAGGTCCCTAGCTGACATCGAGTCAGCCTCGGCGTGAGTGAAGAGCGGCTCGAATAACTCCCGAACCTCCGGCGGGCAGGGATGCCGTCCCGGCCGCAGGGCTCCGTTCTCCAGCACGACAGTGCCCAGAACTGTGCTCGGCCCACCGTACTGGGCCCAGAATCCCCACGGTCGCGGTGAGTAGGAGGTCTGTCCCTCACTCGCGCTGTGCGCCACATCCAGCCGCTCACCGTTGAACGCTCGAACCCGGTCGATGCCATGCGCGGGCCCCGGTGGGGTTTCCGCCGGAATGCCGAGGTGCGTCCCGGCGAAGATGACCTCACTCCGTCGCAGTAGCCGCCGACACGCCTCACGGTCCAAGTCCCGTTCGGCGGCGTGAGCCGCCAACGCCGCATACAAGGCGTAGTAGCGGATATAGCGGGTCACGGTGGACACGCCAGGCACGAGCACTTCCACGGCCTGCATGACCGGCGCCTCCACCGACAACGGATATCGGCCGGCCCGCTGGTCAAGTCCTCGGACGGCCCAGTTCGGTCCAAGTACACCCATCACATGACCATCACAACATAAAGCTCCCCTCAAGATCGATACCCCTCGGATTTTTCCCACTACAGACCGTCTCCGGCGGTACGGGAAACGGCATACCCTGGCCTAAAACTCTCGTGTGCCGGCTAACCGAGGCCGCGCTCGCCGGAACCCGCAAGCACCTCGCGAATGGCATAGAGGAGACTTCCGATCCCGCGCCTTCGCTACGCTGACGCCCGTGTCGATCGATTCCGGTTTTCTTTGCTCCTGCTGCGGCGGGCGCCATGACGAGCTTCCGCTGAGCTTCCACATGCCCGCGCCCGCCTACTGGAGCCCTGAGATGACCGGCGCGCCCGGCAGCGTGCTCTCCTCCGACCAGTGCATTATCGAAGCGGAGCACTTCTTCGTCCACGGCCTTATCGAGATCCCCATCATCGACACGGACGAGACTTTCAGCTGGGGCGTATGGGTCTCATTGAGCCGGGACAGCTTCGCTCGGATGAGCCGGCTGTGGGAAACCCCGGGCCGGGAGTCCGAACCTCCCTATTTCGGCTGGCTCTCCTCTGAACTGCCGGTCTACGAACCGACGACGCTCAACCTCAAGACCAACCTCCACACGCGGCCGGTCGGGCTGCGCCCGGCCGTCGAGCTGGAGCCCACCGGCCATCCCCTCGCCGTCGAGCAGCGGACCGGCATCACTTCCGCCCGCGTCCGGGAACTAGCCGAGCTGCTCCTCCACCCGGGTCATCAGATGTAATCACCCCACCGCGGCCGGGATGGGCCAACGGGGGCACGGCGCCGCGGTCGATGCTGTCGCCGTGCGCAAGACGCGGCACCAAGCCACGGACTCGGTTGGCCCAGGTGGCGAACCCTTCACTCCTCATTAGAACTGTGACGGCGCGGAGGCGGGATACGAACTGCCTGCGAGCCCGGCTGCTGAACGCACTTCGCCCTGCTCACGCGACGCTCGTATCAATCGCGCAGTCCTCGGATCATGAAGGGCCGGATGGCATGCCGACGAGCTCGGCCATCCACGAACGGATCGTCTCCAGATGCGCCGGCAGCAGCCCGACCCTGGGATCTGGCTGGACGAGCAAGGTGGGAATGCCTGCTGCCGTCCGGCCTGCGGCCCAAGCATGGTCGGCGGCGGTGAAGTCGTCGTCGATCCAGGCGGCCTGAGCGGTGCCGAGCCAGGCCGAGACGTCGTCCCGCTTCCAGAGGTAGCCGTTGGGGTGGCTCGTCGTGATGTCCTGACGCGCCAGCTCGACATGCGGGAACGGCTCCAGGCCCAGCTTGGCGCCGATCAAGGGGCTGGCGTCGCCACGCCAACTGGTGCACCAGACCGGTGTCAGAGGCAGCTCGCTGATCAGCTCAGCCAGCATGGAGCCGTGCGTGGGATTCAGCCATATGGGGACCGGTGAGCCCGCGTCATAGCCGGTGGGTACGACGCTGTGCCTCACGTGAGTAGCCGGTCCGTTCCCCTCACTGTCGGGGAACGGAATCAGCACGCCGTCGACGTCGATGAGCAGATAAACCTCGGGCACGACAGCCTCCTCGAACCGTCATGATTTCCGGGCGACAATGAGCAAGGTCTTCGGGCCAGCTGGCGGCTCACCCAGGTGCTGGAGGTCGTCGACTCGGAAATCGGCTGCCGACAGCAGCGCGACCCAGCCGAGCACGCTCAGCTCCCAGCGGCGGATCGGCACCCTGTCGCCGGACGGCAACAGCGACGTGCTGCCCCGGTCACTGCGTCTGGGATGCGGAACGGCGAAGGCCAACACTCCGCCAGGCCGCAGCGCCCGCGCGATCAACGGCACGAGCACATTCGGCGAGGTGAGCCCCACGGCGCCGAAGACGGAGTAGCAGACGTCGTACGAATGGCACGACGCCTCCAGGAACTGGGCCGCGTCGTCGGCAACGAAGGCGATCCCCGGCAGGTCCCCGTAGCGCGTGCGCGCCCGTTCGATTTGCCTCTCGGAGATGTCGACGCCGACCCCGGTGGCGCCGTGGACTCCGACAAGGTGAGCGAGATGATGGCCCGCGCCACACCCCAACTCGAGGACGCCCGCACACGCGAGGTGTCCCAGGATCTCGGCTCCTGGCCCACCGTCAGGCTCCGGCGTCCAATACATGCGAGACGGAGCCGCCGCCGGCAATGCGGGCTCGACGGCCTGACGTTGCCGGGCGTGCTCCTGCCATGCCTGGCGGTTCATCGCACGAGCAGCCGTACGGCTTCGCGAAGGTGACGCCGAACGGCCTTGATGTAGACCGGATCGCTGCTCGGGTCGTTGATCCAGTGCACGGTCTGGTCCATGAACCACTCCACGATCCAGACCCGGTGCCAGCCGAGGGCCCACGCCTCGGCGGACAGTCCACCCCGTGGCGCCAAGGCCTCCTGTGGTCCGCCAGCGGCGACGTAGGCTTCGATCAGCCGACGGACCCGTTGGACGTTGGCGGCCTGTTGGGTTCCCGGCCAGGAGGCCAGGTCGAGCAATCCGGGGCCGTTGAACGCGCGGGCGAAGTCCAGCAGCCGCCATCCCGATCGCCCGACGTGCAACGAGCTGGGGTGAAACTCCGAGTGGCACAGCCCGAACGGCGCCAGCTCCGCCCCCTGGGCACGTGCGGGAGCCACCTTGTCCAGGGCGGAGAGCATCTCGGCGATATCGAGAGTGGATTTCCAGCGCCGGACCTGCCGCAGGTAGTCCAGGTGTGCGAGCGCACGCAAGGGCAGGGCCCGCAGTTTGTCGGCATCAAGCGTCGTCGGCAGGATCTCCGATGGGCGAACCCGGTGGAGGACCACCGCCGCCTTGACCCCGTCGTCGTCCGCTGCCTCTCGGACCGGCTCGCCAAGGTCCTGCATCAGCATCCCGAGGACGCCACCGCTGACAGCGCAGGCGTACAGCTCGGGGACGGGCACGCCATGGACAGCGGCCAGCTTGAGGGCCCGGTCCTCGCCCGTGAACGGCTCGGCGGCGAATTTGAAAATGGCCGTGGAGCCGTCGGGAAAGTGCAGGCGTTCCACCGCCGACAGCGACCAAGCCCGCATCGGCTCACGTTTCGGCTCACCCGGGAACCTCGCCTTAGCGCACAGTTCGGCGCACAGCCGGGTGACGGTCGGCTCGTCCACGAGGGTTACTCCTTCGGCATTTGGGGCGTACGGCCCGCGCTCACCGAAGCGCGGGCCGTACGGGATGGGTCAGCTGGCGGTGCGGCAGGCGTAGACCTTGGCGAGCCACTCCTCGCGGAAGCTCGTCAGTTCGGTGCGGAAGGTCTGCATCGAGGCGCCGTACGGCACGCAGGCGCCGCCGGACTGGTTGGGCACGGACTGGCAGCCGTGGACCAGCCGTCCGCCGAGCGCGGCGTGCGCCTTGATCGACTCGATGCGGCGGTACTCGTTGAACCAGGTGCCGTGGTAGACCTCGTCGAGCATGCCGCCCTCCTCCTCGTCCAGCTCGTAGACGACGGAGGTGGCGGCGGGGAAGAACCAGCATGGGCCGACGTTGGAGATGTGGCCGTCCAGCTCGACCTTGTTGAGCGCCATGAAGGTGGCGGCCTCGCGGAGCATCCGCAGGTGGTCGGCGGTGATCTGGGGCAGGCCGAGGGTGGGCAGGTGCTCCTCGCGGAACAGGTAGCTGTAGACCTCCCAGGCCGTGGCCAGCACCCGGCCGGCGTCGGAGGTGGAGAAGCCGTGCTCCTGCACGAACTCCAGGGCGAGCTGTTCGACGGCGGTCTCCGCGGACTCCTCGATGCCGAGAAGCTGGCTGGCGACGAGGTTCCAGTCGCACAGGAGCCAGGTGGAGTTCTCGAACCGGAAGAAGTACTTCTCAGGGTCGACCGTGATGGTGGCTCCGTCCACGGTGATCCCGGGGATACGGTTCCAGCGCGGGTCGAAGGCGACCGGCAATTCGACGGCGAACGCGTCGAGCTGGGCGCTCAGGGTCATTGAGGCACTCTCCTTCTGACGTGGGTTTCCTGGTGGAGGGGGAGCTATCGGGCCTGCCCGGTGAGCAGGCGCTGCCAGAGCTCCATGGCTCTGGCCGTCAGGAGCCACTCCGTCTCGCGTACGGACAGACCGGTCGGCTTGCGGACGGTGCGGCGGATGAACACCAGGCCGCCGGAAACGCACAGCTCGTAGACCACCGGCTGGCACTCACAGGTGTGCCGTCGTACCCGCAGGTGTGTGCACCGCGCCGTCGGTTTCCTCCACACGAGCCTTTCGCAGCCTGTCTGCGGTGGCGCGACGTGGACGCCGTGGAACGGCGCGGGAAGCTGCGCGTCCTTGGGAACGCCGCGAGGTGCACCGCGCGAGACCATACGGGCGCACTCCGGCTAACGGTCTACCTCGGCCAGCACACGCTCGATGCGGTCTGCGGCCTCGGTGACGTTCGTGACGAGAGCGATCCGTTCGGGCCAGGGGAACCAGAAGCTCCACTCCCCCTCCGCATCCGGCACGATCATGATGTGTTCCGTGAGGACGGGAGCCTCAGGGTTCATCACGAACAGGCGGAGCGAAGACCCCTCACCGCTGCGGAGCCGCGCGGCGAAGCCCCGGCCTTCGAGTGCGGCGGCGAGCGACTGGAGCGCGTCGCGGACCACCGCCGGATTGGCAAGCTGCGTACTCATGGCGCGACCGTACGGCCGGCTCACAGGGGCAAACCCAACCAGCGGTTGGGGGTGACATTCAGGCGATGACGCGGGCTCGCGTCGCGAGGTCCAGCAGCGGAGCGGGAGGACGACGCTTCGCCTCGATCATCTCGCTGATGGTCTGCCGTGCGAGCGGGTTGAAGACCACGGTCTCCGTCGACTGTGTCTCCGACATCCGGAGGCAGGTGAGGGCTGCGTCGAAATCCCGCTGCCGCATGTGCCCTCGCGCCAGATCCAGCAGGTGCTGGGCCCGCCGATTCGTCGAGGGAATGGCCGAGACGGTGATGGCCTTGGCCCGGTCGATCGCCGCGCTGGACCGCCCTGTCTCCACCTCTATCGCCACACCGTAGATGGCGACGTTGGCCTGGCCGAACATCGTCAGAGGGTTGTGATGAGCAGGGCCGAGAGCGGAGGCGGCCCGGTGCGCGAGGTCCCAGTGCCGCCAGGCGTCGGCGCCGCGGTGGTTCTTCGCGCAGGCGATGGCGGCGAACAGGTGCAACGAACCCCACGCCGACAGCACTGCCTGCGAGGAGTTCGACCTTGGCTCCAAGTAGGTCGCCGCGGTCGACGCCACTTCGAATGCCTCGTCAGTCTGGCCGCGCCCGAGTGCGGCCATCGTGGAAGTCCAGGCGGAGATCGCCATCAGTTGCGGATCGTCGGTCTCCTCAGCGGCGACCATCGCGCGGTCGGCTGCGCGGGCCGCCAACTCGGCTTCTCCGACGCAGTAGAGGAAACGCTGCGCGAGCTGGAAGGTCTCGGCGAGAAGAGCCCAGGTGGTGCGCCGTATGCTGGGCGCGGCCGCTCGGTGCAGGTTCAGTGCGTCTTGAAGCAGGCCGGGCGCCACCGCGCCCAAAGCGGTGTACGGCCGAGCCGACCCGTGCCAGGCCGACCAGGCGACAGCCAGCCGGCGCCGCAGCTTCTCGCTCTCGGCGGGCAGGTCGTCCACAAGCTGCGGCGGATAGATCGGCGTGGACAGCACCTGGCGAATGGCGGGAACGGCCTCGTGCCGGATCCTGCCGCCCTCGGTGACGGTGCACGTCATGCCCTGAAGCCGGTCTTCGACGATAAGGCTCAGATCTCGTACGCCGAGCACGTTCGCCAAGGCGACGAGGGTGGAGAGCTTGTCCAGGCGCTGCTCACCGCGCTCGACCTGACGCAGCCACTCCTCGGTCCGTCCGCACAACTCCGCGCAGGCGCGCAGTCCAAGGCCTCGACGCAACCGAAGCGCTCGGACGCGCCTGCCGATGCGCCGGTCCAGCTCTCCACTTTCCACGTGCTCAGTCGCCATGGCACGACCTCACGTTGGGGACGTAGTGTTCGCCTCGACCACGGTAACCGTGTCCGTGGGTCAGCGGATAGTAACCAATGGTGATCGCAGAGGAATGGGGAACGGCGGGATATGGCAGAAGGCAAGCCGGTTCTGTATGTGATCGCGTGCGGAGGTCGGCCGGCGGGCGACCTCCCCGCCTTCGTCGAGCGCCTGCAGGCGGACGGCTGGACGGTCTGCGTCATCGCGACGCCGTCAGCGACGAAGTTCGTCGACGCCGAGCGGCTCAGCACACTCACCGGCTACCCCGTACGGCACGACTACAAGCGGCCGGAAGAACCGGACGTCCTGCCGGTGGCCGACGCCATGGCGGTCGTCCCGGCGACCTTCAACACGACCAACAAGTGGGCCCAGGGCATCAGCGACACCTTGGCACTGGGCCTGCTGAACGAAGCCCTCGGGCTCGGCCTGCCGATCGTGGCCGTCCCCTGGCCCAACCACGCGCTCGCGAAACATCCCGCCTTCCCCAACAGCGTGGCCCGGCTCAAGGAATGGGGCGTACGGGTGATCCTCGACTGGGACCGTCTCCCGGCACCCAATTCAGGCGCCCCAGGAGCGGTCTCCTTCCCCTGGGACGATCTCTACAAAGCAGTGCACGCCATACGCGAAGACTTCGACTCTTCATCCAGCTGAAGTTCACTGCCGCGCTCTCGCGCCTCTCTTCCAACTGCTCGACCCTGTGAGCCAGTCAACTCCGTGGCTCGACATCCGGATCGCCTCCACAGGAAGGACACCGACACGATGATGCAGCCCGGCGACTACGGCGTGTCCGGGTCGCTGCAACGAGTAATGAGCGACGTGGCAGCGGAACGAGCCGCCCAGGACGCGATGTGGGGCCTGCAGGAACACCCCGACGGCACCGGGCCCGCGTACGCGCCCGAGGCCGACCTCGCCAAACAGGTCGTAACCGACGCCGCAGCCGAAGGGCGGCTGACCTGGCGGCACATCCTGCACGAAGAGGTCCTCGAAGCGTTCGCCGAAGACGACACCGACCGCCTGCGCATTGAGCTGATCCAGGTCGCCGCGGTCGCGGTTAAGTGGGTGCAGGACCTCGACCGACGCCGATCACGCAGCGGGCCTCAAACCGTATCAGCCGAGCAGATCGTGTCGCCGTGGCCGGATTCCGCAGAGCCGGAGACCACGGCGACTCCTTGAGTGGCGAAGCTGTGATCGCGAGCTTCGAGATGTCCGGCACGACCCGTTCCACCTGGAGATTTACGGGAGACGGCCCCTTGTCCAGCCCGTTGACCGAATGTTCCGGCAGCTTGCACATAGGTAAAGGTAGTTGCGGAGCAGCTTCATCGCACCTACTCCCGTCGGTCCTGTGTATCACCTTCAGATTGCGACCGCACTAGAGAATGCAGCCGAGAGCCTTCAGCGGCAACATGTGCATTCCCAGCGAGATGCAATATTAGAGTGTTACTCCGTCTTGATGCTGGCGTTACACGTCACGGCGACGACGATTGTGAGCAGCGCTCCCTAATTGGCTGTCATTAATCCGGCAGGCCGCGAGGGGAACAACCAGCGGTCGTGACGGCCTCGCAGGCGCGGTCGCGGGAGCCGATTACCAGAAGGGTGTACGCGCGAGGTCGCCTATTGACGCCACACCTCAGCCTCGATAGATTTCCAGTTCCTGCAGTGCATCGTTCCAACAGTAGATAGCTGGTCACAGATGGCGTCCTTACATACTTCCCTCGAAGCCCTCACCACCAAAAAAGTCTGGATAGCCCTATTTTCAGCTCTAGCTTTAGCGGGCTGCTCGGGAGGTGAAGTTTCTGCAAGCTATAGTGATCCACAAGGACTGATAGCCGCATTGGGCATGCCGGGCCTCTCCTGCAAAAAACCCTTAGACATTATTCCTCCACCCGCCTACCAAACGGGCGCTCTGCAGTGTTCGTACCAGGGCACCCCAGGATCACTTACCGTGGTCACATTCAACGACAAGAATGCGTTCCTTGAACTGCGAAAGAAGGACGTGGGGACATACTATGGGGATGTTCATGCACTCATTGGCGACAGCTGGTTTGTGCTGATTACTAATCAGCCCGAATTATTCCAGCGCGCGAGAGAGAGATTGGGCGGCGAAGAAGTTGCTCTTCGAACTGGCGCCCCCGAGTCCTAGTTTCCATTAGAGTTCGCCGCCAGAAGAGGCGTGCGCATCAGTAGGATTTTCGATCCTACGTGTGATTTTATTTCCGTCCGAGGATGAGGCGTCGATAGCAGCGGCCAAGCCGAGGATACAACCGAGCACGCCAAGAGCAGCGCATCGGGGATGTGGGCCAGAGGGCCCGGACCGCATAGCTTCCCATACTTCCAAAGCACTGCAGCCCGGCTCTATACACGCCACCACTATGGCGTGAGTCCGTAGCGAGAACCTACCTGCGACTACTTCAATTCAGAATAAGTCGAGGTACAGCCGGAACGTCGTAGACATCGTCGGCGCTCCTGCATCGGTTGTTGATTTGGTTACCCTCCCTGCGAGATTCAGTTAAGGCAGGATAGCATGACAAACAGATCCAGTTCGGCCTTGCCTTCCCTTAAGCCTTTAGCCAAGAGCGACCCTTCGCGCGTTGGGAAATACCGTCTTGTCGGCCGCCTCGGGACGGGCGGAATGGGAGTGGTTTACGCAGGTGTCGATAGATCTGGTCGACGCGCCGCAGTTAAACTCATCCATAATGTACTGGCTGCTGACGAGGAGTTTAGGGCGCGATTCACTCGTGAAGTGGCGATCCTCGGCCGGATCGAGGGAGCGTGTGTTGCACGAGTGCTAGGGGCAGACACAGCAGCCGAGCGGCCTTGGCTAGCAACTGAGTATATCCCAGGGCCTACACTCGAGGATCACATACAAAATCATGGACGGATTACTAGCGATTGGCTGTTCGGGCTAGCTGCAGGACTTGCAGAAGCAATCGTCGCGATTCACCAAGCGGGTGTGGTGCATCGCGACCTCAAGCCGTCAAACGTCATCCTCTCACCAGACGGCCCGCGAGTTGTGGACTTTGGTATCTCCCGCGCACTCGACCACACCGCTATGACACGAACCGGACTTGTTATCGGCTCCCCCGGTTGGATCAGCCCAGAAGAATATCGGGGCGAGGAAGCTGGACCCGCCGCAGACGTCTACAGCTGGGCGTTGCTCGTTGCCCATGCGGCCACAGGCAGACTTCCTTACGGAACCGGCAGGCCTGAAGTCCTTGCTTTGAAGGTGCTGAACAACAGAGTCGATACGAGTACAATCCCCCACCAGCTTGGCGATCTCGTTAATACTGCTCTCTCCAAAAATCCCTTCGAAAGACCGACGGCAGTTGACGTCTTGGATGGTGTAGTAGAGGCCTGGCGGGCCTATGACGGTGAAACCGCCTCTAGTGGCGTTAATCCTGTTGGTGAAGTCACCGCACGCCTTACCAGGACGTGGGTAATGCCAGACCATGCCACCGCTACCTGGCCCGCCAAGGGGTCGCCCGTTGTGGTGTCCGCATACCGACACTGGGACATCGCTGCCGTGATCAGCGCTACCGCTCTGATCGCAACGGTTGTTGTGAGTCAGGCCAACAATGACCGTGCGGCACCGGCGAGAAAGACTGCGGAGATCGGGGTAGATGCAGGTGCATCATCACCTACCACTGCGATGACGACTGGCAAAACCAACGGCACGGAGAGTTCTGCGATCCCTCAAGAAGGCACTTCCAAGCCATGCGCTCCATTCACTGTTGCGGTCAACGGATGGGTCGGATCGGAGGCCAATGCGGCACTCATCGAATATGTAGCCGGCAAGTACCTCGGTTGCAGGGTTGTGAAGAAGTACATGAATGAGGAGAGGTCTTGGCAGCAACTCGACGCAGGCAAGGTTGACGCGATCCTGGAGAACTGGGCGCATCCGGACCTTAAGGAAAAGTACATTCATCAGCGCAAGACCGTCGTCTCTGCAGGCCTCACTGGTACCAAGGGCGTCATCGGCTGGTACGTCCCTGCCTGGATGGCCGCAAAGTACCCGGATATAACAAACTGGAGAAATCTTAATAAGTATGCACCCCTCTTCAGATCTCGCAAATCTGGCAATCAGGGGCAATTACTAGAAGGCGACCCGTCTTTCATTAGCAATGATAGAGCACTGATCAAGAATCTCAAGCTCGACTATAAGATGGTGTACAGCGGCAGCGAGGCCGCCCTAGTCGAGGCTTTCCGTAAGGCAGAGAAAGAGAAGACTCCGTTACTTGGCTGGTTCTACGAGCCCATGTGGCTATTTGCAGAGCTTGATCTAGTGAAGATCAACCTACCAGCCCATACGGCTGGCTGCGATTACGACCCCGCCGAAGTAGCTTGCGACTACCCTCGATATCAATTGGATAAGATTGTCAGCAAGAAATTCGCTCGATCCGGCAGTCCCGCCTACACCTTAATCAAGAAGTTCACATGGTCCAACAATGACCAGAACCTTGTGGCGAGTTACATTGTTGTGGACAAGATGACCCCTGCGGATGCCGCCGCTAAATGGGTCGAGACCAACTCCGACAAGGTGAAAGAATGGCTCCCATTAAATGCTTAAAATAAGGCGGTCGCCGGACCAGAATCCCACCTAAATCGGATCCCCAGTATGCAGTACCGATCACTAAGGCGACCACGGGATCGATGGGATGCGATCCACCGACCATCAATGCGAAGTGCTCCAGAGGATGCTGCATATTCACATGCGGCATCCCTGATCGTTACCCTGCTTGCCGCCTGCTGGAAAATAGCAGAGGCACAGGAGCTCAGGCTTGACGGCCGTCATGTTGTTGGCCGCGTTCGAGGCGGGCGGCGCTGATGATGAAGTCGGCTACGAGCTGGCGGCCGCCGTCGGACATCTCGACCAGGGCGCGGAGCGCCTCGCGGTTGAGGCCGGATTCGCCGATTAAAGAGGACGCCACTACTTGGTCGGCCGTCGCCTCGGCGTTCTCGTCGTCACCGAAGTAGCCGATCGGCACGCTGAAGAACTTCGCGAGTGCCTTCAACGTCTTGAGCTGGGGATTGTCCGACCTACCCGTCCGCAGCTTCCAGATCGTCGTCGAGGACAGCTCCTCCCCCGTCGCCTCCGAGATCGCCGCCGCCGCCTCGAGGTTGTTCTTCGGCGGCCGGCTGCCCGCCGGCCAGCGGTTCTGGATCAACCACTCGATCTTGTCGGCGAGGGACCGCGTGGTGTTCGCCGCGCTTCGGTCGTCAGCCACTGCTCACCACATCAAGTTGGAGCGACACGCGCCCTGCTTCATCGCTTTTAGTTGACATTCGGTGACGGAGAGTGCCTATCCTGCTCTCGTCATCAACTTTAGTTGATGGAGTCCGCCTCTCCACGCCCGAAGGTTACCGATGCGAGCCACACCGATGCGAGCACCTGACGAGAGCAAAGCTCGTCACGAACGACTCGTCCGCCTCGGCCTTGAGGCCAGCCGCCACCGACCGGCCCGGCTGATCCGCCGCCGTAACGGCCAGTGGGCCCTCACCGTCGGCACCGAGACTGTGTACTGCGCGGGCGCCGAAGGCGTCTACGCCTACGTCACTCATCACGGACTGATCCTCTCCCCCGCCAACGACGAGGGCGTCGCCCGAGCCGCGACCCACCTTGCAGCAGGTGGCGCTCGGTGATCCGCAACCTCACCCGGGCCGTCGTTCTGGCCGCCTGCGTCGTGGCTCCGCTCGTGGTGGCCCTGGCCGTACTGGGCGGGATCGGCTCCTTCGCCACCCTGCGCCACCTCGCCGAGCCGTGGTTCGGCCCGCAGGCGTGGATTGTCCCGATCGGCATCGACCTCGGCATCCTCGCCCTGCTGGCCTGGGACCTCCTCATGGAGTTCGCCGACCTACCCTGGCCGGTCCTGCACTGGATCGCCTGGGCGTTCATCACCGCCACCGTCATCCTCAACATCTCCGCCGCACACGGCGACCCGATCGCCGGCCTGATGCACGCGGCCATGCCCGTCCTGTTCGTCACGGTGATCGAGGGAATCCGCCACCTCATCCGCCGCTGGGTCGGCCTGGCCACAGGCACCCGGCGTGAGCGAGTACCTCTTTCACGCTGGCTCCTCGCCCCGATCTCCAGCTTCATGCTCTGGCGGCGCATGGTGCTGTGGAACGTCACGAGCTACCCCCGCGGCCTCCAGCTCGAATACCTCCACCTCGAAGCCGTCTCCGCGCTTCACCAGGTGCACGGCCGCTGGTTGTGGCGATGGAAGGCACCCCTCTCGGAGCGGACCGCCGTACGACTCCAACTCGCGGGCGCAGCCTTTCCGGTTCCGCAGATTCCGCAGCAGCAGGACTCCGACGACCAGCTCATCCAGGCGGCTCAGGCCATCGTCGCCAGGGCCGAGCAGCGTGGCGTACGACTGAGCCAGATGGACCTGGCCGCCCAGCTCCGCGCTCAGGGCCACCGCATTGCCAACGAGCGCCTGCGCTGGCTGGCCACCGCCATCGGGCTCCGCCGCGAGCCGGTCTAAGGACGCGACCTCATGCTCCTTGCCATCCACGAGCACGCCGAACGCTTCTTCCAGGCCCACGTCTCCACCAGCTGGGTCCCCGACTACCTACGTCAGCGTGGAGTCGAAGACGACGTTCAGCGTCAGTGGCGCATCGGCTACGCCCCGAACGAATGGCGAGCGCTGATCAGACATCTGCGCAGTCTCGGCTTCCCCGACACCGCAATCGAGGCCTCCGGCCTGGCCCGGAGGACCACCCGCGGCATGCTCATCGACTTTTTCCGCGACCGGGCGATGTTCCCCATCACCGAGCGCGACGCGACAGCGATCGCCTTCATCGGTCGCAGCCGTACGAGCGAACCCAGGTACCTCAACAGCCCGAACACCCCTATCTACGCGAAGGGACGGGCACTGTTCGGCCTGCACACGCTCAGCGCCGGGGCCAAGCCGGTCATCACCGAAGGCCCCCTGGACGCGATCGCCATCACCGCCGCTGGCCGGGGCGAGCTGGCCGGACTCGCCCTGTGCGGCACCCGCCTGACCCCCGACCAGGTCAAGACTCTCGACGCAGCCGCCGACCTGCGCACCAGTGGCGTGCTGGTCGCCTTTGACGGCGACCGCGCCGGGCAGCAAGCCGCGGCACGCTCCTACTCGCTGCTCAAAGACGCCGGTACGGCGGAGGCTCTCGTGCTCCCATCGGACTGGGATCCGGCGGCGGTGCTCGGCGATGCCGGCCCCGAAACTCTCGCGGCACTGCTTCGCGTGCGGGTACGGCCCCTGGCCGACCTGGTGACCGACGCCGCCATCGAGCCCTGGCATGACTCCCTGCAGTACGCCGAAGGGCGTGTCGGCGCACTTCGCGCCGCCGGTGCGGCTATCGCCACGATGGCACCCCGTGACGTCGCTCGGCAGGTCGCCCGTGTCGCCGCGCAGCTCAACTTCGACCACGCGACCGTCACCGAGACCACCACCGATTCGGTGACCGCCCGGCTGGCCCTCGCCGATTTCCCGACAGCGCCCACATCCGGCAACACGACCACACGCTCGGGCGAAAGGAGAGCAAGTGAACGACCACTACGCGGACCCACTCCGTGAGGCAGCCGCCCACGGCATGCAGAAGGTGGTGCAGGTCGCCCCTACTGCCGCGGCGGCAGTTCAGGTCGGGCTGCACATGAAGGCTCAGCGCGTACGCGAACAGGCCGAGCGGGAGCGCCAGGCAGCAGACGCCCTCCGCACCAAGCAGCGTGCCGCCCACCGGGCGGCACGCCTGCAGTGGCTGCCCGCCAACGACCCGGCATGGTTGCGCACCGCTGACCTGCTGCAGGTGAGCCGCGCCTGGGGAGCCGCCCTGCCGTACTCGACGAGCGACCCGGGCGCCGAGCGTGCACTGCTGAGGTGCGAGAGCCGGCTCCGCGAACTCCACCCGTACGCCATGAACCGCTATGACCGGCTTCGAGTCGAAGGACATACTCCCGAAGCAGCCATGCGAGAGGTCACCCCGTTGTTCGCCCGGGAGCCACGCCCGCGAACTGGATATCCAGCGCCCGTTCGGCCTCAGCTGCCTCCGGTCGTGAGACTCGCGCAGGAGGATTTCCCGCACACCATCGACAAGGTCGTCGAAGCCGGCGGCAGCGTCAGGGCGACGGCAGGAGCTACGGCGAAGCCAGCGCGGACAGCTACAGTCAATCGCCTTCCGTAATCGGCCGATTACGGAAGGATAGGAGAGGTGGACGCCCTCGCGCACAGCTACCTGTTCTGGATCGGCCTGATCCTGCTGCTCGTTGTGCTGTACCTCCTGCCCACGCTGATCGGGCTCTTACGCGGCGTCGAGAATGTCCTCCTGCTGATCGCGTTCAACTTCTTCGGCGGACTCACCTGCATCGGCTGGCCGGCAGCACTCTTCCTGGCCTTCGCGCTGCCCACGCGCCATGACCGCCAATAGCGTCCGTCAATCACCGCCGGCCAGATGCCGAACCGCGTCGGACTGGCTGCAGATCGCCAGGCGATGCGCGGTCCAGGCGGGGGCCGAGCGTCCTTCCAGGTTCAGGATGACGCCGCTTTCGTCGACCGTGCAGGTGATGCCATACGGCCAGTCGCCGAGGAAGACCCCCAAGATCAGATCCTCCGTACCGCCCTGGACGATTCGGTGCAGCCGCTCAGCTGCGGCACCCGGCGAGGCGATGACGAACAACCATGACTGACCCTCCGGGACTCCCGCGGCCGTACGCTGCCCGCTTCGCCTGACGATCTCCACCTCCAGCTCGGTCACCACCTCCTGCAAGGTGTCGAGCACCACGAGCCCCGGGTCCGCCGCGCGTATTGCTTCCTCGCCGAACAGGCGCACTGCGTCTTCGTGCGGCATGAGTACGCGAGCCGCCATATGACGCCCGGCCAGCAGCTCCAAGACCATCGCACGCGTCACGTTCTCCGCGCCCGGGCCGGTGAGTCCCGTCCCGTTCATTGCCGACAGCGCGACGAGGTAGCCCAAACTCGTCGACTCCTGTTCGAGCATGGAGTCGAGCGTTGTGACGGGCACATCATCGTCGGCCCTTATGACGGTGACCGACTCTGCCGAGGCCTCCACCGGCGGGAACGGCAACGTGTCCCTCACCTCGCTGTAGCGAACCAGTCGATCGCCCTGCCTGGTCAGACGGGTATGCCGCCACCACATCACCGCAGCGCCGACGCACTGACGTCGTCGGTGGTAGGCGATGGCGAGCACAAGCAGCGCGGCGAGGCCCGCAGGAATCGTCAGGGGCAACGTCGACGCCGACGACTCCAGGGCAGTGTTGGCTGCGGAGGGTGCCGGCGTTTCGGTGAGCGTCGGCCGCGGCGCCGGGCTCCTCTTTGGCCGCGTCAAAGTCTTGGCTGAGGGCGTTCGAGGGTTGATTGCCGTTGGCCGGTGGCCAAGCCCGCGTCTCGCCGCCACTTCCTCTAGCACCAGCGGCTTCTCCCTCGTGGCCGTTGCTGCAGGGCTCACCGCAGGATGGGCTGACATCCTCCGGTGGTCGCGCCGTGGCCGATTCCGGACGTGATGCTCCTCCGCTTCACGGTCACGGTTGACGGGTGCCACCGCCTCCAACTTCTCGGGACTCTTTGTAGCCATGGGAGAAGGTGCGGCGGCTGGAGCAGTTGTCGGCTGCCGCGGAACCTGCGGAAGTCGTACGACCTGTTGGGGCTGCTCCGGGGCCGGTCGGGATGCCTGCCCGCGCCACGAGTCCCGTACGGCGCGGCCCACGTCGATGCTGTTGCCGGCGAGCCAGTTCTGCACCTCGCGCTGCATGGCCGCACACAACTTCGTGTTGTCGACGTACCGGCCTGCCGTACCGGTCAGGTGCGGGCAGCCGGGCGGCGGGTCCGCCTGAGCCGTCCCCGCCACGGCCAGCGCTGCGGCGCCTGCCAGCACTCCTGCGGCAGCCGACCGCCACATCGCCGTCCGGCCTCGGAACGGATTGCTGGCTGTCACGACGGCACCCCCGGGTCGATCACGAAGCGAAGATGATCAACCACGATAGGCAGCTACGCCGGTGTAACAGCGCAGCTCACAGCCGAGTCGCACGAGCAAAATAACGATCTCCCAGCTACCTATGCCGAGGTGAGGCGGACGGTGCCGAAGGACCGGCGGAACGCCCGGACGAGCGAGGATTCTGGCCGGTATCCGCGCCGAGCGGTCTGGCGACGGGTTGGGGGAAGTCCGCCGCGGCCAGCCGTACCGGAGCGCCTGCCGCAGGTGACACCACGGCGAGGTGTTGCGCCGCCGCTCGTGCCGCGATCGCCTGGGCCATCCTGCCCTGGGCCGTCCGGAGCTCGGCCACCGCGGCGACCAGCGCCGCAATGTCGGCGATGAGCGATCCCCTGGACCCGCGCGTCCCGGCAGCGAGCCTTCGCACGGCCCTCCGCAGCTCCAGCCCTGCTCGTGTCGGGGGCGGAATCCGCGCGTACGGCTCCCGCGCGGCGCGATCGAAGGCCTCTGCGGCGTTGTGCAGCCTCCGGTCCTTCAGCAGGCGCGCCGCGACATGCAGCAGGTCAGAGGTGGCACCCGGCACGTCCGCCGCGCCGCACGGTTCGCCGGCTGTGGCTTCACGCAGCTGCGCGGCGGCCTTCCGGGCCGCCGTCGTCACCAGCTCCCAGATCTCCCGACGTTCGTCCGCGCCCGTTCCGCCGGGGTGGTGATCGCTTCCGCTGCTCCACCGCGCGCGGAGTTTCGGAAGAGTGAGATCGGCGGCGAGCCTGCCACCGCCGAACCACACCAGCTCGCCGACGCGGTTGCGATGCTCCGGCAACGCCACCGCGTACCCCGTCACCTCGCCGGGATTGCGCTGGCTCATCCGCTGCCGCACCAGCACGCCCGCGGCGTCCAACGACCGGAAGAACTCCTCTTCCGAGGCCGCTCCGGCGGCTGCGGTGACGACGTGCTGCCGCAGCACCGTCCGCGGCACCTCGTCCCACCCGCGCCGCCGGGTCTGTTCCGTCTCGCTGCGGGTCAGCCGGCGCGCCGCAGTTCGGTCTCCAGGTGCGGTCAGGCGCAGGCCGTACCGGCGCTCGGCGGCCTGGCAGGCCTCCCGTACCCGGTAGAAGTCGTTCCAGGTCCGGGGCTTGGTGCCGTCCTGGCGGGCGAGCGTAGCGACGATATGGATGTGGTCGTCGGCGTGCCGCACGGCGACCCAGCGCACTCCGTCGTCATCGTCGGCCGGCGCGAGACCGGTGCGGGTCATGATCTCCTGGGCGACCTGCGCCCACTCGTCATCGCTCAGGATGCGGTCCTGGCGTGCGGCACGGGCGACGCAGTGCCACACCGGCTCGGCGTACCCGCGCTCCCCCAGCGCGGCGAGCGGCTGGTTGAGCAATCCGATCAGATTTCGGAAATCCCGCCCGCCTTCCGTACGGAGCGACGGCTCCAGCTCGGCCGGATGCCGCCATCCGGCGACGATGTGCGGGTTGACGTGCTCGTTGGCCCGGCCAGGGCCGTACAGGTAATACAGCAACCCGCCGACGCGGCGCCCGCGCATCACCTTTCCGATCACCGGATCGTCTTCCGGACCGCTTCCGCGATTCCGTCCAGGCGCTGCACCGAGCGCAAGCACGCGGCGGCGTACGGAACGAGGTTGCCGGGATCAGTGCCGGTCGCGTTGAGCGCAGCGACGGCCTGGTTGAGGTTGACCCCGATGCGGCGCACTTGGCCGGCGGCGTGCATCAGCTCGATCAGCGCCTCGCGCAGCGGGTCCGGCATCGGCGGGTTCACCATCCGCGCCGCCGCGAGGGCCGCCTCAGCCGCGTACGCCCCGTGCGCCAGCCCAAGACGTTGCGCGGCCGTGCGGAAGTCGGCGTACTCCTCCTCGGTCAGAACGAACTTCACCACGTGCGGCCGCGGCACCGCCTGGCGTTGCCGCCGCTGCCGCACCTGTTTGGACCCCGTGCTGGACCCGGTGTCCTCTCCCCCATCGGACATGCTCATGACCGCTCCCCCGACGACCGCGCCCGGTCGCAATCGATCAGAACCCACCCCCGACCGGTAGCGGGAGTGGGCGGTTCTGATCACGAATGTCCCCCGCTGCATCCCGCCGGATGCAGCGGTAATGGGACATTACGAATATCTTGCTCCCGCCCTGCGGGCCGCCCTGCGGGACTCAGACTGCGGGTGCAGTGCCGTGAGCCGACTGCCGCCATTCCAACGCCTCGGGCACATCGCGGTACTCCAGCAGGTGCTGGCCGGCGATCTTCTCCAGCAGGTCGCGGACCTCCGCTGGTGTGGCGTAGAAGAACTCACGGCGAGTGTTGACCTTGTTGACGCGCCGCTCGCGCAGTTCGTCGTGGAGCCGGCCTTCGAGGGAGACGGCGTCGTCGCTGAAGATCAGCGCGTGGGTGTCGAACTTGAACGGCACCGAGGCGTCCCCCAGCTCGCGCACCCGGTCTTCGGGTTCCAGCCGCCGGGTCATGCCGATCTTCACGACGTTCTCGCCGAACGCGCCGATGTTGGAGATCACATACACATAGCCCGCCCGGATGTTGGCCTCGCGCGCCTCCACATCGGCGACCGCGGCGCCGATCTCCTCCAGCTTCGCCTTCAGCTCCTCCGCGCCCGCCGTGTCGCCGTTCGCCAGCAGCTTCGCCAGCGCGGTGCGGTAGTGGGACTCCTCCTTGCGCAGCCGGGCCTTCTCACGTTCGAACTCCCGGCGCGCGGCCTCCTCCTCCCGCTGCCGCTCCCGCTGCGCGCGGACCTGTTCCTTTTCCTCCTCGACCTTGGCCAGGTAGTCGGCGGTCAGCTGCAGCTCGTACACCCGTAAGCGGTGGTAGTCGTCGCCGACCTGGATGTGCATCGTCTTGCCGAGCTTGACGATGGCCTCGCCGGCCTTGCTCAGCCGGTCGATCGCCGACTGCAGCTTGTACGGCCGCATCGTGCGTACGCAGTTGTCAGCCTCGGCGTTGTAGGCGCGCAGCATCAGCTTGGAAAAGTCCCGCACCATCCGCCGCCCCTCGGCAGCGGAGCCGTTGACCGTCCAGTTCGTCGCGCCCAGCACCGCCTGCCCGGCGCGGGCCATGCTCTTGATTTTGTCCTTGACCTCGGCCAGCTTCGCCTTGTACGCGACCGCATCGCCCAGGGGATGCTGGTACTCATAGACACCGACCTCCTGCAGCAGGGCGACGTCCTCGGTCCGCACGACCTGCGCCTCGATCTCCTGCAGCCGGTGATCGGCGTCCTGGATCGCCGCCTGCAATCGGACCTGTTCCACGCGCAGTTGCTCGGTCGCGGCGGTGATCTGCATCGCGTCCAAGCCGCCGAGCCGCTCGACCCACTCCCGCAGCTGGGCGTTCTCCGCTTCCAGCCGCTTCTTGCCACCGAACAACCCGCCGCCGGAACGTTCCGGAACCGGAACTACGGGAGCCTCACGCACCGGTATGGCGTGACGACCGTTCGGCCCAGTATGAGCAGGTGCAGGCGGCGGAACGGGTGCGTGAGCGGGCGGGGCGTCGGCCACCCAGAACTGCCAGCCCGCCGGGGGCGGAGGCCAGGACGGGTCCGGCTGCCATCCAGGAGGAGGCCGCCATCCAGAAGGCGGAGCCGGCCACCCCGGCGGCGAGTTGAACCGGTACTCCGTCATCAGCGCCCTCCCTCGCGTCAACCCGGCTGGTCACCGGTCGAGAAGGAGGACGGCCACCTGATAACGACGGTGCACGGAGATTCGGCGGCCACAGGCAACTGTGATCGAACCGTGAGCACGGGACGCGTCCGGCAGAAGCGGCACGCACGCCTGGCTGCCGGGGTTGGCTGGCAGGCAGCACGGCGAACGTGGTCGAGCGAGGCGATACAGCGAACCGGAGGGGCACCGCGGATCAACCGGCCGGAGTTCCAGCTTCCAGAGCGATTCCGCCTCACGCATCGACAAAATCGGCAACAATGCGCTTGCAAGATATTACAAAGAGTAATCAGCGCACGAATGGCGGCGACCCGCGAGGCAACTCCCAGACCGCCGTCAGTCACATCCGCACTGCTCTGAAGGATATTGAGGCGGCGTGAACCACCCCTGGGTCATCTACCTGCGAGCATGCCTCGCCGTTCGGATACAACGCGCACGAACGGCCCCCACACGCGGAGCCTCGGCCGTCGAGTGGGTCATCATCACGGCCATCATCGCTGGCGTCGCACTGGGCTTGGCCACCCTGATCAAAACCGTGGTGGAACAGAAGCAAGGCGAGATCCAGCAGACCCTCGGAGGCGGCAGCACAGGTGCGTGACCCCGAACCTCCGGTCCGCCATTATCGCCTCGGCGCTCATCATGCGCGGTCGGTCAACGACCGCCCGGCCACACCGCCGCCCTGCAGGCACCCCATTTCACGCGCTTGTCCGTACCGATCTGCCCCTGACAGAGCTTGAAGACCTTCACCGATCCGAACAGGGAACTGTCGGTCGCGCAACCACCCTGCGGCGCCCGCACCTCAAACGGCTTCCGCGCATCGACGGGATTGTCGTTGTGCCAAACAGCCTTGTAAGCCAGGTTGTCCACCTTGGTGTCGCACACCTTGATCATCGATCGATCGGCCGGCACGGTCACCCGACCGTCACCGTAAGCATCGTTCCAGCCAGGCGTCCCCGCCAACGCCGCTCCGGCTGAGCCCAGAACCAGCGTCCCGACGACTAGCGTGACCGACACCCACCCTGCTCGCGATCTCATACATCCCCCCGATAATCACTCGCAGGGAATCACTTTATGTAGTCGATCTAGCACGTCAAGCACTTCCGTGGCCGTGTCGATGGGGCAAGGCTCTGGACGGTAGGCAGCGCCTCAAGGAGGCGCCTGCCCTAGGTGAACCGAGTGATGCGCTGCCGACCCGCAGCGTTGGGGCTACTTCAAGGGATCGGTCGATCGGAGGAAAAGTCACGGCGGCACGCACCTCATCCCCCGTCTGCCCCCTCAGGGGCTTTGGGCAGGTGGAAGGCCAGGCCGGATACCCGGCCTGCCTGGATCACGGGCCCGTGTTGCACTCCCCCAGTGATCACGTTGTGCACCTCTCTCAAGGGCCATGCCTCCGGCATATCCCCCGCTGTCAGCAGGCGTCGCAGGTCCTCGGCGAGGGCAGGCTCAGCCTGGAGCAGATCCTGCAGCCAGGCGCGCCATACACCTTCGACAGCCGCCACGAGCTGCCCGTCTCGCGATCCGCCGGCCTGCAGCAACTCAGTGCGAGAAACATCGAGGTCGTGCGCCACCTGTTCGGTCGCCCTTCCTCGGGCGAGCATCCGGGCGATGCCGTCCTTCACCTCCGTCCACGCATCGGAGACCATGAGGCCGACCAGTGTCGCCGCCCCCGAACTCGCCAGTGCCATCAGCTCAGCCTCCACCACTGGCCCCCTTCCTGCTTGTCGCGGTCCATCGGCGGGTTCATCGATCCGGCTCATCGTCCGGTGGGGCGGGCGGGGGATCGAAGTCGTCGAAGAGAGAAGCAGTGGGTATGTCGAATCGATTGTTGAGCTCGTCGGCCACATCCTGCCTGCCGTGCTTACGTAAGACGTCGGATATCTGCCGGGAAAGGAGCGCTCGTTCGGGATCGCCTTCTGAGAGGTCCATCGACAGAAGAAAGGCACCGAAGTGGTCGGCAGGCGTTCGGGGTGCCGATGTGGGTGGGCCCGCTTCCCCGTTCATCGAATAGGGCTCCGATTCGGTGGCCCGCCCCCCGTTCACCGGCCCTGAGACCAGGTGCAAGAAGGGCTCGGGTACGTGCGCGTTGTTAGCAGCAGAGGAGAGCTGAGCGAGCAGCCCGATGTCCTTCACGGTCTTCTCAACGTGGTCGTCGTTTTTGGCGAGCCACCAGACCACCGCGCTGCCGGGGTCCTTCAGCACGTTCTCGCTCAGGTACGCACGTCTGCTCTGCTGATACCTCATCTCGTGCTCCCAGACGGCGTTCTCCTTGCGCGTCGATGCGAGCTTGGCGAGCCGTTCGCGGTCGTCCTCCGAGAGCGTGAGGGTGACCGATTCGGCCATCACACGAAGGCAGCCCGTGTCGTCCAACTCCATCCGGCCCAAAGCCCCGCTGAGCTCATGCTGAACGAGTGACGCGCGGCCGGGTGGCCTGTTCTCCGTGATCCTCCGCGCACGTGTCAGGATGGTCTCCGCCGCGAGAGCCTCGGCGTTGACGAACGACTCGCCCGTTCCCACCCCGGTCGTCGACCAGCGAACCATGGCGGAGAACACGAAGTCGTAGTCGTCCCAAGCGCTCGGCAGGGCAACCTCGGCGATGCGCTGCTCTCTGCGTTCCGTGGGTGGGACCGGCGGCGGAACGGCGTACGTCACCGACGGCTCGGCATGACGGCGCATCATCTTCACGATGGCCAAGCAAACCGCCCCGAGCACCACGAGCAGGAGGGCACCGAGCCACAGCGGCTGGGGAGCGAAGAGGATGAGGGCGACGAGGATCAGTCCAGAGAAGACGACGAGGTAAATCGTCACGGTTGTACGGCCAGAAGTCATGGGACGCCTTCCTGCATATGTCACGAGGGCTGAGCTCACGCCACCTGAACACCTTGGGCAATGTTGATCTTTTGCAGCACGCGGTCACGAAACCACACCTCGGACTCATCCGGAGGAGGCAGGGAACGTTCCAGCTCACTGGCCATGACGTACAGCCGGGCCAGGGCGTCCGTACGCCGGGCGCCGCCGTCGATCAGCACGTCGAGAAGCGCGTCCTGGTACGGCCCTCCTGCGCCGGCAGCAAGGAGCCATCGCCTGGCCGCAGGACTCCACGCGTCCTCGGGCCGTCGCCCGAAGACCACGTCCCAGCCATTCGTCAACTGCTTCCGTACGGCTTCCTGGGTGACGAGGCTCCTGCTCCGGCCCTCTGTAGCAGTCAGCAGGCCCGGGTCGGTCATCTCCAGGAAGAGGTCGGGATCGGCCTCGTATGTGTTGTTACCGCTGAACTGATAGTCGAGCCGGTCGAACATCAGCCGGAGGAGACGCCGGTCCGCGCGTACGAGCTGGATGAGAGCGTCGCGTGCGCGTGTGGTCCCCTGATGTTCCCGCCTCGCCATGTGGTGCAGGCGGACCACCGCTTCGTAGGGGTGATGCACGGCCATCACCTCGGTGCAGAGGGAGATGATCACCTCGGCGAGGGCGTCGGGCAGACCGGTCCTGGTGGACCACTCGTAGATTTGACGCCGGAAGAACCACCCCTGTCGCTGGTCCTGCAGGGCTTTCGTCAGAAGCTGTACCGCTGCTCGCGTCCCGGCTCGGTTCGCCGCTTTCGCCGTCCACGTGAGCACCAAGGGAACGAGCATCTGCCGGTAGCGGTCCTGCAGGCACAACTCCGTGAAGCGCTCGACCAGCTGATCTCTGTCCGCTTCTGTTAGCTCCGTCGACATGACGGTCGTCCCGACCCATTCGAGCAGGGCCTGCCGCAGGTCCGGCAGCTGCGTCCAGGAGTACACCCGGACGGCCCTGTCGAACTCCAGGACCTTGAATCGCACGCAGCCCTTCCCGTCCCGTTCTGCGCCGATCTCGCGGAACCGCTCAACGAGGCCCGCATGCTGCAGCACCGGGAGGTCTTCCTGCGGATGGCCCACTGTGGCCAGCAGCGACACGGCCGCGTTGTGGACGGCGTCGGCGTGCGCTCCGTGCAGCATCGCGGTGGCGAGTAGCAGGGCGCGCAACGATCCGTCCTGCAGTTCGCGGAGGCTATCTGCTACTTCTGCCTCCCGCCCGCCCAGAGCGGCGTACGCCTCCTGGCACCAGGCGGCGTAATCCTCGGCTCCCCCGGCCTTCGCCCGCGCATCGATGACGAGCCCCGCGAAACGAGCGATGTCCTCCATCGGCGGGCGCCGGCCCAGGAACGCCGCAACCACAGCGGGAGCGGGTTGGCTGATCACCCCAGGGGCGAGGCCGTTCCGGCGCAGGTAACGCCGCAGTACCTCCAGCTCCTGCGGGCGACCGATCATCACCCGGTACGGCACAAGCGCCGGCACCAGGCGTGTGGCTCTGCCGTATGGGAGCAGGACAACGAGACGGGCCTGGTGCCTGTAGACCTCGGCCCGCACGGAGTGAAGCTCTTCGTGAGCCCTCACCCAGACTTTCTCCTCGACCTCGGACAGGTCGAGCAGCAACAGGGTGTCATAGGCGATGCCGTCGAGAGCGAGGAGGGGCCTGCTCTCGTCATCGTTCAGCGGCAACTCCCGGAACGTGTCCTCGCCCGTACGCAGCTCATGCAACAGCATCTGCGCGGCCGCCACCCGGCCGCTGCCCGGTGCCCCGTCGAGCAGGACGGTTCTCTGCGAGGCAAGGATTTCCCGTGCCTGGCCGAACCCGGGAGGAGGGACGAAGTTCCTGCGCAGCCACAGCAGGTGATCCGCAGCGAAGCTCCTGAACGGCTGTCCCTGGCGGTCCGCGAGCGTGTTGAAGTAGTTGTTGTGAACGTGCAGGTCCCCCGGGCCCATGTGCATCTGCGCGTGACGGGTGAAGACGGAATGCTGGAACTGATCGCTCAACGGTCGTCCTCGCTCTTGTCCGAGCCGCCGGACGTGTGACGAATTCCCCCCTCATTGTTCCCTTGCACGTAGGTCGCCCCCGGACCGGAGAAGTGCGGGGAGTTGTTGTACTGGTTCCCTTTGCCCATGTGGATCGGCCCTTGATTCCCCTTCACGACCGTGCCCACGTCGCCGTGGATGTCCCGGCTCTGCACGCCCGTGCCGTGCACGTCCCTCATCTGGTTGTGCACCATGTCAGGGCGTTCGGCAGTAGTACGGTCGTGAAGCGTGGGCACCAGTTCGACCAGCGCCTTCGCGATCCGGGTCAGGCCCGACTCGGCATCCTGAAGATCGAGTCGGATGGACTGGTAATCGGCGAGCCGGCCGAGCTCCGTGGGAAGTTCCGAGGACCTGAGCCGTTCGGTCCTACGGCCGTCGAGGACGGGAATCACAGGAACGCCGTAAGCGAGGGCCTCCAAGATCTCCCTGCGGACCCAGTCGTTCTCATTCCGCAGCGCGGGAGCACCGGCCCAGTCCGGCCCGATCACGGCGACCAGCGCGGAGCAGCTCCGGACGTTGTCGAGCAGTTCCGCGGGATAGGGCGATCCCGGCTTGATGGACTTGGACGCACGGAAGACTTTGTCCTCACCGAAGCGGTGCGACAGCTCTCTGTCGATCACGGCCGCGGTCTTGTCCCCGTCTCCCGTCCGGTAGTTGACGAACACCTCGGGCATTGCGGGTTCTCCTTTCTAAGGCGTGACGATGCGCAGCGCCGTACTGAGCTCAGGGGACAGATCACTCACCTGAGCGTTGCGCGGGTGGCGGCCCAGGACGCGGGCGAGCGAGCGGAGGTCAGCGGCGATGGTGGCGGAACTCACGGTGATGGCGCCGCCCAGCAGGTCACGCGTCAGGGTGCAGGCGTGGTCCACCTCACCTGCGACGGCATAGGCGAGAGCGCGGCGCACCCCGTAACGGACCTTGGTACGAACGGCCTCAGACGCTACCCGCGCGAGCTCTCGGTCGAGGATCTCGGCGGCCTCGCGAGGACGCCCCAGATCGTGAAGGCACCAACCGGTGATCATGGCCACCGGATCGGACAGGTTTGTCGTGCCGATGACCGGCCCGTCACCATCCTCGAGCCGTGGCGTCAACAGCGTCCTGGCACGATCCAGACCGCGCATGCAGGCGTCGTAGTCGCCGTTGATCGCGTGCCCCTGAGCCTCCCGCTGCGCAGCCAGACCCCGGATGCGCGGCGGAACCTGATCGTCCTGTGCCTGCTGGGCCAGACCTATGGTCTGCGCGGCATCCTCCCGGTAGAGGGTGACCAGTGCGCGCCGCACCAGCGCATACGCCGCCAGATGCCGGTCGCCACCGGCCGCGGCCAGTTCGACCGCCCTCCGGGTCCACCACAACGCGCCCTGCTCATTGCCCGTCTCCTGTACGAGCCAACCGACGTACTCGGCGTATCGCGAGCCCAGTCTGAGCAGGCCCTGACGTGTGACCGAATCGGCGGTGACGGCGGCTTCCCTGAGCATGTGCGTCTGCGAGATGAGTGCGGGAAGCACAACCGCCGGATTGGTCACCTGTCCCAGTTGGCGGTACTGGTCGAACAGCGACCGAGAAACCCTCAGCAGTTCCACACTCCCGGCCCTCGAGCCGGTCTCGGTGCCGCCAATGCTCATGCCAGCGATGGACACCGCCCCGACGGCGAGGACCTGCCGTCGGCCCATCGGCTGGAACCAGTTTTGCCCATCCGCGGATAACCGCATCAGCCACACCTCCTCGTCGGCGCCCTCCGTTGCCTGTGGCTCAGCCACCTTGGCCTGGATCGCCGGCGCGAGCCTGACCAGGGCACCCCCGGCGTTGAGCGCGGCGTCGCAGAGGCGGACGAGGTCTCGACTCGGCGCCTTGAGCCCTCGTTCCACCTTGCTGAGCTGACCCTTGCTGTAATGGACCCGATTCGCGAGATCGGTCAGCGTGAAATTGGAGGCAATTCGCAACCTCCGAAGCTCCTGTCCGAAATGGATCGGCTGCCGCACTGTGTGAACCTCCGCACTTCCAGGCCGAACAGCCGGCCCCACAAATCTGCGACGGCAGCAGCCGCCCGGACAAGGTCGGTATCGTTGTTTCCCGTTTCCACTTTTGCAGCCAACTGGAAACAGCACCATATGAAGACCCTGGGCGACCGGTTCTCCCGCGAGATGGGCGGGCGTGATCGGCTGGCAGCGTCCTGAGGCGGTCCCATCGACTTCGACGGCACTAGCAGGTCATCCGATAACTCGCGTAACCAAAACCGTGCGGAGACTCCGAAGTCGAATAGCACGGATCGAGCACCACTAACTGAACCCCCGGTGACACGGGCCAGTCCCACTCGCGCTTGGACGGCCATGCAGCTTGTAGCTGCGAGTAGTGACTCAAGAAACCGGACGGTCGGCAACACAGGCAGGTTTTAGTTCTGTGACGTCACAGGATAATTACGTTCCGGCTATCGGGCCGCGCGCGTCGCCCTGGCGTGCAATGTTGCAGGTGGGACATGGATGCAGGAGGACGCATATGGCTAGCGGGCCCACCGGTTATGCGGTGATCGACGTCGAAACCACGGGCCTCAGGCCTTCATGGCACGATCGGATTATTGAGATCGGTATCGTCCATGTCGCCTTCGATGGGCAGGTGACCGGCGAATGGACCACTCTGGTCAATCCAGAACGGGACCTGGGACCCCAGCACATTCATGGCATCACCGCGTCCGACGTCCGCCACGCTCCCACGTTCAAGGAGATTGCCGGTGCAGCCGTCGCCCTGTTGCAGGGCCGGGTACCGGTAGCGCATAACCTTCTGTTCGACGCGAGCTTCCTTCAGTACGAGTTCGCCCGTATCGGTGTTGAGTCCCCGCGTCTGCATGACGTTGGAGTGTGCACGATGGCGGAGGCTCGACGTTTCCTGCCGGGTGCGCCACGCAACCTGGCCGGCTGCTGCGCCGTTGCTGACATTCAGCTCGACGGGCACCACGACGCCCTCATCGACGCCCATGCGGCCGCGCAACTCTTACGCCGCTACCTCGAACTGTGCCACCCGGACTCTCCCTGGCCGGCGGCGCTCAAGGCCGCGGCGGACGTCACCTGGCCCTCCGTCAGCGGGACCGATGCGGTGTGGGTACGTAGGGGTGTCTCCGCCGAGCGGGATACCCACTTCCTCGCCCGCATCCTGGACCGCCTCCCCCAGGCAGCTCAGCCCACTCAGGCCGACTCTTATCTCGCCCTGCTCGACCAGGTGCTTCTGGATCGCCGCATCTCCGCTGCGGAGGCTGATGCTCTTGTCGATCTTGCAACCACGCTGGGACTGTATCGAGCCGACCTGGACCGGCTGCACCGTGACTATCTCACCGCGATCGCCCGGGCCGCCCTGGCCGACGGCGTGGTGACTGAGGCCGAGCGCCAGGAGCTCGACCTCGTCGCCACCTCGCTCCATCTGCCGCTCAGGGCCGTCGAGGACGCCCTGACCGATGCGGCCGGGACTCCCGGCGCCCTGACGACCCGGTTCGAACTGCCGCCGGGCGCTCTCGTTGTCTTCACCGGCGAGATGGACGACGGCCGTGAAGCATGGGAGCAACGAGCCCGTCAGGCTGGCTACCTCCCGCACCCCAGCGTGACCAAGAAGGTCAGCCTCCTGGTCGCCGCCGATCCGGACACCCTGTCGGGCAAGGCACGTAAGGCCCGCGTATATGGGATTCCCATCGTGACTCCTGACGCCTTCGCCCGGATGCTCGGGTGAGCCCGAAAAGCGAACGCCTTTACGTCGTAGATCAAAATGCCCTAGTTGTGAGCTACCCGTTTGCCCATTCGCGTCCCGCGCTGACGTCAGTGAGCCGGAACACGCGACAGCCTGCGGCAATGGCGGGCAGCGACGTGCCAGCAACTGACGGCTCGTCCGAGCAACAAACGAGCAACGAGAAACAGAAAAGCCGTGATCACTCTCGCGTGATCACGGCTCCGACCTGCTAGAACAGTGTCGGGACGGCGGGATTCGAACCCACGACCCCTTGACCCCCAGTCAAGTGCGCTACCAAGCTGCGCTACGTCCCGTTGCCCTGGCCTCCCCGAGCACATGCAAACCTTAGCGCAGTTTCCGGCGGTGTGCGTACATGACCGGCCGGGTCCACCTAGGCTGGTGATCATGGGGAGGAAGACGCGCATCGACCAGGAGGAGCTCGCACGGCTGGCCGCTGAGGGATGGACGAACGCACGCCTCGCCGACCACTTCGGCGTGACGGAGTCCGGCATCCTGCAGGCGAAGCGGGCAGCGGGGCTGTCGAAGCGCATGACAGACCACAGACGCGCCCTGCCGTGGACGCTCAGGCGTGAGCACAGCCAAAGCGGCCCGGCGACCAACCTGCGGAATCTTTCCGCCGTGGCCCAGGGCCGCCGGATCCCTGCGGACAAACTCAACACCGCCGTACGGTGGGCCACCCGGCTGGTCGACAACGGACTCGACATCGCCTACGACCCCGAGCGGGGTTTCCACGAGGTGCCCGCCGGAGCCGACTCCCACATCGCCCGGGTCCTCGGCGAAGCCCGCCGAGCCACCGAGCAGGCCCAGGAAGCGAGGGGCCAGGCCCGCTGAGCGACCCGCCTGGCCCGGGAGGCGCAGGCCAGGCCGCGCCAAGGGACCGGTGACGTTCACCTGTCCATGGACGCGTCCCGGCTCGCCCAGGCTCAGACGCCGTCGCGCGGAAGGGGCGTGGTCTCCTCGCGCACGTGCACGCGGCGCTCCCCCGGGTGGACGGTGCTGTGCGTCTCGGTCTCGCGCACGTGGGTGTGCGGCTCGGCCGCCGGATCCACGGTGTACATCGTGTCCGGCTCGATGGTCTCCACCGTCTCCTCCGCCACCCGCGGCCGGCGGGTGTAGCGACTGGTGAGCACCATGCCGGCGATGCCCACGAGCATGAGAATCCACCCGATCATCTGCAGGTCGATTCCAGGAACGTCCCATTTGACGGCGAACGCGAGAACCGCGCCGACCGCGATGAAGGCGAGACTGGCCCCGAAGCCCATGGCAACCTCCTCTGCTGGTCAACGGCCCTTTACCCGCAGAATCCGCGATTACGCAATGCGTGAAGCGCGTATTCCCGGGCAGTGCGGATGAACAACGCACTCACCCCTGGAGGCAGATATGACCGCCGTAGCATGGGTGGCCGTCGCGATCGTCGCCGTGCTGGTGATCCTGGCAGTCGGCTACCTGGTGTCCGTGCGCAACCGCCGGCGCCACCTGCAGGACCGGTTCGGCCCCGAATACGACCGGGCCGTACGGGAGAGCGACAGCCGCAAGGAGGCCGAGCAGGAGCTGCGCGCCCGCGAGGAGCGCCACGCCGAGCTGGACATCCGCCCGCTCGACCCGCACACCCGGGACGAGTACTCGCGGAAGTGGACCGACGTGCAGGAGCACTTCGTCGACGCTCCCGGGTTCGCCGTCACCGAGGCGGACGCCCTGGTCACCGCGGTCATGGCGGCGCGCGGCTACCCGACGGACGACTTCGAGCAGCGGCTGAGCGACCTGTCGGTGGCCCACGCGACCACTCTGGACCACTACCGCAACGCCCACGAGATCAGCAGCCGGGCCGCCCGCCAGGACGCCACCACCGAAGAGCTCCGTCAGGCGATGGTCCACTACCGGGCGCTGTTCCAGGAGCTTCTCGGCGACGGCACCGACGCTCCCGTCGACGGCCACGTGAACAGCCACACGAACGGCCACGTCGACAGCCGCGCCAACGGCCATGTGGACGCGGACGGCGCCGCGCGGAACGGCACCGCCTACACGACCGACGAGTACGACGACCACGACGGCGTCCCGGTGAACGGCCACCGGGCCGACGTGCGGAATGCGGGGCGATGACCATGCGGACGAACCGATACGACCAGCGCGACGAGGTCACCGAGCAGCCGACTCCCGAGACCTCCGAACCCCTGGAGGAGCAGGCTCGCCGCGAGCGGGCTCTCGATGACGCCAGACGGGACGAGCACGAGGGTCCCGGCCCGGTCTACGCGCCCAGCGACGCGTACGTCGCCGGCTACCGGGACGGCGCGGTCCAGGACACCACCGACGACACCACCGACGACGCCGCGTACGGCGACGGCACCGTGCGGGGCACCGGCGACGACCCTGACTACACGAACTATGCGGACAGGGACGAAACGGACCGCGCCGACAACCGCTTCCGGAACGCGCACGACCAGGCGGGCGACGACGTCCTCACGTCGTCCGAAGAGTCGCCGCATGGCTCGCTTCATGACTCGCGCCGCGGCTCCCGCCGGGACGGCGTCGAGGGCGACGTCCTCGTCGCGGGCGACCGGACCGGCGACGCCCAGACAGGCGCCTCGGCCGGGTACGAGCCCGCCGGCTACTCCACCGCCGACGGCGACGACGCGGCCGGCGCCTACGAAGACCGGCGGAGCCACGACGACGTGCACCACGGTGTCGGCGACGATGTGACCACCCCCGACGCGGACCGGAACGCCGTGACGTCCGCGGACACCGCCGCCGACGGGCCGGTGGCCTACCCCGCCACCCAGGACAGCGCGTACGCCACCACCCCGGACACCGCCGGAACCCTCGACGGGCCGGTGGCCTACCCGGCCGCGACCACGAACGCCCCGGGCACGGGGGCCGTTCTGGACGACGCGCTGGAAGGCCGGTGGCGTGAGATCAAGTCGGGGTTCGTCGACGATCCCCGTCAGTCGGTCGAGCAGGCGGACGCGCTGGTGGAGGAGGCCCTGTCGGCCTTCACCTCCCGCCGTGAGGCACTGCTCGGCCAGTGGAAGGACAACGAGCGGGGCGACACCGAGGCGCTGCGCCTGGCCCTGCACGAGTACCGCACGTTACTTGCCCAGTTGACCCGGAAGTGAGGTAACAATGCTCGCCATCGCCGCGGCGATCGTCTTCGGGATCGCCTTCCTCCTCGACCTCCTCAACGCGAGTATCGGCATCGGCATGACCGCGCTGATCGCCCTCGGCCTGTGCCTGCTCGCCCTGCACCAGGCCGGCGTCGGCACCGCGGGCGTCAACCGCGGCAGCTGGCGCGGCGGACGCGTCCGCCGCTGACCCGGTGATTCCCCACTGAAGAACTCGTCGGGGCATCGCGGGAGACGCTCCCGCGAGGCCCCGACGAGTTCCCGGTCCCGCCCCAGCGTGCCTATGCCGCCTCCGTGGGCATCGCCTCGACCGGCATGGCCGCCTCAGGGGCACCTTCGAGCCCGCGCAGCGTGGCACTCGTCGCGGCCAGGACGCAGCACAGGGCGAGCGAGCCGCCGATCGCGAGCAGCGCGCCGACGCCGCCGGCACGGTCCGCGAGGACACCGCCCAGCAACGGCCCGAGGGGGGCCAGGCCCATGGTCGCCACCCGGAGCAGCGAGGTCAGCCGGCCCATCATCGCGTCCGGCACGAGCGTCGCCACGAGCACGCGCAGAACCACGTTGAGCGCCGGGGCCGCGATCATCGCCAGGATGAGCGGGACCGCGGGCCAGTAGGCGCCGAACGGGAGGGTCGTCGCGCACACGGCGAGCGCGAACACGCCGACCACCGCCAGCATCAGCCTGCCGGGCGGCAGGAGCGCGCCGATCTTCGCCGACAGGGCCGCTCCGAGCAGACCGCCCAGCCCCAGGCCCGCGAGAACCATGCCGGTCACCGCGGGGTCCCCGCCGCGAGAGCCGACCAGCACGACCACCGGCAGCAGCAGCGCGTTGGCCGCGAGGTTGGCGACCAGGGAGAAGGCCAGGCCGGCCCGCAGCGCGGGCCGGTGCCACAGCCAGCGGGCCGCCTCCGCGATGTCCGCCCGCATCCGGGTCCTGCCGGAGTTCTCAACGTTCGCGGGCCGTCGCGGGACCCTGGCCAGCAGCACGAACACCATAGAGACCGCGTAGGTGACCGCGTCCACGGCGAACGGGACGACCCGGCCCAGGCCGAACAGGAATCCGCCGAGCGGTGGCCCCGCGAGGACCGTCGCGTGGCCGCGCGCCTCGTCCTGCGCGTACGCCGACATGAGCTGGCTCGCGGGGACGACCGCGCGGATCGCCGCGTCGCGGGCGGGCCGGAAGAACGCGTCCGCGACCCCGTTGGTCACGGCCACGGCGATCACGTGCCCCATCGTCACCCGGTCGGCGAGGACCGCCGCCACGAGGGTGGCCATGGCCACGGCACGCGCCCCCTCACCGCACAGCAGGATCCGGCGTCTGTCCCACCGGTCGACCCACACTCCCGCGGGGAGCGAGACGAGGATCCCGGCGGTGATGCGGCAGGCGGCGGCGAGCCCGGCCAGCGCGGCGGAGCCGGTGACGGCCAGGATCAGCAGCGGCAGGGCGAGCCCGGTCAGCGAGGAGCCCAGCTCCGACGTCACCGAGCCCAGCCAGAGGAACTGGAACCGCATGTTGCGCCGCAGGGGCACGGCTTCGCTCATGACCCACCTCTGTCCGCTCCGATGTCGGCGGGCGCGGCGGAGGCGGAAGTCCACGCATCGCCCGGGACCGTCACGTGTGCGGGTGACGCGGCACCAGCGAGGGCCGCACCGGAAGGCGCGGCACCGATATCAGTCCGCAGCGGCCCGTCCGGCACCGTGGCCGTGACGGCCTCGACCGGCCGGCCGTCGTGCGCGGCCGCCCGCGCCGACGAGGCGGCGGCGACCACCGCGTCGGCGGCAGCGGCGGCGCCGCCGGAGGTGTTCAGGCGCGCGCCGAGCTCCCGCACCCGCTCGCCCAGCCCGCCGGCGTACGCGGTGCCGAGCGCCGCGACACCCTCGCCCGCCGGGCCCGGGCCCGGGGGAAACCCGACCGCCACCCCGGCCCGTACGCACGCCTCGGACAGCAGTGGCTGCTCCGAGCCGATCGGCGCGACGGCCAGGGGTTTTCCCCGCATGAGCGCGGCCAGGACCGGCGACGAGGTGCCGTTCGTCAGCACCAGATCCGACAGCTCGATCAGGGGGCCCATCCAGGGTTCGCGCATCACGACGACGTCCGCTCCCGGGGCGGGCCGCGGCTCACCGGAACGGCCCCGCTCGACCACGGCCTGGAACGGGCCGCCGGTGAACGTCGCGTTCAGCCGGGGCCACATGCTCTCCCCCCCGAACACCCGGCCCAGATGCACGTACACGACGGGTTTGCCGATCCGGCGCACCCGCCCGGCCAGCCGGTGCAGCGCGGCCGGGTCGGCGGGGGGCTCCCACGCGCACGGCCCCACGTGGCGCACACCCTCCGGCAGCTCCGCCCCCGGATACTCCAGCGCCGGGTCGCCGCGGAGCAGCAGGCCCGACCCGATCAGCGGAAGGTCCCGCCGCCGGTCCCGGCGGGGCGGCAGCCCGGCCTGCTCCCGCGCGACGCCGTAGAGGCGCAGCATCTCCAGCAGCCGCAGCTCCCGCAGGACGGCGCGTCCGTGCCGCTCCCCCTCGCCACCGCGGCCGTACGGCCACAGGTGCGCCGCGAAGCCCAGCACCACCACCGGCAGGTCGAGCGCGTCGGCGGCGAGGAGCGCGCCGTGGCACAGGATCGAGGTGACCAGCGCGTCGGCCCGGACCTCCCGGGCCGCGCGGGCCGCAGCCCGGTACTGGACGGCGCCGGTCTCGCCCCACCAGGCGGCCGAGAAGGCGCGGACTCCGCCGTACTCGTGCGCGTCCAGCGCGGCGAAGCCCGCCTCGCCCACGACGCCGGCCGCCCCGGGCCGGACGAGAGGGAAGACGGCGTGCCCGCGCCGGCGAAGCTCCCTGCCGACGGCGAGGGCGGGGTAGAGGTAGCCGGCGTCACTCAGCGGGCAGAGGAGGACGTTCACGACAGACCCACCGGGTCGAGGCCGCAGTGCCGCGCGAGGAAGGCGACGACGTCGGCGAGCAGCGAGAGCTTCAGCGACTCGGACCTGGCGCCGTGGCCGACGCCCCGGTCCAGCCGGTGCAGCACGGGGCCCGGGCCGGACGACGCGTGCTGCAGCAGGGCGCACATCTTGCGCGAGTGGCCCGGGTCCACCCGGGTGTCGCCGTCGGCGACGGCGAACAGCACCGGCGGGTACGGCAGGCCCGTGCGCACCCGGTGGTAGGGCGAGTAGGCCAGCAGCGCGCGGAACTCCTGGGGGTCGCGCACGCTGCCGTACTCCGCCCGCCAGCTCGGGCCCATGCCCAGCCGCTCGTAGGACAGCATGTCCAGCAGCGGCGCGACGCAGACGACCGCGGCGTACTTGTCCGGGTGCTGGGTGAGCGCCGCGGCGGCGAGCAGCCCCCCGTTGGACTCCCCCAGGACGCCGAGGCGGTCGGGGGCGGTCCAGCCCCGGCCGATCAGCAGGTCGGTGGCGGCGTCGAAGTCGTCGAAGACGTTCTGCTTGCGCGGGCCCATCCCGGCGCGGTGCCACTCCTCGCCTTCCTCTCCCCCGCCGCGCAGGCACGCGATCGCGTAGACCCCGCCGGCCCGGACCCAGGCCAGCGCCTGCGGCGTGTAGACGGGGGTCATGGAGGTGCCGAAGCCGCCGTACCCGGTGAGGATCGCCGGGCGCCGGCGGTCCGGCACGCCGTACGGCGAGAGGACGAACATCCGCACCGTGGTGCCGTCCCGGGACGGGAAGGCGACCTGCGTGGTCGTCACCGAGCCCGGCTCCGGCGCCAGGGAAAAGGTGGCGGGAGAAGACAGGACGGACGCCGGGGAGACACCCGGCGGCCGAGACGTGCCGAGCCTCCGCGACGGAGGTGCCGTGGCGGGGGCCGCCGGACACGGCCAGGTTTCCAGCGTCCCCGTACGCGCGTCGTAGCGCAGCACCCTCGGCGGCGTGACGTGGTCGTGGTAGCCGAACCAGACCTCGTGCCCGCCCTCGGGCCGCGTGGCGAACCGGCCGATGGTGCCCCTGCCCGGCAGCGGCACCCCGGCCAGTTCCCGGCCGTCGGCGAGATCGTGCAGGGTGATCTCGGACACGGCGTGGCGGGTCCAGGAGACCAGCGCGAGCGGACGCGGCAGCGCCGGGTCGCGCAGCGGCGCGAAGTCCTCCAGCACCGCGTCCGGCCGCTCCGGGATGAGCATGCGCCACCGTTCCGCGCCGGTGTCGGTGACGTCAGCGACGGTGTCTGCGACGGTGGTCACCACGATCCGTCCCCGGGGGGCGTCCAGATCCGTACGCAGCCAGATCGGGTCGCCGGGCGCCGTGCCCGGGGCGATGTGAAGCCTGCTGCGGGCGGGCGTGCCCGTCCGCACGGCGCGCAGCCGGGGCCGGTCGGCGGCACCGGCCAAACCGT
The DNA here is from genome assembly GCF_008728085.1 of Microbispora cellulosiformans. NCBI lineage: Bacteria > Bacillati > Actinomycetota > Actinomycetes > Streptosporangiales > Streptosporangiaceae > Microbispora > Microbispora cellulosiformans. The sequence continues at coordinate 585,298 of NZ_VYTZ01000003.1, read as the reverse complement.
CCACGCCTGCCGGGCCGTCCACGTCCGCCGGATCGGCCAGGTCGGCGAGCCACAGATCGGTCGCGGGACGGGTGCCGAGGGTGGACGAGACGCTCAGCCAGCGGCCGTCCGGTGTGACGGCGACGGTGTAGAAGCTCGTCTTCTCCCGGCCCTCGCCGAAGACGAGGACGTCGTCGTCCGGGTCCGCGCCCACCCGGTGCAGGTAGACGCGCCGGTGATAGCGCTCCTCCCCCGGATTGAGCCGGGGATCCAGGCGGCGCACGTAGTAGTAGGCCCGGCCGCCCGGCAGCCAGGCGACCGGGGTCCGCCGCACCCGGTCGAGGGGGCCGTCCACCAGGGCGCCGGTGGCGACGTCGATCACCCGGAGCACGCAGTCCTCCAGGCCGTCGGCGGACACCTGGAAGGCGAGCAGGTCACCCTCGACGGAGGGATGCCACGCCTCCAGCACCGTCCGCCCGCTCGGGTCGAGGGAGAGCGGGTCCACCAGGGGCCGTACGGCGCCGTGTCCGGCGACCAGCAGCACGGGGTGTTCCGCGCCGGGCTCCCGGTGGGTGAAGAAGACGCGGTCCCCGCGGTGCCGGGGCGCCGACGACTGCGGGAACGCGTACAGGCGGGCCAGTGCGATCCGCCACTTCTCCAGGTGCGGCCACGCGGCCCGCTCCGCGTCGAACAGCGCGTCCTGGGCCGCGGTCCACGCGCGGGTCCGCTCGTCGCCGGAGTCCTCCAGCCAGCGGTACGGGTCGACCACCACGTGGCCGTGGAACACCTCGGACCGGTCCTCCCGGGGAGCGGCGGGATACTCCCCGGTGCGGCCCTCGATCATGCCCGCAGCCGGCCGGTCGCGCTGAGGTGGTCGAGGTGCGCCGCGTCCACCCGGTCACGGAACCGCGCCTCCTCCCGCCTGTCCCCCGACCGCCCGTACGTGTCCTCGCAGGTGAACCATCGGTCGTCGGTCCGCTCGCGGGGCAGGTAGCCGTCACGGGCCGTGCCCACCCGCAACTCGGGTCTGCCGGCGGTGGTCCAGGAGCTGTACAGCGCTCCGTCGGGGTTGACGACCGCCCCGTACTTGCCGTCCCGGTAGGAGCACGCGTTGCAGGGCCGCCGTACGCGGGGACGGGGCACCGCGAAGCCGAGGTCGAGCGCGCGGCGCTGCCAGCGGATGAACCGGTCCGCCAGATCGTCGGAGTATGCCAGCGTGTCCTCGTAGCCGACGCCGGCGTCGCCGACGCGGGCGAAGTGGATGGTGCACCGGGAGGGGTCCAGCGCGGCGGCCAGCCGCTCGACCAGCGCGTCGATTCCGGCCACGTTCTGCGGGGAGACGTTGACCCGCAGGTCGCATCTGATCGAGGTGGTCTCCGTCATGGCGGCCATGGCGCCCACGATGGCGTCGAACGTACCGCCGCCCGTTCTGCGCACCCGGATCCGGTCGTGGTCGGGCCGGTCGCCGTCGAAGGTCACCTGTACGTACCGCAACCCCAGGTCGGCGAGCTGCCGGGCCAGCCGCGGCGTCAGCAGCGTTCCGTTGGAGACCATGCCCGCGCGGCGCAGCCCGTAGCCGGCGGCGCGTTCGAGCAGCTCACGGCAGCCCCGCGGGTTCATCAGCGGCTCTCCCCCGAAGATCGTGAGGAGGAGGCCGTCCATCCCCGACTCCGCCTGCCGCCGCCCCACGAACGTGAGGATCTCGGCGATGACGCCGGAGGTCAGCCGGACCGAGGCGATGCGCGGCGGGCTGGTGCCGCCGTCGTCCTGGTCCAGGTTCTGGAAGCAGTAGGCACACCCCAGGTTGCACGCGGTGGCCGTCAGCACGGTGAGGGAGTAGCTGCGGCTGGGCCGTACGGTGAACAGCCCCTGCTCGCGGAGCCCGCGCTCGACGTCCGGGCGCAGCGCGCCCGCCGGGGTCAGATGCGCGTCCCCGAGCCGGGCGACGCCGCCCGGCCCCAGCAACCACCAGCCGCGCTCGCCCCGGATCAGCCGCGGAGGCGCCTCGTCCTCGCGGTTGCTCCCTTCGATCACTGCATCCTCCAAGCGGGGACGACGAGGACACCCGGTCCTTCCTGGGACCGGGCCGGCGAGACGTGCCCAGGCGACGTTCCGGGCGCCGGGGCGCGGGAGGATGTCCGGCCGCGCCCGTCCGGCACGGCCGGCCAAGACCTAGTGGACCTCGATGTTGATCGAGATGCAGAGAGGATTGTCCTCGGACTCCTCGTCGGAGTGCGCGACGACCTCGGGGGCCTCCTCTCCCGTGATCTCCGGCTCGGTGCTCGGGTTGTCGTTCGCCTCGGGCATGGCTACTCCTCGCCTTCCAGGGGGCCGAAGCCGCTCACCAGGGATGACCTCTACCGTAGGGAAGGCCAGTTCGGCGCTGGTATGCCGACGGCATCGCCCCGCCACAGCACCGGCATGAGCGCACGATGCGCCCCGGATGCGCCGAAGACGGGGTAGCTCAGGAGCGGGCCGACAGGGTGAACTCCTTGCGCGGCTCCTCGATGGCCCCCAGTGACACGATCTCCCTGGGGAAGAACAACCCGAGCGTCCAGTCCATGAGGATCCGGGTCTTCTTGTTGAAGGTCGGCATCCGCGTCAGGTGATAGGTGCGGTGCATGAACCACGCGGGGAACCCCCGGAGCTCCCGGCCGTAGATCTGCGCGACGCCCTTGTAGAGCCCCAGGCTCGCCACCGACCCCGCGTACTTGTGCCGGTACGGCCTCCGGGGCTGCCCGCGCAGCGTCGCCAGCACGTTGTCGGCCAGCGTCCTGGCCTGCCGTACGGCGTGCTGGGCGTTCGGCGGGCAGAACTCCCCCGGCCGGGTGAGGTCGGGAACGGCGGCGCAGTCTCCGGCGGCGAAGGCGAAGTCGGTCCCGTGCACGCGCATCCCGGCATCGACCCTGACCCGCCCCTTCTCGTCGACCGGCAGGTCCCCGGCGCGGACGAGCGGGTGCGGCTTGACGCCGGCGGTCCAGACGAGGGTGTCGGTGTCGAACTCGTCACCGTCGCTGAGCACGATGTGGCGGCCCTCGGCCGACTTCAGCATCGTCCCCATCCGGACCTCGATCCCCCGCTCACGCAACTGCTGGGCCGTCCACCGGCCCATGTCCGGCCCCACCTCGGGCAGGATGCGGTCGGTCGCCTCCACGAGCACCCAGCGCATGTCGGCGCGGCTGAGCCCGTCGAAGTACTTGCAGGCGTCGGCGGCCATGTCCTCCAGCTCCGCCAGTGCCTCCACCCCGGCGTATCCCCCGCCGACGAAGACGAAGGTCAGCGCCCTGCGCCGGACCTCGGGGTCGGGTGTGGAGGCGGCCACGTCGAGCCTGCCGAGCACGTGGTTGCGCAGCGCGATGGCCTCTTCGATGGTCTTGAACCCGATGCCGTTGTCGGCCAGGCCGGGCACCGGCAGGAGCCGCGAGATCGATCCGGGCGCCATGACCACGTAGTCGTACGCGATGGTGAGGGCGGGCCCCTCGTGCGGCTCGAACTCCGCCTTACGGTCGGCCAGCCGCACCTGGGTGATCCGTCCGCTGAGGATCTGGCACCGGTTCAGCACCCGCCGGAGCGGGACGACGACGTGCCGGGCCTCGATGTTGCCGGCCGCGGCCTCCGGCAGGAAGGGCTGGTAGGTCATGTAGGAGTCGAGGTCCGCGACGGTGACGAGCGCCTCGCCACGGCGGAGCTTGCGCTGCAGGCGCAGTGCGGTGTACATGCCGACGTATCCGCCGCCGACGATCAGAATCCGTGGGACAGCCATGGCCGACCCTTACCCTCACTCCAGGAGGAAACGCATCACCACGGTGCTCCCGCCGGGTCCGGCGGTGACACGGAGGTCGTCGCTCAGCAGGCGGGCCACCCAGAGGCCCATGCCGCTGGTGGCGTTCTCGGGTGGCGGGTCGTGGCCGGGCACGGCCGGCGGACGCCACTCGCGGCCGTCGTCGTGGACCGCCACCACCAGGGCCGGCCCCTCGCGCCACAATCCCAGCCGGGCCTTCGTCGACCCGTGTGTGACCGCGTTCGTGGCGACCTCGTTGAGCGCCACGAGGAAATCGCCCAGCGCGTCTTCGGGCATACCACGGCGCTGCGCCTCGGCGGCGGCGAACTCCCGCAGATCAGGAAGATCGGCTAAGGAGAAGGTACGCTCCCTCGCCGCTCCGGTGACGTGCGCGGGAACGCCGTCATCTTTCACGCGGTACACGCCTCCCGCCGCCAATCGGGCTATCTCAGGACCTGTGGGCTGTGGGCAGGACGAAGATACCTCGGAGCACCGCCTGAACACAGACGGTGCCCCGGGTATCGTCGCGATCTCCTCATCCCGCGACAAGCTCCGCCCGAAGCTGGTCGAGGGTCTTGCGGAGGATCCGCGACACGTGCATCTGCGATATGCCGAACTCCGCCGCGATCTCGGCCTGCGTCATGTTGCCGTAGAACCGCAGCAGGAGGATGTTCTTCTCCCGCTCGGGGAGAAGGTCGATGAGAGGCTTCAGCGCTTCCTTGTCCACCAGGGTGTCGAGCGCGTCGTCCTCTTCGGGGATCACGTCGCCGAGCGCGGCGGCGTCGTCGTCCGCGCCGATCGGCGCGTCCAGCGAAAGGGTGCTGTACGCCGCGGAGGCGTCCATGGTGAGGAGCATGTCCTCCTCGGACAGGCCCATCTTCTTGGCGAGCTCGGCGACGGTGGGGAACCGGCCGAGTTCCTGGGTCATGTCGGCGACGTGCCGGTTCAGCTCGGCGCGGCGCTCCTGGTAGAGGCGGGGCACCCGGACGGCCCAGGTGCGGTCGCGGAAGTGCCGCTTGACCTCACCCGTCATGGTGACCATGGCGTACCCGCGGAAGCTGTGACCCAGGGTGGGGTCGAAGCCGTTGATGGCCTTCATCAGGCCGACGTACGCGGCCTGAAGGAGGTCCTCCATCGGCTCGCCCCGGTTGAGGTACCGCCGGGCGATGTCCCTCGCCATCGGACGGTGCATTTCGACGATCATTTCACGGAGGCGTTCCCGCCGGACCTCGGACACGTCGTCCCGGGTGAGCTCGTCCAGGAGCTCTTCGGCGGTCGGATTGCTGGCGGTCTCTGCACGGACCTCGGCAGCCATCTGCGCAGTCCCCTCGTATTTTTTCTCGCGAGGGCGCCTACGCGGCTGGGGTGACCAGGCAGAAGGCACGCCTCGCTACAGTATCGAGACGAGGCCCTCTGCTGGACCTCTGCTTCAGTATATTGCCGCAAACTCGGGAGTTTCACCACCCCTCCGGCCCCAGTAATGTTGCGGCAGAGGAGGCGCGAGGTGTCGAACAACGGATTGCTGTCCCTGTCGTCGAGCATGGCGGGAGACATCGTGGTGATCCACGTGAACGGTGTCCTCGACGCCACCACACGTGATCAGTTCTCGGACTTCCTGGACGCGGCGGCGGACGACCACGGCCCCGACATGATCCTCGACCTGGGCAAAGTCACGTTCATGGACTCCCGGGCGCTCGGCCTCATCGTCCATCACTGGCAGCGCTCCACCACCGCCGGCGGCAACTTCGCGCTGGTCTCCGTGCAGTACCCGAACTCCAAGGTGATGTGGGTGACGGGCCTGTCCCAGCGGCTGCCGCTGTTCGACACCCTCGACGAGGCCCTGGCCGCGTTCGCCGCCTGAGCCCTCTGGGCCGTGCGTGCGACCGTCGGGACACGTGATCACTCCGGCGCCGCTCCCCCGTGCTTCTGCTGGTGCTCGGTGACCAGGAGCCGGGCCAGGTCGGCCACCTTCACCTGGTGATGCTGGGACACCCGCCGGAGCTCCTCGAACGCCTCCTCGGCGGAGCAGCCGCTCTTCGACATGATGATCCCCTTGGCCTGGTCGATCACCGAACGGCCTGCCAGCGCCTCCTGCATCTGCGCCGCGCCGGTCAGCACGTCGTCGAACTCCCAGATGTTGGCCAGCGCCACCGTCACCTGCTCGCGCAGCAGGGCCATCAGCGAGCCCCCGGCGGTGAAGACGCCGGGACGCACGCCGTACAGGCCGATGATGGCGACGGCGCTGTCGACCGCGATGGGCACGACCAGGACCGAGCGCACGCCGTGCCGTACGGCGGTGGCGGCGTAGCGGGACCAGCGCGACTCGCGCATCACGTCCGGGATCGACACCGGGCGCCCGCTCGTCAGCGCCTCCCTGGACGGACCCTCCCGCAGGTCGCGCTCGCGGTCGATGAGCGCGGTGAGCTCGCTGTGGGAGGCCGCGAGCAGCACCCGCTCCTCCATCCAGAGCTCGGCGGTGCCGCCCGCGCAGCCGGGGACGCCCCGGGCCACCGCTTCGGTGATCCCGCGCAGGACGCCCTCGGCGGACGTGCCTTCCGTCACACGGCCGAGCGCCGCGAGGTCACGCGCGAGGATGGACGTTGTCTCCATGGTAGAAAGACCATTCCCATAGGTTCGGGGTTAATCCAGGCCGGATCGATTAGACCCGTTGTTTGGCGTAGCGTCTACGTCGAGAGAGGGGGGCAGCTTGCCCGACACCGCCGAGCTCGAGCGCGCGCTGAGCGGGCTCGCCGACCGCATCGCCACGCTGCGGGACGATCCCGACCCGGCCGCGATGCTACGCGAGCTGGACACCGCCGAGGAACTGCTGCGCAAGGCCGTGGCCGAGGTGACGCGCAGCCGCAGGCGCAGGGACGGCGGCAGTCAGCGCGAGCAGAAGCTGCTGCGCCAGGTGTTCCGCGCGCTGCCGATCCCCGTGATCATCATGGACACGGGCGGCACCGTGCGCCGCATCAACAACGAGACCACCCGCCTGCTCGGCAGCCCGGCCGGCTACCTCATCGGCCGCGCCTTCCCGCTCCTCGTCGACGTGGCCGCCCGCGCGGCGTTCCGCCAGCGCCTCGCCGCCGTGCTGCACGGCGAGGACAGCGTCTCGTTCCCGACCCGTCTGGCGCACCAGGGCCGCGCCCACAACGTACGGCTGGTGCTGAGCCGCCTGCGGATGCCGGGCGAGCCGCAGGAGATGCTCGCCGGGGTCGTGCTGCCGGTGGAGGTCCAGCTTCCGGAGCCGGCGGCGGAGGCGGACGTCCCCGACGACACGGACCTTCTCGCGGCGGCCCGGCGGCACGAACTGCTGTCGCGGCTCACCCGGCTGCTGCTCGACGAGGAGAGCCTGCGCGAGCCGGTCGCCCTGCTGCGCGCGGCGCGGCTGCTGGCCACGGAGACGGCCGACTGGGTGATCGCGGACGTCTCCAGGGACGGCGAGCCGGTCAGGTCGGTCGTCATCGGGCCGAGCGACCAGCCGGTCGGCCGGCTGCAGCGGACGGTCGAGGAGGCTCCGCCCGCCGCGGCGCCGGTCGTCGGGCAGGTGCTGACCACTCACAGCGGCGTCGTCCACGAGATGCTGAGCGACGACTCGCTGCTCGGCGCCGGCGTTCTGCAGGCGATGCGGGCGGGCTCCCTGCTCAGCGTGCCGATCCGGACCGAGGAGGAGGTGCGCGGGGTGCTCACGCTGGTGCGCCTGCGCGAGCGGCCTCCGTTCGGCCTCGCCGACCTCGGCCTGATGGAGGAGGCCGGTCTGCACCTCGGCCTGGCGATGCGGGCGCAGCAGGGCTTCCAGCGCCGCTCGCAGGCCGCCGACACGTTGCAGACCGGGGTGCTCCCCCGGACGCTGCCCGACATCCCCGGCTTCGAGATCGCGGCGGTCTACCACCCCGGCTCCGGCATGCGGGCGATCGGCGGCGAGTTCTACGACGTGTTCCCGGTCAAGAACGGCTGGGGCTTCGTCGTCGGGAGCTCGGCCGGGCGCGGTGAGGAGGCGGCGTCAGTGACCGCGATGGTCCGCAACGGGCTGCGCGTGCTGAGCGTGTGGGAGGACGACCCCGGAGAGGCGCTGCGGAAGGTCAGCGACGCGCTCGTCGCGCAGAACACGGGCATGTTCGTGATGGCCGCGGCGGGCTTCGTGCGGGGCCGGAAGGTACGGCTGGCCTCCGCGGGCCACCACCCGGCCGCGCTGGTCCAGCAGGGCGGCGGCGTCCGCTTCTCCGAGGGCGGCGGGGTGCCGCTGGGCTTCGAGGAGGGCTCGGTGCCCGCGACCGAGGACCTCACGCTGTCGGCCGGCGAGACACTGGTGCTCTACAGCGACGGCCTGGTGGGCTCGCAGAGCCCCGCCGGGGACAACTACGGCGAGGATCGGCTCACCGAGGTCCTCGCCCGCTGCGCCGGCCAGCCGCCGAGCACGGTCGTCAAGGCGATCGAGGAGGACCACCGGGGCTTCTGCGGCACGCACGCCGTCGACGAGATCACCGTGCTCACGCTGCGCCGATCTCGCTGAGGCGGGACGCCCCCTCGGCACGGGGGATCGCATGATTTTTCCCGATTAGGTGTTTAGCGCGAATCGGAGTAAGGTAAACATCATCTACATCGATCGTGCCTAGGACGCAGGCACACCTTTTCAAGCGCCTTCCTGTCTTGAGGTGTGCCATGGATATCGCGATCGTCTCCGCGCACGAACTTACGCCCGACACGCCCGCCATCGCGCGTGAGCTGGCCAGGGGCCACCGGGTGACCGTCTACACGCGGTCGAAGACGAAGGGCGACGGCGTCGAGCACGTGCCCGCCGGGCCCGACGTGGAGCTGTCGGAGAGCGACCTCCTTCCCTACATCCCCGACTTCAGCGCCGGGCTGGCCCAGCGGTGGAGGGAGCACCGGCCGGACATCATCCACGCGTACTCGTGGTCGAGCGGCCTGGCCGCGATCGCGGGCTCTGAGGGCCTGGACGTGCCGGTCACCCAGACCTTCCACAGCCACTACGACGAGAGCCGGACCCCCGCGCCGGTGCGCCGGCTGGAGTGCGCGATCGGCCGCCGGGCCAGGGCCGTCATCGCCGCCTGCGCCGACGAGGAGTCCGAGCTGATCCGGATGGGCGTGCCCCGCCGCAACATCTCGGTCGTCCCCCACGGCATCGACATCGAGCGCTTCCGCCGCCAGGGCCCGGCCTTCCCCCGGGGTGAGCGGCCCCGCCTGCTGCACGTGGGTCACGTGGGAGCGGAGTACGCGGTGCACGCTCTGCGGGCCGTGCCCGAGGCCGAACTGGTGATCGCCGGCGGCGACGACCCGAGCATCGAGCGGCTGCGGGCCGTCGCGGGCGAGCACGGCGTGGCCGACCGCGTGCAGATGCTCGGCATGGTCCCGCACACGGCGATGCCCAAGCTCATGCGGAGCGCCGACCTGGTGCTGTCGCTGCCGCCGACCGTCCCCACGGGCACGGCGGCCCTGGAGGCCATGGCGTGCGGCATCCCCGTCATCGCCTCGGCGTCCGGAGCCCACCTCGACTCGGTGGTGGACGGCGTGACCGGGTTCCTGACCCGGCCCGACCGCCCGCTGGAGATCGCCCACCGCATCCGCCGCCTGCTCGGCGACGCCACGCTGCGCACGGCCATCGGGTACGCGGCGGCCGACCGCGCCCGTTCCCGCTATTCGGTCGAGCGCATCAGCATGGAACTGCTCCGCGTATACGAGAAGACGTGCGCCTGACCGACAAGCGGCATTACCAGTTCCACCTCGTTATAAATGTCAATTCCTGTGGTTAACTCGGCTCATGTCACTTCATGGACCTGGTTCAGCCGTGGCGGCGGCGATGCTCATCGTCGCCGCCACCGCATGTTCGAGCGGGGACTCCACGAAGGTGTTCAACGCGGGCGGTGAGTCCGCGGTGCGGCCCCCCGCCTCCTCCCCCGACCTTCCCGGCTCCGCGCCCAACGCGGCCGGAGCGGGCGCGACCCGGACCTCCGTCCCCGGCGACGCCGAATCCGATGACCAGGCGTCCACGGGCGACAGAACCTCCAAGGGCACCTCCAGAACCTCCTCCGCCGTGTCGGCGGAGGCCGACGGACGCTCCGTACACGAAATCGGCGACGAGACCGCGGAGACGGCCGCCGAGAAGATCACGGACGAGCCGGTCGGCATCGGCGCCCCCAAGCCCGGTCCCGCCCCCTCGTCCGGGCCGGCGCCGCGCCCGTCGCTCGTCCAGCGGGCGACGCCCCCGCCCTCGGCCGCGCCGGGCGCCCGGAACAGCGGCACCGGCACCGGCACCGGCACCGGAAAGAGCACCGGCAAGTCCGCGAACAAGAGCACGGACGAGACCTCGGGCGAGACCGGGGAGGAGACCGATCCGCCGATGCGCCTCTCCGCGCCGGCCAAAACCGGCCCCCGGCAGGTGGACATCGTCCAGCCACAGGACGTCCCCGGCAACCCCGTGATCACCGATCGGCCGGCGGGGAGCACCGGGAGCCGGAGCGCCGGGAACGGCACGGCGGCCGGCTGGAGCGGCCCGGTCCTCACCGAGGACTTCGGCGACCAGCTCGACCCGACCAGTTGGACGGCGACCGGTTCGCGCGGAGCGGGCGGCATCGGCGGCGGGACGCTGCGCCTCACCGGCGGGACCGGCCTGACCGGCAAACTCACCCAGCAGTACGGACGCTGGGAGGTCCGCCTGGGTGCCTCCAAGGGCTCGGGCACCCCCGTGGTGTCGTTGCGGCCGGGAAGCGGCGGCGGCGCGGAGATCGGCCTGGCCGCGATCGGCGACCCGGACCGGCAGGCGGCGAACGCCTTCGTGAGTTCGGAGAGCGGGGACCGCACCCACGGCGCGCTGCGGGCCGACTTCACGCGCTGGCACACGGTCGCCGTCGACTGGCTGCCCGACCGGGTGAGCGTCTGGCTGGACGGCGCCCGCGTCTGGGACTACACCGGACGCGTCCCCGCCCAGCGCATGGGCCTGTCGCTGCGCAACGTCTGCGAGGGCTCGGCGACCTGTGACGGGACCCTGTTCGTCGACTGGCTGCGCGTCTACCGGGCCGCGCAGCGCTGACCACCCGGCGCTGACCGCCGCACCGCCCGTGCGCGGTGCGGGCGGGTCAGGCGCCGCCGAGGAGGGCTGCCGCCTTCAGGGACAGGTGGAGCAGCAGGCGGTCCTCCCCGTCGGCCAGGTCGAGCCCGGTGAGGTGGCCCGCCTTGTCGAGCCGGTAGTACAGCGTCTGCCGGTGCACGCCGAGCGCCGCGGCCGTCTCACCGGCGTGGCCCGCGTGGTCGAGGTACGCCTCGACGCTCGCCGCGATCCGGGGCGTGAGGGCGGCCGACTCTGCGGCGAGACCGGCGAGGTCGCGCGGGGACAGCCGGACCAGCAGCCGGTAGACGCCGAGCGTGGCCCAGTCGGCGACCGGGGCGTGCCGCTCGGCGTGTTCGGCCACCCGCAGGGCCAGCAGCGCCTCGCGCCAGCTCTCCCAGGCGTCGCGGGGGTCGTCTCGGGGGCCGCCGATCCCGGCGGCGAGGCCGTACAGGCCGTGCAGCAGCCCCGCGACCCGGGCCGCCTGCGCGGCCGGCGCGAGGATCGCGAGGATCCCCCCGCCCACCCCCTGCACGCCCAACCCCGGCGCGGCCGGCCCCCTGTCACCCGTCTCCGGCCCAGCCGACCCTGACACGCCTGAGCCTGGCGCGGACGGCCCGGGTTCGCCCGTTCCCGCCCCGCCCGTCTCCGGCCCACCCGATCCCAGCCGGCCTGGTCCGGGCGCACTTGGTCCGGGATCGGTCACGTCGGGGTCGGCGAGCACGCCGCGGGGCAGCGTCCGCGGCAGGGTGGGCGGCAGGGCCGCCTCCTGCGCCGGAGTCCGGACCGCGACGGCCGTCACCGGACCGTCGGCCACCACCCCGGCGGCGGCGCGGGCCGCCGGGTCGGCGGAGAAGAACTGGCGCAGCGGGGCGTACCGGCCGCGGGCCTGCGCGGCCAGCAACGCGGCCACCCGGCCGACCAGGGGCCAGGCGGCGGCCAGCCGCTCGTCGGTGAGCTCTCCCGACTCAAGCGCCCACAGGTATCCGTACGTCACCCCGTCGTGCCGCAGCGGCACGCACACCCGGCCGAGCACACCGGGCAGCCCGGGGATCCGCACCGGCCCGGTCGCGGTGGCGATGCCGTACGCCTCGAAGTGGGCCCGCACCTCGTCGGACGCGCGCCTGCGCAGGATCGACTCCTGCCGGACGCTGTCGATGTCCCCGCTCTGCGCGCCGTACGCCAGGAGGTTGAACGATCGGTCCTCGAGCGTCACCGAGGCGCCGAGCAGCCGGGAGATCTCATCGACGATGTCTTGCATACTGACATTGTTGTGCATTTGTCCAAAAATGCTGTGGCGGATGTCCGTGGAACTTTGGTGACGTGCGGATTTAGCCTGTGACCATGCTCGGTTCCCTGCTTCTCGCGGGCTCACGCAGCCCGCTCGCCCGCCGGGCGGTGTCGGGCTTCCCGCTCACGCGCAAGGTCGTCGACCGCTTCGTGGCGGGAGAGTCCGCCGCCGACGCCGTCGAGACGGCGCGGCGCCTGACCGGCTCGGGGCTCTCCGTCACCATCGACCATCTGGGCGAGGAGGTCCGCGACTCCGGGGCCGCCGTCGCCGCCGCCAAGGCGTACGTCTCGCTGCTGGAGGCGCTGCGGCCGCTCGGCCTCGGCGACCGGGCCGAGGCGTCGGTCAAGCTGTCGGCCGTCGGGCAGGCCCTCGACCCCGGCCTGGCCCTGGAGAACGCGCGGCAGATCTGCGCCGCGGCCCGGGAGTGCGGCTCCACCGTCACCCTGGACATGGAGGACCACGCCACCGTCGACGCGACGCTCGGCGCGCTGCGCGCGCTGCGGGAGGACTTCCCGGAGACGGGCGTCGCGATCCAGGCCTACCTGTTCCGCAGCGAGGCCGACTGCCGCGACCTCGCCGGGTCGCGGGTGCGCCTGGTGAAGGGCGCCTACGCCGAGCCCGCCTCCGTGGCCCACCAGCGCAGGGCCGACGTGGACCGCGCATACGTGCGGTGCCTGCGGGTGCTCATGGCGGGCAGCGGTTATCCCATGGTGGCCACGCACGACGACCGGCTGATGGCGATCGCCGAGTCGCTCGCGGTGAGCGCCGGGCGCGGCCCCGGCGACTACGAGTTCCAGATGCTCTACGGCATCCGGGCCGACAGGCAGGCGGCGCTGGCCGCGGCCGGGTCGCGGGTGCGCGTCTACGTTCCCTACGGCGACGACTGGTACGGCTACTTCATGCGCCGCCTCGCCGAGCGCCCGGCCAACGTCGCCTTCTTCCTTCGCGCTCTGAGGGGTGGATGATGGATTCGATCACCGACGTCCCGGTGCCGGCGAACGAGCCGGTGCACGGATACGGGCCCGGCAGCGCCGAGCGCGCGGCCCTGGAGACCCGGATCAAGGAGCTGGCCGGGTCGTCCCTCGACCTCACGATGACGATCGGCGGCGAGCGGCGCATGGCCGGCGGCGCCCCGATCGACGTCGTGCAGCCGCACAACCACGCCGCCGTGCTCGGCCGTACGGCCGACGCGACCGCGGCCGACGTCCGGGCGGCGGTGGACGCGGCGCTGGAGGCCGCGCCGCGCTGGCGGGCCCTGCCGTTCGAGGAGCGGGCCGCGGTCTTCCTGCGGGCCGCCGAACTGCTGAGCGGCCCCTGGCGGGCCACGTTGAACGCGGCGACCATCCTCGGCCAGTCGAAGTCGGCGCAGCAGGCCGAGATCGACGCCGCCTGCGAGCTGATCGACTTCTTCCGGTTCAACGTCTCCTACGCCCGCCGGCTGCTCGCCGAGCAGCCGCAGTCGTCGCCGGGCGTGTGGAACCGGTTGGAGTACCGCCCGCTGGAGGGCTTCGTCCTGGCGATCACGCCGTTCAACTTCACCTCCATCGCGGCCAACCTGCCGGCCGCGGCGGCGCTGATGGGCAACGTGGTGGTGTGGAAGCCGTCGCCGACGCAGCAGTTCTCCGCGCACTTCACGATGCGGCTGCTGGAGGCGGCCGGGCTGCCGCCCGGTGTGATCAACATGGTCACGGGCAACGGCGCGGCCGTCTCCGATGTCGCGCTGCCGCATCCGGAGCTGGCCGGGATCCACTTCACCGGCTCGACGGCCACCTTCCAGCACCTGTGGCGCACGGTCGGGGAGAACATCGCGGGCTACCGCGGCTACCCCCGGATCGTCGGCGAGACGGGCGGCAAGGACTTCGTCCTCGCCCACCCCTCCGCGGAGCCCGGCGCGCTGGCGACCGCGCTGCTGCGGGGGGCGTTCGAATACCAGGGCCAGAAGTGCTCGGCGGCGTCCCGGGCGTACGTGCCGCGCTCGCTGTGGGCGCGCATGCGCGACGACTTCGTCTCGGCCGCCGAGTCGCTCACCGTCGGCGACGTGTCGGGCGACCTGTCCACGTTCATGGGCGCCGTGATCGACGCGCGGGCGTTCGCCAAGCACCGGGAGGCGATCGACCGGGCCCGCTCGACGGACTCGATCGAGGTCCTGACCGGCTCGTACGACGACTCGACCGGCTACTTCGTGCGGCCGGCGGTGCTGGAGTGCGCCGACCCGGCCGACGAGGTCTTCGTGAAGGAGTACTTCGGCCCGATCCTCGCGGTCCACGTCTACGACGACGCCGCGTACGACACCGTGCTCGACCAGATGGAGAGCGTGAGCCCGTACGCGCTGACGGGGTCGATCATGGCCGAGGACCGCTACGCCGTCGAGGCCGCCACGGAGCGGCTGCGCTTCGCGGCGGGCAACTTCTACGTCAACGACAAGCCCACCGGGGCGGTCGTCGGGCAGCAGCCCTTCGGCGGGGCCAGGGCCTCGGGCACCAACGACAAGGCGGGCTCGATCTTCAACCTGATCCGGTGGGTCAACGTCCGCACGGTCAAGGAGACCTTCGTGCCGCCGGTAGTAGGCGGGCCGTACCGCGGCGACGTGCCGCAGGGCGGCTGGCAGCAGCCCGACCTGGGCACCCTCGGCTACTGACCGCCCTCCCCCGCCGCCGCCACACCGACGGCGGGGGACACCGGACCGTCACGCCGTGGGGTCGACGATCACCTTGCCCACCGCACCGTTCTGCAGGGCGAGCTGCGCGGCGGCGGTTTCGGCCAGCGGGAAGCGAATCACCGGCAGCCCGTGCTCCTCGCCCACTCCCATCGCGCCGTCCCGCACCGCCGCCATGACGTCGTCGGCCGCGATCGCCATCCGCTCGGCGCTGGTGAAGAGCAGGAGGAACTGGAACCGGGCGTTGAGCTGCAGGCTCCGCAGGATGTCCAGCTCCACCGTGGGGCTGTCGTCGGCGTAGACCGCGACCGTGCCGCCGTTCTTGAGCACCGCCAGGTCGAGATCGATGTTCTTCGCCACGGCGACCTCCACGATGACGTCCACGCCGTCCTTCGCGACCGCGCGGATCTCGGCCGCCGGGTCGCCCTCTCGGTAGTTGACCACGTGGTGCGCGCCGGCCGCGGTGGCCAGCGCCGCCTTCTCCGGCCCGCTGACCGTGGTGATCACGGTGGCGCCGCTCCATCGGGCGAGCTGGATCGCGGCGTGCCCGACCGCGCCCGCCCCGCCGGCCACCAGCACGGTGCAGCCGTCCAGCGCCTTGGGGGCAAGGCGCCGCGGACCGCCCTCGGCGACGGTGAGCGCCCAGTGCGCGGTGAGCGCGGGCACCCCGAGCGACGCGCCTAACTCGAACGACGCGTCCTCCGCCAGCGGCCGTACCCAGGACGCGGGTACGACGGTGAACTCCTGGGCGGTGCCGGTGTTGTAGCCGAACCCCGCCGTCATCACCCACACCCGGTCGCCGGGCGCGAACGCCTCGACGCCCGGACCGACCGCGTCGATCACGCCGCCGCCGTCGTGGTGCGGGGTCACCTCGGGATACGGCATCGGCCACATGTCGCTGGAGCGTGCCCTCAAGTCGGTCGGGTTGATACCGGAGGCGTGGATGCGGATACGGACCTCGCCGGGCCCGGGCTCGGGCACGTCACGCTCGACGAGTCGCAGGACGGAGGGATCACCGATCTCGCGGTACACGACGGCTTTCATCTTTCCTCCATGGTGGTGTGACTGGGGCGGTCTCGCCGCGGGGTCGAAGCCACGAGCTGCGACCGGGCGGCGCCGGGCATGACTCAAGGCTGCCGACGCCCGCCGGAAAGCACAAACGCCCCGTAACCGACTTACCAAAAGTAAGTTGTCCAGCACGCAGAATCGGCTTACGTTGGGTAAGTGACTTGTCCGGGTACGCACCCGCCGTCCTCCCCGTGGGAACAGAGCGACGCGACCGAATGCCGCCGTGCCAGCCATACCCTGGAGCTCGTCGGCCAGCGCTGGGCGGCCGGCATCCTGCTGGCGCTGGCCCGCGGCTCCGAGCGGTTCACCGAGATCGCCGCGTCGGTGGGCGGCATCTCCGCGCGCATGCTCTCCGTCCGCCTGAAGCAACTCGAGAGCGCGGGGCTGGTCGACCGTACGGTCATCCCCACGACCCCTGTCTCGGTGCGCTACCGCCTCTCGCCGCAAGGAGCCGATCTCGTCACCGCGCTGCGACCCATCTCCGACTACCTCCAGCGGTGGAACGACAGCGTGGTGGACGCGGCCGGCGTAGCCGATGTCTGAGGCCTGATGTCAGGCCGCTGCCCGACGTGGGGAGGTTCCGGGAGGTAGGGGGCGCGATTTCGGGTACCGAGGGCGAAAGACGCTCCGCGAGCGAGCCGAGGTCGACATGCGTAAGTTCCTGGCAGCTCTTCTCGTCGGGGCCGCGGCCCTGACCGCCGCCTGCTCCGACATCAAGCAGGACTGGTACACCCAGACGATCCCGCAGAACGAGGGGGCGAACGCGAACCTGCCCGGAGTGCTGCTCCGCAACGCGTTCGTCATCGGCCCGCAGACACCGGCCGCGCCCGGCGCCGACATGCCGATGTACCTGACGCTGCTGAACGAGAGCGGGCGCTCCGACCGGCTCGTGTCGGTGGACACCGGCGGCGTCTTCCGGGAGGCCCGCCTGCCGGCCGGCGGCCTGGAGGTGCCCGGCGGGAAGTACGTCGGCGGCACGGCGCTCCCCCAGGTGCTGCTCGCCGGCCTCACCCGCCCGCTGACCGCCGGCGCCGTGATCCCCATGACGTTCCGCTTCCAGAACGCGGGCGAGACGCGGGTGAACGTGCCGATCCTCCCGCCGGGCGAGTGGAGGGCGACCTACTCTCCCTGGCCCGGAGTGCCGGAGCCGTCGCCCGCTCCCTCGCCCACCCGCTCGCCGACCCCGCTGCCCACGGGCGCGCCGCCCACGCCGGGCTGACCGGTCAGCGGATCGCCGGGTTCGCCGCGATGATCTCCTCCGCGACGGCGCGCAGGCGGGGAAGGTACGCCGTCACCTCGCGGGCCCGGCGGCGCAGCGCGTCCGGCGAACCGGCGCCCAGATCGGCCGCCAGGTCCGCGAACCCCGCCACGTGCCCCGACACGTGGCCGGTCTCCCCCGGCGCGTCCGCCGCGAGGATCTTCAGGCACCGGGCGTACGTCGCGGCGATCCAGAAGACGGCCTCGCGGTGCAGGCCCCGCACGAGGAGGTCGCGGCTGCCGTCCACGACGACCGGCCGGGCCGCCTCGGTGATGTCGGAGGAGAAGGGGAACGGCGTGCGGGCCACGGCCGCCGCCGCGTCGAAGGCGCTCGTCATCGAGACGAGGTGGGCGCCGATCCGCTCGCGGGTCAGGTGCGCGCAGCCGAGCAGGCCCAGCAGTTCCTCGTAGACGTCCGTCCGGCCGTACGCGTGGAGCAGGTCGCGGACGGCCGGGTAGCGCAGCCGTACGGTGGGGTTGCGCAGACCGGCGGTGAGGAGCACGTGCGTCGTGATCCCCGCGGGGAACAGCCAGGCCGTGACCTGGTCGTGGAACGGCCCGTCCGGGTGGAGCGACGCGAGGCCGCCGGTGATCCTGCGCTCGGCGTCCTCGCACCGCAGGCGGACCCACCGCCGTTCGGCGAAGCCCGCCGAAACGGCGGCCCGCAGGCGGGCCAGCCGCCCGGTCGGGTCGGCGATCAGGGTCGCGGGGTCGTCGGAGCGGAAGGCGCCCGCCAGGTGGCAGGAGGCCAGTACGTCCCGCGCCGAGGCGATCTGGTTCCAGGACAGGTACGTGACCTCCACGAGCACGCCCTCGAACGGGATCTTGCCGAGTTTGGGGGGCGCGACAGGGTCGGTGACGACAACCGCCACGTCGACGTCCGAGGTGGGCGGCAGCACCGCGCCGGGATCGGCCCAGGCCGCCGAGCCGGTCAGGAAGGCCCCGGCGAAGTCGGCGGCGGGGGCGGCCTCGGCGGCAACCCAGCGGGCCGCCGCCGCCCGCGCGTGCCGGACCGGTGTTCCTCGCATGATCCACAGTGAAGCACAGGGACCCGCGCGTCCGCTCAGGGCATCCGGACGGCCGCGTGGGGCCGAGGGCGAGGGAGCGCCGCCGGGGATCAGGTGGGGATCTTGAGCACGACGACGGCGATGTCGTCGCGGGGCAGCCCGGACTGGAAGGCGACCGCCTCGTTCACGACGGCCTCGGCGATCCCCGCCGCCCCCATGGCGCGGGAGGCGCCGAGCAGGCGCCGCAGCCGCTCCTCGCCGTACATCTCCTTGTCCCTGCGTCCCTCGACGACGCCGTCGGTGTAGAAGAGAACCGCGTCGCCGGGGGCGAGGTCGACGTCGACGTCGGTCAGCCTGACCCTGGGCAGCAGGCCGAGGACGTTGCCCGGCCACCCGATCTCGCCGACCGCGTCCCCGCTCGCCCACCGGCCCGCAGGGTGTAGCGGGCCAGGCTGGTGACGACGGCGGCGTCCACCCCCTTGCCGCACACGTCGCCGACGGCGAGCGCCCAGCCGCCGGCGATCTCGTACATGTCGTAGAAGTCGCCGCCCACCAGGTCTCCGCGCCCGGCGGGCCGGAACGCCCCGGCGACCTGGAGTCCCGGGATCTCCGACAGGACCGGGGGGGATGAAGCCGCGCTGCAGTGTGCGGGCCAGCTCCCGCGCCTCCGCCTCCGACCACTCGGCCCGCTGGCGGGCGCGCAGCAGTCCGCGCTCGTACTGCCGGCGGTCCGTCGCCGCGAACAGGCAGAAGGGGTGACCGTGCGGCCCCACGCCTGCCAGGTGACGGCGCGGTTCAGTCCGGCCTTCTGCCGCATGTTCCGGCCGGGGCGCTCGATCGTGCCGGTGGCGGAGCGGACCATGGTCGTGATCGTCAGGTCTTCCGCCAACCGTACTGAAGGGCGTCCCGGAGCGGATCCCAGCGAGATATGCAGCGTTCCCGTCCGCTGGTACCTCCGTGGAGCGGGCACTTCAGGGTGCGGCCCGCCTTGCCGGAAGCGTGGGCAACGCACCGCTCACGGTCCTCAAGCACCACATTTTGATCGCCGCGATGGTCTCGTCGGGCGCGCTCAGGTTGGGGCAGTGCCCGGTCGCCCGCATGAGCACCAGCTCGCTGCCGGGGATCGACTCGTGGACGAACCTGCCGACCTCCTCCGGGGCGATCACGTCCTGGGCGCACTGCAGGATGAGGCAGCGCACCGGCACCCGGGCCAGGTCGGCACGGTTGTCGGACATGAACGTCACCGTCGCGAACCGCTTGGCGATCTCCGGGTCGGTCCGGCAGAAGCTGTTGGTCAGCCCGGCCCCACAGCTCGGGGCGGTCCGGGTTGCCCATGATCACGGGTGCCATGGCGCCGGACCAGCCGAGGTAGTTGCTGTCGAGCGACTCCAGCAGTTCCTCGATGTCGGCCTTGCTGAAGCCGCCGGCGTAGCCCTCGTCGTCGAAACCAATCTCCGTCACGTGTGATTCCGAAAGCGGCCGTGTACGTGGCGCGGTCGGGGGTAGACGGCCTGGATCCCCCGGCCAGCGGGAGCCCCGGCCGCGGCAGGCACATCGAGGAGAGGAGAAGGCATGACGACCGCTCGCGACATCATGACCCCCTGGGCGGAGTTCGTGCGCGCCGACGAGACCGTCTACGACGCCGCGGAGAAGATGGCCCGCCTCGACGTGGGCTCGCTGCCGATCTGCGGCGCCGACGAACGGCTCAAGGGCGTGCTGACCGACCGCGACATCGTCGTGAAGGTGCTCGCCCGGGGCAAGGACCCCCGGTCGTGCCAGGCCGGTGAGCTCGCCCAGGGCGAGGCCGTCACGATCGGCGCCGACGACGACGCGGCCGAGATCCTCGACACGATGGCCTCGCACAAGGTCCGCCGCCTGCCCGTCATCGACGGCAACAAGCTGGTGGGCATCATCGCGCTGGCCGACGTGGCCCGCGCCCTGCCCGACGTGCCCGTCGGCGACCTCGTCGACGCGATCAGCACCGACTGACGCGGGCCGCCGTGCGGCAGTCGATCGCGAGCCCCGGCCGGTGAGCCGGGGCTCCGTGTGTCCGGCACACGTCCGGCACGCGCGGCCGAGCGGGACACGCAGCGGGACACGCACGGCTCAGCGGGGCACGCCGTACGCCTCGTCGCTCACGAGCCTGGCCGCGCCGATGACCGCGGCGTGCTCGCCCACATCGCTCAGCACGATGGGCAGGTTCTTGGTCGCCAGGGGCAGCGAGCGCCGGTAGATGACGCTGCGGATCTCGGCGAGCAGGACGTGGCCCAGCACCGCGAGCCCGCCGCCCAGCACGATGAGGCTCGGGTTGAAGAACGACACCAGGCCCGACAGCACCTCGCCCACACGCCGGCCGCCGGTGCGCACCAGCTGGAGGGACGTGGCGTCGCCGGCGGCCACCGCCTCGGCCACCGCGGCGGCGCTCAGCGTCCCGTCGCGTTCGAGAAGCTCCCCGAGCATGGGCGAACGCCCCGACCTGACCGCTTCGAGGGCGTCGCGGGCCAGCGCCTCGCCGCCGAAGGTCGCCTCCAGGCATCCGCTGTTGCCGCAGGCGCAGACCGCGTCGGAGTCGGCGACCTGGATATGTCCGATGTCTCCGGCGCAGCCGTCCATGCCGCGATAGAGCTCGCCTTTCGCCACGATTCCGCAGCCGACGCCGGCGCCGATTTTGACGAACAGGAAGTTCTCGACCGTGCGCGCCGCGCCCGCGTGTTGTTCGCCGAGGGCCATGACGTTGACGTCGTTGTCCAGCACGACCGGGCATTCGAACCACCGGGCGAGAAGATCGCGAACGGGGTATCCGTCCCATCCCGGCATGACCGGCGTCGCCACGGTGATTCCGCGGCGGAAGTCGACCGGGCAGGGAACGCCGACCCCGACTCCGAGGGGTTGCTCCACTCCCGCCTTGGCGAGTAGCCCGCGAGCGCGTTCGGCCGCGAGTTCGAGCACCGGTTCGGGACCCTGGCGCACGTCGCATTCGGTGCGTTCGAACGCGACGATCCGCAGCCTGCCGTCCGTGATCGCGACGGACACCGCGCCGGTGTCCACGGCGATCGCGACGAATCTGATGTCGCCCGCGATATCGATGACGGTCGAACGCCGCCCTCCGCGGGATGCGGCCGGGCCGATTTCGGCAATAAGGCCCAGGGCCGTCAACCGGCCGAGTTCCGCCCCCATCGTCGTACGTGACACTTCGAAGTGGTCCACCAGCTCAATGCGGGATCGAGGACCGGCATCACGTAATCGCGTGAGTATTCTGGCCTGCAGTTTCGTTTCGGGGCGGCCTGGGACCGATGTATCCACCCGATAAGTTTCTCACCAGGCGCGCGTGGCTTGTCACTCGGCGGGAACGCGAATTCGCGTGCCAATGTGGGACGCGGGACTCTTTCCGACCGCGCCGGTCATCCCGCCTCACCGTGATCGGCGACCTGGCCGAAGGTCCGGTCGCGGGCCAGGTCCGACAGCCGCACCGTGTCCACGCCGTCGCAGACCAGTTCGGTCGAGGCGATCACGGCCCGCACCGCCGGGGTGTCCGGTCCCGGCAGGGCCACGGTCGCGGTCTGCAGGTAGGTCCACTCGCGCAGCGCCTTCAGCGACGCCTCGGGGAGCCGGGCCGAATACTCGATCACCAGGGCGTCGTCCTTGACGAGCAGGTGATCGAGGCTCGTCCTGCTGGGGATGTCCTCGTCGGAGGGGTCGTAGAAGGACTTGGCCGGATGCGTCCAGGAGGTCGTCTCGCCGGGGGCCGTCCGCGGCCGCAGGTCGCACGTGACCGGAGACTCCGCCGTACCGGCCGCGGGCACGGCGGCGGAGGAGGCCGCGGATGGAGCGGCGGACGTGGCGCCGCCGCACGCGGCGCAGAACGCGAGCGACGTCACGGCGAGTGCGACCCGGGCGAGGGCCTGGCGCATGGATCACTCCTGGTCTGGTCGGAAAAGGCGCCGGTGGCCCGGGCGCGGCGCGCGCCCGGGCCACCGGGAGGGGGTCAGCGCCCGCTGACCATGAGGGAGGCCGAGCGGGAGAGGACCTCGCCGGTCGGGTCGGTGATGCGGACCCGGTACTCGGAGCCGGAGACCTCCGGCGCCGCCGTGACGGCGATGGCGAAGGACGTCTCGCCGGTCATGTCGGCCCAGTCGGCCGAGCCCGGCGTCTTCACCTGCCACTGGTAGGCGACGTTCTGGCCCTCGGCCGGCGCGGAGAAGACCGCGACCTCGCCGGCGCCCACGGCCGTCGTCTTGGGCTGGGACACGAAGCCCAGGTGGACGCTCTTGCCGTCGAGGTTCCTCATCCAGGTGACGAGCTCGTGGGCCCGGTCCCGGAGCACGCTGTGCGCGCGCCCGCCCTGGCTGGAGTCGATCAGACGCCGGAGGGTGGTCGCCTGCGTGAGCGCGTCCGCGTAGTCCTTCACCAGGTAGGCGTTGTACGACGCGGTGAGCGCCTGGTTCAGGTCGGCGGCCGTGCCGGCGTCGATGGAACCGTCGGCGGTGCCGGCGGCGACGAGCTTGCGCACCTCGTCGTGGCTGACGCAGTTCGCCTCGGTGCGGCCGGCGGCCCACTTGATGCCCTCGAGCATGTTCTTCTGGAACAGCGGGTCGAGGGTGTTCTGCCAGTTGTGGAGGAGCGCCTGGGTGAAGGAGCGTCCGCCGTCGTAGTTCTGGCACCAGGAAATCGGGTGGTCGGCGCCCTCGACCCGGCCCGCGCCGGCGCCGATGCTGCCGACGTAGGTCGACTCGTTGAGGGTCTGCAGGACGTGCGTCTTCTGGCGCGGCAGGCCGACCCAGTTGTAGAGCTCGTCGACGAGCTTCATCCGCTCGGGGAACTGGCTGGTGGCCGGGTTGGTGTCGTCCTCGGTGACCAGTTCACCGATGTTGCAGGCGCCGCAGGTGTTCTGCAGGCCGCTGCCGTTGGAGCCGTGGTTGTCGAACTCGCCGCCGGTCAGGCCCTTGTACCAGTCCCACCCGTGCATGGAGTCGGTGGCGCCGTGCAGGGCGACGAAGCCGCCGCCCTGGTTGACGAACTGCTTGAGCACGGCCTGCTCGTCGACCTTGACGTTCGGGTCGGCCTGGGTGGGCCGGGCGGTGGAGAACACACCGTTGCCGACGCTGGAGACACCGATGACCACGTCGTACTTCGACAGGCGCTCGATGCTCTCGAACGGGTTCGGCACCGACACGTCGGGGGCGAGGTAGTCGTACACGTCGACGTCGAAGTTGTTGGTCCGGCCCAGGTCCTGGATCACGGCCATGGTGAGCGGGATGTGCTCGTGCCGGAAGGCGCCCGGCTGGTTGCCGAAGAGGAGGACCCGGAACTTCGGCTTCTTGTTGATCACGGACGCGCCCGGGAGCCGGAAGGGGGCGCGGTCCATGCCCGCCGCCGCGCTCACGGTGACGCCGGTGGCGACGTCGGGGTGCTGGACGCCGCGCAGCTCCTCCACCAGGTAGGCGGCGTCCTTCACAAGGGAGTCGCGCATGTAGCCCTCGGGCACGACCTGGGCGGCCAGCGCGCCGAAGCTCGTCAGGGCGGACACCGCGGCGTCACCGCCGGCGTCGGCCTGGGCGAGCAGCGCGAGCAGGCGGTCGCCGTTCGACGCCGAGACCTTCCGGGCGGTGACGTACCGCTGGACCAGGGCCCGGAGGTCGCCGACCGAGGTGGTGATCTGGAAGGTCAGGGTGTACTTCGCACCGTTGCTCGCGGCGTCTCCGAGAGCGACCGCCCAGGTGTGCGCGCCGACGGACAGGGTGGCCGGGTCGAGCGGCAGCGGGTATGCCCACTTGCCGTCGATCCACATGTCCCGCACCGCCGCGCCGCCCGACCCGGGGGTGGGGTCGGTGCGCGTCGGGGTGATGGAGGAGGCCGCCGCGCTGTGCGCCACCTTGCCGCCGGCGACGCCCGGCCACGCCGCGACCGGCGGCTTGGTGTCGATCCGCACGCTGATCGTCTTGGCGGCCGAGGCGTTGCCCGCGGCGTCGACCGCGACGTAGCGGACGGTGCTGTTGCGGTCGCCCCTGACGACGTAGGTCGCCGTGCCGCGGTTGCCGTTCCGCACGGCCGGCACCGTGACGGCGGCGTCCGTGCCCACCGTCACGACGAACGACGCCACGACGTCGTCGTCGGTCGCCGACAGGTTCAGCGTCACCTCGTCGTTGGTGAACCAGCCACCGGTGCCGGTGGTGGTCGACGGGGTGTAGGCGGTGTTCGTCGCGCCGTTGTAGTTCGGCTCGGCGACCGGTGACAACGTGGCATTGTCGAGGACGGGCGCCGCTCCGGACTCCGCTGCGGCGGCGGGACCCGTGGAGCCGAGCACCAGGGCCGGCACCGCGAGCACAGCGGAGGCGAGGGCCGATCGCGACCGCAGTCCGGATCGTGTGCGTGAGGACATGTCACTCCTATGTCGGGACAGAAGTGCATCGCGCTTCGGACGCCGACCCCACGAGCGCCGACCCGGTGAGGCGGTGATCTACGGTTAACGCGACGACTCTCGGAAGTGTGAGCCGCGTCTCTCATCTTTGTCAACGATGCACACTAACTTTCGCCGATTGCATGGAAAGTTACGAGCATCAGTGAAATAGTTCATTGGAACGTGTCAAAGTCCATCCGACTCAAGCGGAAGGGGCCGACACCTCCATCGCCGGGCGAGCTGAGTCCTGTTTGAGGCTGACCGTGGGGGTATGTCGGCTCTGCGGCAGGGACCTGGGCAGGCGTCCGGCCCACCGGCTCTGGCACGACGCGGGAGGGGACGCGATGACCGAGGACACCGGCGCGGGCACGCCACGGCGTTTCACGTTCGACTTCGATCCCCGGTTCGCTCCCCTGCTGTCGGTCCTGGGCGTCCGCCCGGAGACCGCCGGGGTGCTGGTGGGCCCGGGCACCCTGCGCGTGCGCTTCGGGCCCTGGGTGGTCGAGACTCCGCTGGCCAACGTCGCCGGCGTGGAGACGACCGGCCCCTACTCGCCGTTCCGGGCGATCGGGGTCCACGTGTCGCTCGCCGACCGGGGGCTCACCTTCGGCACGAACGCCCGCCGGGGCCTGTGCGTACGGTTCCACGAGCCGGTCCGGGGCGGCGAGCCGTCCGGGCTGCTGCGCCACCCGGGGCTGACGGTGACGGTAGACGACCCCGGAACGCTGGCCGACCGGCTCTCCCAGCGCCTGTGACGCGCGCCCGGGCCACCCCTTCGGCAGATCCCTTGTGCCACACCCATGTGGCACACCCTGTGACACACCCCGGAAAGGAGACTCCGTGATACGCCGACTCGCCCGGGGCGCCGCGGCCGGCGCGCTGGCCACGCTCACGATGAGCGCGGTCATGCTCGCCGGGCAGCGGGCCGGGCTGATGCCGGGCCAGCCGCCCCGGCACATCGTCAGAGCGGCCCTGCCGGGCCACCGGCACCGGCCCAAGCGCGGGGAGAGAACCCTCGGCGCCCTCGCGCACCTGGGCTTCGGGGCCGCGACCGGCGCGGCCTTCGGCGTGCTGACCGGGAACCGGAGGCCCACGGTGCGGTTCGGGGTGGGCTACGCCCTGCTGGTCTGGCTGGGCGCCTACCAGGGCTGGGTGCCCGCGCTGAACATCCTGCCGCCGGCCTCGCGCGACCCCGCGCGCGGCCGTCCCGCCGTCATGGCCGCGGCCCATGTCGTGTACGGCGCCACGCTCGCGCTCGCGGTCGGCGCGCTGCGCCGGGCGGGCGGAACACCAACGAAGGAGGACAGATGACGACCCCGGACAGGCAGCTCGCCCTCGTGACGGGCGCCTCCAGTGGCATCGGTTACGAGCTCGCCAGGCAGTTCGCCCAGCACGGGTTCGACGTGGTGGTCACCGCGGAGGACGACGAGCTGGCGAGCGCCGCCGAGTCGCTGCGGGAGTACGGCGGGCAGGTGATCACGGTGCGCGCCGACCTCACGCGGTACGACGAGGTCGAACGGCTGTGGACGGAGACCGTCGCGGTCGGGCGTCCTCTCGACGCCGTGGCGGTCAACGCGGGCGTCGGGGTGGGCGGCGAGTTCGCCCGCGGCACGTCGCTGGAGGCCGAGCTCGGGCTCATCGAGCTGAACGTCACCTCGTCGGTCCATCTCGCCAAGCGCGCCGTCGCGGCCATGACCGCGCGGGGCGCCGGACGGATCCTGTTCACCTCCTCGATCGCCGCGCTCATGCCGGGACCGTTCGAGGCCGTGTACGCCGCGAGCAAGGCGTTCCTCCACTCGTTCGCGGAGGCGCTTCGGGGCGAGCTGAAGGACTCGGGCGTCACCGTCACCTCGCTCATGCCGGGGCCGACCGACACCGAGTTCTTCGAGCGGGCCGGCATGCGGGACACGAAGGTCGGCGCGGGCCCGAAGGACGACCCGGCCGAGGTCGCGAGGCAGGGCTTCGACGCGCTGATGAAGGGCGACGACAAGGTGATCGCCGGTTCGTTCACGAACAAGGTCCAAGGCGTGGCGAGCAGGATCACCCCCGACCGGGCCAAGGCCGCCATGCACCGCCGCATGGCCGAACCCGGCACGGGCGACGCCTCCGGAGACGAGTAGAGCGCTCGGGGCGGCGTGAGGCCGCGGCGCGGGACCGGACGTCCCGCGCCGCGGCCTCACCGCGTCAGAGGGACGCGGGTCAGGCGGCCATCTCCTTGTAGGCGACGACCTTGCGCACGCTCAGGCGCACGAGGAGGGCGCCGGGGACGCCGCCCCGCTCGCCGCACTCCTCCGCGTGCTCCTCGCCCAGGTAACGGCCGCCGATCTCGGCCGCCCACCGCCGCACCTCGTCGAGATCGTCCGACAGTGCCGCCTCGCCCTCGATCATCACGAACGAGTACGGCGGACGCTGGTCGTCCACGCAGAGGGTGGCCCGGGGGTCGCGGCGCAGTTCCCTGGCCTTGACGCTGCTCTCGTGGGTGGTGAAGACCACGTCGCCGCCGTCCAACGCGAACCACACGGGGGTCGCGTGCGGACGCCCGTCCATCCTGGTGATCGCCAGCGTGCCCGTGCGCGTCTCCGCCATCGCGAACTCGCGCCACTCCGCCTCGGTCATCTGGTCCATGGTCCGAAAGTAACGTCCGCCGGGACGTGCGGGTATCAGCGCGCTCTCACCGCACCGTGCCGTCTCACCGCACCGTGCCGTCTCACCGCACCGTGCCTGTCTCACCGCACCGTGCCTGTCTCACCGCACCGTGCCCGTCTCACTGCTGCGCGCGGTGTCCCTCCATGCCCATCTCCCGCAGCATGCTCAGCTTTTCCCGGCTTTTCCGTATATGTACGGATACTTCTACGGATATTCAGGCACTGATCACGGCTCTAGCGTCACGGCAGAGGCCGCCACCCCCCAGCCGGACCCGGCCCACCACTACGGACCCCTACTCCGGCCGCGACGACAGAGCAAGGAGCACCGTGACGTGACCTCTTCCTAGGTTCCGGGCGACGCGGGCGGGCCATCCTCGCCCCCGCTTCCCCGGAACCACGCGTTTCTCTCCCTCACCCCCCGATCCCACCGTGTCCGCCGCCCGGCCTCTCCCCCGGCGGCGCGACCGCCGTCGCCCGCACACCCACGCGGGCGCGGCGTGGGAGGCAGAGAAAGGACGACGCCCATGAGGCGTGGAGCACTGCTCGCAACGGCCGCCGCGCTGGCCCTGGCCGGCCTGGCCGCCCCCACCACCGAAGCGGCCGCCAAACCCCCGCCGGGCAGCCAGGAGCTGGTGCGGTCCGCCGCGGCCGACCCGGCGCAGCGCGCCGCGGCCGCGGCCGACCAGGCCGTCGCGAGCGGCCTGGACGACCTGCGCGTGACCCCCAACGAGAGCTACCGGCGCAGCGCCGTGACGGCGGGCGCCGGCGGCATGTACTACGTCAGCTACGAGCGCACGTACAAGGGCCTGCCGATGGTGGGCGGCGACGCGGTCGTGGTCGCCGACGGCAACGGACGCGTCCGCGACACCTCGGCCGCCTCAGGCGCCACCACCCTGGGCGTGTCGACCACGCCGTCGGTGAGCGCCGCGAGCGCCACGGAGACGGCGAAGACCGTGCTGACCCGGGTCGACGACAGCGCGGCCCCGCGCCTGGTGGTCCTGGCCTGGGGCCACAAGCCGCGCCTGGCCTGGGAGGCCGTGGTCTCCGGCCTCGCCTCCGGCCATCCGAGCATCCAGCACGTGTTCGTCGACGCGGCCACCGGTGAGATCGCCGACTCCTACGACCAGGTCAGGGAGGGCACCGGCACCGGCTACTACTACGGCACGGTGACCATCAACACCAGCGGCTCCGGCTCGTCGTACTCGATGACCGACTCCACCCGCAGCGGCCTCAAGTGCGGCGGGCAGAACGGGTCGGCCTACACCGGCACCGACGACGCGTGGGGCACCGGCAGCGGGACGAACCTCGAGACCGCCTGCGTGGACGCGCTCTACGCCGTCCAGCGCGAGTGGGACATGCTCTCCAGCTGGCTCGGCCGCAACGGCATCAACGGCAGCGGCGGCGGCTTCCCCACCCGTGTGGGCCTGTCCGACGTCAACGCGTACTGGAACGGCAGCTACACCAACTTCGGCCACTCGCAGGACAACGCCCGCCAGGCCACCTCGATCGACGTGGTGGCGCACGAGTTCGGCCACGCCATCTTCCAGACCACCCCCGGCGCCGCCGGTTCCGGCAACGAGAACGGCGGCATCAACGAGGGCACCGGCGACATCTTCGGCGCGCTCACCGAGGCGTACGCCAACAACCCGAACGACGCGCCGGACTACCAGGTGGGCGAGCTGGTCAACCTCGTCGGCGACGGGCCGATCCGGTACATGTACAACCCGTCGCTCGCCGGCGACCCCAACTGCTACTCCTCGTCGATCCCCAGCACCGAGGTGCACGCCGCGGCCGGTCCGCTGAACCACTGGTTCTACCTGCTCGCCGAGGGCTCCTCGCCCGGCGGCGGCAAGCCGAGCAGCCCGATCTGCTCGGGCGGCCCCTCCTCGGTGACCGGCATCGGCATCCAGAAGGCCGGCAAGATCTACATGGGCGCGCTGCAGCGCAAGACCTCGACCTGGAAGTACGTCAACGTCAGGACCGCGTCCGTGGCGGCGGCGGTCGAGCTGTACGGCGCGAGCAGCACCGAGTGCGCGACCACCAAGGCGGCGTGGAGCGCGGCCGGCGTGCCGGCTCAGTCGGGTGAGGCGAGCTGCAGTTCCTCGGGCAACGACTTCTCGATGTCGCTCAGCCCCACCGCGGGCACCGTGGCTCCCGGCTCGGCGGCCACCACGACCGTCTCGACGTCGACCACCTCGGGGAGCGCGCAGACCGTCGCCCTCACCGCCTCCGGGCTTCCGTCGGGGGCCACCGCGTCCTTCAGCCCGTCGTCGGTGACCTCGGGCGGCTCCTCCACCCTGACCATCGCCACCAGCGCGTCGACGCCCTCCGGCACCTACCCGGTGACCATCACGGGCACCGGCTCGTCGGGCGGCCACACCGCGACCTACACCCTCACCGTGTCGGGCACCTCCGGCGGACGCACGTTCACCAACGGCACGGACTACACGATCAACGACCTCACGACGATCACCAGCCCGATCACGTCGACCGCGAGCGGTAACGCGGTGTCCCCGGTCCAGCTCAGCGTGACCATCTCGCACACCTGCGCCGAGGACCTGCGGATCAGGCTCCAGGGCCCGAACGGCACCTGGTACACCGTCAAGTCCAGCGGCGGCGTCAGCTGCACGTCGTTCGGCACCCGCACCTACTCGGTCGCGGTCACCCAGCCCGCCGCGGGCACCTGGACCCTGGAGGTCAGGGACCAGTACACCCTCGACACGGGTTATCTCGACTCGTGGAGCATCACCGTCTGAGCGACGGCCATGAGGACCCCCGGGACCGGCCCCACCGGTCCCGGGGGTCCTCGCGTTCCGCCGTGGGGATCGTGGTCAGGCGGGCGGCGCGATCTGGGTCCGCGAGCGTACGCCGAGCTTGCGCAGCACGGTGGCGACGTGGGTCTCCACGGTGCGCGTCGACAGGAACAGCACATCGGCGATCTCCCGGTTGGTCCGGCCGAGCGCGACGAGCCGGGCCACCTCCTTCTCCCGCTGCGACAGCCCACCGGCCTTCCTGCCCCGCCCGCCCGGCAGCCGGACCTCCACGCCGATCTCGCGCAGCAGCCGGCGGCAGCGGGCGGCGTCGTGCGTCGCGCCGAGGCGGGCGTACCGCTCGGCCGTCTCCCTGAGGGCGGGCGTCGCGGCGCCGTCCCCCAGGGCGAGCCGGGCCCGCGCCTCGCCCTCCGCCGCCCGCGCCGCGGCGTACGGCTGGGGCAGGACCGCGTACGCCCGTCGGGCGCGGGCGAACAGCCCGGCGGCGTCGGCGTGCCGGCCCTCCGCCGACGCGAGCGCGGCCAGCGCGGCGTCGAGCGCGGCGTGCGCGGCGGGGGCGACCCGGCCCGCGACGCCGCCGGCGTAGTCGGTCGCCAGGTCGTGCGCCGCCCGCATCCGCCCGGCCGCGGCGAACGCGGTCACGGCGGACGGGACGAGGGTCGCGCCCCACACCCAGACGCCCTTGCGGCGCAGCCGGGTGACGGCCCGCTCGGCCTCCGTGGCCGCGACGTCCGCCCTGCCGCGGGCGAGGTGCAGGTCGACGAGGCCCCCGGCGGCGGCCGCCACGACCGGGGCGTGCCGCGACTCCGGCGCGTCCAGTCCCGCGTTGTGGAGGTGCCTGAGGGCCTCCTCCCACTCGCCGGTCGCCAGGGCGAGCAGGCCGAGCACCAGCCAGAGGTCCACCGCGATCAGAGGAGTCTCGGTGGCCAGCTCCCCCAGCGACGCCGCCCGGTCGCGGAGCCCGTCCCAGCGGCCGGTGAGCCACTCCCTGCGGATCGTCGAGGCCTCGACGAGATAGGCGGGATACTGCGCGCCGGTCTCCAGCGCGAGCCGGCGGCCCTCCCGGGCGAACCGCTCGGCCGCCCCGTAGAGCCCCAGGGTGGTCGCCGAGTCGTGCAGGTTGCAGAACGCCCGGGCGGCCTCCCGCCGCACCTCCGTGACGGGGTCGGCGACCGGAAGCCGGGCGGCGACGGCGAAGGCGTCGGCGGAGCCGATCGTCATCTCGAAGGAGGCCCGGTTGGCCAGCACCGCCGCCGCGAGCTCGGGGTTGTCGGCGGCGGCGACGAGCGCCTCGGCGCGGGCCATCCATCCCGCGTGCTCCGACACCGGCTCGTCGCCCCACTCCGGCATCGCCATGCTGGCCCAGCCGCGCGCCGCCAGCGTCGGGCGGTCGCTCAGCTCGGCGAGGGCGGCCATCATCTCCGGTCGTCCGGCGGCGACGTCGCCGGCCTGGTTGGACAGCACCAGGCCGAGGTTCAGGCGCACCTCGCCGCGCACGTCCCCGGACAGGAACTCGCCGCGCAGCAGGTGACGCAGCAGCCGTACCACCCGCTGGTGCGACAGGCCGGTCGCGGCGAGCCGGCTCAGCATGAGGGCGAGCGGGCCACGGGCCGGGGCGGGCAGCCCGGGATCGTCGAGCATCCCCTCGATGACCTCCACGGCCAGGGCGGTGTCGCCGAGCGCGGCGGCCTGCCGGGCGGCGGCCGTGCCGTGGCCGATCCAGGCCGCGGTGTCCCCGGCGTGCCGGGCGTGGAACGCGAGCTGCACCAGCGGCGGCGACTCCATCGCCCCGAGCGCGGTCATCGCCCGGTCGTGCGCCGACCTGCGGTCCGGTCCGGGAACGGCGTCGTAGACGGCCTGCTGGGCGAGCGCGTGGCGGAAGCCGTACCGGCCGCCGGGGTGCTCGTGCAGCACCCCGGCACGCAGCGCCTCGCCGAGCCCGGCGGAGTCGCCGCTCACCGCCGCGATCAGGTTCTCGTCCGCAGGGAGCCCCAGCACCGCCGCCGCCTGCACCGCGCCCACCGCCGCCGGGGACAGGCAGGCCATCTGCTCGGCCATGGCCTCGCGCAGCAGCAGCGGCACACCGGCACGTTCCAGGGCGTCGGGCTCCTCGACGCCGGGCATCGAACGGACCATCTCCTCCACCACGAACGGGATGCCGGCCGTGCGCTCGTGCAGCCGCGCGACGAACCCGGCCGGCAGGTCGGAGCGCTCCAGCAGCGCGCCGGCCAGGCTGCCCACGCCGGACGCGTCCAGCGGGGCCAGGCGGACGACCCGGTGCGTGGTGTCCGGCTGGTGCCGGTAGGCGAGGCCGAGCGGCGGCCCGGGCGGGCCGCCCTCCTCGCGCCTGCGGGTGACCACGACCGCGAGGCCCTCGGGCGGCTGGCCGCCGAGGAACCGCAGCAGGTCGCGGGTGCCGTCGTCGGCCCAGTGCAGGTCCTCGATGACCAGCACGGCCGGGCCGACGGCCGTCAGCAGTGCGCGTATCCCCCGGAACACCCGGTGCCGTTCGGCGCGGGGATCGTTCAGCGGCTGCGGCGACGGCGGCAGCGCGCCGGCCAGTTCGGGCAGATGCCCGCGCAGCGCCCCGGTGACCGGGTTGAGCCGGTGCGGCGCCGGGAGCCGTCCCCTGATGTCCCGCAGCGCCTCGAAGACCGGCCCGTACGGGAAGGGCTCGCGAATCTGGTGGCAGTAGCCGAGCAGGACGGCGCGGTCGCCACGCGGGAGCCGGTCCAGCGCGGCGCGGACGAGCCGGGTCTTGCCGATGCCCGCCTCGCCCTCCACCAGGACGACCGCGGGCGGGCGGGTCATCGCGTCGATCAGGGTCGTCAGCTCGGGTGCGCGCCCGACGAGCGGGGACGAGGGCACGATGCTCATGCACGGCTCCAAGGTGACGATTGCGAGGCCCCCGAGCCAGTTATCCTCGCCCCCTGACCAACGGTCAAGACTTGTACGTAACAGCCTTGTTGCGGAAGCGGTCATATCTCGCGCCCCGGTGTCACACCGGCTCTCGGCGACGGCGAGCCTCTCCTGTGGGGGCTACTTCCGCCGGGAGCGGTCGGCGGCGTCGAGCGCGGCGGCCTCCTCGGGGGTGGGGGCGGTGCCGCCGAGATGGACCGGCTGCCACCACACGCCCTCCGGCCGGTCGGGATAGGTCCGCTGGGCCTCGTCGAGCAGGTCCGCCAGCCGCCGCCGCAGGTCCGCGGTGAGCCCGGCGATGTCGGCGCCGGCGTCCGGGTGCATGGGCTCGCCGACCAGAATCGTGATCGGGACGTGCCGCTGCAGCAGCCGGCGGGGCCGGCCCTTGGTCCACAGCCGCTGGCCGCCCCACAGGGCGACCGGGATCACCGGCACACCGGCCTCGGCCGCCATCCGGACCGGGCCGCTCTTTATCTCCTTGAGCGTGAACGACCTGCTGATCGTCGCCTCGGCGAAGTTCCCGACGATCTCACCGTCCTTCAGGGCGCGTACGGCGGCGTCGTAGGCGCCCGCGCCGGCCGACCGGTCCACCGGGATGTGGTGCATGCCGCGCATGAGGGGGCCCGACACGGGATGCTCGAAGACCTCCTTCTTCGCCATGAACCGGACCAGCCGCCCGGCGGGGTGGGCCGCGAAGCCGGCGAAGACGAAGTCGAGGTAGCTGACGTGGTTGCTCACCAGGACCGCGCCGCCGCTGCGCGGGATCCTCTCCGTACCCTCCATGTGGAACCTGATGTCGAGCAGCCTGAAGGCGGTCAGGGCGGTCCGCAGAACCGGCGGGTACACGATCTCAGCCATGCCTGAAACCGTAACCTACCCGCGCGTAACTTCCGTGGCCGCCCGTTCCCCCCGAGCGTGTCCCGGGAGCGCGTCGCGCACCCGTTCCGCGAGGTCGTCCCCTCAGTGGCCGCGGAACGCCTCCTCCAGCCACCACGCGGGCGTGTCGGCGGTGACCTTCGCGTGGACGACGAGCGGCTTGTCGCGCGGGCCCTTCAACCAGGCGGCGACTCCGGCCAGGTCCTCCTCCGTCCGCACGGTCACCGCCTCGCACCCGAAGCCACGGCCGATGGCGGCGATGTCCACGGGCGGGAAGGTGACGGCGCCGAGCGGGAGCCCGTGCGGGGCGAAGTGGTGCACCTCCGCGCCGTACTCCTCGTCGTCGTAGACCACGACCATCATCGGCAGGCCGAGCCGGACGACCGTCTCCAGTTCGGCGATGCCCATCAGGGCACCGCCGTCGCCCAGCGCGGCGACCGTCACGCGGTCGGGCCGGGCGAGGGCCGCCCCGATCGCGGTGGCGAGGCCCAGCCCGATCGACTGGAACGCCTGGGTGAAGCAGAACGCGCTGCCGTCGGGCACGGTGAGGAACATCGAGGGATAGCCCATGAAGTTGCCGGAGTCGACGGCCACCAGGCGCTCCTCCGGGAGCAGGTCGTCGAGCCCGATCGTCAGCGTGCGGGGGTCGATGCGGCCCCCGGCGCTGGTGTCCTCGTACGGGACGTCGCGCCAGCGCCCCTCGCGGGCGATCCGTGCGGCGATCTCGGGGGTGCGGTAGCCGGGCGCGGGCTCGCTCCGCCCCCCGGGCCCGGCGAGCAGGGCGGTGACCGCACGCGCGGTCTCGCGGACGTCGCCGACGACCCCGAGGTCCACCTCGCGGTGGACGCCGAGGGCGTCGGGATCGAGGTCCACCTGGACGACCGCGGCCTCCGGCCCGATGAGCGTGCCGTGCCGGGTGGTCCACATGGTGAACGAGCACCCCCACCCGACGACCAGATCGGCGTCGCGGATCAGTTCGTTCGCGAGCGGGGTGGCGAACCCGCCGCTGACGTCGATGTTCCAGGGGCTGCCGTGGAAGTGGCCCTTGGCGACCGCCGAGGTGGCGAACAACGCGCCGACCTGCTCGCCGAGCGCCTCCAGTTCGCGCCGGGCGCCCCTCGCGCCCCGCCCGGCCACGAAGACCGGGCGCTTCGCCCCGGCCAGCAGCCGCGCGAACCGGGTGAGCGCGTCGGACGGCTCCGCCGCCAGCCCCTCCGGCTCCCCTTCCTCCGCCGACGTTTCCGCGGCTGGCTCCAGGGGCGGCTCCAGCGGGAACGTGAGCCCCCAGGGCGCGGGGACGCGGCTCGCCACGCCGCGGTGCGCGCCGCCCCGGCCCGCCACCAGTTCGCGTACGGACTCGGCGGCCTCCTCGGGAAGCTCCTCGGCCTGCACGTCCAGCGGCAGGTTGAGCACCACGGTGCGCCGTCCGAGCAGGGCGGCGAGGAAGGCCATCACGGTGTCGTCGAGGACCGTCTCGGCCGACCCGATGCGGGCGCAGTGCGCGCCCACGGCCTCGGCGAGCGCGGCCTGGTCGATCCGGAAGTTGGAGGTGGGCGAGGTCACCTCCGGGGCGAGCACCAGCAGCGGCGTCCGGCTCTTGGCGGCCTCGGTGACGCCGGTCAGCGCGTTGGTCAGGCCGGGCCCCTGGTGGACCGACACGACCGTGACCGTGCCGCTCATCCGCGCGTAGGCGTCGGCCATCGTGGCGGCGCCGCACTCGTGCCGCGCCGCGACGTAGCGCACGCCGTGCTCGGCGAGTGCGTTGGTGACGTGGAAGTTGCCGCTGCCGACGACGCCGAAAGCCGCCCTCACGCCCAGGGAGGCGAGGATCGCGCCGACGGCCTCCGCGACGTTCACCGCTCCACCAGCGCCAGCACGCGGACCGGGCTGCCCGAGCCGCCGACGATCGGCAGCGGGCCCGCGATCACCACCGCGCCCGTCGGCGGCAGCCGGTCGAGGTTGCGCAGCTGGGTCAGGCCGTACTTGCCCGCGCCGAGCAGATACGAGTGGCAGGGGAACGCGGGGTCGAACGAATGCGCGGCGCCCGCGTCGGTGCCCACGGTCTCCACGCCGATGCCCGCGATCGGAGTCTCCTCGGCGAGGAACCGGGCGCAGTCGGCCGACATGCCGGGCGTGTGCGGGCCCGTCTCGTCGGCGTTGAGGAACTCCCCCTGGTCGTGGGCGCGCACGTCCCAGCCGGTGCGGTAGAGCAGCCAGCCGCCGTCGGGCAGCGGGCCGTGCTCGGACTCCCACGCCTTGACGTGGTCGATCTCCAGCAGGAAGTCGGGGTCGTCCGCCGACTGCGCGCTGAAGTCCAGCACGACCGCGGGGGCGATCAGCCGGGCGGGGGCGATCTGCGACACGTCCTCGCCGTCGCGCCCGGTCACCCAGTGGACCGGCGCGTCGAAGTGCGTGCCGGTGTGCTCGCCGGTCGTGAAGTTGTTCCAGTACCAGGCCGGGCCGCGCTCGTCGTACCGGCTGATCTCCTGGAGCGTGAACGGCACCGTCTGGCCGAACGGTTCCGGCAGGGCGAGGATCGGTGTCCGCTCGCTCAACGGCGCGGTGAGGTCGAGGACGTCGATCCCCCCTCCCCGGATGCCGTCCAGCAGATCCCGCAACACCGACATTCCGCCTCCCAACTGTCAGGACACCCCCTGCTGATCCTCCTATACCGTCCCCCCCGGACGCCATATGACTCTCTTTACACAAGTGGAGCCGTACGGACGCGGGCCCCTTGACGCGGCCGGTCCGGCCGGACGAAGGTCGGGAACGGGCCGGCCGGGCCCGCGACTTCACGAGCAAGCACGAGGGAGACGTCTGTGAAGAAGCTGATCAACAGCGCCGGATCGCTCGTCTCCGACGCGCTGCGGGGCATGGCCGCCGCCCACCCCTCGCTCCGCGTGGACCGGGAGAACGCCGTCGTCTTCCGCGCGGCGGGTCCCCGTCCCGGCAAGGTCGGGCTGGTCTCCGGCGGCGGCTCCGGGCACGAGCCCCTGCACGCCGGGTTCGTCGGGCACGGCATGCTCGACGCGGCCTGCCCCGGGGAGGTCTTCACCTCGCCCGTGCCCGACCAGCTCGTCGAGGCCACCAAGGGCGTGGACGGCGGCGCGGGCGTGCTGCACATCGTGAAGAACTACACCGGCGACGTGCTGAACTTCGAGATGGCCGCCGAGCTCAGCGGCGACGAGGGCGTCGAGGTCGCCACCGTGCTGGTGAACGACGACGTGGCCGTGCGCGACTCCCTCTACACGGCGGGCCGCCGGGGCACCGGGGCCACGCTGTTCGTGGAGAAGATCGCCGGCGCGCTGGCGGAGACCGGCGCGCCCCTCGCCGAGGTGGCGCGGGTGGCCCGGGAGGTCAACGAGCGGAGCCGGTCCTTCGGCGTCGCACTGACGCCCTGCACCGTCCCTGCGGCGGGCAAGCCCACCTTCGAGCTCGGCGAGACGGAGATCGAGCTCGGCATCGGCATCCACGGCGAGCCCGGCCGCAGCCGCGCCGCGATGGGCGAGGCCCGCGAGATCGCCCGCATCGCGGTGGACGCGATCGGCGACGACCTGCCGCCGTCCGGCGACACGCTGGTGATGGTCAACGGCATGGGCGGGACGCCGCTCATCGAGCTGTACGTCGTCTTCGCCGAGGTGGAGGCGTACCTTCGGGAGAAGGGCGCGACGGTCGTGCGCAGCCTGGTCGGCAACTACGTGACCAGCCTCGACATGCAGGGGTTCATGGTGACGACCTGCGCGCTGACCGGCGAGCTCACCCGGCTGTGGGACGCGCCGGTGGAGACGCCCGCGCTGCGCTGGGGCCGCTGACCACCCTCCGGCCGGGGACGTGTGCGCCCCGGAGCCGCTTTGGAACGCGTCCTGGCGACCAGCCGTGATCCGCTGGAAGATCCCCCCGGGATCCGTCCCTGAACCCGTCCCGAGATCCGCCCTGAAGATCCGCTCTGAGATCCGCCCTGGGAGCCGCTTCGTGAACACCGAGTTCTTCGCCGCCTGGATCGAGGAGGTCACCGCCGCCGTACGGGCCGGGCGCGACCACCTCACCGAACTGGACGCCGCGATCGGCGACGCCGACCACGGGACGAACCTCGACCGCGGGTTCACCGCCGTCGGCGAGGCGCTGGCCGCCGCCCCGCCGCGGACCCCCGGCGCGCTCCTCGTGCTGGTGGGAACCACGCTGATCCGCAAGGTGGGCGGCGCCTCCGGCCCCCTCTACGGCACCGCCTTCCGGGAGATGGGCAAGGCGTTCGGCGAGGCTCCCGAGATCTCGC
The DNA here is from genome assembly GCF_008728085.1 of Microbispora cellulosiformans. Lineage (NCBI taxonomy): Bacteria > Bacillati > Actinomycetota > Actinomycetes > Streptosporangiales > Streptosporangiaceae > Microbispora > Microbispora cellulosiformans. The sequence continues at coordinate 547,315 of NZ_VYTZ01000003.1, read as the reverse complement.
CGGCCGAGCTGAGCACGGGCGTGGACGCGGCCCTGGCCGGCGTACGGCGCCTCGGCTCGGCGGCGGAGGGCGACAAGACGATGGTCGACGCCCTCGCTCCCGCCGCCGCGGCGCTGTCCCGTGCCGTACGGGACGGGTTGAAGCCGGAGGAGGCCCTGGAGGCGGCGGCCACGGCGGCGGCGGAGGGGGCCAGGGCCACGGTGCCGCTCCAGGCACGCAAGGGCAGGGCGAGCTACCTGGGACCCCGCAGCGTCGGGCACGAGGACCCCGGCGCGGCCTCGACCGCTCTCGTCTTCGGCGCGCTCAGGGCCGCCGCCTCCCGAGGGTGAGCGCCCCGCGCCCGGCTCAGGTGTTCACGACGGACCACAGGAGTGACGAATGGTCGGCATCGTACTGATCTCGCACAGCGGCGGCCTGGCCGCGGAGGTGGTCGCGCTGGCCAGGCAGATCGGCGGGGCGAAGGTGCCGCTGGCGGCGGCCGGAGGCACCGAGGACGGCGGTCTCGGCACCAGCCCCGACCGGGTGAGCGCGGCGGTCGAGGAGGTGGACCAGGGGGACGGTGTCGTGCTGATCCCCGACCTGGGCAGCTCGGTGCTGACCGCCCGGCTGCTGGAGAGCCCCGGCCGGGTGGTGATCGCCGATGTGCCGTTCGTGGAGGGCGCCGTCTCCGCGGTCGTGGCCGCGGGCGGCGGAGCGTCTCTCGACGGCGTGCTGGCCGCCGCCGAGGAGGCCTGGCACGTCCGCAAGCTCTGAGCCCCCGGCCCCGGCCGCCCTCAGCGGCCGGCTGACCGCCGCTCTCCCCGACGGTGCGGCGGCGGCGCTCCGGGAGGTCGTGGGCCTCGCCGGTCTCCGGCCTCATCGGCTCCTTGTGCGCCGGGCGCGCGGCACGCCGGCGTGCTCGTCACGCCGGATCTCCTCCAGGTACGTCCGCATGAGGCCGCCCGCGCGGGTGAACCAGTCGGACAGCACGGCGATCTCGCCGGGCGTGTAGCCGGCGAACAGCTCGTTCAGCCGCCGGTAGAAGGGCTCGTAGACGGCCGTCACCGTGGCGACGGCGGCCGGGTCGGCGACGACCCGCACCCGCCGCCGGTCCGCCGGGTCCGCCTCCCGGCGCGCGTACCCGGCCCGTTCGAGGCGGTTCAGCACCCCGGTCACCGCGCCCGTGGTGAGACCGGCCTGGCGAGCGAGCGCACCCGCGCTGATCGGGTCGTCCCCCGCCGCCATGACGAAGCCGAGGCAGGTCAGGTCGGTGACGTTCAGCCCGAGCCGCTGGGCGATGTCCTGCTGCCCGACCAGGCTGAGCGCGATCAGCTGGTCCATGCCGGCCAGGGCCTGCGCGGGCGACGCCTCCGGACGCGGCTTGCCGTCCATGCCCAATCTCCTTAGCATCTAAGATGTTTAGTTGGTGAGATAACTCTTCCCCATACTAAGGAGAGCCATGAGCGGCCTGCACGACGACGTCGATCTCGGGCACACGATCGCGGGCTGGACCGGCTGCGTCGTCGTGCTGGCCGGCTGCGCGACGGTGGGTGCGGCGATGTGCGCGGCCTCGCCGCCCGGCGTCCGGCTCGGACTCGCCGTGATCGTCCTGGGCGGCCTGGTCACCTGGGCGCTGCACCTCGCGGGCTGGGGCAAGCCCAGCGGCCCCCGGCCTCCGGAGCAGTGGGACTGGCGGGTGAAGGACCCGATGACTGGCCACGACCGCTGCCTCGCCTGCCGTCTCGCGGGCCGCCCGAGCGCCCCAGTCATCAGCTCAGCGACCAGTTCAATGGACGGAACGCGCCCCCGGCGACACCACCGGCAGCGTCCGGCCCTGCCGGGAGCGGAACGGCGGACAGCCCTCACTTCCACTCCAGGCGACCGATCGCGACACGTCCAACCTCAATCTTGAGCGTGCGGGCATCGCATCCCCGCCCGCGCCGGCGCTTTTATTCCGTGGCGGGCCCCGGGCGCCCGGGGTTATCGTCCTTCGCGGGCGCGTCGGACGTGCCCCGTCCGCGGCCGTGAACCACCAGACCGGAGGTGAGGAGCGGGATGACCTGCGACCTCCACGCGCTCTGCTTCGACGCCCACGACCCGGTCCGTCTCGCGCGCTTCTGGGCCGGAGTCCTGGGCTGGGAGACGACCGGCGACCCCCGGGACGGGGTCGCGCTCCTGCCGGACGACGACACCGGATTCCGGCTTCGGTTCCTTCCGACAAGGGAGCAGAAGTCGGGCCAGAACCCGGTGCATTTCGATCTGAAGAGCACGTCCCCGGAGGAGCAGCGGGAGACGGTGGCGCGGGCGCTCGAGCTGGGCGCCCGGCACATCGACGTCGGCCAACGCCCGGAGGAGGGCCATGTCGTGCTCGCGGACCCGGAGGGCAACGAGTTCTGCGTGAGCGAGGCGGGCAACCGGTTCCTCGCCGAATGCGGCTTCATCGGTGCGCTCGCCTGCGACGGTTCGCAGAAGGTCGGATACTTCTGGAGCGAGGCGCTGGGCTGGCCGCTGGTCTGGGACCAGGACGAGGAGACCGCGATCCGCTCCCCGCTCGGCGGACCGAAGATCACCTGGGGTGGTCCGCCGCTGATGCCGAAGACCGGGAAGGACCGGCTCCACTTCGACCTCGTTCCGTCTCCCGGCGGCGACCAGCAGGCGGAGGTCGACCGTCTCGTCTCCCTGGGGGCGACGCGCGTCGACATCGGTCAGGGTGAGGTCGGCTGGGTCGTCATGGCCGATCCCGACGGCCACGAGTTCTGCGTCCTGCCCACGCGATAGCGCGTGACGGTCACTTCCACTGGAAGTAGACGAACAGGCGGCCGTGGTTCTTGGCGTCCTTGTCGATCCGGTGGTAGAGCGCCTTGATCTCCTTCTTCTCCAGGAAGCGCAGCACCTTCTTCTTGAGCTGGCCGGATCCCTTGCCGGGGATGATCTCCACCTGGGTCGCCTTCTTGCGTACGGCCTCCTGGATGATGCCGTGCAGCGCCCGGTCGATCTCGCTGCCCTTGTTGTAGATGTCGTGGAGATCCAGCTTCAGCTTCACACGAGCCAGTCTAGATCGGCGCCCGCGCGAAGGCACGGGGCGAGACGGCCGAGGGCTGCCCCGCCCCGTGGAGGGCGCCGTCAGCCGTTGATGTAGCCGACCAGGGCCTCCCGCTCGCTCTCCAGTTCCTGGATCGAGGTCTTGACGACGTCGCCGATGCTGACGATGCCCGCCAGGCGGCCGTCCCTGACCACGGGCACGTGCCGGATCCGGTGGTTGGTCATCGTGCGGCGCAGGTCGTCCACGTTGGCGTCCGGGCCGCAGGTGCGCACCTCCGAAGTCATGATCGACGAGACGGGCCGGCCGAGCAGCGCGGCCCCGTGCTCGTGCAGCCGCCGGACGACGTCGCGTTCCGACACGATGCCGTCGATGGACAGGCCATCCTCCGACACCACCACCGCACCGATGTTCAGCTCCGCCAGCCGGGCGAGAAGCTCTGACACCGTGGCGTGCGGTGGAACGGTCGCCACGCCTGTTCCCTTACTCTGCAAGATCGTCCCGATGAGCATCGACACCGCCTTCCAGGGGCACTCGGGGGCCCCGCCCCCTGTCTCCCGCGCCGGCCGCCCGGCACGGCACATCCTGTTTCCCCAGGCAACAGCGGCCGTCCTCCCTCGTCAAGGGCCTACACCCCTACGATGGCCAAATATCGCCGCCACCTGGAGATGATCGATGACCGGCAGGCAGCTCAACACGGGGAGTCACGATCTCCCGATCCCGGCGGCGCTGGACGAGTTCATGCGGGGCGGCTGGGCCGCCGCCGCGGAGACCGCGCCGGCGCCACTGCCCGTCGCCGCGTACGCGGCCAAGCGGCGGGCCCGGCTCGCCGAGCGACTGCCCGGCGAGCGGCTGGTCATCCCCTCGGGCACCCTGCTCGCGCGCAGCAACGACGACGACCACCGGTTCCGGGCGCACAGCGCGTTCACGTACCTGACGGGAGCCCAGCAGCCCGACCAGGTCCTGGTCGTCGAGCCGTCCGGCGAGGCGCGGCTCTTCCTGCGTCCCCGCCCGTCCCGCGCCGGGTCGCAGGAGTTCTACCGCGACCGGCGGTACGGCGAGTTCTGGGTGGGCCGCCGGCCGGGCCTCGCCGAGACCGAGGCGGCGTACCAGATCGAGTGCGCGCCCATCGACGACCTGCCGGCGGCGCTGCGCGGCCCGGCCCGGGTGCTGCGCGGGGTCGACGCCTCGGTCGACGCGCTGGTCTCCCCCGCCCACGGCGACGGCGAACTCGCCGCGGTCCTGGCGGAGTTGCGGCTGGTCAAGGACGAGTGGGAGATCGCGGAGTTGCAGCAGGCGGTGGACGCGACCGTGCGCGGCTTCGAGGATGTCGTGCGCGCGCTGCCCGCGGCCGTCGCGCATCCGCGCGGCGAGCGGTACGTCGAGGGCGTCTTCGGGCTGCGCTCGCGACTGGAGGGCAACGCGGTGGGCTACCAGTCGATCGTCGCCTCCGGGGCGCACGCCTGCGTGCTGCACTGGATCCGCAACGACGGACGGCTCGACCCCGCCGAGATGCTCCTGCTCGACGCCGGGGTCGAGGGCGACAACCTCTACACGGCCGACGTCACCCGCACGCTGCCGCTGTCGGGCCGGTTCGGCCCGGTGCAGCGGCAGGTGTACGACCTGGTGTACGAGGCGCAGACGGCGGCCATCGCCGTGCTGCGCCCGGGGGCGCGCTTCCGCGACTTCCACGAGACCGCGATGCGGGTCATCTCCGACGGCCTGGTCGAATGGGGGCTGCTGACGCGGGCGCAGGCCGGCGCGGGGCTGCACCGGCGCTACACCCTGTGCAGCAGCGGCCACATGCTCGGCCTCGACGTGCACGACTGCGCGCGGGCGCGGGCGGAGACCTACCTCGACGGCGTGCTGGAGGAGGGCCAGGTGCTGACCGTCGAGCCGGGGCTCTATCTCCAGCCCGACGACCTGACGCTGCCGCCGGAACTGCGCGGGATCGGCGTCCGCATCGAGGACGACCTGGTGATCACTGCCGACGGCGCCCGGCTGATGTCGGCCGCGCTGCCGCGCCGCGCGGACGAGATCGAGGAGTGGGTGTCCGCGCTCGCCGGGTGAGGCCGAGGGTGCGGACGGCCCCCGGGCGGGCCCGGTGCGCGCGGGCGAGGCCCGGCGCGAGAGACGCTGAGCGCTTCGGCCGCCCGGAGGAGCACACCAGTTCACTTGATCGTCACATCGCTGTCCTACAGTGACGGTGTGCGCCCTCCACTGGCCGTGGCCGGCCACACCGACGACGTGCTCGAACTCGTCGGCGGCACCCTGACCCCGGCCGAGCGCGAACGCGCCGAACGCTTCACCCGCAGCGGGGACCGCCGCGACTTCGTCGCCGCCCACCTGCTCGTACGGCACTGCGCCGCCGAACTGCTCGGCACCCGGGCCTGCATGCTGACCGTGGTGCAGCGCTGCGAGGAGTGCGGGCAGGCGCACGGGCGGCCCTGGCTGGCCGAGGCCCCCGAAGTGTCGATCAGCCTCGCGCACACCTCGGGATACGTCTGCGCGGTCGCCGGGTACGGCCGGGTCGGCGTGGACGCCGAGCACGTCACGGGCGGCCCCGCCGACGAGAACCTCGTGGCGCTCGCGCTGACCCCCGAGGAGGCGAAGCTGGTGGGCGACGACAACCGCGGCCTCATCCGTCAGTGGGTGCGCAAGGAGGCCCTGGTCAAGCGGGGTGAGCTGACGCTCGGCCGGTTGCGCGAAGCGGACCTGTCGGCCCTGCCGCTGGTTGACGGGCTGACGGTGCCGCTGGAGTGGCAGGGCCGTCACTTCCTCGAATGGACGGCCGGCACCGTGATCGCCTCGGCCGTCACCGACGAGCCCGCCAAGCTACACCTCCTCGGCGGCTGACCGGCCGGGAGTGGGGTCGAGGAACACCTGCTTGATCTCCGGGAACCGCTCGGTGAGCCGTCGCTCCACCTGGTCGGCGGCGATCTCCAGCCGCTCCCCCGTCGTCTCGTCCACGAAGTCGATCTTCGCCGCGACCAGGATCTGGCCGGGGCCCATCAGGACGGCGGCGAGCTCGACGACCCCCTCGACCTCCGGCTGCTCGGCCAGCACGGCCTTGATCTTCTCCTGCAGCGAGGCCGAGGGCGCCTGCCCGATCAGCAGCGAGGCGTTGGTCCTGATCAGGGTCAGCGCCACCCAGAGCAGCAGCAGCCCGATGACGATCGACGCGGCGCCGTCCCACACGGCCGATCCGGTGAGCTGTGACAGCACCAGGCCGACGGCCGCCACCGCGATGCCGATCAGGGCGGCCGCGTCCTCCAGCACGACCGCCTTGAGCATGGTGTCGGAGGTGCGCTCCAGCAGCCGGCCCGGGCTCACCCGCCAGCGCCGGGCCTCGGCCCGCAACTGGCGCAGGGCCCGCAGGAGGGAGATCGACTCGATCGCGAACGACACCGCGAGAACGATGTAGGACACGCGGATGTCGCCGAGGTCCTCTCCCCTGGTGATGGTCTGCCAGCCGTGCGTGAGCGAGAAGCCGGCCCCCACGACCAGCGTGAAGCAGGCCGCCACGATCGCCCAGAGATAGGCGGCACGCCCGTGCCCGAGGGGATGACGGGCGTCGGCGGGCCGCTCGCCGTGCCGGATCGCGGCGAACAGCACGACCTCGGTGGCGGTGTCGGCGGCCGAGTGGGCGGCCTCCGACAGCATCGCCGAGGAGGAGCTGATCAGGCCGGCCACGAGCTTGGCCAGTGCGATCGCGAGATTGGCCAAGCCCGCTACCACCACGGTGCCCAGGCTCTCGCCGTTCTCGCCGTCAGGCATACCCGCTCCATCCGTTCACTTGATCTTATGCTGGTCGATATGGACGACCACCGCTGGCTGACCCCGCACGAGCAACGCGCCTGGCGGGCCCACCTGGCTGCGCACCGACTTCTCTTCCTTCAACTCGACCGAGAGCTCCAAGGGAGCGGCCTTTCGCTGAACGACTACGAGATCCTGGTCAACCTCTCCGAGAGCCCCGGCCGCCGCATGCGGATGAGCGAGCTCGCCGACGCGACCATCCAGTCGCGCAGCCGCCTGTCCCACCAGATCTCCCGGATGGAGGCGGCCGGGCTGGTCACCCGTGAAGAGTGCGAGGACGACCGGCGGGGCACCTTCGCCGTCCTGACCGACCAGGGGTGGGAGATGATACGGCGGGTGGCGCCGGACCACGTGGACAGCGTCCGCCGGCACTTCATCGACCTGATGACGCCCGAACAGGTCTCCGCGCTGGAACGGATCTATGCGCCCGTCATCGACCATCTTCAGGGGGTCCGCGGCGTCCGGCGGAACGACTAGTGATGGCGACGGGGTGTCGGGGGAACCGCACCGATCCCGAGTTCCCCTGACAAGGTGCGTCAAACCGATTCTCCCGGGAACGCGTGCCACCCCCGCCCGCTCGCTACGATCCGGCTGTGCGAACAATCCTCGGGCTGGTCGTGGCCGGCCTCCTGCTCGTGACCGCCTGCGACGCGAAGAGCGAGACGGCCCTGCCGGACGGTCCCGCCCTGATGAAGCGGTCGGCCGAGGCGATGCGGGCGGTCAAGACGGTCGCCTTCACGATCGAGACCAAGGACAAGCCCGCCGTGCCCGTACGGCACGCCGAGGGCAGCCTCACCAAGGAGGGTGACGCCAAGGGCACCGTGCAGATCGAGATGCTGGGCCTGCAGGAGATCGACTTCGTGCTCGTCGGCGACACGGTCTACTTCAAGGGCCCGACCGGCGGCTACCAGACGATGACCCGGCAGCAGCTCGCGGCGATCTACGACCCCTCCGCCGTGCTGACCGGCGTGCCCGGCCTGCTGTCGGCCGCCCAGGACGTGCGGACGCAGGCGGAGGAGAAGGTCGGCGACGCCGCCGCCTACCGCCTGACCGCCACCCTGCCGCAGGACGCCCTGGCCGCGCTGGTGCCCGGCGTCCAGCAGAAGGTCGCGGGCACCCTCTGGATCGACAAGGCCACCAGTCGCCTGCTCAAGATCGACCTGCCGCTCGGCGGCGGCTCGGCCGCCGTCACCCTCGCGGACTACGACGCCCCCGTGACCGTCGCCCCGCCCACGCCGTGACCGGCCCACCCGTGCGGCGCCGGCGCCTGGCGCTGGCCGTCGGCGGCGCCGCCGTGCTGCTCGCCGCGCTCGACGCGTACGTCGTCGTGACCATCCTGGTGGACGTCGCCGCCGACGTCGGTGTGCCGCTCAACCACCTGGAGAGGGCGACCCCGGTCGTGACCGGGTTCCTGCTCGGATACGTCGCGGCGATGCCGCTGCTGGGCCGGCTGTCCGACCGGTACGGCAGGCGGACGCTGATCCACGGGTGCCTGGCCGGGTTCGCCGCGGGCTCCCTCCTCACCGCCCTGGCGGCGAGCATCCCGGTGCTGGTCGCGGGCCGTACGCTCCAGGGGGTCGCGGGCGGCGCGCTGCTGCCGATCACGATGGCCCTCATCGGCGATCTGTGGGACGAACGCGCCCGCCCGGTGGCGCTCGGCGCGGTGGGCGCGGCGCAGGAACTCGGCAGCGTGCTCGGCCCCCTGTACGGCGCGGGCCTGGCCGCCCTCGCCGGATGGCGCGGCGTCTTCTGGGTCAACCTCCCGCTCACGCTGATCGCCGCCGTCGCCGTGCAGGCGGCGGTGCCCGGCGGGCGGGAGCCGTACGCCACGGGTCAGCCGCGGGCGGGTGCTTCCCGGCTGGACCTGGGCGGCGGGGCGCTGCTGGCGCTGGCGCTCGGACTGCTGGTGGCCGGGCTCTACAACCCCTCCCCCGGCGCGACGGTGCTGCCGCCGTGGGGGTTGCCGTGCGTGGTCGCCGGAGCGGTGGCGGCCGTGCTGTTCGTGGTGTGGGAGATCCGCTCGCCGGTCCGCCTGCTCGACCTGACGGGCGTGCCCCGCGGGCCGCTGTTCGCCACCCTCGCGGTGAGCCTGCTCGCCGGGGCGGCGCTGCTGGTCACGCTGGTCGACGTGCAGCTCGTCGCGCAGACGCTGCTCGGCCGCGACGCGGTGGGAGGCGCCCTGGTGCTCACCCGGTTCCTCGCCGCGCTGGCGGTGGCGGCGTTCCTCGGCGGATTCCTGGTGCGGCGGTTCGGCGAGCGGCCGGTGGCCGTGGCGGGCATGGCCCTGGCCGCTGCGGGCTACTGGATGATCTCCCGCTGGCCGCTCGACCTTGCCTCGGCCGGGGTGCGCATGGACGTCGACCTCGTGGTGACCGGCATCGGGCTCGGCGTGGTGATCGCCCCCGTCTCCTCCGCGGCGCTGCGCGTGGTCCCGGCGGCGCGGCACGGCGTCGTGTCGGCGGCGGTCGTGGTGGCCAGGATGATGGGCATGCTGCTGGGCGTCGCCGCGCTCTCGGCGTGGGGCTTCCACCGGTTCCAGTCGCTCACCGCGCATCTCGACACGCCGCTGCCGTTCGGCGTGGACGCGGGCGAGTACGCCCGCAGGCTCGCCGCCTACACCGCGAAGGTCCAGGCGGCGCTGCACACGGAGTACACCGAGATCTTCCTGATCACCTGCGGGCTGTGCCTGCTGGGGGCGGTCACCGCCCTGGCCCTCCCCCGGCGTTCCGCGGGCTGAGCCCGGCGCCCCGGGCCCGGGTCAGGAGGCGCCGAACCAGCCGGGCACGTCGAGGCGGAAGACGTCCGCGGGCGTCACCCTGCGCAGGTCGGCTTCCAGTTCCCTGAGCCGTTCCGGGCCGATGACCTCGGCCCAGCGGGCCCGCAGGTCGTCGAAGATGCGGGCCGAGCGGGTCAGCAGGTCGACGCCCGCCGGCGTGAGCCGCACGATCTTGCGGCGGGTGTCGCGGGCGTCGCGGGCGCGCTCCACATAGCCCAGGCGCTCCAGCGTGTCGATGGTCTTGCCCGCCGCCTGCTTGCTGACGCCCAGCGTGCGGCCGAGGTCCACGGCGGTCGTGCCCTCGACGCCGATCGCCTGCAGGACGAATCCGTGCATGGGCCGGGAGTGCGGGTGCCCCTGACGGGCCAGCTCCGCGTGCAGATCATCGATGAGCACGCGAAACCCCAGGAAGAGCCGCAGCGGCAGCTCGAATCCGGGTGGGTCGATTGACACGATAGACAACCTGGTTCACTATTAAGGACAACAACGTTGTCTATTCTAGGAGACACCACCGATGTCTGTCATCCACTCCGCCGACAGCCGCGTGAGCACCACGCCGAACGGCGTCATGACCACCCTCGCCTCCCCGACGCAGGGCGGGGCGGCGCACGCCGTGTGGCGTGTGGACATGCCCGCGGGCAACAGCGGGCCCCTGCACTCCTGCGACCGCGAGCAGGTCTGGACCTTCCTGTCCGGCGGCGCGACCGTCGACCTCGACGGCGAGACCTACGGCGTCGGGGCCGGGGACACGATCGTCCTGCCGGCCGACCTCAGCCGCAGGATGCACAGCGACGCGGAGTCCGGCTTCAGCGCGATCGCCGTCGCCCCGGCGGGCGCCGAGGTCTACATTCCCGGCGGGGTCACCGCCGAGGACGCCTGTGACCTCGCGCCCAAGGGCACCGACCGGATCGTCCCGCCCTGGATGCGCTGACCACCCGCCCCGTCTCACCGCGCCTCGCCTCGCCTCGCGTAACTTCCCGGCGGGGCGGGACGGGTGTCCCGGGCGCCCGGGACACCCGCGGGTCCACCATGGCCCCGTACCTTTCCGGCGCTCGCCGCCCCGCAGAACCCCCGGGGCTCCGCCCGTACCTCACAGGAGGCCCCACAATGCGCAAGGTGTTCTTCGGTTTCGCCGTCGTGCAACTCGTCGCCGTGCTCGCCCAGTTCTACCTCGCCACGTTCGGCGCGTTCGAGAGGCCGACTCCGGCGCCGGGCGACCCGGGCGCGGCCATCGGCTACCACGCCATGAACGGCACGATGGTCATCCCGCTCGTCTCGCTGCTGACCGCGATCGTGGCCCTCGCCGCCCGCGCGGGCGGCCGGACGGCGGGCCTGGCGATCCTTCCGTTCGTGCTGGTGGCGGTGCAGCTGTTCGTCATCTTCCCGCTGGCCGAGATGGCCGGGGCGTCGGAGACCGGCACGACGACCGCCGGCCTGTTCGTCCTGGGCTTCCACGCCCTCGACGGCGTGGCGATCCTCGCCGCCGCCGTCGTCCTCGTGCGGCGGGCCCACGCCCTCACGAAGAGCACCGCCGCGGTCCCGGCGCACGCCGCGGCGTGACCACCGCTCGGCTGATCGCTCTCGATCAGATCCTCTTCGTCCTGGTCGCGGCCGCCTGGGCCGCGACCGCCGGGATCGCCCTGACCGGCCTGCGGCAGCCCGCCGCGGCCGGGCGGCGGACCCTCCTGATCGCCGCGGCGTCGTGCGCCGCGGCGATCGTCATGACCGCACTGCGGGTCGCCGTCACCGCCGGCCTGGCCGGAGCGGGCTGGTGGTTCGTGGCCGAGAAGGTCACCCTCGCGCTGCCCCTGGTCGTCGTGCCCGCGCTCGTCTCGGCCGCCGTCAGCCTGCCCCGCCTGCTGCGCGGCACGGCGACCGGCTCCACAGGCGGCTCCACGGCCGGCTCGGCCCGCGTCGTCGCGTTCCCTCTGCTGGTCACGGCGTACGGCGCGGTGGCCGGGATCGCCTGCGGGGTCGTGATCTCCTATCCGGTCACCACCGGAGGGGCGGCGGCGGTGCTCGCGCTGTTCGCCGCGGCGTCCGCCGTGACGTGGCGGCTGCTCGGCCCGGCCCGCTCTCCCCGGCACGCCTGGCAGGCCGCGGGAACCTGCGTGCTCGCCCTCGCGCTCGCCCTCACGATCGGCGGCGGGTGGCCGAGCGGCCACCTCCACACGGGGCACGACACGGGCGGGCGCGGCGTCTCCGTCGACCTGCTGCGCGGCCCCGCCCCCGCCTCCGCGGGCGGCCCGGCCGGGGCCAGGGAGCGGATCCGCCGCTTCACGCTCACCGCCCAGCCCGCCACCGTACGGCTGCCGTCCGGCGGCGGCGCCGAGGCGTGGTCGTTCAACGGGCAGGTGCCGGGGCCGGTGCTGCGGGTGCGGCAGGGCGACCTGGTCGAGGTCGTCCTGCGCAACCGGCTGCCGGTGCAAGGAGGCAGCGGCCAGGAAAACACCGGGCAGCCGAACCCTGGGCAGCCGAACACCGGGCAGGGCGTCACGATCCACTGGCACGGGTACGACGTGCCGGCCGCCGAGGACGGCGTGCCGGGCGTGACCCAGGACGCCGTCTGGCCCGGCCAGACCCACGTCTACCGGTTCCGCGCCGAGGACGCCGGCACGTACTGGTACCACAGCCACCAGAACTCCAGCGTCGCCGTGCCGCGCGGGCTGTTCGGCCTGCTGGTCGTCGACCCGGCGACCCCCGTGCCGGAGAGCGAGGACCACGTGCTCGCGCTGCACACCTTCGGCTCGCGCCCGACGCTCTCGGTGGACGGCGCCGCGCCGTCCGACCTGCTCACCCGCCTCGCGCTGCCGCCCGGCGCCCGTACGCGGCTGCGGGTGGTGAACACCGACACCCAGCCCGTGGTCCTCGGCCTGAGCGGCGCGCCATACCGGATCGCGGCGGTGGACGGCGGGGACGTGCCGGGGGCGACGGACCTCGACGGCGCGCGCCTGCACCTCGCGGCGGGCGGGCGCTACGACCTCACCTTCACCGTGCCCTCCGGGCCGGTGCTGCTGACGGCGGGAGACCGGCCCACGTTGCTGGTCAACGGACCGGCGACGCCTCCGCCGGCGGCCGGGCCGGTCGTGGACATCACCCGGTACGGCACGCCCGCCGTCCTGCCCGCCCGGTTCGACCGGGAGACGACCTGGGTGCTGGATAAGACGCTCGCCGTCTCCGGCGGCCTGCCGAGGCTCGCCCAGACGGTGAACGGAAAGGCGTGGCCGAACATCCCCACGCCGGTCGTCCGGCAGGGGGAGACCGTCAGGATCCGGGTGGTGAACCGGGGCACGGACACCCACCCGATGCATCCGCACGGCCATCACGTGCGGATCCTGTCCCGGAACGGCGTGCCGGCGACCGGGCTGCCGATGGACACCTTCGACGTGGCCCCCGGCGAGGTCTGGGAGGTCGCCCTCGTGGCGGACAACCCCGGCGTGTGGATGTCCCACTGTCACGATCTCGCGCATGCCGCGCAGGGCATGGAGTTCCATCTCGCGTACGAGGGGGTCAGCACGCCGTACGACATGGCGAACGGCAACCACCCGGCCTGAACCCCCGCCCGCCTGGGCCCGCCCGGGCGGCGTGCCGTCAGGACCGCAGGTAGGCCAGCACCGCCAGGACGCGGCGGTGCTGGTCGCCGTCCTCGGCGTGCAGGCCGAGCTTGGCGAAGATGCCGCGGATGTGCTTTTCCACCGCGCCCTCGGTGACGACGAGACGGCGGGCGATCGCGGGGTTCGACCTGCCCTCGGCCATCAGCCCGAGGACCTCCCGCTCGCGCGGCGTCAGCGAGGCCAGCGGGTCGTCCCGGCGCCGCCGCACCATCAGCTGGGCGACGACCTGCGGGTCGAAGACCGTCCCCCCGGCGGCGACCCGGCGTAGGCCGTCCATGAACTCCTCGACGTCCACCACCCGGTCCTTCAGCAGGTAGCCGACCGCTCCCCGCGCGTCGGCCAGCAGGTCGTCGGCGTACGACACCTCGACGTACTGCGACAGGATCAGCACGGGCGCGCCCGGCACCTTCTCCCGCGCCTCGACCGCGGCCCGCAGGCCCTCGTCGGTGAACGACGGCGGCATCCGGACGTCCACCACCGAGACGTCGGGCCGGTGGGCGACGACGGCCTCGACCAGCCCCTCCCCCGTTCCGGCCGTCTCGACGACCTCACAGCCGAACTCCTCCAGCAGGCGGACGAGCCCCTCCCTGATGAGGACGGCGTCGTCGGCCACCACTACGCGCACGGAACCTCCGCCGTGATCGAGGTCGGCCCACCGGCGGGCGAGCGCACCGTCAGCTCGCCGTCGACCGCCCGCAGCCGGTCGGCCAGGCCGGACAGGCCGTGTCCCTTGGCGACGTGAGCGCCGCCGACCCCATCATCACCGATCGTGAGCAGCAGCACGTCCCCGATCCGGGTCAGCCCGACCATGCAGGACGTCGCCCTGCTGTGCTTGGCCACGTTGGTCAGGGCCTCGGCGGTGACGAAGTAGACCGTGTTCTCGATCAGCGCGGGAAACCGCTCGGTCGTCTGGACGTCCAGCTCCACCGGCACCGTGCAGCGACCGGCGAGGGCGGCGAGCGCGGGGGCGAGACCGCGGTCGGCGAGGATCGGCGGGGCGATGCCGCGCGACAGCGCCCGCAGCTCGTCGAGCGTCTCGCGGGTGGCGCCGATGGCCTTGCCGATCGTCTCGTGCGCGGCGGTCGCGTCCCGCTTCAGCTCCCGCTGCGCCCGCGACAGCTCCATGGCCAGGTGGACCAGGCGCTGCTGCGGGCCGTCGTGGATGTCCCGCTCCAGGCGGCGCAGCGCGTCCGCCTCCGCGTGGGCGGCGGCGTTGCGGCCCTCGGTCAGGTCGTCGATGCGCTCCTGCAGCTCCGCGATCCCGGTCAGCAGCGCCCGCCCGAGCGACGCCTGGATCAGCGCGCAGGACCGGACGACCGGGTAGAGCGTGAGCGCGAACAGGGCGCCCATGCCCAGGTAGAAGACGCTGTCCACGACGTAGCCGCGGCCGAGCCCGAGCAGGTCGGGAAGGCTGTGGTTGTCCGGCATGTTCGAGAAGAGCCAGCCGTACAGCGGATAGGTCAGCCCGAAGACCGTCGTGGCCCACCAGGTGACGGTCACGCAGAACGCGGCGACCGCGACCGGGAAGGCCAGCAGGGCGTGCAGCGCGTCGAGCCAGGGCTGGCCCCCGGCGAGCGGTGTGACCGTACGGCGCAGGATGCCCGCGCCCTCCGGCGCGCGCGGATAACGCGGCCGGGGCAGTTCCCGGCCCAGGACCGGCCGCATGCGCAGCCGTTCGACGTCCCCCATCCCCCTGGCCATGAGGAGGGTGAGCGCGAGGATCGGCACGCCCAGCCAGACCACCAGCAGGCCCGCACCGGCGGACAGACCGCCCACCGTGAGGACGAACGTGATCGACGCGAGCGGAAAGCCTATGAGGACGTAGACCGTGTCACCGGTCAGACGGGAGAGAAGTCGGCGCATGCCCCCAACGCTATTGACCCGGACGCCGATGATCGATCCGGCGGGCGGCAGTCCCGGGGGTAGGGCCTGCCCTACCATGCCCCGGCGGCCGGCGGGGTCTCCGCCGGGACGGGCGCGGCGGCGTCGAGCAGGGCCCTGAGCAGGTCCCGCGGCGCGTCCCGCATGAGGTTGTGCCCGCTGTCCAGCGCGTGCACGGTCCACGCGGGGTCCTCGCGCAGCCGCTCGTACATACGCGTGAAGGGAGACCGCACGTCCCGGCCGGCGTACACGTAGACCCGCCGCCGGACGCTCGCGAGACCCCCGGTGAGCCGGAGCGGCTGCAGCAGCGAGGCGACGGGGTGCGGGGTCGCCCGGGGGTCGAAGAACGGCAGAGTCCGTGTGGCGTAGCCGGTCTCCTCCACGTCGGCGTACCACTGCCGCTCCTGCTCGGAGGCGAGGGTCCAGCAGGAGTCGCCGTCCTCCGGCACGAAGGCGTCCAGGTAGGCCAGGGCGGCGACCCGCTCCGGCAGGCGGTCGGCCACCCCGGTGATCACCATGCCGCCGTAGCTGTGCCCGGCCAGCACCGCGTCACGGACGCCCTCGGCCTCCAGCACGCCGGTCACGTCCTGGATGTGGGTGTCCAGGTTCACCCCGCCGTGCAGCAGGTGGGCGCGTTCGCTCACGCCGCTGAGCGTCAGCGGAAGGGCGCGATGGCCGTGGCCGCGCAGGTCCTCGACGAGGTCCTGGAAACACCAGCCGCCGTGACACATGCCGGGGATCAGGACGAAGGTCGCCATGGTCGTGCTCCTCACTGCCGCCTGGGACGTGCCCCGCGACCATCCGGAGATCGGGTGGTCGGAGGCACGCCCAACGGTACGCAGGGGCGCGGCCGGTGGGGTTACTTCTTCTTGCGCTTCTCCCGGATCTTCATCGTGACGTCGATCGGGGAGCCGGCGAAGCCGAACTCCTCGCGGATGCGGCGCTCGATGAAGCGGCGGTAGGTCTCCTCCAGGAACGCCGAGGTGAACAGCACGAACTTCGGCGGCTCGGTCGAGGCCTGGGTGGCGAACAGGATCTTCGGCTGCCTGCCCCCGCGCACCGGCGGCGGCGTGGCCTGCACCAGCTCGGTGAGGAACTGGTTGAGCCGGGCCGTCGGCACCCGCGTGCCCCACGACTCCAGCGCCCGCTCGATGGCCGGGGCCAGCTTCTCGACGTGACGGCCGGTCTTCGCCGAGATGTTCACCCGCAGCGCCCAGGGCGTGCGGACGAGCTGCCGGTCGATCTCCTTCTCCAGGTAGTAACGCCGGTCCTCGTCGACCAGGTCCCACTTGTTGAACGCGACCACCATCGCCCGGCCCGACTCGATGACCAGGCCGATGATCCGCAGGTCCTGCTCGGTCAGCACGTCGGAGGCGTCGATCAGCACGACCGCGACCTCCGCCCGCTCCAGCGCGGCCCGGGTGCGCATCGCCGCGTAGAAGTCCGCGCCCTTGAGCTCGCGGTCGCGCCGCCGGATGCCGGCGGTGTCGATGAAGCGGTACGTCGTGCCGCCCAGCTCGACCAGCTCGTCCACCGGGTCGCGGGTGGTGCCGGCCATCGGGTCGACCAGCACCCGCTCCTCTCCGGCGACCTTGTTGAGCAGCGACGACTTGCCCACGTTGGGCTTGCCGAGCAGCGCGATCCGGCGCGGGCCGCGCCGGTCGCCGAACGTCTGCGGCGGCGTCTCCGGCAGCGCGTCGAGCACCACGTCGAGCAGGTCGCCGCTGGCGCGGCCGTGCAGGGCCGAGACCGGGTACGGCTCGCCCAGGCCGAGCGACCACAGCCCGGTCGCCTCCAGCTCCATCTGCTGGTTGTCGACCTTGTTGGCGGCCAGCACGACCGGCTTGCCCGAGCGGCGCAGGACCGCCCCGACGGTCTCGTCGGAGTCGGTGACCCCGATGCTCGCGTCCACCACGAAAAGGATCACGTCGGCCAGCTCGGCCGCGATCTGCGCCTGCTCCGCGATGCGCAGGGCCATGCCGGTCGCGTCCGGGTCCCAGCCGCCGGTGTCCACCAGCGTGAACCGGCGTCCGCGCCAGGTGGCCTCGTAGGTGACCCGGTCGCGGGTCACCCCGGGCACGTCCTCCACGACCGCCTCACGACGGCCGATGATGCGGTTGACCAGCGTCGACTTGCCGACGTTGGGGCGCCCCACCACGGCGACGACCGGCAGCGGGCCCGCATCGGGCTCCCGCTCCGCCTCCTCGGCGGACAGCTCGGCGAGCTCGGCCTCGATCCAGCCGCCCTCGTCCTCGTCGTACTCCACCGTCACGTCCATACCCTGCCTCATCCGTCAGACCCGCTCCTTGACGATCCGGAGCACCTCGGCGATGACCTCGTCCAGGTCCAGCGGCGTGGTGTCGAGCTCCACCGCGTCCGCGGCCTTCGCCAGCGGGTCGGCCTTGCGCGTCGAGTCGAGGGTGTCGCGGCGGGCCATCGCGGCCCGCTGCGCCTCCACGCTCGTCCCCTCCAGCTCCGCCGTACGGCGGTGCGCGCGGGCCTCGGCGCTCGCGGTGAGGTAGATCTTGACCGGCGCGTCCGGCGCGACCACAGTGCCGATGTCACGTCCCTCGACCACGATCCCGCCGTCAGGCAGGGAACCCGCGATGATCTCACGCTGCAGGTCCACGAGCCGGCGGCGCACCTCGGGCACCGCGCTCACGGCCGACACCGCGCCGGTGACCTCGGCGCCGCGGATCGGCCCGTTCACGTCGAGGCCGTCGACGGCGACACCCGGCGCGTCCGGGTCGATGGTCATCGTCAGCGCGGGCTCGGCCGACCTCGCGGCGATCGCCGCCGGGTCCTCAAGGTCGACGCCCCGCTGGAGCATCCACCACGTGACGGCCCGGTACATGGCGCCCGTGTCGAGGTAGCGCAGGCCGAGGGCCCGCGCGACGCCCCGCGACGCGCTCGACTTGCCCGACCCCGAGGGACCGTCCATCGCGACGACCAGACCCGACACCGGTCTCTCCTTCTCCTTCGGAATCGTCGTCCCCGAGGCTACCGGGATACCGCCGGAAACCTCGCATCGGCGGCCGGGCGAGGGGCTCCGCCGGTCCGGTGGGTGTTGACCTTGCCCCTGGGTGAAGCCCCAGCATCGTCGGCACCGGCCATGGCGGCCGGGACGAGGAGGAGTGGTGCGAGAGCTGCTGACCATCGGCGCCTTCGCGCGGGCCGCCCGGCTGTCGCCCAAGGCGCTGCGTCTGTACGACGAGCTCGGGCTGCTGCGGCCGGCCGCGGTGGACGGCGAGTCGGGATACCGCTACTACCACCCCGGTCAGCTGGAGCAGGCCCGCCTGATCTCCTCGCTGCGGCGGCTCGGCATGCCGCTGGCGCGCGTCCGGCAGGTGTGCGACCTGTCCGCGCCGGACGCCGCCGAGGCGGTGGCCGCCTACTGGCGGCAGGTCACGGCCGATACCGCGGCCCGCGGCCGGCTCGCCGCCCTCCTCGTCGGCCACCTGTCGGGAAGGGACGGCGTCGTGGAGGCGAGCACGACCATGCCGGAGATCCGTTACGCCGCCCGGTCGGAACCGGGACCGGTGCGGACGAGCAACGAGGACGTCGCGTACGCCGGAGAGCGCCTGCTGGTGGTGGCCGACGGGATGCGCGGCCCGGGCGGCGACCGCGCCGCCGCGGCGGCCGTCGAGGCGGTCAGGCGCCTGCGGAGCCGGTCCGCCCGCGACGCCGGCCCTCCCGGTGACGTGCCGGACGGTGCGCCCAAGACGTCGCCCGAGGACCTGCCCGACGCCCCGCCCGGTGGCGTGCCGGACGGCTCACCCGAGAACCTGCCCGAGGACCTGCTCGGTGCGCTCGCCGACGCCGTCCGCGACGCCGAGCGGGCGATCCGGGACATCGCCGCCTCGACGCCGTCGGGAGAGACCGTCACCACGCTGACCGCGCTCGTGTGGGCTGGGTCGCGGTTCGCCCTGGCGCACATCGGCGACAGCCGGGCGTACCTGTTCCGCGACGGGGGGCTGTTCCGGCTCACCGAGGACCACACCTACGTGCAGTCACTGGTCGGCGAAGGGCGGCTCACCCCCGAGGAGGCCGCCTCCGACCCGCGGCGCCCGCTCCTGGTGCGCGCGCTGACCGGCGCGGGGGCCTCCCTCCCCGACCTGTCGCTGCACGAGGCCGTTCCCGGCGACCGGTATCTGCTCTGCTCGGACGGGCTGCCGGCCGTCGTGCCGGACCGCGTGCTGCGGGAGACGCTCGCCGGTCCCGGCGGCCCGCGCGAGGTGGTCGACGAGCTGATCGACCTGGCGTACGCGGCGGGCGCCCCCGACAACGTCGCCTGCGTGGTCGCAGACGTGACCGCTGCGGTGGCCGATGTCGTCACCGCCGCCGTCACCGCTGCCGACGCGCCCGAGGCCGCCGGCGACGGCGGGACCACGCGATGAGCGCCACGGCGGAGCGCCCGTCCCGCCCTTCCGCGACGACCTCCGCGCGGGCCCTCACGATCGACCTGCGGCCGCTGGCCGTCCCGGCGTTCCGGCGGATGTGGGCCGCCTCGGTGATCTGTGCCGTGGGCGGGTCGTTCAGCGTGGTCGCGGTGCCGACGCACCTGTTCACGACGACCGGCTCGTCGGCGGCCGTGGGAGCCGCCGCGGGGGTGTCGCTCGCCGCGCTGGTCACGGCGGCGGTGTGGAGCGGCGCCCTCGCCGACGTGCTGGACCGCCGGACGATGTTGCTCGCCGCCGACCTCGGCCTGGCGCTGACGTACGCGGCGCTGTGGGCCCTGACGGTCCTGGGCGGCCGCTCCCTTCCCGCCCTGCTGGTCGCGGTGGCCTTCCAGGGGCTGGCGTACGGGACGGTCATGACAACGGCCGGGGCCACCGTGCCCCGCCTCGTCCCGCCCGAACTGCTGCCCGCGGCCAACAGCCTCAACTCGCTGGTCCGGTACGGCGGGTCGATCCTGGGGCCGATGCTCGCGGGGGTGCTGATCCCCGTCCTCGGCCTCGGCACGCTGTATCTCTTCGACGCCGTCGCGCTGCTCGCCGTGGTGTGGGCCGTCGCCCTGCTGCCCCCGCTGCCCCCGCTGCTGGCCGCCGCGGACCGGACGGGCGACGAGCACGGCGACCGTGCCTCCCCGGCCGTCGGCCGGGCACTCGCCGGATTCCGTTGCCTGGCGGGCAATCGGCTCCTGGCCTCCGTGCTGGCCGTGGACCTCGCGGCCATGGTCTTCGGCATGCCGTCGGCGCTGTTCCCCGAACTGGCCCGCCACGTCTTCGGCGGCACGGCCGGGGGCGGCCCGGAGACGGGGCTGCTCTACGCGGCCTATCCCGCCGGGGTCTTCGCCGCCGGGCTGCTGTCGGGCGCGTTCACCCGCGCACACCGCCACGGCGCGCTCGTGGCGGGCGCCGCCGCCGCGTGGGGGGTCACGGTCATGATCGTCGGCCTGGCCGGCGGGCTGTGGATCGCGCTGCCGGCGCTCGCGCTCGGCGGCGCGGTGAACTTCGTGCTGAGCACGTTCCGCACAACAATCATCCAAACGCACACCGCCGACGCCGTACGCGGGCGCGTCCAGGGCGCGCTCACCGTCGTGCTGGTCGGAGGGCCGCAGGTCGCGAACCTGCTCCACGGCGTGACCGGCACGCTGTACGGCCCGCGCGTCGTGATCTTCACCGGCGGGCTGCTCACCGTGGCCGCCGTCGGGGCGATCGCCTGGGCGGCACCCGTGCTGCGCCGCCACGTCGCCCCCGCCCCGCCGCCGTCGTTGCCGGAGACCCGGAGGTCACCGGCCGCGACAGGGGCCCAGGTCAGTTAGCGACCTGCCAGCCGCGCTCGCGCAGGGCCTCGGACAGCGGGGCCGCCGCCTCCGGCTGGACGTACAGCTCCGCGGCGCCGAGCGGCAGGCCGGGGGCGTGCTCCAGCCGGATGTCCTCGATGTTGACGCCCGTCTCGCCCGCCGCCTGCACCAGGCGGGCCAGCTCGCCCGGACGGTCGCCGATGAGCACCTGCACCACCGCGTACGTGCGCGCCGGGCCGCCGTGCTTGCCGGGGATCCTGCCGGTGCCGCGCACCCCGCGCGCCAGCAGGTCGGCGATCTGGTCCATGGCCGTGCCGTCTCCCGCCAGCGCGCGCAGCGATCTGGCGGCGGCGCCGAGGTCGGCCGCCACCGCCTCCAGCACCTCGGCCACCGGCAGCGCGTTGCCCGAGAGGATGCCCATCCACAGCGCCGGATCGCTGGCGGCGATCCGCGTGACGTCGCGCACGCCCTGGCCGGACAGCCCGAGCGCCGTCTCCGGCGCCTCGGCCAGCCGGGCGGCCACGGCGGCGGCGGTCACGTGGGGCGCGTGCGAGACGACCGCCACGGCCCGGTCGTGCTCGCCGGCGTCCACCCGCACGGCGTTGCCGCCGCACAGGTCGATCAGCTCCCGCACCGCGGCCACCGCCTCGGGGGCGGCGTCCTCCGTCGGGCAGTACGCCCACGGACGGCCGAGGAACAGGTCGGCCCGCGCAGCCGCGGGACCGGACCGCTCGCGGCCCGCCAGCGGATGCCCCGCGACGTACGTCGTCAGGTCGCAGCCGAGCTGGGCCGCCTGGGCCAGCGGAAGGGCCTTAACGCTGGCCACGTCCGTGTAGAAGCGGGCACTGCCCTGCTTCTGCAGGTCGAGCAGTTGCTGGGCGACGAACTGGGGCGGCACCGCGAGGACCGCGAGATCCACCTGCGGCGTGCCCGTCCAGTCCTCCCCCGCGCCCAGCTCACGCGCCAGCCGCACGGCTCCCGCGTCCCGGTCGGCGAGGAAGACCCGCAGGTCCCGCTGCCGCAGCGCCAGTGCGATGGACGTGCCGATGAGGCCCGTCCCGACAACGACCACGCTGCCGATCCCGGCGCCCTCGATGGGAGTCATCGTGTTCTTCCTGCCGTCACCGTCCCGGGGACGCGTCCCGCGGGCGGATGCCTGTGGATGTGGGAAGCCCGTTCTACCGGATCTCCGGCCCGGGCCGTCTTCCTACTGGGCGATGTCCACGCGAAGCGCCACGGCGCCGCGCAGGTACACGTGCTGGATCTCCTGCCGCGGCCGGTCGGTCTGCACGTGGGCCATGAGCCGCACCACGCGCGGGAGCGCGCCCGGCACGTCGATCTCGGTCGCGCACAGCAGGGGAACGTCGTGGAACCCGAGCTTGCGCGCGGCGAGGGCGGGGAACTCCGCGGTGAGGTCGGGCGTGCACGTGAAGATCACGCTGATGACGTCGTCGGTGGTGAGGTTGTTGCGGCCCATCACCTCGCTCACCAGCTCCGTCGTCCCGGCGAGGATCGCGTCTCGATCGTTGCCCTCGACCTGGATGGCTCCGCGAACCGCCCGCACCATGTCGTTCCCCTCTCGCTGAGATGGGCCGGCCCGCCGTCGAGGGCGAGCGCGGCCCATCTACCGCCTGTTCGGCTTATTCTGCCCGTCTTGCGGGTGTATGCCCGTAGTTCGGCCGCCAGGCTACAGGCCGACCGCCGCGTACAGCTCGCCGATCTCCTGAACGGTGAGCGTGCGGATCGTGCCCGGCTTCAGCCGGCCGAGCTTGACCGGGCCGAACTCGATGCGGGCCAGGTCGATCACCCGGTGCCCGACGGTCTCCAGCAGCCGCCGGACGATGTGCTTGCGTCCCTCGTGCAGGACGATCTCGACCAGCGCCTGCTGGCCGTGCTCCTGCACGATCCGGAACTCGTCGACCTTGGCCAGGCCGTCCTCCAGCTCCACGCCCTTGCGCAGCACCTTGTGCAGGTCGCGCGGGACGGGACCGGGCACCTTGGCCCAGTATTTCTTCTGCACGCCGAAGCTCGGGTGGGTCAGCCGGTGGGCCAGCTCGCCGTCGTTGGTGAACAGCAGCAGGCCCTCGGTCTCGGTGTCGAGGCGCCCGACGTGGAACAGCCGGGGCGCGAGGTCCTGCACGTAGTCGTGCAGGCACGGCCGGCCCTCGGGGTCGTCCATCGTGCTCACCACGCCGATCGGCTTGTTGAGCGCGTAGTAGACGGTCTCGGCGGAGGTCGGGATCCGCTTGCCGTCCACGTGGATGACCTGCTTGTTGGGATCGACGCGGGCGCCGAAGCGGCGCACGGTCTGGCCGTCCACCGTCACCCGGCCGTCGCCGATCAGCTCCTCGCAGGCCCGCCTGCTGGCCACCCCGGCCTGGGCGAGCACCTTCTGGAGCCGGTCGCCGCCCGGCACCTCCGTGGTGTCGCGCTCGTCGGTGTAGTTCTCGTCGTAGAAGTCGGGGTCGCGCAGCGGCTGCCGGGACGTCTTGAACGGGTTGCTCTGCGCCGCCTTGCTCCCCGCTCCCCGGCCCCCGGCGCCCTGGCCGCCCGAGCCCGGACCTCCCGAGCCCCGGCCCCCTGCGGAGCCGGCGCCGAAGGAACGGCCCGCGCCGCGCGCCGGGCGTCGTGCGCCCCCGTCGGCGCCGCCGAAGCGGCCCCGCGTCGCGCCAGCGGTACGGCCGATCGTCTGCACCTCGTCACGCCGGGTCCCGCCACGGGCCGCCCGGAAGCCGCCCCGCTCGTTCCGGTCGCCCCGCTCAGTGCGGTCGCCCCGCTCAGTGCGGTCGCCCCGCTCAGTGCGGTCGCCCCGATCGGCGCGGCTGTCCCGGTCGGCACGGTGGTCCCGGTCGGTGCTGCTGCGGCCGGTGCCGAAGTCACGGTCGCCGCGGGCTTCGCGATCGTCGCGCCAGGAGCCCCTGGCGGCGCCGCCGGCGCTCCGGGCGGCATAGCCGTCGCCGCGCTCCTCACCGCTCCGGAAGGGGCGGTCGGAGCCGCGGTCGGTCCCACGGTCACGCAGACCGTCCCGGCCGCCTTCCGGCTTACCGTACCGGCCGCGCGTCCCGGCGCCCTCCGTACGGAACGTGGAGCGGCCCGCGGACGGAAACTCGCGGCCACCGCGATCCCGGCCGGCGTCACGGCCAGAGTCCCGGCCGAAGTCCCGGCCGGACTCACGACTGGAGTCGCGGCCGAAACCACGGCCGCCGTCGCGGTCACGGTTGAAGCCGCGTTCACGGTCGAAGCCACCTGAGCGGTCGAAGCCGCGCCCGCCGTCGCGGTCCCGCCCGAAACCACCACGGTCACGGTCGGAACCACCTTCACGGCCGGGCCCACGGTCGCGGCCGAAGTCACGGTCGTGGCCGGAGCCGCGGCCGCCGTCGCGGTCGCCGGAGCGGCCACCCTCGGGCCTGCCGTACGCGCCGCGCGAGCCGCCGCGCTCGGCGCGGAACGACGTGCGGTTGTCGTCGCCGAAACGCCGTCCGCCGGGGCGGGCGTCGCGGCGGTCGCCGCCACGGGAGTCCCCACCACGGGAGTCTCCGGCACGGGCGTCCCTGGCGGGGCGGTCGCCGTACCGGTCGCCGCGCGGGGCGTCCTCGTCGCGGGACCGCCTGAAGTCGGGCCTGGAGTCGTATCGGGAGTCGTATCGGGAGTCCGGCCTGAAATCGGGCCGGGAATCGGACCTGGAGTCGGAACCGTACCCGGACCGGGAACCAGGGACGCGGGAACCGCCGCGCCGGTCGCCCTGGGGCCGGAAGCCGCCGCCGGACCCGCCACGGGATCCGCGCGCGCTCGCGCCCTGCTGACCGGTGCTCCGGCTCCGACCGCGTCCCTCACCGGACGGGGTGCCACGCCTGTTGTTCACTACTTCTGCTCCTCAAGAATTTCCACGTCGTCCGGGAGGAACGGGGCGAGCTCGGGAAGCTCGTCAAGGCTTCGCAGCCCCAGTCTCTCCAGGAAGTAACTCGTCGTCCGGTAGAGGACCGCCTGGCTCTCCGGGTCGGTTCCGGCCTCTTCCACGAGGCCTCGTGCGACCAGCGTCCGCATGACGCCGTCGCTGCTCACGCCGCGCACCGCCGCCACCCGGGCCCGGCTGACCGGCTGCCGGTAGGCGACCACGGCGAGGGTCTCCAGCGCGGCCTGCGTGAGCCGCGCCTGCTGGCCGTCCCTGACGAACCTCTCCACCAGCGCGGCACACTCCGCCCTGGTGTAGAAGCGCCAGCCTCCGGCCACCTCCCGAAGGTCGAAACCCCGCCCGGACGCCGTGTATTCCGCCGAGAGCGTGCGGAGCGCCGCGGCGACCTCCGCCGTCGGGCGTTCGAGCACCTGCGCGAGAGTGATCTCCGCGACCGGTTCGTCCACCACCATCAGGATCGCCTCAAGCGCCTGCGCGAGTGAAGGACCCCCCGAAGACCCCTCCACCGTCCCCTCCGAAGGCGTCTCCTCGCCGCCCGGCGCGGCGTCGTCCGGCAGGAACGGCGCAGTCTCGCCAGGAGTTGCGGCGTCACCGGCGGGACCGGGCGTCACCTCAGGGACGTCGGTGCCGACTGTGCCATCCGTGCCGTCGGTGGGACGGGGGGTGCCGCTCGCTGTCATCGCTCCTCGCTCGTCATGGTCCCGCCTCCGCCGCGCCGTCTCGGCCTCATCGCCTCGTCGCCGCGTCCGGGTCGCTCCGGGAACGTGTGGCCGGGCTCACCGCCCTGCCGCCGTCCCGCTCCCGGCGCGGGCGGGTCATTCCTCCGGTGCGCCGGACGGCTCCGCCGGTTGCTCCTCGCGCCGGCCTTCGTCGTAGTCGTCCCCGACCGTGACGTCGCCGTCGGCGGTTCCCGTCCAGGTGACGTACAGATCGCCGAGCGGTTCGACCTGCTCGAAGGAGACCGCGGCCTCCCTGAACAGCTCAAGGACGGCCAGGAACCGGGCGACGACCTCGAAGGTTCCCGAGCAGTCGGCGGTCAGTGCCCGGAAGGTCGCCGTCTGCACCCGCCTCAGCCGCTCCACAAGGATAGCCGCTTGCTCCCGGACGCTGGCGAGCGGTTGATAGATGTGCGCGACCGACACCGACGGCGGCGCCTTGGGTGTGAACGCCCTGGCGGCGATCTTGGCGAGCTGCCCGGGCCCGATGCCGAGCACGAGTTCGGGCAGCAGGTCGGCGAAGCGCTTCTCCATCGGCACCTCGCGCGGGAAGCGCAGCGCCTCCTCGGCCATCCGTCCCGAGAAGATCTTCGCGACTTCCTTGTACGCCCGGTACTGCAGGAGCCGGGCGAACAGCAGGTCGCGGGCTTCCAGCAGGGCGAGGTCCTCCTCGTCCTCCACCTCGCCGGTGGGCAGCAGCCGGGCCGCCTTGAGGTCGAGCAGGGTGGCCGCGACCAGCAGGAAGTGGCTCGTCTGGTCGAGGTCCCACTCGGGACCCCGCGACCGGATGTACGCGATGAACTCGTCGGTGACCTTGTGCAGGGAGACCTCGGTGATGTCCAGCTTGTGCTTGGAGATCAGCCCGAGCAGCAGGTCGAACGGGCCTTCGAAGACGTCCAGATGGACCTGGAAGCCGCCCGGCGCGCTCTCCTCGCTCCCCTGGTCCGTCTCCTGGCCGGTCGTCACGCCTGCCATTGTCCTCCCCCGGCGCGAGCGCCGGCACCTACGTCGTCGCCGGCACTTACATCGTCAGGGTCAGACGCGGGCGGGCCACCGGGCCAGCAGCTCACGGGCCAGCTCGCGGTAGGCGGTGGCGCCCATCGAGCCGGGGTCGAACTGGGTGATGGGCTCTCCGGCGAGGGTGGCGTCCGGGAAGCGCACCGTACGGTTGATGACGGTGTGGAACACCTTGTCGCCGAAGCCCTGCATGATCGTCTGAAGGACCTCGCGAGCGTGCAGCGTCCGGGGGTCGTACATGGTCGCGAGCAGGCCGTCGATCTCCAGGCTCTTGTTGAGCCGCTCCTGGACCTTGCCGATCGACTCCATCAGCAGCGCCACGCCGCGCAGCGCGAAGAACTCGCACTCCAGCGGGATCATCACGCTGTGCGCGCAGGTCAGCGCGTTGACCGTCAGCAGGCCGAGCGACGGCTGGCAGTCGATCAGGCAGATGTCGTAGTACGGCAGCAGGGGCTCCAGCACCCGCTGCAGGGCGTACTCCCGCGCGACCTCGTTGACGAGCCTGATCTCCGCGCCGGACAGGAAGATGTTGCTCGGCAGCAGCTGCATGCCCTCGACGGTGGTGTCGAGCAGGACGTCCTCGACGGTGACGTCGGGCTCCTCCATGAGGAGGTCGTAGACCGTCGCCTCGAGCGGCCGGGGGTCGATGCCGAGCCCCACCGACAGCGCTCCCTGCGGGTCGAAGTCCACCAGCAGCACCCGCTGCCCCACCTCGGCGAGCGCGGCGCCGAGGTTGATGGTGGTCGTCGTCTTGCCGACGCCGCCCTTCTGGTTCACCATCGCGACGATGCGCGCGGGCCCGTGCGTCTCCGGCGGCGTCGGATCGGGAAACGCCGGGGTGGGACGGCCGGTAGGCCCGATCGCACCGCCGGGAGACCTCGCGGTCCACGTCGGCTCTGTGGTCGCAGTCACCTGTTGGTCCTCCCCTGACGGCCTCGAACCTGATCGAATCTAAAGGGTCGGCACGTATGCGGCAAGGCGGCGCGCCACGCGCCCGCGGATGCGTGCCTCAATGCAGGGCGCGGGGATGCGCCGCCGCGTAGACCTCGCGGAGCTTGTCGACCGTCACCAGGGTGTACACCTGCGTGGTGGTCACCGAGGCGTGGCCGAGCAGTTCCTGGACAACCCTAACGTCGGCTCCGCCGTCGAGGAGGTGGGTTGCGAACGAATGTCGCAACATGTGCGGCGACACACCGGACAGCCCGGCCCGTTCCGCCGCCACCTGCAGCACCTCCCACGCGCCCTGCCGGGTCAGCCGGCCGCCCCGCGCGTTGAGGAACAGCGCGGAGGTTCCCCGGCCGTGCGCGGCGATCCCGGGCCGCGCCCTGACCAGGTACGCGTCGAGCGCCTGGCGGGCGAAGCGGCCGAGGGGCACGATCCTGGTCCGCCCGCCCTTGCCGCGCAGCCGCACCTGGTCGTGATCCCCGCCGCGGTGGCGGTCCCCGGCATGACCCGCGGGCACGTCGTCCACCGCCAGCCCCACCGCCTCGGAGATCCGGGCGCCGGTGCCGTACAGGACCTCCAGCAGCGCCCGGTTGCGCAGGGCGAGCGGGGCGTCGTCCGGCCCGCACGCGGCGATGAGCCGCTCCACCTCCGCCACGGTGATCGCCTTGGGCAGCCTGCGGAGCTGGCGCGGCGGGCGCACCTCGTGCGCCGGGTCGTGCCCGGCCACACCCTCCCGCAGCGCGAAGCGGTGCAGGCCGCGTACGGCCGACACGGCGCGGGCGGCCGAACTGGCGACGAGGGCCGGGTGGTCGTCGTCACCCTCCCGCAGCGCGGCGAGGAAGGCGACCACGTCCGCCTCGGCGACCTGCCCGAACGTCTCCAGCCCGCGCGCCCGGAGATACTCGACGTATCGGCGCAGGTCACGCCGGTAGGACGCGAGCGTGTTGGCAGACAGCCCCCGTTCCACCGCCAGATGGGCGAGGTAACTGGACAGCACCGCCTCGGGCTCGCTCAGGACGTCTCCTACGGAATCATGCCTCCGGCGCGCCGGCGGGACGAAGACCCTTGAATCCGTCGGCGGAAGCAGCGTACGCCGCGAGGATACCGGCGACGGCGGGAGAATTGTGGATCATTCCGCTCAGCGCCTTCTCGACCGCCGTGACCAGGGGAATCCAGACCGCCGGCATGTCGGTCTCCTCGTGCTCGCGCACGTAGGTGTTCTCCTCGTCGGGGATCGGCTCCACGTCGCGGGCGAGGAAGATCCGGATGCGCTCGTCCGACATGCCGGGCGACGTGGCGAGGTCGACCAGCGTGTGCCAGGTGCGCGCCCGGTAGGCGGCCTCCTCGGCGAGCTCGCGGGCCGCGCACTCCACCAGCGGCTCCCCCGCCACGTCGCGGATACCGGCCGGGAGCTCCCACATCAGGCGCCGCATCGGGTGACGGTACTGACGGATCAGCAGCACCCGGTCCTCGTCGTCGAGCGCGACCACCGCGACCGAGCCGGGGTGGACGACGTAGTCGCGGTCGGCGACGACGCCGCCGGGCATCTCCACGGTGTCGGTGCGCACCGAGATGACCCGCCCGGCGAAGTGCCGGGTGGTGGCGACGACGTTCCAGGACTCCTCGACGTCCTCCACCTTCACCGCGTCCACGTTCTCCGCGTCCTCCATATTCGCCGTGTTCGCCGTGTTCGCCGTGTCCTCCACGCTCACTTGGCCCGTCCCGCCTTCGCCGCGTTCTCGCGCTCGCCCGCGTACTCGAGGGCGGCCTGGACCAGACCCGTGAACAGGGGGTGCGACCGGGTCGGCCGGGAGCGGAACTCCGGGTGCGCCTGCGTGCCGATGAAGAACGGGTGCAGGTCGGTCGACAGCTCGGCGTACTCCACGAGCCGGCCGTCCGGCGACAGCCCGGAGAACACCATGCCGGCCTTCTCCAGCTGGTCGCGGTAGGAGTTGTTGACCTCGTAACGGTGCCGGTGCCGCTCCTCGACCTTCGCCTTGCCGTACAGGCGCCGGGCGAGGGAGCCGTCTGTGAGCTTGGCCGGGTAGAGGCCGAGCCGCATCGTGCCGCCCATGTCGCGCTCGCCGGCGACCACGTCCTTCTGGTCCGCCATGGTCGAGATGACCGGGTTCGCGGTCTCGGCGTCGAACTCGGTGCTGTCGGCGTCCTCGATCCCGGCCAGGTGGCGGGCCGCGTCGATGACCATGCACTGCATGCCGAGGCAGATGCCGAGCAGCGGGACGCGCTGTTCGCGGGCGTGCCGGATGGCGCCGACCTTGCCCTCGATGCCGCGCACCCCGAACCCACCGGGGACCAGCACGCCGTCCACGCCGTCCAGCTCGCGGGCCGCGCCCTCGGGGGTCTCGCAGTCGTCGCTCTTGACCCAGCGGATGTTCACCCGGGCGTCGTTGGCGAAGCCGCCCGCGCGCAGCGCCTCGGTCACCGACAGGTACGCGTCGGGCAGGTCGATGTACTTGCCGACCAGCGCGATCGTGACCTCCTTGGCGGGCCGGTGGACCCGGCGCAGGAGCTGGTCCCACTCGGTCCAGTTCACGTCGCGGAACGGCAGGCCGAGCCGGCGCACGACGTACGCGTCGAGCCCCTCGGTGTGCAGCACCTTCGGGATGTCGTAGATCGACGCGGCGTCGACGGCGGAGACCACCGCGTCCTCGTCCACGTCGCACATCAGGCTGATCTTGCGCTTGAGCGAGGAGGTGATCGGGCGGTCGGACCGGCAGACGATCGCGTCGGGCTGGATGCCGATGCTGCGCAGCGCGGCGACCGAGTGCTGGGTCGGCTTGGTCTTCAGCTCCCCGCTCGGGCCGATGTACGGCAGCAGCGAGACGTGCAGGAAGAAGACGTTGTCGCGGCCCACCTCGTGGCGGACCTGCCGTACGGCTTCCAGGAACGGCAGCGACTCGATGTCGCCGACGGTGCCGCCCACCTCGGTGATGACCACGTCCACGTCCGGCCCGGCCATGCCCCGGATGCGGTCCTTGATCTCGTTGGTGATGTGCGGGATCACCTGGACGGTGTCGCCCAGGTACTCCCCGCGCCGCTCCTTGGCGATGACGTTGGAGTAGACCTGGCCGGTGGTGACGTTCGCGGAGCCGTGCAGTTCGGTGTCGAGGAACCGCTCGTAGTGGCCGACGTCGAGGTCGGTCTCGGCGCCGTCGTCGGTCACGAACACCTCGCCGTGCTGGAAGGGGTTCATCGTGCCGGGATCGACGTTCAGGTAGGGGTCGAGCTTCTGCATCGTGACGCGGAGACCGCGAAGCTTGAGGAGGCGCCCGAGGCTGGAGGCCGTGAGCCCCTTGCCGAGACTGGAGGCGACGCCGCCGGTGACGAACAGATGCTTGGTTTGTGCGGCGCTGCGCAAGGAAGACTCCCGTGGTCGTTCGTAGAACCGGCGCTCCGGATGGACGCCGCCTGCCCACGGGCTCTCAGAATATCAAACGCTGGGCAACATTGGGCTTGTCACGTGCACTAATCCGCAATAGCGGGACAAGCCGACCAAGCGGTAACTTGTCGCGTTATGTCGTTCGTGAAGCGCACCGTCGGCCGCATGGTCCACCGCTGGTGGGCCTACGTGCGGGAGGCGGCGGCCGTGACCCCCGCCGCCACCGGCGGATACCGGTTCCGCAGCCTCGGCGAGGGAGTCTGCATCTCGTTCCCCCAGGGCGCGATCTTCGGTGAGCAGTGGATCGAGATCGGCCCGCACACGCTGGTCGGGGAGCGCGTCTCGATCTCGGCCGGCATGGGGCCCGGCGTGGACCTGGGCCCGGACCCGATCGTCCGGATCGGCGGGGGCTGCTCGATCGGCCGGGGCAGCCACATCGTCGGCCACCAGTCGATCGACATCGGCGACGACGTGTTCACGGGCCCTTACGTCTACATCACCGACCAGAACCACGTGTACGACGACCCCGAGACGCCCATCGGCCGCCAGTGGCCGCGCAACAGGCCGGTCTCGATCGGCTCGGGCTCCTGGATCGGCACCGGGGCGATCATCCTGCCCGGGACCCGGATCGGCCGCCAGTCGGTGGTCGCGGGCGGCGCGGTCGTACGCGGCGAGTTCCCGGACCACTCGGTGATCGCCGGCGTGCCCGCCAAGGTCGTCCGCCGGCACTCCCCCGGCGTCGGCTGGCACAGCCCCTCCGCGATCGCCCGCACCCCGCTCTCCCCACCCCACTCCGCAGGCCGACCCGCCCCCCTCTCTTGAGGTGGACGCCGCCGTGTCATTGGCCCGCGAACGCGCTGAGCGGAGATCCCCATCTCTCGAACCCGTCGCTCACGGTTACGACTCGTGGCAGGATGGTGATGTCGAGTGATCGCCACTGGGAGAGGAGGCCCTCGGATGACCGCGGCTTTTCCTGAGTGGTTCTATCCCGGCCCGCCCGGCGGGTGGACCGCCGACATGCTCGACCGTCTACCCCCAGACGCGCCCCCACACGTCGAGCTGATCGATGGGTCCCTCATCATGATGTCCCCCCAGACGGCTTTCCACATGTTCACGCTGAGGCTGCTTGAGCGGGAGCTCACCCCTCCGCAGGACTTGTGCGTCGTCCGCGAGATGAGCGTCACCTTGGGCCTACGTCAGCGACCCGAACCGGACCTCATGATCGTGAAACGCAGCGCGCTTCCCGATCTCAAGACGACATCCTTCAAGCCTGAGGACGTTCATCTCGTCGTCGAGGTGGTCTCTCCTGAGTCGGCGGAGAGGGACAGGGTGACAAAGCCGATCAAGTACTCGAACGCCGGGATCAGATACCTCTGGCGGATAGAGCAGGAGGACCAGCACGCCGTCGCGTACACGTTCGAGCTCGAGCCGAGCGTCAAGGCGTACGTGCCGACGGGCATCCACCGCAAGCGCCTCGTCACCTACGCGGGGTTCGACGTGGACATCGACCTGGACCTGAGCCAGTTCATGGGCTGAGCCGCCCTCCTGCCGGTTCGCGCCCGGCCCGGCGCCGGCTCGGACCTGGCGATGTCGGGGCGGGCCTGGGGGCGGCACGGGGGTCGGGCGGGCGGCGTGGGGGTCAGACGGGTGGGGACGCGGCGCGGGCGCGGCGCGCCTCTCTGAAGCGCCGTACGCGGCGCAGCACCCGCCAGGCGACGAACGCCAGCACGGCCAGCGCCACCACGACGAGCACCGGCAGAAAGATCGCGATCAGGCTCATCCCGATCGAGCCGACGTCCTCGACCGTGCTCACCACCGGTGCGCCCACTCCGGCCGTCGTGGCGTTGACCACCGGCCGGGCCCCGGCCTTGAGCAGATGCACGGCGAGGGCCACCGCGATGCCCAGAATCCAGCCCACCGCCGGGTGATCGGCCATCCAGGCCGAGTTGTCGACTTTGGCCGCGGCGGCCGTGGCGCTGAAGACCACCCCACCGGACGCCGGCCGCACCGCCGTCTGGATCAGGTCGTTGACGTGGTCGACCACCGGCACCTTGTCGAGGACGAACTCGGCGACCAGCAGCACCGCGATGATCGCGAGGACCCAGGTGTCGGACAGCCAGGCGTACTCGTGCGGCAGCCGTACCGCGTCGGTCACGCGCGCCAGCACGCCGACGAGCAGCAACGGGATGTACGCGTTGAGCCCGGCCGCGGTCGACAGCCCGAGCCCGGTGAGCGCCGCGAACATGAGCCACCTCCTCGATGCGGCGGGAAACCCCCGCCTCCCCCTCAACGGACGACCCCGGCTCCATGTCCCCGGCGGTGCGTTCCTGTCCAGGCTTCGGCGGCCCCGCATCCGCCTGACTTGCCGACGGATGGCCAGAAAAACATCACTATTTCGGTGATTTCCGGATGACCGCGATCGATGGAACGTGACAACACGCCCGCATCGACGTCCTTCCCTCCCCCAGCGGGCGTCCACCGAGGGCCGGCCCCGGCTTCCTCGTCCCGGCCGTGACCCGTCTCCTCACTCCTGAGTCCTCGTCTCGACAACCCCGGAGGTTCTCCGTGATCACTTCGCTGAGGCGCGCCGTGGCGCCGATCCTGACGGTGGTGGCGGTGCTGGCCTCCACGCCGCTCCCCGCCGACGCCCACGTCAACGTCCAGGCCGGCACTCGGGCCGCCGCCCGGGCGGGCGTCCAGGACCGCATCGACGCCGCGCTGCACCAGTGGATGACCGCCAACGGCGTCAGCAACGCCGGGCTCGCCGTGATGCGCGACAACGCCCTCGTCGGCTCCTACGGCTACAACGAGATATCGGCGGAGTCACCCGTCAACGTGGCCTCGCTGTCGAAGGCGATCACCGCCGTATGCCTCATGTCGCTCGTCGAGAACGGGCGGCTCCGGTTCGACACGCGGCTCGCGGCGATGCCGCCGGGTTTCCGGCTGCGCCTGGGATACCGGGCGAGCCGGAGGGCTCGCAGCATCACCATCGAGCAGCTTCTCCGGCACACCAGCGGGATCACCTACGACCCCACGCAGAACGGACTGGTCGGCGTCAGGAACGCCTCCTCCTCCGACGTGCCCCTCGTGCGCCGCGCGCTGGCGCGGCCGATCAGCGCCAAGCACGACGAGGTCTACAACAACATCAACTACGCGATCCTCGGCCTCGTGATCCAGAGCGTCACCGGGGAGCCGTACGAGAGTTACTGCCGCCGGATGGCGCTGGCGCCGCGCGGCGCGGCGGGCAGGATCGGCCCGGGCACCCGCGCCATGAAGGCGTTCGGCGGCTGGGAGATCTCGGCGGTCGACTACGCGATGTTCGCCCGCGCCTTCGACCCGCGCGCCCGGCTGCTCAGCCCCGCGGCGCACCGCTTCATCGACGCCTCCGCCGTCAGCGGCAAGCCGGCCGCGTCCCTGGGCGTGTACGTGGTGCCCACGGCGCACGGGCGCAACGTGTTCCACCACGGGAACTGGCAGTCCAGGGCGACCCGGCCGAACGCCTTCAGCGCCTTCTTCGCCATGTGGGACAACGGCATATCGGTGGTGGTGACCTACGACCGCAACCTGACGGACGCCGCCCGCGTCTCACTGGACAACACGTTGCGGCAGGCCGCCTACAGCTGAGACCGGGACATCCGGCAGGCCACATCGGCCACCATCGGCGGCGTCGCGCACCGGGCCGCGTCCCAGGGCCGCACACGGCCCCCGCGCCGCCCGAACGGCTGGCCCCGGCTCGGACCGGCGTCACGTCACGCCGGTCCGTGCCGTGAGGGCCGGGCGGGGTTACTTGACGCCGGCCTCGCGCATGTCGCGGACCTCACGCTTGAGTTCCTTGATCTCGTCACGCAGCCGGGCGGCCACCTCGAACTGCAGGTCGGCGGCGGCGGTGTGCATCTGCTCGGTGAGCGACTCGATCAGGGACTCCAGCTGAGCGCGGGGCATCTCGCCCGCGATCGCCTTCGCGTGCTGGCCCGCGCCGCGGGACGCGACCCCCGGCACCGGCGCCTTGCCCCGCGACTGCTGACGGCCGGCACCGCCGAGAAGCTGGGCGGTGTCGGCGTCCTCGCGGACCAGGCTGTCGAGAATGTCGGCGATCTTCTTGCGCAGCGGCTGCGGGTCGATGCCGTTGGCCTCGTTGTAGGCGACCTGCTTGGCCCGGCGCCGGTTGGTCTCCTCGATCGCCCGCTCCATGCTCGGGGTGATCTTGTCGGCGTACATGTGGACCTGGCCGGAGACGTTTCGCGCCGCGCGGCCGATGGTCTGGATCAGCGAGGTCTCCGAGCGCAGGAAGCCCTCCTTGTCGGCGTCGAGGATCGACACCAGCGACACCTCGGGCAGGTCGAGGCCCTCACGCAGCAGGTTGATGCCGACGAGCACGTCGAACTCGCCCATCCGCAGCTCGCGCAGCAGCTCGATGCGGCGCAGCGTGTCGACCTCGCTGTGCAGGTAGCGGACCCGGATGCCGTTCTCGAGCAGGTAGTCGGTCAGGTCCTCGGCCATCTTCTTGGTGAGGGTGGTGACCAGGACGCGCTCGTCCCGCTCGGCCCGGGCCCGGATCTCCTCCATGAGGTCGTCGATCTGGCCCTTGGTCGGCTTAATGACCACTTCGGGATCCACCAGGCCGGTGGGGCGGATGACCTGCTCGACCACGTCACCCTTGCTGCGGCCCAGCTCGTACGGCCCGGGGGTGGCGGACAGGTAGACGGTCTGGCCGATGCGCTCCAGGAACTCCTCCCACTTCAGCGGGCGGTTGTCCATGGCCGACGGCAGGCGGAACCCGTGGTCGACGAGGGTCCGCTTGCGCGAGGCGTCTCCCTCGTACATGGCCCCGATCTGCGGGACGGTCTGGTGCGACTCGTCCAGCACGAGCATGAAGTCGTCGGGGAAGAAGTCGAGCAGCGTGTGCGGCGCCGTCCCGGGCCCCCGCCCGTCGATGTGGCGGGAGTAGTTCTCGATGCCGGCGCAGGTGCCGACCTGGCGCATCATCTCGATGTCGTAGGTGGTGCGCATGCGCAGCCGCTGGGCCTCCAGCAGCTTGCCCTGCCGTTCGAGGTCGGCCAGCCGCTCGGCGAGCTCGGCCTCGATGCCGCCGATGGCCCGCTCCATCCGCTCGGGACCGGCGACGTAGTGCGACGCGGGGAAGATGTGCAGCTCGTCGTCCTCGGCGACGACCTCGCCCGTCAGCGGGTGGAGCGTCGCCAGCTTCTCGATCTCGTCGCCGAACATCTCGATGCGGACGGCCAGCTCCTGGTAGACCGGGATGACCTCGACCGTGTCGCCGCGCACCCGGAACGTCCCCCGGGTGAAGGCGAGGTCGTTGCGGGCGTACTGCATGTCGACGAGCTTGCGCAGCAGCTGGTCGCGGTCCATCTGCTGGCCGACCTTGAGCTTGACCATGCGGTCGACGTACTCCTGCGGGGTGCCCAGGCCGTAGATGCAGGAGACCGAGGCGACCACCACGACGTCGCGCCGGGACACCAGCGACCAAGTGGCCGAGTGGCGCAGCCGCTCGACCTCCTCGTTGATCGAGGAGTCCTTCTCGATGTAGGTGTCGCTCTGCGGGACGTACGCCTCGGGCTGGTAGTAGTCGTAGTAGGACACGAAGTATTCGACCGCGTTGTTGGGCAGCATCTCGCGCAGCTCGTTGGCGAACTGGGCGGCGAGCGTCTTGTTCGGCTGCATGACCAGCGTCGGCCGCTGGACCCGCTCGATGAGCCACGCGACCGTGGCCGTCTTGCCGGTGCCGGTCGCGCCGAGCAGGACCGTGTCCTTCTCCCCGGCGTTGACCCGGCGCTCCAGCTCCGCGATCGCCGTGGGCTGGTCGCCGGACGGCGTCATGTCGGTGACGACCTGGAAGGGCGCGACCCTGCGCTTCAGGTCCGTCATGGATGTCATCGCCGCTCAGCTCCTCGCTCGCCCCGCCCACCGGCGGGAACCGGGGACACGCCCCGCCCTCCGCCGTTCACACCTCCATAACCTACGCGCGGCCACCGACATTTCCGGTCCCCTCCGCACACCGGGGCCCCGCTCACGGCCCCGGGCGGGGGCAGCCGCACGTCACCCCGCCGTACCTTTGCCGGGGCATGACGCTCTCGTTACGATGCCAGCCGGGGCCGGGGATCACGAGATGCCGGGAATCACGGGATGGCGGGGCTGACCTATGGCGGGACTGCGAGCTGCCGTCGGCCAGGCCGCCGCGTGGGCGGGCAAGAACGTCGACGGCGCCATCGCCCTGGTGCTGGCCG
Organism: Microbispora cellulosiformans; assembly: GCF_008728085.1. Lineage (NCBI taxonomy): Bacteria > Bacillati > Actinomycetota > Actinomycetes > Streptosporangiales > Streptosporangiaceae > Microbispora > Microbispora cellulosiformans. The sequence continues at coordinate 510,227 of NZ_VYTZ01000003.1, read as the reverse complement.
TGGTGGTGGGCGTGCTGGGCGTGCTGCCCGACGACGTGCTCTCCGACAAGGTCAAGTCGCAGCTCGTCAGCGGCACCACGCTGGTCGTCCTCGCCCTGGTGGCGACCGCGCTGCTGCGCGACCGCGCCCGGCAGGAGCCGGTGGAGGAGGCCATGCACGCCACCTCCGGCGTCCTCGCGCGGCTGCCCGAGCGCCTGGGCCGCCTCGACCAGCTGGAGGAGCTGGTCGCGGGCACCCGCAGGGCGCTGGAGGACATGGCGGTCATCCGCATCCTCGGCAGCCGGCACGAGATCGCCCAGGCCCACGCGGACGCGCGGCGGGGCACCGACCACTGGACGTTCAAGGGCGGCACCGGCACCTACATGCGCGCCGTCACGCTCCCCGAGTGCGTGGCCGCCGCGCGGCGCGACCGGCGGCACCTCACGATCCGGATGGAGATCATCGACCCGACCGACGAGGCGGTGTGCGAGAGCTACGCGCACTACCGCAGGTCGTTGTCGGACCGGCCGGACGGCACCGGCGAGATGTGGACGACCGAACGCGCCAGGAAGGAGTCGTACGCGAGCGTCCTGGCCGCGTTCTGGTACCGCCAGCGGTACGGCCTGCTCGACATCGCGGTCGGCCTGTCCCCGGTCATGACGACCTTCCGCTGGGACATGTCGGACCGCTCCCTCATCATGACCTCCGAGGACCCCAACCGGGCGATCATCGCCTACAGCGGCTCGTTCTTCTACGGCAGTTGCGGCGCCGAGCTGCGCACCAGTTTCGAGCAGGCCCGCCGCCTGCCGATCGACCGCTACCGGTCGGTGCAGCTGAGCGACGAGCCGACCGTCGAGGAGGTCCGCAGGCTGTTCGACGGCGTCGAGCTTCCGCTGCCCAAGTCGTTCACCGACCGGGACGTGGTCGAGGTCACCCGCAAGGCCCTGCGCGCCAAGGACCCGTACGCGCCATGAGACGCCGGCCTTCGACACGCCGGCCACCGAGACGCCGGCCATGAGATACCGGCCATGAGATACCGGGAGGTGCTCGGCGTGCTGACGGGCGGGAACGCCCGCGAGTGGGCGCTCGGCGTGCTCAGCGAGATCGCGGCGGGCGGCACCCCGATCCTGGGTGTGCGGCACCCGCTCGGGTTCCTCTGCCTGCCCTTGGAACGCGACGGCGGCCTCGGGGTGTGCGTGCACATCTGGACCTCCGCCGCGCGGCCCGCGCGCAGCACCACCTCACAGATCCACTGCCACAGCTGGGACCTGATCAGCCACGTCCTGTACGGCCGGGTGTGCAACGTGCAGGCCGCGCTGACCGACACGGCCGAGTCCCCCACCCACCGCGTGTTCGAGGTGGTCAGCGCCCCCGATGGCGACGTTCTCCGGCCCACCGGCAGGACGGTCCGGTACGCCCCGGGGCGTGCCGAGGTCTTCGGCGCGGGAGACACCTACACCCTCGTCGCGGGCGCCTTCCACAGCAGCGTCATCCCCGGCGACGGCGAGGCCGCCACGGTGGCCCTCGGCCGCGTCCGGCCGGAACGGGGAGACCTGTCGCTCGGGCCGCTCGCCACGCCCCTCCACCACGTCAGGCGGGAACGCCTCGACGCCGCCGACACCGCACGTGCCGCCGAGCTGGCCAGGAGAAGCCTGTGGACCTCGAACACGCAAGGCGGATAGCCGTGGAGGCCGCCCTGGCCGCCGGGTCGGCGCTGCGGGAGAGCGTGCCGGGCGCGGCCGCCGCCCGGCCGAAGGGCGCGTCGGGCGACGTCGTGACCGACCTCGACCTGGCCGCCGAGAAACTGATCATCGAACGGCTCCGGGCGGAGTTCCCGGCCCACCGGATCGTGGCCGAGGAGTCGGGCGTCCACGCCGGTTCCCCTGCCGGTTCCCCTGCCGGTTCCCCTGCCGGTTCCGCAGCCGGTTACGCTGCCGGCCCGCACGGGGACGGACCGGAAGGCGACGGGTGGACCTGGCTGGTCGATCCCCTCGACGGCACCAACAACGTGGCGATCGGCCTCCCGGCGTACGTCGTGGGCCTGGCGCTGTGCGCGGGCTCCCGCCCGGTGGTGGGCGTCGTGCACGAACCGGTGTCCGGCCACACCTGGTCGGCCGTACGCGACGCCGGGGCGCTCGGGCCCGCCGGGCCGCTGACCGGGCCGCCGCGGCGGGACCTCCCGCACGGCCCGGTGCTGGGCTGGACGCAGGGCCACGGGGTCTCCCGGCGCGACCCGGCGGCGCGGTCGCTGAGGATGACGATGGAGGTCCGCGCCCGGCGGGTGCTCCAGCTGTGGGCGCCGCTGCTGTGCTGGGCGATGCTCGCCCGCGGCGACATCGACGGCATGATCGGCTACCACGCCGAGGGGCTCGACCTGCCCGCCGGGGCGCTGATCGCGCAGGAGGCGGGGGTGGAGATCCGCGGGTTCGACGGCGGGCTCTTCGAGGCGTCGGCCGAGGGGCCGCCCGAGGACCGCAGTTTCGTCGCCGCGCCGCCCGCCCTGGTCGGAGACCTCCTCGACCTGGTCGCCGAGGCCCGGCGCCTCGCACCGGCCCTCCCCCCGATCTAGCCGGAGGGTCCGGGACACCCGCCACCCGGCCGCAAGCCCCGAGCGCGGCAGCCGGGGGGTCAGTCGTCCAGGCCGCGGGCGGCGAGCGCCTCGCCCAGGGCGTCGGCGTGCCGCAGGGCGCCCACCACGAGCGGGACGGCGAAGGCGCGCGGGCTCCGTTCGACCCCTCTGGCGCGCTGGGCCTCCCTGACCCGGGTGGCCAGTTCCGCGACGACCGGCACGCTGCGCAGCGTGAGAGACAGCAGCAGCGACAGGCGGTACGGATCGAGCCCGGCGAACCTCGCGGGGGCGAGGCACCGTTCCAGGAAGGCCATGAGATCGGCCGTACGCGTCGTGAGGGTGACCAGCCCGGCGAGGGCGATCGCGAGCACGACGCGGAGCGTGGACGACACCGCGCCGGGCAGGTCCGCCACCACCAGTTGCACCCCGAACAGGGCCAGGGCGAACCAGCGGACCGGCCGCACCTGCGCCCAGGCCGCCGTCACCCCCACGCCCGACACGGCGTACAGGGCCGCCACGACGACGGCGGCGACCGCCAGCGCGGCGGGCGGGCGCAGCAGCAGGAGCACAGTGCAGCACACGGCGAGCCCAGCGAGCTTGACGCCCGCGGGCAGCCGGTGCAGGGGCGAGCCGCCGGGCACGTAGGCGCCGGTGAGGCCCTTCACGCCATCATCTTCCGGTAGTGGCCGATCGCGGTCGCGGGATCCGCGTCGGCGACGATCCGGCCCTGGTCCACCACGAGCACGCGGTCGAAGTCCTCCAGCAACGGAAGGTCGTGGGTGACCACCACCACCTGCTGCGGCAGGCTCCGCAGCACGCCCGCGACCTGCCGGGAGTGCCGCAGGTCGAGCAGGGTGGTGGGCTCGTCCATGACGAGGATCTCCGGTTCGAGCACGAGGACCGAGCAGAGGGCGAGCAACTGCTTCTGGCCGCCGGACAGGTGGTGCGCGGGGTGGTCGGCGTGCTCCGCGAGGCCGTACCTCTCCAGCGTCTCCCGCACCCGGCGCTCGGTCTCCTCGCGCGGCAGGCCCTTGCGCCGCAGCGAGAAGGCGACGTCCTCGGCGACCGTCGGCATCACGATCTGCGCGTCGGGGTCGGTGAACAGGAACCCGACCCCGCGCCTGATCCGGGCCGCGTGACGGCGCGTGTCGAGCCCGAACACGGTGACGCTGCCCGAGGACGGCAGCACCAGGCCGTTGAGCAGGCGGGCGAGCGTGCTCTTGCCCGAACCGTTGGCCCCGACCACCCCCACCCGGCGCTCGGTCAGCGTGGCCGTGACGCCGCGCAGCACCTCCCGCTGCCCGAGCCGCACATGGACGTCCGTCAGCCGGATCACTCAAACCACCTCGAACAGGGCGGCGATCCCCAGACCGCCGCCGACCGCGACCGCCGCCAGGCCCAGCGTGCCCGGCGGCGCCCCCTCCCCGAGGAGCCGGCTGAACAGCCGGGTCACCACGACCGCGCCGCTCGCGCCCCAGGGGTGGCCGAGGGCGAGCGCGCCGCCGCCGGCGCACACCCGGTCCGCGTCGGCGCCGAGCGGGTCGAGACCGAGCGCGTCGGTCACGGCGAGCACCTGCGCCGCGAACGCCTCCACGATCTCCACCGCCGCCACCCGCGCCAGGTCCGTCCCGGTCCGCTCCAGCACCCGCCGTACGGCGGGCACCGGCCCCCAGCCGGGCAGCGCGGGGTCGCAGCCGGTCACGGTCCCGGCCAGCAGGCGCAGGCCGGGCAGCCCGGCCGCGGCGCGCAGCCGCTCCGGCACGACCGCCACGGCCGCCGCGCCGTCGCTCACCGGGGAGGAGTTGCCGGCCGTCACCGTGCCTCCCGGCACGAACGCGGCGGGCAGCCGGGCCAGCGACGCGGGCCGCAGGACGCGCGGCCGCTGGTCGTCGGTCCGGCCGCCGATCGGGACGATCTCCCGCTCGAACCGGCCCGCCTCGCGGGCGGCCAGCGCCCGCTCGTGGCTCCGGCGGGCGTAGTCGTCCTGGCGCTCCCTGGTCACGCCGTACGCGGCGGCGAGCGCTTCAGCCGCCGGGCCCATCTCGGGGTCCGGGTGGCCCTCCGGCGCGAACGGCGCTCGTTCGTACGGCACGCCCTCCCGCCGATGGACCCGCACCGGCGCGGTCGAGGCGCTCTCGGCCCCGCCGGCGACGACGAGGGCGGCCTCCCCGCAGCGTACGGCCTGGGCGGCCAGCAGGATCGCGGCGAGCCCGCTGCCGCACTGCCGGTCGACGGTGACGCCCGGCACCTCCGGCCCCAGCCCGGCGGCCAGCGCGCAGACCCGCGCCAGGTTGCCCCCGGGACCCGTGCAGTTGCCCAGCACCACGTCGTCCACCGGAACGCCGAGCGGCGCGACGTCGCGGACCACCGCCTCGACGACCGGCGCGGCGAGCCGGTGGACCGGCACGGTCGCGAAGGCGTGACCGGCGGTGCCGATGGGGGTACGGCGGGCCGCCACGATCACCGGCTGGTCGTCCATCTCAGCCGAGCCGCCAGATCTCCGGGCCACCGATCACCGTGCCGCCGGTCTCCGGGTCGCCGGCGAAACGGGCGGCGAGGTGGGCGGCGAGCAGGCCGCGGGCCGGCTTCCCGGCGGCCGTGCGGGGCAGGGAGCGCGTGGCGTACCAGCGCCGGGGCCGCTGCGCCGGATCGAGTTCGGCGCGCGCCACCTCCTCCAGAGCCGCCCGCGAAAGTGCCTCGATTCGCACGGCGCCCTCGCCGATCCCCTCGGCGTCGCTCGCATCGGTGCCGTCGGCGATCACCCCGGCCGCACTCTCGACGACCGTTTCCACGACCGCGGTGACGACCGCGCCGAGGTAGGGGTGCGGCGTGCCGACCACGACCACGTCGTTCACTCCAGGCACCTTCCTCAGCACCTCCTCGACGTCCTCGGGCACCACCGTGGCGCCGCCGGTCTGGATCGCGCCGTCACCGCGGCCGCGCAGCCGCAGGACCTCGCCCGGCCGGTACGGCTCTGCGAGGTCGCCGACCGTCGTCCAGCCGTCGCCGTCCCGGCGCAGGGGCCCGGCGGCCCCCGCCAGATAGCCCTCGCACAGCCAGGGGGAACGCACCCACACCTCACCCAGGGCGTGCCCGGGCTCCGGCCTGACGTCGATCTCGACGCCGGGGAACGGCCGCAGCCCGCGGCCGTCGGCGTCCACGGCGACGAACGACAGCTCGGTCGCGCCGTAATAGGACACCACACGCACTCCGGCCCGCGCCGCGCGGGTCCGGGCGCCGGGGTCCAGGGCGGCCCCGCCCACCACGGCCGTACGCAGCGGGCCGCCGGTCGCCTCCAGCACGTCCAGCACCGCCGGCAGCCGGTGGGGCACCACGTGGACCGCGGTGGCCCGGCTCAGCTGCCCGGCCAGCGCCGCGGGAGACCACCGGCCGGGCACCACGGCGGTGGCTCCCGCCGCCAGGGTGTGCGCCGCCGCGAAGCCGTACAGGGAGGAGACCAGCGGGCCGGGGATCAGCACGACGTCGTCCGGGCCGATCCCGGTCAGCTCGTCCAGGTGGGGGAACGACCCGGTCCAGGAGGCGCGGGTGCGCACCACCGCGCGCGGCCTTCCGGTGCTGCCGGAGCTGAAGCAGGCCCAGGTCAGGTCGCCCGGGGCCGGATCGTGCCGTACGGGCGGGCCGTCCGCCCCGGCCAGCGGGGCGTCGAAGCGGGCGGCGACGGGCACCGCGGCCATGACCTGCTCGCGCCGCTCCGCGCTCCACGTGTGGTCGCACAGCAGCGGCGTGGCGCCCGCGAGGTCGGCGGCGAGCACGGCGACGAGCAGGTCCACCGGATCGGCCTGGCCGGCCGCGACCAGCGCGCCGCGCCCGGCGCCCCGGTCACGCAGACGGCGGGCGGCCCGTCCGGCGCGGCCGGCGAGCTCGGCGTAGGTCAGGTCGCCTCCGGGGCCGGACACCGCGACCTGATGCGGACGGGTGGTGGCGTGGCGCAGGACCCGGTCGGCTACCGGCACGGGGGGATCACCGTCCCCCGGCCCGCAGCCGCTCGCGGTGCACCGCCGGGATCGCGTCCGGGTAGGCCCGCTGGGTGCCCCGCGCCACGATCGTCGCCAGCACCGCCTTGATCAGGTCGCCGGGCAGGAACCCGGCGCTCAGCAGGGCGGTCTTGCCCAGGGGAAGCCCGGTGACCAGCGCCTGCACGGGGATGCCGCACAGGTAGACCACCCCGACGCCGCCCGCGAGGCAGGCGGCCAGCATCCGCATCGTGCCCGGGGCGCGGCCGCCGCGCTCGACGATCCAGCCGGTCAGGGCCGCCCCGGGGAGCCAGCCGATCAGGAAGCCGGCCGAGGGGCCGGCGAAGACGCCGAGGCCGCCGCGTCCGCCGGCGAGCAGTGGAAGCCCCGCGGCGACCAGCACGAGCAGGACCGCGACGGCGAGGGCGGACCGCCAGGTGCCCAGGATCGCCCCGGCGAGCATGACGCCGAGCGTCTGCAACGTGATCGGCACCACGTCGCCGAAGACGTTCAGCGTGCCCGGCAGGCCGAGCACGGCGATCAGCGCGGCGAAGACGCTGACCCTGGCGATGTCTCCGGCGGGGAGACGCCGCCGCGATGGGCGCTGTTCATCTGTCACGGGACGATCCCATACCAGGACCACCCTCCTGGCTCATGAGGATTTCGACAACTTTTTCCCGCGTCGTTCTCAACGGTGTCCATAGGCAACGTCCGGCAGGAAGATCAGGGCGCGCCGGGCCGGGCGGCGGCGATGCCGTCGAGGACGCGTTCGAGCCCCTCGGCGAACGCCTCCTCCGGGCCGACCGCCTCGAACTCGGCGATGATCCACGCCAGCGTCGGATATCTCCCGGTGGCGACCGATCGGGCGAGGTAGGCCAGCTTCTTCTCCCCCGGCTCCGCCTCCGGGCCACTCAGCAGTTCCAGTTGCAGGAAGCCCGCGATGTAGGCCCGGACCGCGTCCACCGCGTGAACGGTGAGCCGCGCCGGCAGCCCCAGCCGGGCCACGGCCGCGAACAGCCGCTCGGAGTAGGCGAGCCCGTTCGGCCCGTACGGCTGGCGGGTGCCGAGCAGCGTGACGTACCAGGGGTGACGCCGGGCCGTGCGCTGGGTGTCCCACGCGATGGCCCGCAGTTCGTCGCGCCAGTCGCCGGGCGGAGGCGGCGGGATCTCGCCGCAGACCGCGTCCATCATCAGGTCGAGCAGGTCGTCCTTGGAATCGAGGTAGCCGTACAGGCGCATGGGGCCGGTCCCGAGCGCGGCGGCCACCCGGCGCAGCGACACGGCCTCCAGCCCCTCGACGTCGGCGAGGGCGACGGCCGCGGCGGTGACGGCCTGCCTGCTCAGCCGTACGGACCGGCGTTCACCCGGCTCGGGCCGCTCCCAGATCACACTCACTCGATACAGTGTATCGTGTCGATACACCGTATCGAGAAGGGGTGGAGCCATGCGGAAGGCGATCAACTACGACGTGGGCGTCCGGACGACCGCCGACCGGCCCTCGCGGCCCCGCTTCGACGCGGGCCAGGTGCGCGAGGAGATGCGGGTCATCCGCCACGACCTCGGCTGCGCCGCCGTACGGATCTTCGGCGAGGACCTCGACCGGCTGACCGTCGCGGCCGAGCACGCCCTCGCCGAGGGGCTGGAGGTGTGGTTCTCGCCCGACGCGCACAACGCCCGTCCAGGCGATTGGCTGCCCTACCTGGCGCGGTGCGCGAGGGCCGCCGAACGGCTCCGCGCGGGCTCGGACCGGGTGGTGTTCGTCACCGGCCGGGAGCTGACGTTCTTCATGCGCGGGCTCGTCCTCGGCCGGGACGCGTTCGCCCGGATGCGCATGTTCACCTCCGTCCCCCGGCTCCTCGCGAACCTGGCGCTCAAGGGCTCGTTCAACCGGCGGCTGAACGGCTTCCTGGCCCGCGCGGCGCCGGTCGTGCGGGCGGAGTTCGGTGGCCTGGTGACGTACGCGGCGGGGCCGTGGGAGGAGGTGGACTGGTCGCCCTTCGACGTGGTCGCCGTGGACCACTACAGGGACGCGGGCAACGCCGCCGCCTACCGCGAGCGGATCCGGGCCTACCAGGCGCACGGCAGGCCGTTCGCGGTCACCGAGTTCGGCTGCTGCACCTACCGGGGCGCGGCGGCGCGGGGCGCGACGGCCTGGAACGTCGTGGACCGCGCGGCGGAGCCCGCCCGGCTGCGGGAGCCGCTGGTCCGCGACGAGCACGAGCAGGCCGCCGAGATCACCGGGCTGCTGGACGTCTTCGCCGAGGAGGGGGTGGACACGGCCTTCCTCTTCACGTTCGCGTCCTACAGCTATCCCCACCGTCCCGACCCCGCCCACGACCTCGACCTCGCGGCGTACGGCGTCGTCCGCTGTCTGCCGGACGGGTCGTGGGAGCCGAAGGAGGCGTTCCACGCGTACGCCGCCTGGCCGGGCCGGCCCTGAGACGCGCTCAGCCGGTGAGGACCAGGACGGTCACCGTCGCGGCGAGTCCGGCCACGGCGAGGCCCGCGCCGGTGGCGACGAACTTGGCCAGCGGCACCCGCACGTCTCCCCGGCGGCACCACTCGAACCACAGCAGGGTCGCGAGCGACCCCCACGGCGTGATCACCGGGCCGAGGTTGGTGCCCGCGAGCAGCGACAGCAACTGCGTGTGGTTGGCCGCCGGGATGACCTGCTCGCCCGCGACGTACGCCGGGAGGTTGTTGACCACGTTGGACAGCGCGGCCCCGGCGGCGGCCGCGCGGTAGGCGCCGTCTCCGTCGCTCCCCACGCCGATGAGCGCGCGCATCACGTCCGCCAGGCCGAGGCGGCTGAGCGTCGGGACCACGAGGAACAGGCCGGTGACGAAGACCAGCAGCCGCCAGGGGACCAGGCCCCACACGAGCTTCGCCCGGTCGCGCCAGGCGAAGGCCGCGACCACCGCGACCGCCGCGACGAGGGCCGCGACGCCGATCTCGACGCCCGCCAGGATCGCGGCGATGAACAGCAGGCAGGCCACACCGGAGACGCCGAACAGCACCCGGTCGGCCACCGGGACCGGCGGCGGCGGCTCGTACCGGTCCTCCCCCCGCTCGCCGCGCCGCCAGTAGAACACCCAGAGGAAGGCCATCGTGACCGCGATCGAGACGAGCTGGGGCGCCCACATCCGCGCGGCGAACTCCTGGGTGGTCAGCGCGACGCGGTTCATGGCGAGCAGGTTGGTGAGGTTGGAGACCGGCAGCAGCAGGCTCGCGGTATTGGCCAGCCACACCGTGGTCATCACCATCGGCAGCGGGGCGATCTTCGCGCGGGGCGCCAGGGCCAGCATGACCGGCGTCAGCAGCACGGCCGTCGTGTCCAGGTTCAGGAATATCGTGACCAGGGAGGCGAACGCCGCGCACAGCAGGAAGAGGCTCGCGTAGCTGCCCCGGCCGACGATCGCGATGCGGGTCGCGATGACGTCGAAGACCCGCGCCTCCTTGGTCAGCTCGGCGAGCACGATGACCGCGCCGAGGAACAGCAGCAGGGGCGCGATGCGCTCGACGCTCTCCCTGGCGGTCTCGGCCGGCAGCAGGCCGGTGGCCACGAACACCAGGCCCGCCGCGAGCAGCCCGAACCTGATCCAGTCGAGAACGCTCAGCCTCCGCAGCCCGGTCGCCACGCGGACACCCTATCCCGCAGGCCGAGATGATCGAACCCCTCCAAACCGTCGGTGACAGCGGGAATACTGGGCCCCATGACGCACGTCGATGGGGGCGGCCGGTGGGCGATTGCGGCGAACAGGGCATGAGCGGGCGAATCACCAGGCAGCGGGCGGTCCGCCTACCCGGGCCGCCGGGTGAGGGGGCGGCGTGAGCGGGCGCGGGGACGCCAGAACGGAGATCTTCGTCAGCTACTCCCCCGCGGACGAGCGGTGGGCGACGTGGATCGCCTGGCAGCTCGAAGCCGCCGGCTACCGCACGATGCTCCAGGCGTGGGACTTCGTGCCCGGCACCAACTTCATCGACTTCATGGACCGCGGCGTCAGCGAGGCCGACCTGGTCGTCGCCGTGCTCACCCGTAACTACCTGGGCTCGCGGTACGGCAGGCTGGAGTGGCAGGCGGCGCTGCGCGCCGATCCGGACAACCCGTCCAACAAGCTCGTGACGGTCCGGCTGGAGGACTGCCCGCTCGACGGGCTGCTGTCCACGATCACCTGGGTCGACCTCCTCGGCGTGACCGACCCCGGCGAGGCGCGGCGGCTGCTGCTGACCCGGATCAGGCAGGCCCTGGCCGGGCGGGCCAAACCGGACGAGCCGCCCCGGTTCCCGGCCGCGTCCGCCGACGGCTCACCGGGCCCGCACGGCTCGCCGGGTCCACACGACCCGCGTGCCCTCCGGCCGCCCGCCGACCCGGTGCCCGCCGTACGGATCCCCAGGGCGCGCCGGGCCCCGGCCGCCGAGCCGGCGTTCCCGACTGCCGACCGCGCGGGCGGCGCGTCGTCGGTCACCGTGCTGCACGTCGCCGGGCCGCGCTTCGGGCGCGGGCTCGCGGAGGCGGACGAGCCGCTCGACGCGGGCGAGTTGCAGGCGAGCGTGTGGGCCGACCTGACCCGCCTCGCCGACGCCGGGGTGCCCCGGCCCGACCTGCTCGTGGTGACCGGCGACCTCACCGAGTCGGGCAGCATCCGCGAGTGCGAGCAGGCGCTGGCGTTCCTCACCGGGCTGCGCGTGCTGCTCGGCCTCGAACCCGGGCGCCTCGCCGTCGTTCCCGGGCCGCGCGACGTCACCAAGGCGGCGTGCCGGGCCTACTTCGCCACCTGCGAGGCCGACGACGTGCGCCCGCAGCCGCCCTACTGGCCGAAGTGGCGGCACTTCTCCACGCTCTTCGGCGAGCTCTACCAGGGCCTCGACGGCCCCGCCTTCGACAGCGCCCAGCCGTGGACGCTGTTCGAGCTGCCCGAGCTTCGCACGGTCGTCGCCGGGATCAACTCGACCATCGCGATGAGCCACCGCGAGGAGGACGCCCACGGCTTCGTCGGCGAGGCCCAGGCGGCGTGGTTCGCCGAGCGGCTGCGGCCGTACGACGGATGGCTGCGCATCGGCGTCGTCGCCCATGCCCCGCGCCCCGGCCTGCGCGACGCCGACACCCTGCAGCGCCTGCTCGGTTCCCGGCTCGACCTGCTCGTCCACGGGCGGGACGCGCGGCGCGACGGCCCGGCCGAGGCCGGGGAGCTGGACGGCCTGCCGTGCGTGCCGGCGCTCGCTCCGGGACGCCACCAGATCCTCCAGTTCACACCCGAGGGGCTGCGCCGGTGGACCCGCGACCGGCCGGAGCTGCGCGAGCCGGAGGCCCTGGCCTACCGCTGGCGCGGGTGGCGCCCGCAGAGCCCTCCGCCGCCGGTCGCGGAACCGCCGGAAGTGGCCCCCGAGGAGCCCGCCGGCCCGGCCGACCTGCTGCTCGACCTCATCGCCGAGGTCTGCGAGACCCGGTTCGAACGCGCCAAGATCAAACGGGTGGCCGGCGACCCGCCGCGCCTGCTCGTCACCCACCCCGAGGACGGCTTCGTCCGGCAGGTCCTCGTCGGCGCGCACGCCGGGGAGCCTGGCGAGGAGCACGTCGAGGCGTTCCTCGGCCACGTCCACGCGGCCGGGCTGGAGCACGCGGCGGAGCTGGTCTACCAGGGCCCGCCGCCGCCCCGGGCGTTACGCGACGACGCCCTGCGGCGCGGGCTGCGCCTACGCAGCTTCACCGAGTTCCAGGGCCTGCTCGACCTGTCGGCGTACGTCGCCGGGCAGACTGCGCGGCTGCGCGGCGACCGGCGCTACCCGCCCGAGCTGTACGTGCCGCAGCGGTTCCGCGAGCTCGACCGCAACGGCGGCGAGGTGCGCGACGACCTCGGCGGCGAGCTGATGCGGCTGCTCGCCGCCGACCACGGGCGGTTCGTGCTCGTGCTCGGCGACTTCGGCCGGGGCAAGACGTTCTCGCTGCGCGAGGTGGCCCGGCGCATCCCCGCCGAACTGCCGCACCTCACCCCGATCCTGATCGAGCTGCGCGCCCTCGACAAGGCGCACTCGGTCGCCGGGCTGGTCGCGGCGCACCTCGCCAACCACGGCGAGGAGCTGATCGACCTCAAGGCGTTCCACTACATGCTGCGCCAGGGCCGCATCGTGCTGCTGTTCGACGGCTTCGACGAGCTGGTCACCCGCGTGACGTACGAACGGGCGGCCGACCACCTGGACACCCTGCTGCGCGCTGCGGAGGACAAGGCCAAGATCGTCGTGGCGGGGCGGACCCAGCACTTCAAGTCGCGTAGCCAGGTGATGACCGCGCTCGGCGAGAAGGTCGGCCTGCTGCCCAACCGCCGGGTGCTCGGCATCGAGGAGTTCACCGAGGAGCAGATCCGGGCGTACCTGTTCAACCGGTACGGCTCGCGGGAGGCGGCCGACGACCGGATGGCCCTGCTCACCGGCATCGCCGACCTGCTCGGCCTGGCCCACAACCCCCGCATGCTGAGCTTCATCGCCGATCTGCCGGAGGAGCGGCTGCGGGCCGTCGCGCGGGCCGGAGAGACGATCAGCGCCGCCGGTCTCTACCAGGAGATCCTCGACACCTGGCTGGCCTTCGAGGAGGAGCGGGTCGGCGGCGTGGCCGGGGCCCCCGGCGGGCTCACCCGCGAGGAGCTGCGGCGGGCCACGACCACGCTCGCGCTGCGGCTGTGGGAGACCGGCGAGACCTACCTGCGGCCGGCCGAGCTGGCCGAGGCCGCCGACACGCTCACCGGCCTCGCCGCCGACCCGCGGGCCCCCGTGCCGTACGGATCGGGCGGGGCGGCGGGGGCGGCGCGGCTGACGCCGGAGCAGGCCGTACACGCGGTCGGAGCGGGCAGCCTGCTCGTGCGCACCGACGAGGGGTTGTTCGGCTTCATCCACGCCTCGGTCGCCGAGTGGCTGGTCGCCCGGCATCTGGCCGAGTCCCTCGGCGGGCCTCCGAGCGGGACCGCCGGCGAAGCCTCCGGCTGGCTGGGCCTGCGGCCGCTGTCCACGCTGACCGTCGACTTCCTGTGCGACCTCGCCGACGCGTCCCGGCTGCAGGCCTGGGCGGCCAGGACGCTCGCCTCCCCCGCCTCCGGCGACGTCGCGCGGGCCAACGCCATCAAGGTGACGACCCGGCTGCGCACCTCGGCGCGCACCGACCTGCGCGGGGCGCGGCTCAGCGGCGAGGACCTGTCGTACCGCGAACTGCAGGGCGTGGATCTCACCGGCGCCGACCTGACCGACACCCGGCTCGTCGGGGCCGACCTCTCCCACGCCGTGCTCAGGGACGCGCGGCTGGCCGGTGCCCGCCTGGACGAGGCCGTGCTGGTGGGCGCCGACCTGCGCGGCGCCGACCTCACCCGGGCCCGGCTCGCCCGCGCCGACCTGCGGGACGTCGCCGTCGAGGGCAGCCGCTGGGACCGGGCCGCGATCGTCGGCGCCACCGGCGTCCCCGTCGCGGCGCCGGAACTGCGCGGCGCGGCCGTCGCACCCGCCGTACCGGCCGGGCCCGGCGGCCGCGGGAGAGCGGGCGACCCGGTCGGCGCCGAGCCGGCCCCCGCCGTCGTGGGCGTGCCGTACGGCTACCACTTCGAGAGCAGCCGCCTGCCGGAGCCGGTCGCCTACCACCCCGACGGCGGCGTGCTCGCGCTCGGCGGTGAGGACGGCGGCGTGCTTGTCTGCGACGCCGTCACCGGGTCGGCGCTGCGCACGCTGCACGGCCACCGCGGCCGCGTCTACAAGGTCGTCTACGGCGAGGCCGGTCTGGTGACCGGCGCGAGCGACGGGACCGTGCGGGTGTGGGACCCGCACACCGGAGCGCCGTCCCACGTCCTGCACGGCCATCCCGAGGGGGTGTGGCCGGTCGTGACCTCCGGCGACCTGATCGCGGCCGGCGGCGCCGACGGGATCGTGCGGGTCTGGGCGTCCGGGGAGCTCGTGCGGGAACTGCCGGGTCACAGCGCCCCGATCTACACCGCCGTGTTCCTGCCGGGACTGCTGGTGACCGGCGACCGCGCGGGGGTGATCCGCGTGTGGGACCTCGCCACCGGGCAGGTGCGCCATCACCTGACCGGTCACAGCGGAGCCGTCTACCGGCTGGTGCTCAGCCCCGACGGCACCCGCCTGGCCGCCGGGGACGGGCAGGGTGTGCTGCGCCTCTGGGACCCCCGCACCGGCGCCGCGCTGCACGAGCTGACCGGGCACCCCGGGCGGATCTACTCCCTCGCCTTCCACCCGGAGGGCCGGCTGCTCGCCTCCGGCGACACCGAGGGAGCCGTACGGCTGTGGGACCCGGTCACGGGTGAGGCGGCCGGCAGCCTGCCGGGGCACCGCGGCGCGGTCTACCAGGTGCTGTTCGACCCCACCGGGGAGCTGCTCGCCACCGGCGACAGCGACGGCGTCGTGCGGCTCTGGGACTCCGTCACCGCCCAGGCGCGCGCCGAGCTGACCGGGCACCGGGGATCGGTGTGGCCGTTCGCCTTCCGCCCGGACGGCCGGCAACTCGCGACCAGCAGCAACGACGGCACCGCCCGCCTGTGGGACCCGCATACCGGGCAGTGCGCCCAGACGCTGCGCGGGCACGGGCGCCGCATCACCTCGGTGCGCTTCTCCGCCGACGGCGGCATGCTCGCCGCCTGCGGCAACGACGGCTACGTACGCCTGTGGGACCCGGCGACGGGACGGCGCCTGCGCTCGCTCACCGGGACGGCCGACCGGCTGGTGTCGGCCGTCTTCAGCCCAGCCGGGCCGCTGCTCGCGACCGCGAGCAACGACGGCGGGGTCTACCTGTGGAACCCGGTGGCGGGGGTGTACGAGCGCGAGCTCAACGTGGAGACCGACCACGTGTGGGCCGAGGCGTTCAGCCCCGACGGGGAACTGCTGGCCACCGCCAACGACGACGACAGCGTGCGGCTGTGGTATCGCCCCACCGGGCGGCAGGTCGCGAACCTCTCCGGCCACCGGGGACGGGTCAGGTCGATCGCCTTCGATCCCGGCGGGCGGTTCGCCGCCACCGGCTGCGACGACCGCCGGGTGCGGCTGTGGGACCTGCGGACGGGCCGGTGCACGGCGACGCTGGACGGCCACGGCGACCGGGTGTACGCGGTGGCCTTCTCCCCCGCGGGCGGCCTGCTGGCCAGCGCGAGCAACGACGGCACCGCCCGCCTGTGGGACCTCGCCTCCGGCGAGTGCGCGCACGTGCTCGACGGCGGCGGCCGGCTGTGGACGGCCGCCTTCAGCCCGTCCGGCGACCTGCTCGCCACGGCCGGCGACGACCTCGCCGTCCACCTGTGGGACCCGTCGACCGGCGCGCGCGTCGGCTCCCTCGCGGGCCACGGCCGCCGGATCTGGTCCGTCGCGTTCCATCCCTCGGGCGACCTGCTCGCCAGCGGCGGGGACGACGGCGTGGTGATCCTGTGGGACGTCCCCCGGCGTACGCGCCGCACGACCCTGCTCGGCCTGCCGGAGGGGTGGGCCGCCTTCTCCCCCGGCGGGCTGTACAAGCTGGAGGGCGACGTGACGGGCCAGTTCTGGTTCGTGATCGGCATGTGCCGGTTCGAGCCGGGCGAGCTGGACGAATACCTGCCGGAGGTCCGCCGGCTGGCCCTGGACGAGCCCTTCTGACACGCCGGGGGTCTACTGCTCGGGGGGTTCAGCGCCCGGGCGTGCCGTCGGCGGCGCTCATCTCGCGGGCGGTGCGGAGCCCGGAGACGACCATGTGGGCCAGCAGGGCGTAGCTCTCGTCCAGGTCCTCGGCGAGACGGAACGCGCCCTCCGCCTCCAGGACGGCGAAACCGTGCGTCACGGCGCGCAGGCAGCGGACCGCGTGGATCGCCGCCGAGCCCTCCAGCCCGTACGCCCGCAGCGCCGCGAGCATGACGCCGACGAGCCGGTCCCCCGCCTCGGCCGTCTCCGGCAACGGCGCCTGGACCAGGACCGAGTAGCGGTGCGGGTGCCGGGCGGCGTACGACCGCCAGCCGTCCATCAGGGCGCGCAGCGCGTCGTCGCCCGACCGGCCGAGCACCGCCTCCGCCGCGATCTCGGTCAGCTCCGCCAGCACCCGCCCGGAGACCAGGCCACGCAACTCGGCGAGGCCGCGTACGTGCTTGTAGAGCGAGGGGGTGGCGACCCCCGCCCGCCCGGCGACCGCGGACAGGGTGAGCGCGTCCGGGCCCTCCTCGTCCACGATCCGCAGCGCGAGACCGACGACGGCGTCGGGAGACAGAGACGCTCTAGGCACGAGCCTCCTCCTTGAGGAACGCGAGCACGGCGGCGGCGACCTCGCCGGGGTACTGCGCGTGCGGGTAGTGCCCGGCGCCGTCGATCATCGCCACCTTCCCGAGCCCGGCCGGCATGCCGGCGACCACGCCGTCCGCCTCGGCGCGGGGGTCGGCCCAGTCGGGGTCGCGGGTCCCCACGACGACCAGGGCGGCGCAGCGGACGCGGCCGAGGTGCGCGCCCGCGTCCTTCGGGGCGGACGCGCCCATCGCGCTGACCACGGCCATGCGGCCCGGCCTGCCCAGGTCGTCGCCCAGGGCGGTCAGGTAGCCCGCCCAGTCAGCGGGCTTGACGCCGGGGTAGGCGTGGCCGAGATACCTCTTCCACAGCCCGGCGCTGCGGAAGATCGCCACACCCATCAGCAGCGTCATGCCCCTGCGGTAGTGCCCGTTGCGCAGCAACCCGCCCAGGTCGGGCTGCTGCGGCCGGGTGAACGGGGCGATCTCCACGAGCGCGCCGACCAGCTCGGGCCGCCGCGCCGCCGCGATGGTGGCCGCCCCTCCGGCGAACGAGTGCCCCACGACCACGGCGGGACCGCCCAGGTGCTCGATCAGGGCGACGATGTCGTTCGCGGTGTCGGTGCGCGTGTAGGAGCTCCAGCCGAGGCTCGACTCGCCGTGCCCCCGCAGGTCCATGACCGCCACGCGGTAGCCGGCGGCGGCCAGCGCGGGCGCGAGGAAGCGGTAGGCGCGCCTGCTGTCCCCCATGCCCGGGGCCATCACGACCAGCGGGCCCTCCCCGATCACGTCGTACGCGATCTCTCCGTCGCCGATCTTCAGGAACCGCGTCACGCCGTTCTCGGTCACGTCGCCCTCCAGGCTCATGCTCATAGCCTCAAAGCTAATACCATTAGCCAAATTCGTCAAGGCGTGACGAGGCGACAGCCCGTCGGGGGCTGGTATAGCGCGGGCGCCTTTACCTTGTAGATTCGCAAGATGGCCGGGCGCGCCTCTTTCAGGTGCCGGCTTCCCCGCAGGTCAGCGCTGGGAGGAGGCGCGGGTGCTCAGGTCCTGCCAGACCCTGTCGACCTGGGCCTCCAGCTGGTCCAGGGAGCCCTCGTTGCCGATCACGATGTCGGCGATCCTCAGGCGGTCCTCGCGCGAGGCCTGGGCCGCGATCCGGGCGCGCGCGTCCGCCTCGGACATGCCGCGCGACCGCAGCAGCCGCTCCAGCCGGACGTCGTCCGGCGTGTCCACGACGATCACCACGTCGTACAGGGGGGCCAGGTTGTTCTCCGCCAGCAGCGGCACGTCGTAGACGACGACCGCGTCGTCCGGGGCCTCCCGCTGCAGTTGCTCACTGCGCTCGCCCACCTTGGGGTGGACGATCCCGTTGAGGATCCGCAACTTCTCGGTGTCGGCGAAGACGATCGAGCCGAGGCGTTCCCGGTCAAGGGCTCCGTCGGGGCGGAGCACGCCCTCGCCGAACGCCGCGACGATCTGCGCGAGCCCGGGGGTGCCGGGTTCCACGACCTCTCTGGCGATCTTGTCCGCGTCGACGACGACGGCGCCGCGGGCGGCGAGCCGGCGCGACACCTCGCTCTTGCCCGAACCTATGCCGCCCGTGAGCCCAACCTTCAGCACGTCCCGCAGCCTATCGGGCAGGCTGGGGCTCCCGGCGCAGGTGGACCAGCATGAGGTGGTCCTGCACCCGCTCCCGCTGGGTCTCGCGGTAGCCGAGACGCCGATAGAGCCGCAGGTTCCCCTCCGACAGATGCCCCGTGAACAGGTCGAACGCCGCCGCCTCGGGTACGGCCTCGTGGATCGCGGCCAGCAGTGCGGTGCCGATCCCCTGCCCCTGCCGGTCGGGTGCGACGACGAGGCGGCCGACCAGGCACGTCGTGCCGGACAGCTGGCCCCGGACCGCGCCGACCACCCGCCCGCCGTCCGTCGCCTTGAGCACGATCGCCGCCTCGATCACCGTACGCACCTGGTCGAGCGACTCCACGAGCGGCGCGATGAACGGGTCGCCGTAAAGCTGGGCCTCGGTCACGTACGCGGCCCGCTGCAGGGTCAGGATCTCCCCGGCGTCCCCGGGCACGGCCTTCGTGATCTCCACCACGCCGCCACCCTATCGGCGATCGGCCGGGCGCCACCGGCAGGCCGGGCGCACACAGCGGAAGGGCCCCGCCGAAGCGAGGCCCTTCCTTTGGTGTTCCGGTGTCCGGCAGGCCGTGCATCAGTCCGTTGGGACCATGCGTCAGCCCGCCGGGACCGTGTGTCAGCTCTGGCCGCCGGCCAGCTTCTCGCGCAGGGCCGCGAGGGCCTCGTCGGAGGCGAGAGCGCCACCGCCGCTGCCGCCGCTGGACTGCGAGGTGGTCTCGCCACCGCCGCTGTAGGACGACGGAGCGGCCTCGCTGGCCGCCGCCTCCTCCTGGCGGGCCTTCTCGATCTGCGAGCGGTGGGCCTCGAAGCGGGACTGGGCCTCGGCGTACTGCCGCTCCCACTCCTCGCGCTGCTTGTCGAAGCCCTCGAGCCACTCGCCGGTCTCGGCGTCGAAGCCCTCGGGGTAGATGTAGTTGCCCTGGTCGTCGTAGGTCGCCGCCATGCCGTACAGCGTGGGGTCGAACTCGACCTCGGCGCCGACGCCCTCGTTGGCCTGCTTGAGGGACAGCGAGATGCGGCGGCGGTCCAGGTCGATGTCGATGATCTTCACGAAGATCTCGTCGCCGACCTGCACGACCTGCTCCGGGATCTCCACGTGGCGCTCGGCCAGCTCGGAGATGTGGACCAGGCCCTCGATGCCCTCCTCGACCCGGACGAACGCGCCGAACGGCACCAGCTTGGTGACCCGGCCGGGCACAACCTGGCCGATCTGGTGCGTACGGGCGAACTGCTGCCAGGGGTCCTCCTGCGTCGCCTTGAGCGACAGGGAGACCCGCTCGCGCTCCATGTCGACGTCGAGAACCTCGACGGTGACCTCCTGGCCCACCTCGACGACCTCGGACGGGTGGTCGATGTGCTTCCAGGACAGCTCCGACACGTGCACCAGACCGTCGACGCCGCCGAGGTCGACGAACGCGCCGAAGTTGACGATCGAGGACACGACGCCCTTGCGGACCTGGCCCTTCTGGAGGGTGTTGAGGAACGTCTGGCGCACCTCGGACTGGGTCTGCTCAAGCCAGGCGCGGCGCGACAGGACCACGTTGTTGCGGTTCTTGTCGAGCTCTATGATCTTCGCCTCGAGCTCGCGCCCGACGTACGGCTGCAGGTCGCGGACCCGGCGCATCTCCACGAGGGAGGCGGGGAGGAAGCCACGCAGGCCGATGTCGAGGATCAGGCCGCCCTTGACGACCTCGATGACCGTGCCGGTGACAATGCCGTCCTCGTCCTTGATCTTCTCGATCGTGCCCCAGGCGCGCTCGTACTGGGCGCGCTTCTTGGACAGGATGAGGCGGCCTTCCTTGTCCTCCTTCTGGAGGACCAGGGCCTCGACGTGCTCTCCGACCTCGACGACGTCGGCAGGGTCGACGTCGTGCTTGATCGAAAGCTCGCGAGACGGGATGACGCCCTCGGTCTTGTAGCCAATGTCGAGCAAGACCTCGTCTCGATCGACCTTGACGACGGTGCCTTCAACGATGTCGCCGTCGTTGAAGTACTTGATGGTCTCGTCGATCGCGGCGAGGAAGGCCTCCTCGGAACCGATGTCGTTGACCGCTACCTGCGGGGTGCTCGAGGTGGCCTCAGTGCTGCTCGTCATGTGTGGAATTGCTCCGAACCGGACAGATGTCGTTGTGACAGAAGCGCGGCGGGCCTGTTTTCGTTCACCGGGGTGCCGTTTGTTCCTGGTAGCGACCAGATGACCGAGCGCGAGCCCGCTCCGTCCGTGACGCGCGCGAGCCCACAGCGCAGCGATCAGCATATGAGACATGGCGAGCCGGGTCAATCCGAGGCATCCGGACGTTCGCCTAGTACGTGATCACCGACGTGGCCCGGCCCGGCGAGAGCGTTGCCCGGAGTTTGCGCGGCACCGACACCCGCTCCGGATCGCCGTCCGACGTGTAACGCTCTCTTGGGTGTTTGCCGAGCCACTCCAGCCAGTAGGTCGTGCACCACCGCCGGCAGTCCCCGCGTTTTCCGTTGGACTGGATCCTCGGGATCGCGTAGCGCGGGAAACTTTTCGCGAAAGGCGAAACCGTGGGCTGCGCTCCGGCCAGGAAGACGGCGTCGAAGTCGTACCGCGTGCCGTCCCACTTCCCTTCGTGCGCCCGGCTCAGCTTCCTCGGGCGCGAGCCGTACGGCAGCGCGAAGGTGGCGGAGGGGGGCGCGCCGATCTTCTTCAGCAGCCGCTCCTGCCGGACGATCTGCTCGCTCACCCCCTTGTTCGACAGCCGGTGGAGATCGGGGTGGGAGTAGGTGTGGTTGGCCACCTCGAAGCCGTGGTCGAGCAGCCACTTCACGGCCTTCTTCTGCTCCGCCCGGTCGCGCAGGCCGAACGGGTCCCGGTTGACCCAGAAGGTCGCCGTGGGCCGGAAGTTCGGATACTTCGCGGCGACCTCGTAGATGACCCCGACGGCCGTGTCGTTCTTCGGCATGCCGTTCCGGTCCGTCGCGAAGTGGCTGGGATGGCCGTCGTCGAAGGTCAGGACGACGGGATGGGTCCCGGCGGGGATGTCGATCCGCCCGGCGACCAGTTCGGCCGCGGTGATCGGCACGTAGTCGTTCTTGGCCAGGCGCTCCAGTTCCTTGCGCAACTGGCCGGGGGTCCGGTCGATCGAGGCGATCCGCTTGGGCAGGATGCGGTGATACATGATCACGGGAACCAGCCCGGCCTCGTTCGCCTTGACCTTCTTCGCCGACTCGGCGGTCGCGCGCACCGGTGGCACGCTGGGCTGCGGCGATGAGGCGGGCGGCTGCGACCGGACCTTCGACCGGCCGTCCCCCTGGACTCCGTCTCCCGGTGACCGGGTCAGCAGCACGAGCACGACGAGGCCGACCACGACGATGACGACGGTGGCGACGGCGATGCTGGCGGCGACGGTCATCCGGGCGAGGTTGCGCACAGTTATTTGACCTTACTGCCCGCCGTGTCCCTATTCATCTGTGTTGCAATTTTTCTGTGGACTGGAGCCTGCGTGCCTGCGGACGGCACGGACACGTCACCTACGCGCCGGACGAGGACGCGCTGCGGGCCCGGCTACACGCCGAGACCCCGCTGGGAGAGGCGTGGCGCTGCCTGCGCTGCGGCGACTTCACCCTGGGCCCGCCGCGCGGCGCGGGACCGGCCGGGGACGCGCCGGTCGTGCTGCGGGGCCGGGCGCTGCGCGACGCCGCCGTGCTGCGGACGATCGCCGTCTTCCGCTGGGCCAAGGCGGTGCTCGTGCTGGGCGGCGCGTACGGCGTCTGGCGGTTCCGCGCGCATCACGACGCCGTGCGGCGGGCGTTCGACGAGGACCTCCCGCTGATCGAACCGCTGGCCCACCGGCTCGGGTGGAACCTCGACCAGTCGGGTGTGGTGCACACCCTGCGGACCGTGCTGGCCGCGCGCACGAGCACCCTGGCCGGGATCGTCCTCGCCCTTCTCGCCCTCGCGGCGCTGATGCTCGTCGAGGGCGCCGGCCTGTGGCTGCTGAGGCGCTGGGGAGAGTACTTCTCGGTGATCGTGACGTCGGCGTTCATCCCGGTGGAGATCTACGAGATCGCCGAGAAGGTGAGCCCGTTCCGCATCGTGCTCCTGCTGGTCAACATCGCGGCCGTGCTGTACATCGCCCTGAGCAAACGCCTGTTCGGCCTGCGCGGCGGGCGGACGGCGTACGAGGCGGAACGGCACGAGGCCAGCCTCCTGGAGGTCGAGGAGGCCGGCCTGAGCAGGGCCGGACGGGCCCACAGGCCCGCCCGCTCATGACCGTCAGTGGCCGGCGTCCTCCCAGGTGACGCCGACGCCGACGCCGACCTCCAGCGGCACGCTCAGGTCGTAGGCCCGGCACATCCGCTGCCGCACGATCTCGGTGAGCTCCTCCAGCTCGCCCGGCGCGACCTCGAACACCAGCTCGTCGTGGACCTGGAGCAGCATGCGGGAGCGCATGCCCGCGATCGCCTGCTGCACGTTGAGCATGGCGAGCTTGATGATGTCGGCGGCCGAGCCCTGGATCGGCGCGTTGAGCGCCATCCGCTCGGCCATCTCCCGGCGCTGCCGGTTGTCGCTGGTGAGATCGGGCAGGTAGCGGCGGCGGCCCAGGATCGTCTCGGTGTAGCCGTCCTTGCGGGCCTGGGCGACGATCGCCTCCAGGTAGTCGCGGACGCCGCCGAACTCCTCGAAGTACTCCTCCTTGAGCGCCCGCGCCTCCGCCACCGGGATGTTGAGCTGCCCCGAGAGCCCGAAGTCGGACAGCCCGTAGGCGAGGCCGTAGTTCATCGCCTTGATCCGGGCCCGCAGGTCGGCGTCCACCTGCTCGGGCGGCAGGTCGAAGACCCGCGACGCGGTCGCCTTGTGGAAGTCGTGCCCGGACTCGAACGCCGCGATCAGCGACTCGTCCCGCGACATGTGGGCCATGATCCGCAGCTCGATCTGGCTGTAGTCGGCGGTCAGCAGCGTCTCGTAGCCCTCCCCCACCACGAAGCCCCTGCGGATGCGGCGGCCCTCCAGAGTGCGGATCGGGATGTTCTGCAGGTTCGGCTTCTCGCTCGACAGCCGCCCGGTGGCCGCCACGATCTGGTTGAACGTGGTGTGGATCCGCCCGTCGTCGGAGATCTCCTTGATCAGGCCCTCGACCGTGGTGCGCAGCTTGGTCTGGTCGCGGTGGCGCAGCAGGATCACCGGAAGCTCGTTGTCGGTCTGCTGGGCCAGCCACGCGAGCGCGTCGGCGTCGGTCGTGTAACCGGTCTTGATCTTCTTCGTCTTCGGCAGGGCGAGCTTGCCGAACAGGATCTCCTGCAGCTGCTTGGGCGAGCCGAGGTTGAACTGCTCCCCCACGGCCTGGTGGGCGGCCTCGGTCGCCTGCTTGACCGCCGCGCCGAACTCGGCCTCCAGCCCCGCGAAATACTCCCGGTCGGCGGCGATGCCGGCCCGCTCCATCTCGGCCAGCACGCGCACCAGCGGCAGCTCGACGTCGGTCACCAGGCGCGTGCCGCCACGCTTGGACAGGTGGCCCTCCAGCGCGTCGGCGAGATCGCGCACGGCCTGGGCGCGCAGGGCCAGATCTCTGGCCACACCCTCGTCGGCGTCCTCGAACAGGGACGTCTGACCGCCGGGGGCGGACTCCGCCCGCAGCTCCCGATGGATGTAGCGCAACACCAGGTCGTCGAGCGGGAACGACCGCTGCCCCGGCATGGCCAGGTAGGCGGCGAGCGCGGTGTCGCAGGTCAGGCCGCGCAGGTCGTGGCCCTGCGCCCACAGCGCCAGCAGGGCGCCCTTCGCGTCGTGCACGGCCTTCGGCCGGCTCTCGTCGGCCAGCCACGCGCCCAGCGCCGCCTCGTCCTCCTCGGTGAGCCGGGTGGGGTCGAGGTAGGCGGCGCCGCCGGGGGCGGCGATCGCGATGCCGTCGAGCCGCCCGGTGCCGCTGCCGTACGTGGCCTTGAAGGCCAGCCCGGCGCGGTCGGCCGGGAGGGCGGCGAGCCAGGCCGCCACCTGGCCCGGCTCCGGCACGGTCACCTCCAGCTCGAAGCCCTCGCCGGCCTCCGGCTCGGTGGTGCCGAGGGTCTTGAACAGCCGCTCCCGCAGCTCGCCCCGGATCTGCAGCGAGTCGAGGAGCTTGTTGACCTCCTCGCGGTCCCACAGGCCCATGGTCAGCGCGGACACCTCGGCGTCGACCGGGGCGTCGCGCTTCAGCTCGGTCAGCATCCGGTTGTGGATCACCTGGCCGAGGTGCTCGCGGAGCTTGTCGCCGGCCTTGCCCTTCACCTCGTCGGCCCGCCGGACCAGCTCGTCGAGCGAGCCGAACTCCGCGATCCACTTGGTGGCGGTCTTCTCCCCCACGCTCGGGATGTTCGGCAGGTTGTCGCTCGGGTCGCCGCGCAGGGCCGCGAAGTCCGGGTACTGCGCCGGGGTCAGGCCGTACTTCTCGATCACGGCCTCCGGGGTGAACCGGGTCATGTCGCTGATGCCGCGCCGGGTCATCAGCACCGTGACCTTGTCGTTCACGAGCTGGAGCGCGTCGCGGTCGCCGGTGACGACGAGCACGTTCATGTCCTCGGCCGAGGCCCGGGTCGCCAGCGTCGCGATCACGTCGTCCGCCTCGAAGCCCGCCAGCGACAGGTGGGGGATCCGCAGCGCGTCGAGCAGCTCGAAGATGAGCTGCATCTGGCCGCGGAAATCCTCCGGCGTCTCGGCCCGGTTCGCCTTGTACGGCTCGTACGCCTCGTGCCGGAAGGTGGGCTCGCTGCGGTCGAAGCAGACCGCGATGTGGCTCGGCTGCTCGTCACGCAGGATGTTGGCCAGCATCGAGGTGAAGCCGTAGACGGCCTCGGTGTGCTGACCGTCCGTGGTCATGAGATTGGCGTCCTTCAGCGCGTAGAACGCGCGATAGGCGAGGGAATGCCCGTCCAGGAGCAGCAGACACGGACGGGTGGGGGTCGCTTCACTCTTCGGCACACCCGCAGCCTAGTCTCCCTCTACGACAGAAAACCCGTGGTCTTCCCACCGGAGGCGTCCCCTTGACCTTGACGAATCCCGGCCAGTTCGTGGCGGAGATGAACGCCTCCCTGGGCCTGCACCGGCGCATGGGCATCGAGATCCTCGAGGCGAGCGCGGAGCGGGTGGTCGGCCGCATGCCCGTCGAGGGCAACACCCAGCCGTTCGGCCTGCTGCACGGCGGCGCCTCGTGCGTGCTGGCCGAGACGCTCGGCTCGACCGGCGCCGCCCTGCACGCCGGGCCGGGACGCAGGGTCGTCGGCATCGAGATCAACGCCACCCACCACCGCGCCGCCACCTCGGGGCACGTCACCGCCGTCGCCACCCGGGTGCACGGCGGGCGCACGCTCGCGACGTACGCCATCGAGATCACCGACGGCGAGGGCCGGATGGTGTGCACGTCCCGTCTCACCTGTCTCATCAGGCCCGAATGAGCAGGCCCGCGCCCGCCCCGGGAGGTCGGCATGCGGACAAGAGGCGCAACCGACTTTCGGCACGCATTGAGGGTCAAACCGGAACGGCTTGCGACTCTCTTTGCACGCGGGTCGCTCCGGTCGCTAGCGTTGTGGCTCCAGAGCCCGTGGGGAACCGAGTAGACAACGTGCGGAGCCGGGGAAGCTGTGTACGGTCCCAAAGGTCACCCCACGGGCTCATCGTCGCTCCGTGCCGCCCGTTCTCCAGCACCGTCGCCTCGAATGACTCATGACAGCCCGCTGACCTGCGAAAGCTTTTCTCACGTCAGTGACACACCATGGTCACCGATTGGTGACGAAGAACCCTGAACCGGGCGTCCCAGGCTTATGCTCCGGCCACAACGAGACAGAACCTGTCCGACGTTGCGCGTCCGCTGTTGGGGCACGACCCCGCCACGACCTGAATCAGAGGGAGCACCATTGCGCAGAGCCGTGATCGCGTTCACGGCCTTCATGGGTGGACTCGTCTTTCTCCTCACCGCCCCCGCGTGGGCGGACGGAGAGGCACTGAAGGGCACACTCCAAAACCAAGGCCAGCCGGTGAACGGCGTGAAGATCAGTGTGGTGGCGGAGGACGGCAAACCCGTCGACGACGCCACCTCGGGTGCCGACGGCAAGTGGGAGGTGCCCGTCCCCAAGGCGGGCAAGTACAAGGTCACCCTGGACACCTCCACGCTCCCCGCGGGGGTCGCCCTGAAGTTCCAGAACAGGTCCACGCTCGACGTGCAGGTGTACGACGGCAGCGTACGGAACGTCCTGTTCGCCCTCGTGCCGGCAGGTGCGAAGGGCGGCGCCGCGCCCGCCGACGACGGGGGGACCTCCTTCTGGGACCGGGTCGCGCAGCTCACCTTCGAGGGCTTCAACCTCGGGCTCATCATCGCCCTCGCCGCGATGGGCCTGTCGCTGGTGTTCGGCACCACCGGCCTCACCAACTTCGCCCACGGCGAGCTGCTCACGTTCGGCGCGATGTGCGCCTACTTCTTCAACGTCGTCGTGGGGGTCCACCTCGTCTGGGCCGCGCTGATCTCCGTCGTGATCGGCGGGATCTTCGGGTACGGGCAGGACCGGTTCTTCTGGGGCCGGCTGCGCAGGCGAGGCAGCAGCCTCGTGGCCATGATGATCATCTCGATCGGCCTGGCCCTGTTCCTGCGGTACGTCTTCCTGTTCTTCTTCGGCGGTGAGGGCGCGCCGTACGCCGACTACAACGCCCAGCCGGGCATCCAGGTCGGCCCGATCTCCGCCGCGCCGAAGAACTTCGTCGCCATGGGCATCGAGCTCCTCGTGCTCGTGATCGTCGGCCTCGCGCTGCTCAAGACCCGCATCGGCAAGGCCGCCCGCGCGGTCGCCGACAACCCCGCGCTGGCCGCCTCCTCCGGCATCAACGTCGACCGGGTCATCCGGATCATCTGGACCGTCGGCGGGGCGATCGCGTCGCTCGCGGGCATCATGCTCGGCCTGTCGCAGAACGTCAGCTACCAGATGGGCTTCCAGATCCTGCTGCTCGTCTTCGCGGGTGTCACCCTCGGCGGGCTCGGCACCGCGTTCGGCGCCCTCGTCGGCTCCATCGTCGTCGGCCTGTTCATCCAGCTGTCCACCGTCGTGGTGCCGACCGAGCTGAAGACCGTCGGCGCGCTGCTGGTGCTCATCCTCGTCATGCTCTTCCGGCCGCAGGGCATTCTCGGCCGGCGCGAGCGCATCGGCTGATCGGAGACCACACGTGGACTGGAACGCAATCCTCATCACCACGGTCAAGGCCTCGATCGGCCTGGAGACCGTCGTCTACGCGCTCGCCGCGATCGGCGTCAACATCCAGTTCGGCTACGCCGGGCTGCTCAACTTCGGCCAGGCGGCCTTCCTCGGCGTCGCCGCGTACGGCATGGCCGTCACGGTGGCCACCTTCCACCTGCCGTTCTGGCTGGGCATCGCGATCGGCCTGGCCGCCACCGTCGTGCTGGCCTTCCTGCTCGGCATCCCGACCCTGCGGCTGCGGGCCGACTACCTCGCCATCGTCACCATCGCGGCGGCCGAGATCGTCCGGCTCGTCTTCAGGTCGGTGAAGTTCAGCAGCGTCTTCGGCGGCTCGGACGGGCGGCAGAACTTCTCCGGCGACTTCTTCGCGATGAACCCCTACTCCCCCGGCACGTACGGCATCGGCCCGATCAGCTTCAACGAGCGGGTGACCTGGATCCTGACCGTCGGCTGGGTGCTCATCGCGATCTGCTGCGGGCTGGTCTACCTGCTCATGAAGAGCCCGTGGGGCCGCGTGCTCAAGGCCATCCGCGAGGACGAGGACGCCGTGCGCAGCCTCGGCAAGAACGTCTTCTCCTACAAGATGCAGGCCCTGGTGCTCGGCGGCCTGGTCGGCTGCCTCGGCGGCTTCCTGTTCGCGCTCGGCCAGGCGTCGGTGCAGCCCGACCTGTTCAGCACCGAGTTCACGTTCTACGCGTACACGATCGTGATCCTCGGCGGCGCGGCCCGCGTCTTCAGCCCCGTCGTCGGCGCCGCGATCTTCTGGGTGCTGCTGGTCTTCGTCGGGAACACGCTCAGCGAGGCCGTCTCGGCCGGAATGCTCCCCTCGCTGTTCACCGTGAACAACATCGGCGCCGTCCGGTTCATGCTGGTCGGCCTCGGCCTGATGCTCCTGCTCATCTTCCGGCCTCAGGGCATCTTCGGCGACAAGAGGGAGATCGCGCTCGATGCACGCTGACAGCACCACGACGAGGAAGGCGGCGGCGCTGGCGGCCTTCGCCGACCTCGATCGCGAGCCGGGGGTCGCCAAGCCCGACCCCATCCTCGTCGTCGACAACGTCGTACGCCGTTTCGGCGGCCTCACCGCCGTCGACGTGGCCCACCTGGAGATCCAGCGCGGCTCGATCACCGCGCTCATCGGGCCGAACGGCGCCGGCAAGACGACGTTCTTCAACCAGCTCACGGGCTTCGACAGCGCCGACGAGGGGTCCTGGGCCTTCAACGGCAAGCAGCTCAAGGGCGTGCCCGCGCACCGGGTGGCCCGCACGGGCATGGTGCGCACGTTCCAGCTCACCAAGGCGCTGTCGAAGCTCACGGTGATGGAGAACATGCGGCTCGGCGCGCAGAACCAGCGCGGGGAGAACTTCTTCCGCGCGCTCGTCCCGGGCAGCTGGCGCCGGCAGGAGGACGAGATCACCGAGCGGGCCGAGGAACTTCTCGAACGCTTCAAGCTCAACACCAAGCGCGACGACTTCGCGGGCTCGCTGTCCGGCGGCCAGCGCAAGCTGCTGGAGATGGCCCGGGCGCTGATGGTCGGCCCCGAGCTGGTCATGCTGGACGAGCCCATGGCGGGCGTGAACCCGGCCCTGACCCAGTCGCTCCTCGCGCACGTGAAGGACCTGCGCGAGGAGGGCATGACCGTGCTCTTCGTCGAGCACGACATGGACATGGTCCGCGACATCAGCGACTGGGTCGTGGTGATGGCGCAGGGGGCCGTGATCGCGGAGGGGCCGCCGGACACCATCATGTCCGACCAGCGGGTGGTCGACGCGTACCTGGGCGCCCACCACGACGCGCCGATGTCGGCGGAGGAGTTCGAGGAGCAGCTGCAGGAGGCCGAGGCCGAGCTGGAAGCCGAGATCGAGGAGAAGGCATGAGCGCAGCCGAGCCGGACCGCTCCGTCACACCGGAGGACGCCGTCACACCGGGCGGCACCGTCGAGCCGGAGCCGGCCGAGGCGGCGTCCGCGTCGTCGGACGCCTCGACAGACACCTCGACAGACACGGAGGCCG
Source organism: Microbispora cellulosiformans (assembly GCF_008728085.1). Lineage (NCBI taxonomy): Bacteria > Bacillati > Actinomycetota > Actinomycetes > Streptosporangiales > Streptosporangiaceae > Microbispora > Microbispora cellulosiformans. Next base: position 480,634 of record NZ_VYTZ01000003.1, on the reverse strand, counting down.
GTGACGAGAGCGTCTCGCGGGCGGCCGTCACCGACCGCTCCGAGCACGTCGCGGGGGCCGAGAGTGCGCTGCTGCGCGCCGACGAGCTGTACGCGGGCTACATTCCGGGCGTCAACATCCTCAACGGCACCGACCTGTACGTGAAGAAGGGCGAGCTGATCGGCATCATCGGCCCCAACGGCGCCGGCAAGTCGACCCTGCTCAAGACCCTGTTCGGGCTCGTGCCCGTACGCAGCGGCTCGGTCACCCTGGACGGCGAGGACATCACCAACCTCAAGGCGCACGCTCTGGTGTCCCGGGGGGTGGGCTACGTCCCGCAGACGAACAACGTCTTCCCCAGCCTCACCATCGAGGAGAACCTGGAGATGGGCGCCTTCCAGGTGCCCGGCAGGTTCAAGGAGCGGTTCGAGTTCGTCTGCGAGATCTTCCCCGCCCTGCGGGAACGCCGCAAGCAGCGCGCGGGCTCGCTGTCGGGCGGTGAGCGGCAGATGGTGGCCATGGGCCGCGCGCTGATGACGGAGCCGTCGGTCCTGCTGCTCGACGAGCCCTCCGCGGGCCTGTCGCCCAAGCTGCAGGACCTGGTCTTCATCCAGGCCCAGCAGATCAACAAGGCCGGCGTCACCGTGATCATGGTGGAGCAGAACGCCCGCCGCTGCCTGCAGATCTGCCACCGCGGCTACGTGCTCGACCAGGGACGCAACGCCTACATGGCCAGCGGCCGCGACCTGATCAACGACCCCAAGGTCATCCAGCTCTACCTAGGCACGCTCGCCCGGGCCTGAGCCCGGCGGCACGACCCCCTTCGCAGGACCCCGGCGGAACGTCTCCGCCGGGGTCCTCGTCGTGGAGCTGTGACCGGATCCGCATCCGTCCGGCATCCTTCGCGCGCACAATGAGGCGTATGACGCGAAGCTTCCCACGGGCGGCGGTGGTCGTCACAACGGTCACCACGCTCGTCGTGAACCTGTCCGCCTGCCAGGCCCCGGATCACGCGCCCGCGCCGCGTGCCGCGGCCACCTCGCCGGACGCCGCCGGCGCCGTCTACGTGACCGGGGCGAAGGCCGGGGACGACCCCTGCGCCCGCGTCGTGTCGGCCATCGGCTATCTGGGGCTGTCGCTGCTGCCCGCCGGGCAGGAGGAGGCCCAGCACTGGGACGGCGACGTACGCGGCCGTTTCGGTTACCTCCGCGGGACGCTGGCGATGTACGGCTCCGGGCTGCCCGCCCCGGCCGCTCCGGCCGTCGCGGCCATCGACGACCTCGCCGGAACCCTCTCCCTCGCCCGTACGGCGGACTCCCGGCGGCCCCGCCTGCTGCGCGAGTACCGTACGGCGTCCGCCGCCGTCCTCACCGCCTGTGGCCGTCCTTCACCCGGATGACGCAGCAGGGGCGGGCCGGTAGGACCGGCCCGCCCCTGTCACCGTCATGCCGCCAGATCAGCCGGCGATCTTGCCGGTGTTGAAGGCGACGTTCTTGTTGTTGTTGTCGGCGCCGTACTCGTAGACGCCGATCGTGGCCTCGGCCGGGTCACCGGCGTCGTTGAACTCGATCGGGCCCGACGCGCCGTCGTAGTCGATGTCCTTGCCCGCGGCCAGCATGTCGGCGCAGGACTTGAAGTCCTTGCACTTCTCACCGCCGCTGGACACGTCCTTCAGCTTCGCCGCGATGTCCTTGCCCACGTCGCTCTTGGCGGCGAGCGCCGCGAGCGCGGTGACGATCGTGGCGTCGTACGACTCGGGGCCGTAGTTGAAGTCCTTCAGCTTCGGGTCGACCGACTTCAGCTTCTCCTTGAAGTCGTCGGAGACCTGGGCGCCCGGCTGGGTGCCCTTCGCGCCGTCGAGCGTGCCCTTGGGGAACCCGTCCTTGCCGGTGCCGTAGTTGGACAGGTTGCCGTCGACGAAGTAGTACTTCACCTTCTTGGCGGTCAGGCCCTGCTTGACCAGCTCGGGGACGATCTTCTTGGTCTCGTCGAACCCGATCAGCGCGACGGCCTTGGGGTTCTTCTCCTTGATCTTGGCGACGTCGGCCGAGTAGTCGGCCGCCTTCGGGTCGTAGATGACCTTCTCCACGACCTCGCCGCCGCCGCCCTCGACCGCCTTCTGCACGTTGTCGGCCAGACCCGTGCCGTACGCGTCCTGGAGGGCGAGGATGCCGACGGTGTCGTTGCCGTCGGCGAGGATCAGGTCGCCGAGCACGCGGCCCTGCAGCACGTCCGGCGGCGCCGTACGGAAGTACAGGCCCTTGTCGTCGTACGTGGTGAACTGGTCGGAGGTGTTCGCCGGCGAGATCTGCACGACGCCCGCACCAGTGATCTTGTCGATGACCGACAGCGACACCGAGGACGACGCGGCACCCACGACCACGTCGGCCTTCTGCTGCAGCAACTTGTCGACAGACTGGGAGGCAATGTTGGTGGAGGTGTCACCCGAGTCCGTGTCGATCTCGGTCACCGGCTTGCCGAGAACACCGCCGGCGTCGTTGATCTCCTTGACGGCCAGCTTCACACCCGCGAACTCCGGCGGGCCGAGGAAGGCGAGCGAACCGGTCTGGGGCAGCAACGTGCCGATGGTGAGGACGCCGTCGCCCTGCGCGGCGGCGGGGGCCGAGGAGGCCGCCGGAGCCGGAGCCGAGGCGCTCGGGGCGGCGCTGTCCTCGCCACCGCCACAGGCCGCCAGCGCGAGCGTGGCGGCCGCGGCGACGGCCAGAGCCCGCCCGAGGGGGGCAATGCGGATCATGAAAGCATCTCCTTCATCCAGGCCCGGGAATCCGTCAGCGCTGCCGACTGTCCCGATCGAATGGCTGAAAGGTACATAGCCGGGGGTGCCCCCGACCAGGGATGCATCAGAACTGTCCGCACTTGGATGCGGAGTCGTAATAACTCCTCAACTTAGCGGCGCACGCCCCTGACCAGGAGTCTTCTCCTAGACGATCAGCGCAGGCGCGTGGTCAGGCGGGTGCCGGGGCCCCGCCGCCGTTCTCGTTCACCACGATCTGCGCCACCTGGCGCATGCTCATGCGCCGGTCCATCGACGCCTTCTGGATCCACCGGAACGCCTGCGGCTCGGTCCACCCGTGCTGGGCCATGAGCAGGCCCTTCGCCCGCTCCACCAGCTTCCTGGTCTCCAGCCGCTCCGACAGCGTGGAGACCTCCTTCTCCAGGGCGGCGATCTCCTCGTGCCGGCTGACCGCCATCTCGATCGCGGGGACCAGGTCGCCCTTGGTGAACGGCTTGACCAGGTAGGCCATCGCCCCCGCGTCCCTGGCCCGCTCCACCAGGTCGCGCTGCGAGAACGCGGTGAGGATGAGACAGGGGGCGATCCGTTCGGAGACGATGCGCTCCGCCGCGGAGATCCCGTCGAGCACCGGCATCTTCACGTCCAGGATCACCAGGTCGGGGCGCAGTTCCGTGGCCAGCTTGACCGCCGTCTCCCCGTCACCGGCCTCCCCGACAACGGCGTAGCCGTCCTCCTCGAGCATCTCCTTGAGGTCGAGGCGGATCAGCGCCTCGTCTTCCGCGATCACCACTCGCCGCTGCGTACTCACGCACAAGAGGTTACCGATGTCCGCTACATTGGAACCACGCCAGGGGCCTCGTGAGTGATCACCTGTTTGGTAGGCTGCTGCGCGACGGGTTCGGACAAAGTAGGTAAAGTCCGGATTGAAGCCCCGGTACCCCAATTGGCATGAGGGAGCGGATTCAAAACCCGTACAGTGTGGGTTCGAGTCCCACCCGGGGCACTTTTCACCTCTCGTGTTCGCTCGGAAACTGTCGGTGGTGACTGCCACGATCGGGCGCGTGTACGATTCCTCGACTCGTCGCCGGGCTCTCCGTCTCCTCGACTCCGGTCTGACCCTGGCTCAGGCGAGCCGTCGCCTGGGCATCTCCCCCTCGACGCTCCGTGAGTGGCGGGACCACCCTGGGTAAGCGGATCTGGTCACTGCGGATCATGTGTGCGGACTCGTGGCTGTGCGGCGAGACGCTGGACCGCCTCGGCGTCGCGTGGCGCCACAACAAACGCGACGAGATCTCGATCGCCAGACGCGACGCCGTGGCCCGCCTCGACCGGTTCGTGGGCCCGAGGTATAGACCCGCGCTCCTCCGCACCGCACTCCTCTGCGCCGCCCCGCGTACCGGGGCCCGCTGGCAGGGTCAGGCGAGGCTGTCGAGCCAGGCGTGGTGGAGGCGGGCGAACCGGCCCGAGTCGGCGATCAGCTGGCCGGGCGGGCCGTCCTCCACGATCCGGCCGTGCTCCAGCACGAGCACCCGGGCGGCGATCTCGACGGTGGACAGGCGGTGGGCGATGATCAGCGCGGTCCGGTCGGCGAGGATCGTCCGCAGCGCCCGCTGCACAAGCCGCTCGCTGGGCACGTCGAGGCTGGAGGTCGCCTCGTCCAGGATCAGCACGGCGGGATCGGCGAGGAAGGCCCGGGCGAACGCGACAAGCTGCCGCTGCCCCGCCGACATCCGGCCGCCGCGCTTGCCGACCTGCGTCTCGTATCCCTCGGGGAGGGTGGAGACGAACGTGTGGGCGCCGATGGCCTCCACGGCCCGCACGATCTCCGCGTCCGGCGCGTCGGGCCGCCCGAACCGCACGTTGTCCGCGATCGTCCCGCTGAACAGGTAGTTCTCCTGGGTGACCATGACCACGTGGCGGCGGAGGGTGTCCTCGTCGAGGTCGCGCAGGTCCACGCCATCGAGGAGCACCCGCCCGGCGACCGGGTCGTGGAACCGGGCGACGAGCTTGGCCAGCGTGGTCTTGCCCGCGCCGGTCGTGCCGACGACGGCGACCGTCTGCCCGGCGGGGATCTCCAGGTCGAGCAGCGGCAACACCGGCGGGCCCTCGGCATAGGCGAACCGGACGGCTTCGAAGCGCAGTCCCCCGGCGGCGTGCGGCAGCGGCACCGGCCGGGCGGGTTCGGCCACCGCGGGTCGTTCCTCGAGCACTCCCGACAGCTTCTCCAGCGCCGCCCCCGCCGACTGGAGGGCGTTGTAGAACTGCGAGATCTCCTGCATCGGCTCGTAGAACTGGCGCAGGTAGAGCAGGAACGCGGCGAGCACGCCGACCGTGACCGCGCCGCGCAGCGCGAGCAGGCCGCCGTACAGGAGGACGACGGCGACCGTGACGTTGCCGATCAGCTTGATGCCGGGCATGAACACGGCCACCAGGCGCGAGCCGCGCACGTTGGCGTCGCGGTAGTCCGCGTTGAGCCGTTCGAAGATCTCCTGGTTGCGCGGCTCCCGGCGGAACGCCTGCACCGCCCGGATCCCGGTCATCGTCTCCACGAAGTGGACGATGACCAGCGCGACGGCCTCCCGCGTACGGCGGTAGGTGACGCTCGACTCCCGGCGGAACCACCGGGTGAACAGCAGCAGGACCGGCAGCGGCAGCAGCGCCACCAGACCGAGGCGCACGTCGAGCACCAGCAGCATGACCGCGGTGCCGCACAGGGTGAGCACGGCGGTGACGAGGCCGTCGAAGCCGGAGTCCAGCAGTTCCGCGATCGCGTCCACGTCGGAGGTCAGCCGGGAGATGACCCGCCCCGAGGTGTACTTCTCGTGGAACGACAGCGACAGCCGCTGGAAGTGGTCGAAGACCCGGCGGCGCAGTTCCAGCAGGACGTCCTGGCCGATCCGGCCCGCCATCTGCAGGAACGCCTGCCGGGTGAACGCCTGCGTGAGCGCGGCCAGCAGCACCGCGGCGACGACGGCCAGCAGGGCCCCCGCACCGTGCCCCCGCAGCATCGGCGGGATCCCGTCGTCGATGCCCTTCTTCACCAGGTACGGCAGGGCCAGCCCGGCCGCGTTGGACACGACGATGACCGCGGTGAGCACGGCGATCGCCCGTCGGTGCGGCCGGAGCAGGTCGCCGAGCAGACGGCGCGACCGGGTGCGCAGCAGCAGGGAGACCCGCTCGGAGATCTCGTCCCGGTCCTCGGCCGCGACCCCCCGCCAGGCGGTGCTTCCCGCTTCGCCCATCGGGGCGCTCACATCCGCCGGGGTCGCGCCGGAGGCGCGCAGTGGGCGCTTCCCTCGTCGCTCGGTGTTTCCCGCTTCGGTGTCGGTTTCCTGGGTCATGGCGCGGATCTCTCGGCGTCGAGGCCGGCGTCCTGGGCGAGCAGTTCGCGATATTCCGGCACCGTGGCCAGCAGGTCGCCGTGGCGTCCCACGTGGGCGATGGTGCCGTCGCGCAGCAGCGCCACACGGTCGGCGAGCAGCACCGTCGAGGCGCGGTGGGCCACGACGATGCCGGTGGCGTCGGCGAGCACGCGGCGCAGTGCCTCCTCCACCAGCGCCTCGGTCTCCACGTCGAGCGCCGACAGGGTGTCGTCGAGCACGAGCACGCGCGGCCGGCCGAGCACCGCCCTGGCCAGCGCCAGTCGCTGCCGCTGGCCGCCCGACAGCGACATGCCCTGCTCGCCGATGCGGGTGTCGAGCCCCCACGGCAGGTCGTAGGCGAACGTCGCCTGCGCGATCTCCAGGGCCTGCCTGATCTCCTCCTCGCCGGCGTCTCCGCGGCCGAGCGTGACGTTCTCACGCACGCTCATGGAGAACAGCGTGGGCTCCTCGAACGCGGTGGCGACCACCGAGCGCAGCGAGGCCAGTGACAGGTGCCGTACGTCGTGCCCGTCGATGGTGACGCGACCCGCGGTGACGTCGCAGAGGCGGGGCACGAGGGTGGTCAGCGTCGTCTTGCCCGAACCGGTGGCCCCGACGACGGCGATGGTCTCCCCCGGCCGCACCTCCAGCCAGACGTCGCGCAGCACCGGGCGGTCCGCGCCGGGGAAGCGGAACTCCACGCCCTCGAAGCGGACGTGGCCGCGTGGGCGCTCGATGACGGCCGTGCCGCCGCGGATCTCGGGAACCGTGTCGAGCACCTCGACGACCCGGTCCGCCGAGGTCATCGCCTCCTGTCCCATGGCGAGGATGTAGCCGAGGGAGGCGACCGGCCAGACGAGCTGGAGGACCAGCGTGGTGAACGCGACCAGCGTGCCGAGCGTCAGTGCGCCGGCCCCGACCGCGATCGCGCCGAGCAGCAGGACCAGCGCGAGCGTGACGTTCGGCACCACTTCGAGGAAGGTGAAGAACCGGGAAGCCAGGCGGACCTTCCCCAGGGCGGTGCGGCGGACCTCCCGCGCGGCGGCGGCGAAGCCGCCGAAGACGTGCTCGCGCCGCCCGAACGCCCTGATGGTGCGCACTCCGACGGCCGACTCCTCGACGAGCGTCGCAAGGTCGCCCTGCTGGTCCTGCAGCCGCCGGGAGATGCCGATGTAGCGCCGCTCGAACCGCAGCGACAGGGCCACGACGGGGAGCGCGGAGGCGGCGACCAGCAGCCCGAGCGGCCAGTACATCCGCAGGAGCACGACCGTCACCGCGGTGAGCTGCAGGATGTTCATGATCAGGAACAGCACGCCGAACCCGAGGAACCGCCGGATCGTGGACAGGTCGCTCGTCGCACGGGACAGCAGCTGGCCCGACTGCCACCCGTCGTGGAAGCTCATCGGCAGCCGCTGGAGCTGCCGGTAGACGTCGTCGCGGATCGCGGTCTCAAGGCCGAGGACCGGCCCTGCCTGCGACCACCGGCGGACGAACGTAAGAACCGCCTCGGTCACGCCGAGGCCGAGGGCGAGCAGCCCGAGCGGGACCAGCCCGGTCCGATCCCCGTGGGCCACCGGCCCGTCGATGATCTCCTTGCCGACGAGGGGGATCACCGTGCCGGCCGAGATGCCGCCGAGCGCCGCGAACCACGAGACGACCAGGCTGCCGGCGTACGGCCGCAGGTAGGCCCGCAGCCGCCACAGCGAGCGCCATGACGACCGGCCGTGGACGGGCCCGTGGGTCTGGGGGGATGCCATCAACGGGCGCAGCGCTCCTCCGGCGTCTGACAGGACGGATTACTCGCTCCTGCCATGCTCCGTCGAAGAACACCGCGCCCGCAAGCGGTTTACCTCCACCGCCGGGGATCACAGCTCCCGCGGAGGCCCGGCCCGTGCGGGCCGGCCCCGCGGGCCGCCGGCGTCAGCCCGCCGGGTGGGCGACGAGCGAGCCGACCGTGTGGACGCGCAGCGCGTTGGTGGACCCGTGGTTGCCGGGCGGGGAACCCGCCACGACGACGATCTTGTCGCCCTTCTCGCACACGCCGAGCGCGAGCAGCGAGGCCTCCACCTGGCGCACCATGTCGTCGGTGTGGTGGACGAACGGCACCTCGAACGTCTCGACGCCCCAGGTGAGCGCGAGCTGGCCGCGCACCTGCGGATTGGAGGTGAAGGCGAGCAGCGGGATCGACGAGCGGTAGCGCGCCAGGCGGCGGGCGGTCTCGCCGGACATCGTGAACGCCACCAGGGCCTTGGCCTTGACGATCGCGCCGACCTCGGCCGCCGCGCGGGCGATGGCGCCGCCGGTCGTCTCGGGCAGCCGGTCCAGGTTGTGGGTGGCCTGCAGCGTGGTGCCCTCGGCCGCGACCGCGATGCGGTCCATCGTGGCCACGGACTCGATCGGGTAGGTGCCGACCGAGGTCTCGCCGGACAGCATCACCGCGTCGGCGCCGTCCATCACCGCGTACGCGACGTCGGACGCCTCGGCGCGGGTGGGCCGCGGGGCGCTCATCATCGAGTCGAGCATCTGGGTGGCCACGATGACCGGGTGGGCCTTCTCGCGGCACAGCTCGATGATGCGGCGCTGGACGATCGGCACCTGCTCCAGCGGAAGCTCGACGCCGAGGTCGCCGCGGGCGACCATCACGCCGTCGAAGGCGTCGACGATCTCCTCCAGGCACTCGACGGCCTGCGGCTTCTCGATCTTGGCGAGGAGCGGGAGCCGGACGCCCTCCTCCTCCATGATCGCGTGGACGAGGGCCGCGTCCTCCGGCGACCGGACGAACGACAGGGCGATCATGTCGACGCCGGTGCGCAGGGCCCAGCGCAGGTCCGCCTCGTCCTTCTCCGTGAGCGCCGGGGCGCTGACGGCGACACCGGGGAGGTTGAGGCCCTTGTTGTCGGAGATCATGCCGCCGATGACGACGCGGGTGACGACGCGCGGCCCCTCGACCGCGGTCACCTCGAGGTTCAGGCGGCCGTCGTCGACGAGGATGGTGTCGCCGGGACCGACGTCGCCCGGCAGGCCGGCGTAGGTGGTGGACACGATGTCACGGTCCCCGGGGACGTCCTCGGTGGTGATGGTGAAGACGTCGCCGAAGCCGAGCCGGACGGGGCCGGAGGCGAAGCGCCCGACGCGGATCTTGGGACCCTGGAGGTCGGCCAGGATGCCGACGGCACAGCCCAGCTCGTCGGCGGCGGCCCTGACCCGGTCGAACACCTCCTTGTGCAGCTCGTGGCTGCCGTGGGAGAGGTTGAAACGGGCCACGTTCATGCCCGCCTTGATGAGCTCGCGAAGGCGCTCCGGCGAGGAGGTGGCGGGCCCGAGGGTACAGACGATCTTTGCTCGACGACTCACAGCACTACCCTAATTGGTACAGACCACTCGATGTGACGGCACATACAGCCGTCGCCAAATGTTCAGACACTTCACGCGATCACCCGCGTGCCCTAGCCTGCAGCCATGGAACGTACCCGGGCATGGGGGGCGATAACGGCGCTGTTCACCCTGGCGGCGTGCGGAGGCCAGGCTACCGAATCCCCCACGCCTCCGCCGGGTGTTTCGGTGTCCCTGAACCAGTGGCGCAGCGACGAGGCGGCCCACGAGCTCGAGGTCTCCGTGCGCAACGACGGCGACACCCCCGTCAGGTTCGTCGACGTGCAGCTCGTCACCGGCTCCTTCGCCACGCTCCCGCCGACCCGGGTGGACTCCACGCTGGGCCGGACCCCGCGCACCGACCTGCGGATCCCCTACGGCGAGGCGCGGTGCGACCCCGCGACGATCCCGCCGGTCCGCCCCGCCACCGTCGTGGCGACCGTGCAGGCGGGCGAGGGGCCGGCGCGCAGGGCGGAGTTCCCCGTACGCCATCCGGACCCGCTGCTGGCGGGGCTGGTCAAGGCCGAGTGCGGGGCGTACCTCCTGCGCCGGGCGGCGGACGTGACCTTCGGCGACACGTGGACCAGGGCGGGCCGGACGCTGCGCGGGGTGCTCCTGGTGACCAGGAGGCAGGGCGCGGAGCCCGTGACGATCGACGAGCTGGGCGCCACCACGCACTACGCCGTCCGGCCGCTGTCGGGCCGCAGCCGTCCGGTGGCCGTGCTGGAGCCGGGGACGCCGCGCCTGGAGATCCCGGTTGAGGTCACGCCCGCCCGCTGCGACTGGCACGCCTTCGCCGAGGCGAAGAAGGCGTACCTGTTCCCGGTCTACGGGACGGTGGGGACGGGCGAGCGGCGCTACCTCATCGCGACGCCTCCGGCGCCGGTGCAGCAGACGTTCCTGTCGTACGCGAAGGACGTCTGCGGCGTCGGCGGATGACGACGGCCAGACCGGCCCAGGAGACGAGCACGACGGCGATCACGGCCAGCCGGACGACCGCGACGTACTCCTCGGGATAGACGATCCCCTCGATGTAGGTGTCGATGAAGCCGCCGGGCAGCAGGCCCCGCTCCCCCGCCCGGGCGCGTCCCCAGTTCTCCAGCGCCGTCAGCGGGCACTCCACCAGCCCGGTGAGCTGGACGAGCGCCCAGGCGCAGAGCGCGAGGTGCGGCCAGGCCAGCCGGGGCCGCCACCAGGCGGCGAAGCCGCCCAGGGCGATGTAGGCGATGACCAGGAAGTGCGCGGCCATCGTGGCCTGCCAGACGTACCGGTAGATCATGATCTGCCCTCCCGAACACGCCGAGGGTAGATCGCCGCCCGGCCGCCGGGCATCCGGCGGCCTACTCAGTTCGATACTCAGACGGGTCGATGCTCAGGCGGGTCAGCGCGTGACGGTCGCGGCCCGGGCGGCGTCGACCAGGCCGTGGCCGAAGAAGCCGTTCCTGCTCGCGGGGCCCTCGCATACCTGGGTCTCCCCGGTCCCGTAGCGGTAGGTGCGCGGCGAGGGGCAGCCCTTCGGCGTCGCCGTGGCGTAGAGCAGGCGCTCCACCTCCGCGGGGTCCATCTGGAGCCCGCCCGGGCCCGGCTTGCCGAACCGCCCGACGATGAGGGCCGCCACGCCGGTCACGTGCGGCGCCGCCATCGAGGTGCCCTCCATGTACTGGTAGTAGGCGCATTTGCCGGCATGGCACTCGCGGATCACCGAGTTGTCCTTCGGCATGCCCTTGGCGTCGAGCCGGCCCTGCGCGCGCAGGACGTGCTCGGGGGCGGCGGCGAGGATCTCCCGGTCCTTCCCCCGCAGCGCGGTGCCGCCGTCGAAGACGTCGCCGCCGGGTGCCGCGATGTCGGTCTGCTCGGTGCCGTAGTCGGAGTAGGGCGCCTTGCGGCCGCTCGGGCCGACCGCGGACACCGAGATGACGCCGTCGAGCTCGGCCGGGACGTTGCGGCAGGAGTTGTCGACGGACCGGTTCTTCTCCGAGCCCTTCGGGAAGTCGGGGCTGGAGGTGTCGGTCTTCGGCTTGCCGAGGTCTCCCCCGGCGTTCCCGATGGCGGTGATCAGGGTGACGCCGTGCGACCGGGCGTAGTTCACCGCCCGCCGCATCCCCTCCAGGATCGCCCGCTGCTCCGACCGCTCGGCGGGCGTGTCGCCTGGATTGTCCGGGCAGTTGAACGTCCAGGGGTCGACGTAGAAGCTCATGTTGACCACGTCGACGCCGATGTCGGCGGCGTACTCCAGGGCGTCCAGGGTCGGCTTGAGGAAGAAGAAGCCCGAGTCGGTGCCGGCGCGCAGGTTGACCAGCGACACGTCGGGGGCGACGCCGGCGACGCCGATGCCGTTGATGGGCGAGCCGATCGTGCTCGCGACGTGGGTGCCGTGGCCGTCGTCGTCGACGTCGGCCGGGTCCTTGCACCCCTGGTACTCGCAGGGTCCGTCGAGCTTCCTGCCGTTGGGGTCGGTGGGCTGGTCGGTCACGAAGTTGCGGCTCAGCGCCCGGTTGAAGTTCGGCGCGATGTCCGGGTGCCGGCCGTCGACGCCGGTGTCCATCACGCCGACCAGCACCTTGTGGCTGCCCCTCGCCTTCGCGTAGGAGCCCGTGGGCGTGGCGCCGATCATCTTCATGTCCCACTGGCGGCCGGCGAGCGGCTCCGCGCCTCCCGCTCGCCTCTCCCCCGCCCGCGCGGCCCCGTCCGGCCGTGTCGCGCCGGGGGACGTACGCCCCGCGCCGGCGGTCCGGCCGATGGGGCGGTCGCGGGCGACGCCGACCACGGCGGGGTCGGCGCCGATCCGCTCGGACGCGGAGGTGCGCACGAGGAGATAGCCGAGGCGGTCGTCGTGGGCCCGCACCGTGCCGCCGGCGGCCTCGGCCGCCCGCTGCGCGGCGGCCCGCCCGCCGTCCACGTAGAAGACCAGGTAGTCACCCGCCTGTCCGGCCGCGGTCGCGGACCCCGACGGACTCGGCGTGTCCAGCGCGACCGGCGAGGTAAGTGCGACCGGTACGCCCGGTATCACTGGTGCGCTGGACGGGGCGCCCAGCCCGCCGAGCAGTGCGACCGACATGATGGCCCCGGCGAGCCGCCCCCGTGCGTGCAACGCTCCTCCTCGATTCCGGGCCCGTGATCGGGCTCAGCATCTTCCCGGCAGCCGGCCGCGCGCCGCAACCCGCCGGACCGCGTGGCCCGAGGGCCGCACGGGCCGGCCGCCGCGCGGCCTGGCCTCCCGAGATGGAGGTATTCCCGGTTTGCCGGGTGACGCCGCCGGACACGGTCCAGTCGCCTGGAGGCCGCGCCGGCGGCGCACGTGGTGATCAGACGAGCGATCAGACGAGGGGCCGCGCCGTCGGGGGGATCGGCACGGGCAGGACCGTACGGCCGCTCAGGTGCCGGTCGACCGCCGCCGCCGCGGACCGGCCCTCGGCGATCGCCCACACGATCAGCGACTGGCCGCGGCCCAGGTCGCCGGCCGCGAACACGCCCTCCACCGACGTCTCGTACGAGGAGTTCCGGGCCACGTTGCCACGGGCGTCGAAGAACGACTCCGGGTCGCCCGACAGGGCGGCGAGGTCGTTCAGCAGCGGGCCCTTCTCCGGGCCGAGGAAGCCCATGGCGAGCGTGACCAGGTCGGCCGGGATCTCCCGCTCGGTGCCGGGGATCGGCGCGAACCCCGCCGCCGGGCCCTCGACCTCGACCAGGCGAAGCGCCCGCACGTTGCCCTCGTCGTCGCCGGCGAACCCGGTGGTGGACACCGCGTACACGCGGTCGCCCGCCCCGGCCTCCAGCTCCTCGTGCGCGCTCTCCATCTTGAACAGCATCGGGTACGTCGGCCACGGCTGGCTGCCCGGACGGGCCGCCGGCGGCCTCGGCATGATCTCCAGCTGGGTGACCGACAGCGCGCCCTGCCGGATCGCGGTGCCGATGCAGTCGGCGCCGGTGTCGCCGCCGCCGATCACGACGACGTGCTTGCCCTCCGCCGAGATCGGCGACTCCGGGTAGTCGCCCTCCTGGGCCTTGTTGGCCGGGGGAAGGTACTCCATCGCCTGGTAGACGCCCTTGAGCTCGCGGCCGGGCACCGGCAGGTCGCGCCACGCCGTGGCGCCGCCCGCCAGCACGACGGCGTCGAACTCCGCGCGCAGCTCGGCCGCTGTGACGTCCACGCCCACGTCGACGCCGGTGCGGAACTCGGTTCCCTCGGCCTCCATCTGGGCGATGCGGCGGTCGACGTGCCGCTTCTCCATCTTGAACTCGGGGATGCCGTACCGGAGCAGCCCGCCGATCCGGTCGGCCCGCTCGAACACGACCACGTCGTGCCCGGCGCGGGTGAGCTGCTGCGCGGCGGCGAGGCCGGCCGGGCCGGACCCGACGACCGCGACCTTCCGGCCCGTCCTGACGGCGGGCGGCTGCGGCGTGACCCAGCCCTCGGCGAAGGCCCGGTCGACGATCTCGACCTCCACCCGCTTGATCGCGACCGGGTCGGAGTTGATGCCGAGCACGCACGCCGACTCACACGGAGCGGGGCACAGGCGGCCGGTGAACTCCGGGAAGTTGTTGGTCGCGTGCAGCCGCTCGATCGCCTCGCGCCAGTCGTCGCGGTAGACGAGGTCGTTCCACTCGGGGATGAGGTTCCCGAGCGGACAGCCGTTGTGGCAGAACGGGATGCCGCAGTCCATGCATCGGGCCGCCTGCTTGGTCAGCGCGGGCTTGGGGAAGTCCTCGTAGACCTCGCGCCAGTCGCGGATGCGCACGTCGACCGGGCGGCGCGCCGGCAGCTCGCGCCCGTGTGTCAGGAACCCCTTCGGGTCAGCCATCGGTGTACCCCCCTTATCGTCGCGTGGGAATTGCGGTGGTGGTGACGACGTTCATCGGCGTCACCCGTGGGCGGCGGCCATGACCGCCTCGTCGATGTCGCGCCCTTCGGCCTCGGCGGCGGCCCGCGCCAGCAGGACCCGCTTGTAGTCGGACGGCATGATCTTCGCGAACCGGCCGAGCGCGGCGTCCCAGTCCGCCAGCAGCGCCTTGGCGACCGTGGACCCGGTCTCCGTGAGGTGCCGGTCGACGATCTCCCGCAGGAACTCGGCGTCCTCGTCGTTCAGCGCCTCGAGCTCGACCATCTCACGGTTGACCCGCTCGGGCCGCAGGTCCAGCACGTACGCCACGCCGCCCGACATGCCGGCGGCGAAGTTGCGGCCGGTCGCGCCGAGGACGACGGCCTTACCGCCGGTCATGTACTCGCAGCCGTGGTCGCCCACGCCCTCGACGACGGCGGTGGCGCCGGAGTTGCGCACGCAGAACCGCTCGCCCACGATGCCCCGGACGAAGACCTCGCCGGACGTCGCGCCGTACAGGCCGACGTTGCCCGAGACGACCTGCGTCTCGGCCTCGAACGGCGCGTCGGGGTGCGGCCGGACCACGATCCGGCCGCCCGACAGGCCCTTGCCGAGGTAGTCGTTGGCGTCGCCGGTCAGCCGCAGCGTGACGCCGCGCGGCACGAACGCGCCGAACGAGTTGCCCGCCGAGCCGGTGAACGACACGTCGATCGTGTTGTCGGGCAGGCCCGCGCCGCCGTACCGCCTGGTCACCTCGTGGCCGAGCATGGTGCCGACCGTGCGGTTGACGTTGCGGATGGGCAGCTCCAGCGTGACCGGCTCGCCGAGGTTCAGCGCGCCCTCGGCGAGCTGGATCAGCGTGTTGTCCAGCGCCTTGTCGAGACCGTGGTCCTGCTCGGCGACCCTGCGGCGCGGGGTGCCCTCGGGCAGCTCCGGCTGATACAGGATCGGCGACAGGTCGAGGCCGGCGGCCTTCCAGTGCTCGACGGCGCGGGTGGTGTCGAGCAGGTCGGCCCGCCCGATGACCTCGTCGAGCGAGCGGTAGCCGAGCTCGGCGAGGTACTCGCGCACCTCCTGGGCGACGAACTCGAAGAAGTTCACCACGAACTCGGGCTTGCCGCTGAACCGCTTGCGCAGCTCGGGGTTCTGCGTGGCCACGCCCACCGGGCAGGTGTCGAGGTGGCAGACCCGCATCATGACGCAGCCGGAGACGACCAGCGGAGCGGTGGCGAAGCCGTACTCCTCGGCGCCGAGCAGCGCCGCGATGACCACGTCGCGGCCGGTCTTGAGCTGGCCGTCGGCCTGCACGACGATGCGGTCGCGCAGCCCGTTGAGCAGCAGCGTCTGCTGGGTCTCGGCCAGGCCGAGCTCCCAGGGGGCGCCCGCGTGCTTGACCGAGGTCAGCGGGGAGGCGCCGGTGCCGCCGTCGTGGCCGGAGATCAGCACGACGTCGGCGTGGGCCTTGCTGACGCCCGCCGCCACGGTCCCGACCCCGACCTCGGCGACCAGCTTCACGTGGACGCGGGCGCGCGGGTTGGAGTTCTTCAGGTCGTGGATGAGCTGGGCGAGGTCCTCGATCGAGTAGATGTCGTGGTGCGGCGGCGGCGAGATGAGGCCGACGCCGGGGGTGGAGTGCCGGGTCTTGGCGATCCACGGGTACACCTTGTGGCCGGGCAGCTGGCCGCCCTCGCCGGGCTTGGCGCCCTGCGCCATCTTGATCTGCAGGTCGTCGGCGTTGACGAGGTATTCGCTGGTCACGCCGAACCGGCCGGAGGCCACCTGCTTGATCGCGCTGCGCCGCTCGGGGTCGTGCAGCCGCTCGGGGTCCTCGCCGCCCTCGCCGGTGTTCGACTTGGCGCCGAGCCGGTTCATCGCGATGGCCAGCGTCTCGTGCGCCTCCATCGAGATGGAGCCGTACGACATGGCGCCGGTGGAGAACCGCTTCACGATCGACTCGACCGGCTCGACCTCGTCGATCGGGATCGGCGCGCCGGCGGGACGCAGCTTGAACAGGCCGCGCAGCGTCATGAGCTTCTCGGACTGCCCGTCCACGAGGGACGTGTACTCCTTGAAGATCTCGTACCGCCGGGTGCGGGTGGAGTGCTGGAGCTTGAAGACGGTGGTCGGGTTGAACAGGTGCGGCTCGCCCTCGCGGCGCCACTGGTACTCGCCGCCGACCTCCAGCCGCCGGTGCGGGTTCTCCGCGCGGGGATAGGCCCGCGCGTGCCGCTCCAGCGCCTCCCTGGCCAGCACGTCGAAGCCGACGCCGCCGAGGCGGGAGGTGGTGCCGGTGAAGCACCTGTCGATGACCTCGGCGCCGAGGCCGAGGGCCTCGAAGATCTGCGCGCCGGTGTAGGAGGCGACCGTGGACACGCCCATCTTGGACATGACCTTCAGGACGCCCTTGCCGTACGCCTTGATGAGGTTGCGCACGGCCTTGCGCGGGTCCAGGTCGAGCTGACCCGTCGCGATCATGTCCTCGACCGTCTCCAGGGCGAGGTAGGGGTTGATCGCGCTCGCGCCGTACCCGACGAGAAGGGCCATGTGGTGGCACTCGCGGGCCTCGCCGGTCTCGATCACGAGGCCGACCCGGGTGCGGGACTTCTCCCGGATGAGGTGGTGGTGCACCGCGCCGGTGAGCAGCAGCGACGGGATCGGCGCCCGCTCGCGGGAGGACCCGCGGTCGGACAGCACGATGATCCGGGCGCCGTCCTCGATGGCCCGGGAGACCTCCAGGCGGATCTCCTCCAGCCGCCGCACCAGCGCCTCGCCGCCGCCTGCGGCGTCGAACAGGCCGGACACGACGTACGGCTGGAAGCCGGGCAGCGCGCCCTCGTCGTTGATGTGGACGATCTTCGCGAGCTCGTCGTTGTCGATCACCGGGTAGGGCAGCACGAGCCGGCGGCACGAGGCCGGGCCGGGGTCGAGCAGGTTGCCCTCGGGGCCGATCGTCGACTGCAGCGAGGTGACGAGCTCCTCGCGGATGGCGTCCAGCGGCGGGTTCGTGACCTGCGCGAAGAGCTGGCTGAAGTAGTCGAACAGCAGCCGCGGCTTCTCGCTCAGCACGGCGACGGGGCTGTCGGTGCCCATCGAGCCGATCGGCTCGGCGCCGTTGCGCGCCATCGGCGTGAGGATGATCCGGAGCTCTTCCTCGGTGTAGCCGAAGGTCTGCTGCCGCTTGACCAGCGCCTCGTGGGTGGGGTGCTCGTGCTCGCGCTCGGGCAGCTCCTCGAAGCGGACCAGGCCCGCGTGCAGCCACTCGCCGTACGGCTCGGCGGCGGCGAGCTCGGCCTTGACCTCGTCGTCCTCGATGATCCGGCCGCGCGCGGTGTCCACGAGGAACATCCGGCCCGGCTGCAGGCGGCCCTTGCGGACGACCTTCTCCTGCGGGATGTCGGACAGCACGCCGGCCTCGGAGGCGAGCACGACCAGGCCGTCGTCGGTGACCCAGAACCGGCCCGGGCGCAGGCCGTTGCGGTCGAGGACCGCGCCGACCAGCGTGCCGTCGGAGAAGGTGATCGACGCGGGGCCGTCCCACGCCTCCATGAGGGTGGAGTGGAACTCGTAGAAGGCCCGGCGGGCCGGGTCCATCTCGGTGTGGTTCTCCCACGCCTCCGGGATCATCATCAGCACGGCGTGCGGCAGCGACCTGCCGCCGAGGTGCAGCAGTTCCAGCGTCTCGTCGAACGAGGCGGTGTCGGAGCCGTCCGGGTCGCAGATGGGGAACAGCCGCCGCAGGTCGCCCGGGATCAGGCCGGTGGCGAGCATCGCCTCGCGGGCGCGCATCCAGTTGCGGTTGCCGCGGACGGTGTTGATCTCACCGTTGTGCGCGACGTACCGGTAGGGGTGGGCCAGCGGCCAGGAGGGGAAGGTGTTCGTCGAGAAGCGCGAGTGGACCAGCGCGATGGCGCTGACGTAGCGCTCGTCGGACAGGTCGGCGAAGAACGGCTCGACCTGCAGCGAGGTCAGCATGCCCTTGTAGACGATGGTCCGCGAGGACAGCGAGGAGAAGTAGACGTCCGCCTCGTGCTCGGCCCGCTTGCGGAAGGCGAACACGATCCGGTCGAGGTCGACGCCGGTCTCGCCGCCGGGGGAGGTCACGAACAGCTGCGCGAAGTGGGGCATGACCGCCCGCGCGGTGGCGCCGGGCAGGTCGCGGTCCACCGGCAGGTCGCGCCAGCCGAGGATGCTCACGCCCTCCTCGGCGGCGATCTCCTCGATGAGGCCGATCGCGGTCTGCCTGGCCTGCTCGTCCGCCGGCAGGAACGCGGTGCCCGCGGCGTACGCGCCCTCCGCGGGAAGCTCACTGTGCCATCCCAGCCCGGCCGTCACGGCGCGGAAGAACGCGTCGGGGATCTGGGTGAGGATGCCCGCTCCGTCGCCGGTGTCCGGCTCGCTGCCGCTCGCGCCCCGATGGTCGAGGTTGCGGAGGGCCGTCAGTGCCTTGGCGACGATGTCGTAGCTGCGGCGACCCTGCACGTCGGCGACCATGGCGACGCCGCAGGCGTCGTGCTCATAGGCGGGGTCGTAGAGTCCCTGAGGCTCGGGGAGACCTCCGGGAAGGCCAAGGCGGGCAGCAGGCATGTAGTCACTCCCGTCGTCAACTTCTGCGTGGAACAGAGGGACGACGCTGGCCCTGCTGCGGTTGTGGTGCTTAGAGATTACAACACGCTGCCGGAATAGTGCCCCCCCGGTCCACTTCGCGAACCTTCACAGGTCAGCGCGGTGGATAGGGCCTCGATAGGGTTTGTCCATGGGTGGTCATGAGGCGATCGACGAACTGCTGGCGGAGGCCGGCGTGGACGGCCTGCACCTGCGCGGAGCACTGGCGCTCCTCTCAGGCGGCCGCTGGTGGACCCTGTCCGACCTGGTACGGGAGACCGCGACGCCACGGCGGACGATCGAGTCGCTACTACGGGTGCTCCCCCTTGAGCACAGCGGCGATCGTGTCCGTATACCCATGGATCAGGTCAACCGCTTCAACGCGGGGGTCGAGCCGGAAATTTCCGATCTCGGGAATCCGGTGTCCGAAATGGTCCCGGAACACGCCGAAACCCTCGCCCGTCTGGAGCGGCTGATCGCCGAGGCCCCCCGGGGCCGGCACGCGCTCGACCACGTCTCCGCGACCGCCGAGACCGTGCTGCGCCGCGCGCTCCTGCTGGGGCGGCGGTTCTGGCTGCCCGGCGCCCGCCTGCTCTGCGTCGGCGACCACGACCTGACCTCGCTGGCCGTACGGATGGTCCACCCGGAGGTCGAGGTGGCGGTGGCCGACATCGACGACCGCATCCTGGAGTTCATCGACGCCCAGGACCTCGGGGTGCGCACCCGGTGGGCCGACCTGCGCCTCGGCCTGCCGCCGTCGCTGCGCGGCTGGGCCGACCTCGCGATCACCGACCCGCCGTACACACCGGAGGGGATCGGGCTGTTCGCCGCCCGGGCCGCCGAGGGCCTGCGCGACCGCGAGCGGGGACGCATCCTCGTGGCGTACGGCGCCTCCGAGCGCACCCCGATGCTCGCGCTGAAGGTGCAGAAGGCGCTCGTCGACCTCAACCTGCTGCACGAGGCGATATTTCCGCACTTCAACCGGTATCACGGGGCGGAGGCGATCGGCAGCGCGGCGGACCTCTACGTGCTGCGTCCCACCACGAAGACCTGGCCCGCGATCGCCGCGCGACTCGACCGCCTCGCCACGGCCATCTACACGCAGGGCCCCCAGGCCGTGGAGTCCGCCCCCGCCGGACGTCCCGACAGGGCGGCGGCGAAGGCGGCGGGCAGCGCGGCCGGCCCGGGTGCGGCAGGCGCGGCGGACAGGGCGGCGGACGAGGCGGCGGTGACCGCGTTCGGGCCGGGCCTGCTCGCCGGGGACTGGCCGCGCGGCCTGCTGCCCCAGGTGCCCCGCACCCGGCTCGCGACGCTGCTGGCCAAGCCGTACGCCGCCGACCCGGAGCGGGTGGCGATCGCGGTGCCGGCCGGGCTGGAGGCGGCCCTCCCCCGCCTGCTGCTCGCGACCCGGGCCCGGCACGTGCGGGTGCTCCTCGCCGCCCCGGTCGCCGGGCTGCCCGCGCTGGCCGCGTTGCTCGCCCCGGTCTACGAACTCTCCGCCGAGGGCCGTGTCCTCGACGCCGTACGGCTCGCGCCTCCGGAGGGCGGGCCGGACCGGATCATCCGCGCGATCCTCGACAGCGCGCACGGCAAGCTCGCCAACACCTGGCGGGAGGCGCTCACCAGGCCCGACCTCGTCAGGGCCGGCCTCACCCCGACGCCCGGACCCACCGCACCGTCCGGGCACGCCGAGGCTCCGGCGGCCACCGGGAAGGTCACGGCCGAACCTGCCACGACAGCCCGGCACGCCGCCGGGACGGCCGGGCTCACCAAGCGGCAGGCCAGGGCCGCCGTCGAGGAGGCCGCTCCCTGGGCCGGCGACGCGACCCCGCTCGAACTCCCGCTCCACCGCCTCACCCAGATGGCGGCGGAGATCACCACCCCCACCCCGGCCTGACCCTCGCCGAAGATCCACCGGCAGGGCGAGTCCCGCACGGCGACCAGCCGAGGCGCCGCGTTCCCTCCCCCCGCTCCCAGCCGCCGGGATACCGGCGGGCGGGTGCGAACGGCGCGTTTCCGGGACTCCGGCCGGTGCGCCGACGGGCTGCCGGCCCCCGCACCGGGCGTGCTACTGGGCGGAGGGGGACGGCGGCGCTGTCGCGGAAGGGGCCGGAGAGGCGCCGGGATCGGACGGCGGGTCCTCCGCGGGCTGGGCGGTGTCGGCCGGGCCCGGCGGCTGCGCGGGGTCCGACGGGACGCCGGCGACCGCGACCACCCGGCGGAAGACCGCTCTTTCCGCCTCCCGCACGGCCAGGCCGAGCATGACGAAGTCGTCGTTCTCCCCCGGTTCGGCGCCGTCGGTCCTGCCGATCCAGGCCACGCCGAGATAGTGCCCCATGACCTGGGCGCTGGCCTCGCTGTAGGTGCCGAACTTCGCCCGGGGGGATTCGAGCGGCTGCACCCAGGAGCCCCGGTAGAGATCCGCCAGCGACGTGGCCAGCGACTCGGCGGCGGCGACGGACGACAGGTTGAACAGCGTGTACTGCGCGAGGTAACCCCCGTCGGCCGTGGCGTACAGGCCGCGGACGGCCTGGGTGCATCCGGCCTTCGCGAGGGAGTCGGCGAGGTCGGCGCCCCACACCGCTCCCCCGCAGGCCTGGTCGAGACGGCTGGTGAGGCGGCGCAGCGTGATCTTGCCCGCGCTGAGCGTCCGGGCGCCGAACACCTCCTGGACGCTCAGCGGCGCGCCGTCCGCCTTGCGGTCCGCGATCGGGGCGAACTCCTTCAGCGACGGCCAGGACTGGAAGGACGACGGCAGCCCCTGGCCCGCGATGTCCGCCGTCGCTCCCGTCGGCGCCGCGGGTCCGCCTCCGCCCAGCGCGTTGACCACCAGTGTCAGCACCAGGGCGATCGCCAGCACGCCCACGGCGGTCACCGACCACACGAGCACGCGCTGCTGCCGGTCGTCCAGCCCGAGTTCGGTGAGGGTGGATCCGGCCCAGCGCTCGGCCGTCGCGGACGACCGGCGCTTGCGCTTGGTCATAGACCGCCGGTTCCTATCAGCGAGCCCAGGCCCCAGGTCAGCGCCGCCGCCACGGCCCCCACCACGAGCTGGCGGAGGCCGCTGAACCACCAGCTTCTGGCCGTCACGCGCGAGACCACCGCGCCGGCGACGAACAGCGCCACCATGGACGCGGCGGCCGGGATCCACAGGCTACGCGCGCCGAGCAGGTACGGCAGGAGCGGGACCAGGGCGCCGAGGGCGAACGACAGGAACGACGACCCGGCGGCAAGCAGCGGCGACGGCAGGTCGCCGGGGTCCACGCCCAGCTCGGCCCGCGTGTGGACGGCGAGCGCCTCCTCCGGGTCGCGGGAGATCTGGCGCGCGACCTCCCTGGCGGTCTCCGGATCCACGCCCCGCTGGACGTACATCTGGGCCAGCTCGGCCTCCTCGGCCTCGGGATGCCGCTCCAGCTCCCGCCGCTCCACGTCGATCTCGGCCTCGGCCAGCTCGCGCTGGCTGGCGACCGACACGTACTCGCCGCCCGCCATGGAGAACGCTCCGGCGGCCAGGCCGGCGATGCCCGCGAGGGCGATGATCCTGGTCTCTGCGGTGCCGCCGGCGACGCCCGCGATGAGCGCGAAGTTGGACACCAGGCCGTCCATCGCGCCGAACACCGCGGGCCGCAGCCATCCGCCGGTGACGTCCCTGTGCTGGTGGTGTGCCTCGGCCCGTGCCCCCGTCCTGGCCTCGGTCATCGCCGCCCGGCCTCCGGTTCCGGCATGGTCCCGCCGTCGCCGGTGGCGCCGGCGCCCGCCGGCGCCCTGTCCCCCTCACCGGAGTCCGCCGGAGCGTCATCGGATCCCGCGGAGGCGGAGTCCACCGATGCGGAGTCCACCGACGCGGGGCCGGTGCCGTCGGTCGCCGTCGTGTCCTCCTGGGCGGTGGGCGGGCCGCCGGCCTCCCCGCCGCCGAGCTCGGGCTCGTCGGCCTGGTCCCGCTGGTGAGCGGGGTCGGCGCCCTCGCCGTCCCCCGCGAGGACGCCGACCGGCTCCTCACCCGTCCGGTTGCGGGACAGCAGCAGGTACGCGACGGCGCACAGGAAGATGACGATCGAGGTCCACTGGTTCAGCCGCAGGCCGAGGATCTCGTGCGCGGGATCGACCCGCAGCCCCTCGATCCAGAAGCGGCCCAGCGTGTAGCCCGCGATGTACAGCGCGAACACCCGGCCGTGGCGGAGGCCGAAGCGGCGGGCGGCCAGGATCAGCACGCCGGCGAGCGCCAGGTCCCACAGCGACTCGTACAGGAAGGTCGGGTGGTAGGTGCTCGCGCCGGGGACGGTGCCCGGGCGGCCCGGCTCGATCTCCAGAGCCCACGGCAGGGTGGTGGGGCCGCCGAAAAGCTCCTGGTTGAAGTAGTTGCCCCAGCGGCCGATGGCCTGGGCGACGGCCACGCCGGGGGCGAGGGTGTCGGCCACGGCCGTGAAGGAGATGCCGCGGCGGCGGCAGGCGATCCAGACGCCGAGCGCGCCGAGCGCGACCGCGCCCCAGATGCCGAGGCCGCCCTCCCAGATGAACAGGGCGTCGATCGGCCGCTTGGGCGCGTCGGAGCCGAAGTAGATCTGCCAGTCGGTGATGACGTGATAGAGACGTCCGCCGACGAGGCCGAACGGCACGGCCCAGACCGCGAGGTCGGTGACCGTCCCGGGGGCGCCGCCACGGGCGCGCCAGCGGCGTTCGCCGATCCAGACGGCGACGACGACGCCGAGCACGATGCACAGGGCGTACGCGCGGATCGGGATCGGTCCGAGATTCCAGACCCCCTGTGACGGGCTGGGAATCGAGGCGAGGAGGGGCATGTAACGTGACGTTACCGCAAGAGGGGGCGAGTCCGGTGCCCGCCGCGTTCATCGGTACAAGGACGTGCTCCGGCCGCCCTGGGCGGGGTCACTCCGGGGGCGGAGACGTGCGGAGGGCGGCCAGGCGGGCCGCGAGGTCCGGCAGTCCGGGATACTCGCCGAGGTCCACCAGCCCGAGCCAGCCGAGCGCGGCCACCCCTTCCGGTTCGCGGGCGCCGAGGACCCCGCCGACGAGCGCGGCGACCGTGTCGGTGTCGCCGCCCAGGGACACGGCGTACGGCAGCGCCGCGGCGAGGGTGGGGGCCTCCCGCATCACGTGGACCACGGCGGCGACGGTCTCGGCGGCGTCCAGCGAGACCCCCTCGGACGGGGGCGTCCACCGGCCGTGAGCGGCGTCCACCACGGCTTCCATCGCAGCTTGCGTGACGGCTCCCGTCAGTGCGTCAGCAGGTGTCCGGTGGCCGCCCGCCGTCACACCGTCCGCCCTGCTGTCCATCACGGCGTCCGCAGGCTCGGGAAGCCCGACCGCCCATCGGGCCTCGTCCGCCGCCACCTCCAGCAGGGCGGGCACGCTCTCTCCCTCCACGGCGTGCGACGCCATCGCCGCGATCACACAGGCCGCCGCCACGGCCGCGGGCGCGCGGTGCGTCGCGGCGGAAACGACCTCGCAGAGCCGGCGGCGCAGAGCGGGCCGGTCGGGCGGCACGGCCCAGCCGATCGGGGCGGCGCGCATGGCCGCGCCGTTGGTCGGCCGGTCTCCGGCCGTGGGTACGGGCGGCTCACCCGTGGCGTGGAAGTGCGCCAGGGCGTGCCGGGTGGTGGGTCCGAGGCCGCGCACGGCCGGAGCCGCCTCGGCGAGGCGGGTCAGGAACTCCAGGGAGGTGGGGCGGCCCCCGGTGTCGGCCAGGCACCGCGCGACCAGCACCATCTGTGCCGTGTCGTCCGAGGTCGACCCGCGCGGCCATCCCCTGTCCGGGACGGGGAGCCGGACGACCCGCTCGGGGTCGATCCGCTCCGGCCCGCGCCCCTCCCACGGCACACCGAGCGCGTCGCCGGCCGCGAAGGCCGTCATCGCCCGGTGGATCCGTACGGCGACGTCCCGCCGGGGGTCACCGACTGGTATGGAGTGTGGGGCGAAACGGTCGTCGCGGGTCATGCCGGAATCGTGACCCGCCACGCCACGGCGAAACCCGCGACGGCGCGGTAGGGGCGTCCGGCCCTTCGAGAGGCGACGCATGGGCCGTCGGCCGGTCCCACAGGTCCCTGGTGAGCCGAGCGCCGAAACGGGCAGACTCCGATCATGAACGACACACTCACGCCCGAGGCGGTCATGGTGGAGACGAGCGGGCAGGTGCCCGCGGGAGCGGTCACCGAGGCGCGGGAACGCATCGCGTCGGTGTCCAGGTTCACCGCCAAACCGATCCTCTACGCCAGGGTCAGCCTCGCCTACAGCCCGTCGCTCAGCCCGGGAGAACGGTGCGCCGCGCGGGCGGTCCTCGACGTCAACGGGCAGCCCGTGCACGCCCAGGCCGAGGCGGAGACCATGCACCTCGCGATCGTGGAGGTCCAGCACCGCCTCCGGGTGGGCCTGGACCGCCTGTCCTACCGTCCGGCCCACCGAGGCTGAACTTCTCCGGCCGGCGCGGCTCCGCCGGGGCGTCACGGCCGAGTGGCCGGTGGCGGCCCGGCGGACCGAGGCGCCGCGAACTGCGGCAGGGCGCGACGGAAGTTGGTCCAGGGACAGACTGACCTCTGGATGAACCGTCGCGCCCAGCCGAGGTTGGCAATGAGTTCGGAACGGGCACCCGCACTGGTCGCTGCCCGCATACTCGGCTTCATCGAGCACACCGCTGATCACGACCGGGACTCCCATAAAGCTTTGGCATGACGGCGCCGCGGCGAAGATGCTGTGAGCATGTTGAGCGACGCGCAGGTGAGGACGTTCATCACAGACGGCTTCGTCCGAGTCCAGGGCGCGTTCCCCAGAGAGATCGCGGACGAGTGCCGCGAGATCATCTGTCGGGACCTCGACGCCGATCCCGGCGATCCGGCCACATGGCCGCGGCCGGTGGCGGCACGCCCGGACTACGCGCAGGCGCCGTTCGAGACCGCGGCCAACACGCCGCGTCTGCACGCCGCATTCGACGACCTCGTGGGAATGGGGCGGTGGTTGCCCCGCACGAGCCTGGGAGGCTTCGTTATCCGCTTCCCAGGGGACGAACCGGCCGTCGTCGACGGGTGGCACGTCGATGTGAGCTTCCCCGGCCACGACTCCGATCCGGGCGACTACCTGACCTGGCGTGCGAACGTCGAGTCCAGGGACCGCGCACTGCTGATGTTCTTCCTGTTCTCGGACATCGATGAGAACGCCGCGCCGACTCGCCTGCGCGTGGGTTCTCACCTGGACGTGGCGCGGATCCTGGAACCTGAGGGCGAGGACGGCTTGGACGCCAGGGAGCTGGCCCGGCGTGCGGAGAGCGCCGCCACGCGTCGTCCGGTCGTCCACGCCACGGGCAGCGCGGGTGACGTCTACCTCTGTCACCCGTTTCTGGTGCACGCCGGCCAGCCGAACCTCGGAAAAGAGCCGCGTTTCCTTGGCCAGCCGAAACTCGGCCCGGCCGAGCCGCTCCAGCTCGACCGGGCGGACGGGGCCTTCTCCCCAGTCGAGGCTGCGATCAGGCGAGGCCTTGGACGGTGATCACCCACTTTTGGCCATAAGCCAGGCGGGGCCCCCGGAGCCGCGCCCTGATCCGTGTGCACAGCATCCGGACCAGGGCTCCCGACCGGGGCGTACGCCCCCGGGTCAGCTCTTGGCGGCGTTCACCACGGCGTCGCGCAGCGCGCTCGGCACGAACGCGGTCGTGCTGTCGAGCTCCTTGCCGTTGATCTTGATGGTCGGCGTGCCGCCCAGCTTCTGCGTGCTCATGACCTGCTGCGTGTACGTCTGGTGCGCCTGGACGTTGCCCTGCTTGCGTACGCAGTCGTCGAAGCCGGAGGAGGTCACGCCCGCCTCCTTGCCCCACGCGATCAGCTGGTCCACGGAGAACCCGCTGGAGGTCTCACTTGGCTGGTTCTTGTAGAGCTTGTCGTGGAACGCCACCCACTGCCGGCCGTCCGTGACGCACCGGGCGGCCGAGGCCGCGCGCAGCGAGTTGCTCTTGGTCGGCTCCTGCGTGAAGATCGTGATCACGTGGTAGGCGACCTTCGCCTTGCCCTCGGCGGCCAGGTTCTTCAGCGTGGCGCCGCTGGTCTCCTCGAACTGCTTGCACGCCGGGCACTGGAAGTCCTCGTACACGTCGACCACGGGCGTGGTGACCCCCGGCTGGGCCATGACGACGGTCCCGTCCTCCTGCACGGTCACCGCGGCGAGGCCGCCGGTGACCTTCTCCGAGGCGCCCTGCCGCACCGACCACACGACGAAGGCGGCCGCGACCACGACGACCACCGCGATGGTGGCGATCATCGTGACGCGCCTGCGCTGGTCCTGCTTGCGCAGGGCCTCCCGCTGCGCCGCGATGCGCGCCTTGGCCGCCTCGCTCGTCCGCTTGCTCACGAACCTTCCCCCCTGCTGTCACCGCGGCCGGACCCAGTGCCGGACCCGCGGTCCTGCCTCTCAGTCGCGGTCGTCCCGGCCCTCGTCCGGACCGTCCTCGTCCACCGGCTCCCGGGTTCCCCCGAAACCGAGAGCCGAGTCAAGCGACAGGCGGCTCACCGGCTTCACGACGATCCACGCCGCGCAGGCGAGCAGCCCGATGTCACGTGCAAGTTCCCAGAAGTAGTTCGGGTCCTGACCCGCGGCGAGGGTGCCGTCGCCGCCGAAGCAGCCGCAGTCGATGCGCAGCCCTCTGGCCCACGCGGACCCGATGCCGATGACGAACGCCACCATCAGCACGCCGCCGACTCCCGCCGCCACCCGGGTGAACAGGCCGACGAGCAGCAGCAGGCCCGCGATGATCTCCACGACGGGCAGGGCGTACCCGACGACCTGCGCCAGGGACTCCGGCAGCAGCTGATAGGCGCGCACCGCCTGCACCGACAGGGCGGGCGCTCCGATCTTGAGCGCGCCCGCGACGATCAGTACGGCCGCCAGCACGACGCGCGCCGCGGTCGTGACCCAAGGGAGCGCCGGTTTCGCGGACGGTAACCGGCCGGACACCTGAGCGCCGGATGCCAACTGAACCATCAGACTCCTCGCCCGGTAGGCAACACCGACTGAACAGTACCGGGACCCAACCTCACCATGTGCGGGATAAGAGCATGGTAAGCGGTGGCGTTTCCGCTGCTCGCGGCGGTACCGGGGGGAGAAAGCCAGAGATTCGGCTCAGCGCCGGACACCCCTGGCGAGTTCCTCCCCGAGTTCGCGTACCGCCGCAAGACCGGACGTCTCGTCCGGCGCGTCGAGCAGGCGCCGGATGAAGGCCGACCCGACGATGACCCCGTCGGCGTACGACGCGACCTCGGCGGCCTGGGCGCCGTTCCCGACGCCGAGACCCACGCAGACCGGCAGCGACGTGTGCGCCCTGGTCTTCTTGACCAGTCCCTCGGCCGCCGAGCTGACCGACTCCCTTGCGCCGGTCACGCCCATCAGCGAGGCCGCGTACACGAAACCGGTGCAGCAGGCGGCGACCCGGGCGATGCGCTCGTCCGGCGAGCTGGGCGCGACGAGGAAGACCGTGCCGAGGCCGGACTCCCGGCTCGCGTCGAGCCAGGGCCCGGACTCCTCGGGCGTCAGGTCCGGCGTGATCGTCCCGACGCCGCCCGCCGAGGCGAGGTCCCGGGCGAAGCGCTCGGCGCCGTAGCGGTCGATCGGGTTCCAGTACGTCATCACCAGCGTCGCGGCCCCGGACTTCGCCACGCCCTCGACGGTGCGCAGCACGTCGGCGATGCGGGTGCCGTTCTCCAGCGACCGGTGCACCGCGTCCTGGATCGTCGGGCCGTCCATCAGCGGATCGGAGTACGGCAGGCCGATCTCGATCACGTCGCAGCCGGCCTCGACCATCGCGGTCGCGGCCTTCACCGCGCCGTCCTTGGTCGGAAAGCCGGCCGGCAGGTAGCCGACGAGCGCGGCCCTGTCCTCGGCGCGTGCCTTGTCGAACACCGCCTGGAGTGTCGTCATCGGGATGCCCTATCGATGCTGGATCAGAGGTTGAAGTACTTCATGGCGGTGCCCATGTCCTTGTCGCCGCGTCCGGAGAGGTTCACCAGGATCACGGCGTCCGGGCCGAGTTCGCGGCCGAGCCGCAGCGCGCCCGCGAGCGCGTGGGAGGACTCGATGGCCGGGATGATGCCCTCGGTGCGCGCCAGCAGGGCGAAGGCCTCCATGGCCTCCTCGTCGGTCACGCCCTCGTAGGTGGCGCGGCCGCTGTCCTTGAGCCACGCGTGCTCGGGGCCCACACCGGGGTAGTCGAGACCGGCGGAGATCGAGTGCGACTCGATCGTCTGGCCCTCGTCGTCCTGCAGGACGTAGGTGCGGGCGCCGTGCAGCACGCCGACGCTGCCCTGGGTGAGGGTGAGCGCGTGTTCGCCGGTCTCCGCGCCCCGACCGCCGGCCTCGTAGCCGTACAGGCGGACGCCCTCGTCCGGGATGAAGGCGTGGAAGAGGCCGATGGCGTTCGACCCGCCGCCGACGGCGGCGCAGACCGCGTCGGGCAGGCGGCCGGTGAGCTCCCGCACCTGGCGGCGCGCCTCGACTCCGATGATCCGGGCGAAGTCCCGGACGATCTCGGGGAACGGGTGCGGCCCGGCGACCGTGCCGAACAGGTAGTGGGTGTGCTCCACGTTGGTGACCCAGTCGCGGAACGCCTCGTTGATGGCGTCCTTGAGGGTCTGGCTGCCGTTCGTGACCGGGACGACCGTCGCGCCGAGGAGCTTCATCCTGGCGACGTTGAGCGCCTGGCGCTCGCAGTCGACGGCGCCCATGTAGATGACGCACTCCAGGCCCATCAGCGCCGCGGCGGTGGCGGTGGCGACGCCGTGCTGGCCCGCCCCGGTCTCCGCGATGACCCGCCGCTTGCCCAGCCGCCTGGTCAGCAGCGCCTGGCCGAGCACATTGTTGATCTTGTGGGCCCCGGTGTGGGTGAGGTCCTCGCGCTTGAGCACGATCCGCGCGCCGCCCGCGTGCTCCGCGAAACGCGGCACCTCGGTCAGCGTCGTGGGACGGCCCGCGTACGTGCGCAGCAGGTGGTCGAACTCGCGGACGAAGTCGAGATCGGTCTTGGCCTTCTCGTACTCGGCGGCCACCTCGTCGAGGGCCGGGATGAGCGCCTCGGGCACGTACCGGCCGCCGAATATGCCGAACTTGCCCCGGACGTCCGGATCGTCGCCGCCGACCCCGCCCCCGGCCAGGTCGGCGGGGGTGATGATGGTCTCGTCCGTCGAGGTCACTCGGCCTCCTTCTGCGGTGCTGTCGTTCACGGGTGCCTCTCGGAGCCGGTGTCCTGCCGCGAGGCCGGGTGCGCGCCCGCGGTCACCAGGTCGTTGACCGCGGCCTTGGGGTCCTTGCCGGTGACGAGGCTCTCGCCCACCAGCACCGCGTCGGCCCCCGCCCGCGCGTACGCGAGCAGGTCGTGCGGCCCGCGCACCCCGGACTCCGCGATTTTTATGACGCCGTCCGGCACCTTGGGCGCGAGCCTGGCGAACACCTCGCGGTCCACCTGCAGCGTCTTCAGGTCGCGGGCGTTGACGCCGACGACCTTCGCGCCGGCGTCCACCGCGCGGGTCAGCTCCTCCTCGGTGTGCACCTCGACGAGCGGGCAGAGCCCGATCGACTCGGCCCGCTCGATCAGCGAGACGAGCGCCTGCTGGTCGAGAGCCGCCACGATCAGCAGGGCGAGGTCGGCGCCGTGCGCCCGGGCCTCCCACAGCTGGTAGGAGGTGACGATGAAGTCCTTGCGCAGGACGGGCACGTCGACCGCGGCCCGCACGGCCGCGAGGTCGGCGAGCGTGCCGCCGAACCTGCGCCGCTCGGTCAGCACGCTGATGACGTGCGCGCCGCCCTCCTCGTAGTCGGCGGCGAGCGCGGCGGGGTCGGCGATGGCGGCGAGCGCGCCCTTGGACGGGCTCGACCTCTTCACTTCGGCGATCACCGAGACCCGGTCGCCGCCGAGGGCGGCGTAGGCGTCCCGGGGCTCGGGGGCTCGGGCGGCGATGCGCTTGAGCTCCTCGATCGGCACGTCGCGCTGCCGCTCCTCGAGGTCCTCCCGCACGCCCACGATGATGTCGTCAAGAACACTCACGCGTCCTCCTCGCCTTCGGCTCGGAGCTCGCGCGAATCACCTGTCCGCTCGCTCACGCGCAAGGGTCCCTCCGGTCGGCTGCTCTCGGTCGGCTGCTCTGCGTTCCTGCCCTGCGATGGTATCGGCCCGTCTCGCGTCGATCGGCCACAGGGTCGCGTCACGGAGCGAGGAAATGCCCGAAAGGCACATTACGCACTACCCAGAAGACGGCCGCGACGGCGATCAGTCCCCACAGGTAGACGGGGCGTGCGGCACCCGGGCCCACGGGCCGCCCCTGCCATGATCGTAACGTCCACCTGGCCCATGCCGCGATCACGACAGGAACGCAAACGACAAAGAGAAGGTTCATGCGCGCGGCGCCGGCGAGGTCGGCGTGCGCGAGATCGTGCACGGCGCGCAGGGCGCCGCAGCCCGGGCAGTACAGACCGGTGAGGTAGTAGAAGGGACAGACGGGGTAGTGACCCGGCTCGTGCGGGTCGACCACCGCCAGGTACGCCACCGCCGCGGCGAGACCGGCCGCGGCGCCGAACGGCGCGCGCAGCGACCGTATCCGGTCCCGCGCGCGCCGTCCGGTCACGTCCACGTACTCAGCCTATCGGCTCAGGCGCGCACGACCACGGTGCCGACGATCTTGTCGGCGAAGGTCTGCCGCTTGGCGTCCCACAGCGGCCAGAGGAAGCCGATGTAGCAGGGCAGGCCGTCGACGATGTGGCAGAGGGACCGGACGAAGGCCATGCCGAAGCCGATGTACTCGCCCGTCTGCTCCTTGACCGTCTTGATGCCGAGGACCTTCTTGCCCACCGTCTGGCCGGTGGTGCCCTCCTGGTACTTCAGCCACAGGGTGACGCCGATCGCGACGACGAAGCCCAGAAGGTAGATGATCACGCCGATTCCGCCGCCGCCCGTCGACGTGACCTCCCCGGTGTTCGGGTCCACCTGCAGGGAACTGGCGGTCATGGAGCCGCCGATCATGTAGAGGATGCCGGACGGGATGCCGACGATCAGGGCGTCGATCAGGTAGGAGCCGACGCGCAGGCCCCAGTGGGCGAGCTCGGGGCCGCCGTAGCCGCCGGAGGGCGGGCCGTACGCGCCGGGGCCGTACTGGCCGCCCTGCGGGGGCGAGGGGTAGGAGCCCTGCGGCGGCGGGGGGTAGCCGCCCTGGGGCGGCGGGTACCCGCCCTGCCCACCGGGCTGCTGGGGGGGCTGCTGAGGGGGGTAACCGCCCTGGTTGTACGGGTCGTTTCCGTAGGTCATGTGGAGCTCCAGCGAAAGTGGGAGAAGGAACGCGAAGGGGGGAGACCCGGGGCGGGGACTAACCGGCGACGTGCGAGACGCTCAGCGCCGCCAGCAGACCCAGCCCGATCGCGTACAGGATCCAGACGGCGGCGCCGGCATAGGACAGGATCAGCCCGGCGATCGCGAGGCCCCGGCCCTGTTCCCCCGTCCGCCGTGTCTGGTTCAACGCGACGTGACCACAGATGACGCCGGCGATCCCGGGAACCCCGCAGAAGAGCAGGCCGAGAACGCCGAGAACGAGCGATGCGACGGCCATGCCGTTCGTGCGGGGACCATGGGGTTGGTGGTACCCGTACGGAGGGGGCGGTGGCGGATAGCCGTACCCGTTTCCATAGCCGTGGCCATAGCCGGAGACCGGCGGCACGCCGCCCGCGCCGGGCGGGTGGCCGTGGCCGCCCGAGTCACCCGGCAGGTACCCGTGGCTCATCCGGTCTCCTGTGCGATCAACTAAGTCGCCGCGAAGCCTATCGACAGCCGGGCGACCCGTCGGAGCGGAACCACAGTTTGTGGGCGATTTGTAATCTGAGGTGGGAACGGTCCAACGTCCGCGGCCCATCCGGCACCGGGGCGGACCGGCTCAGCGGCGGTCGTCGGTGGGGTCGTCGGTGGGGTCGTCTCCCTCGTCGAGCGCGTCCCACATGGCGCGGTCGGCGTCCCGCGCGGGAGCCCTTCCCGGCTCCGTGCGGGCGTGACCGGCGCCCCTTTCGTACCTGCCCGACATGCCGGGCCAGCGCGCGCCGCGCACCGCCGCCACCACCCCGGACCCGAGCAGGACGAGCCCGCCCGCGGCGGCGAGCAGCGGCCAGACCCAGGCGCGCGACTCCACCGGGACCGCGGCGCCGGAGATCGTCGCCGTCGTCGCGTGCGCGCGGGCCGCGGCGGCGACCGTGGCGTCGCGGGTGCCGTCCCAGGCTCCGGCCGCGACCGCCGCGCCGAGCAGGGCGACGACCCCGCCGATCGCCCGCCGCCCGATCCCCCTCGCCGCCGGCACGGCCACCGCGGCGGCGAGCGCGGCCAGCGCGGCGGGTGAGAGCCAGGCGACCAGGTCGCCGCCGGTGAGGCCGTCCTGTCCCGCTTCCCCGGGGCCCCCGGCGGCGCCGAGCGTCACCCACCGCCTGCCCGCGGCGAGCAGCGCGAGCCCGCCGCCGGCGGCGCAGGCGGCCAGCCAGACGAGCAGCGAACGCCCCGCCGTACGGCCGGCCCGGCCGGGCGCGGCGGCGTGACCGGGGGCGGGTGCGGGGGCGGGAGTGGTCACGGCGCGCCGGTCACGTCGAGGACATCGAGGACGTCGGCGTCGAAGCAGGTGCGGTCACCGGTGTGGCAGGCGGCCCCCACCTGGTCGACCTTCAGCAGGACCGTGTCGCCGTCGCAGTCGAGCGCGACGTGCCTGACCCACTGCACGTGGCCGGAGGTGTCGCCCTTCACCCAGTACTCCCCCCGGCTGCGGGACCAGTAGGTCGCCCGGCCGGTGGTGAGCGTGCGGTGCAGCGCCTCGTCGTCCATCCAGGCGAGCATCAGCACCTCGCCGGTGTCGTGCTGCTGGACGATCGCGGGCACCAGGCCGTCCGGGGTGCGCTTGAGCCGGTCGGCGATCTTCGGGTCGAGGGCCATGTGGCCAATTGTGCCGCAGCGCCCTGCCGCCCCCGCCGCCGCTACCGGGCGGCGGTGACGAGCGACAGCGGAAGGTCGCCCACCCGGCGTACGCCGAAGCCCTCGGCGCCTCGGTAGACCGACCCGGCGACCCAGCTCGCGGTGTTGGAGGCGATCACCCGGCCCTCGGCGTTCACCAGGAACGCCGGCCCCGGGATCTCGCGCAGCGCCGGGAACACCGCGCCCTCGAAGCGCCGGACGAACACGTCGGCCGCGGCGACTCCGGCGAAGCCCCCGCCCGCCGCCACGGGCACCGACAGCGTGAGGCTGTACTCGTCGGTGCACAGGTAGTCGACGTACGGGCCGCAGATGGTGCGTTCAGCGCCCGAGGACGGACCGGTGTACCAGTCCCAGTGGGTGTAGTCGTAGAACGCGCTGCTCGCCGGGTCCATGTCCCGCAGGAGCTGCACGGGGCCGCCGGAGGGGTTCTCCCGCCACCACACCAGATACCACGGCGCGTCGGCCAGCAGGCCGGGCGCGGCGATGAAGCCGATGCTGGCGATGAGCGCGGGCAGGTGGGAGCCGCGCAGCCGGGCCCACAGCAGCGGGCGCAGCGCCGCGAGGTCGCCCGCCACCGGACGGCGTTCCCCGCCGCCCGGCCGTACGCACGCGGCGGCGGCGGCGCGGACCTCGCGCGGCGCCCCGAAGACGTCCTCGGTCGCCTCGCGCACCCGGGCGACCACCGCGGCGGTGTGGTCGCGCCCGGTCTGTGCGAGGGACACCGGTGTGCTCATGCTCTACTCCCGCAGCCGCAGCCGAAGTTCGATGAGGTGTCGTGTCGAGCACGTGCCGCTCGGCGGCGGCCCTGGCCTGCTCGCCGTCGCCGCGCCGGATGGCCTCGGCGATGGCGCGATGCTGTGCCGCCGTCTCGTCGTGCCCGCTCAGGGCCTCATGGGGAAGCCAGAGCAACGGTCCGATGTCGGCCTGTAACCGGATCTCCTCCCGGGTGAGGCGTGCGGACTGGGAGGCGGCCGCGACCTCGATGTGGAAGCGCCCATCGAGCCTGCGCAGCCGCGCGCAGGCCCCTGAGGCGTCCGAGGAGTCCGGGGCCCCGCCGGAGATGCCGGTGCGCGTCGAGGGCCGCGAGGCCCAGATCCTCCTCCTGCGCGGCTACTGGAATCCGATGGGCCTCGCCGCCGCGCTGCAGGCCTGATCAGGTGGGCGGGGTGGCGGCGGTGTAGGGCGGGAGCGGGAGCCGGTGGCCCAGCAGGTAGGCTCGCACCACCGCGAGATAGACGGCCGGCTGGTCCATGGCGATGGCATGGCCGGCGTGGGGGACGTAGACCAGGGTCGAGTCGGGCAGGGTGCGCCGGTAGTCGTAGGTGACCTGCCAGTCCTTGTAATCGCACTCGCCACGCATCACCAGCGTCGGAATGGTCACGGTACGCAGGCGGGGACGCGGATCGGGCAGGGTCCGGGCGTCGGCAATCGTCATCTGGTTGACGTAGAAGCCGGGGCGGTTGGCCGGGAGCGACGCCGGTGGACGGCCGGGGCACTGCGCGGCGGACACCGAAGCCTCCAGGATCCGGCGGAAGAGCTCGTCGGCCTCGTCGTCGCCCAAGAGGGCGTGGGCGGCGGACGGGTTCACCTCGGCCAGCAGCTGGGCCGCCGACATACGGGGGCTGGAGGCGAGGCTTTCGGCCCGCTCGCGCTGACGCGGTGAGAGCCGGTCCCACAGTTCGCCGCTGGCGCGTTCCCGGAAGGCCCCGTACCACAGGACGCCGGGTGAGCTCAGCACGGCCTTGGCCACGTGCTCGGGGTGTGCGGCCAGATAGTGTCCGGCCAGTTCGCCGCCCCACGACTGCCCGATCAGGATGATCTTGTCGGCGCCCAGCCGGCGGCGGATCGCGTCCAGGTCGGCGACCTGCCGTGCGACGGTATATCCGCGGATGTCAGACAGCCGGGTGGAGCGTCCCGAGCCGAGCTGGTCGTACGCGTACACATCGAAGCCGTCGGCGGCCAGCGCGCGCCCGGCAGGGGAGATTCCGTCGTTGGCGGTCCCGGGCCCGCCGTGCAGGAACACCACAGGCGCCGGACGGGGTCTGCCGACGGCGGGAATGTGACTGTAGGCGATACGGGAGCCGGTCGGCAGGTCCCAGAACCGGACGTCGGAACCGGGGGGCGGGCCGACGGGGCGGGGCATTGGCCGGAACAGCGGGACCCCGGCCGCCGCGCCGAACACGACGGTGGCGACGGCGGCGGCCAGGGCGGCGGGTCGCTGGCTGCGCTGGAGTCCGAACAGCGCGAGTCCCGCCCAGCACGAAAGGAAGAAGGTCGCGAAGAACGCCACAAGGGCCGCCGCGACCAACACCGGGACGAGCGCGGTCGCGAAGGCCGCGCAGAAGAACGCGGCCAGGGCCGCGACGACCGCCGCGACCAGCGCCACCAGGATCATGAGCACACCGCCGGCGCGCCGGAGGAAGATCATTGGCATACCGTCCAGGCTAGGTACGCCGTTCGCGTCGTTCCTCCTGCGTGACGACGAATCGCACAGGCCCCGCGCCCCGCCGGACGGCGGGGTCCGTCCCCCCTGCGCGGCGGGGGCCGTCAGCGAACGCCGGGGCGTACCAGCCCCGTCTCGTAGGCGGCGATCGCGGCCTGGACACGGTCGCGCACGTTCAGTTTGCGCAGGATGACCGCCACATGGTCCTTGACGGTGGCCGGGCTCAGGGACAGCTCCCGGGCGATCTCGGCGTTGCTGCGTCCGCGCGCGACCTGGACCAGGACCTCGGTCTCCCGCGGCGTCAGCGTCGCCGGCGGCGCGGAGCCGGGCGAGCCGCCCGGCGCTGCGGCGTAGTGGTCGATGAGCCGCCGGGTGACGGCTGGGTCGAGGAGAGCGTCCCCGGCGGCGACGACCCGGACGGCATCGACGACGCGCTGCGGCTCGGCGGTCTTGAGCAGGAAGCCCGACGCTCCGGCCCGCAGCGCGCCGAACACGTACTCGTCCAGGCCGAAGCTGGTGAGGAGCAGGACCCGCACCTCGGGGGCAGCGGCCGTCACACGCGCGGTCGCCGCGACACCGTCCAGGCCCGGCATGCGGACGTCGAGCACCGCGACGTCCGGGCGCAGGTCGAGGGCCTGCCGCACGGCCGTCTCTCCGTCGCCGCACTGGTCGACCACCCGCAGACCGGGCTCGGCGGCGAGAATGGCGGCGATGCCCGCGCGGACGATCGGCTGGTCGTCGGCGACCGTCACGCGGATCGCGCCGGATCGGTTTGTGGGAGCCACACCCGCACCGTACCGTCGGCGGTGATGCTCAGCGTCCCGCCCCCTGCGTCGATCCGGTCCCGCAATGGGCGCGGCACGCCGGGGGCGCCGGGGCGGCGTGGGCCGATGGTCAGGTCCAGTCCGTCCGGGACGTGGTGAAGGCCGATCGGCGTCTCGTCCTCGATGAGCGCCTCGACGGTGCGGTAGGCGATCACCTCGGCGGACGCGGGCAGAGGGCGGACGGGGCCGGTCACGCGCAAGGCGGCGCGATGACGCGTGGCCAGCGTGCGGATCCCGGCCAGGGTTGGCGGCGGGTCGTCGTCGGCGGGTGCGGCGCGCAGCTCGGTGACCAGGTCCTGCATGACGAGCATCGCCGCCCGCGACCGCGTCAGGACGTCCTGGAGGTCCTCGCGTTCGGCGGCGGAGACCGCGGCACGGACATGGGCGCACGCGGTGCCGCGCAGGCCCCGCAACAGCCGCGCCCGCTCCTCGTTCGCGGCAGCGGCCGCGTGGTCGTCGACGGCCCGGTGCAGCGCGGTCCAGGCGTCGCTTCCGGCCCGCCGCCGCCGTCCCGCACGCAGGCCGAAGGCCCAGCAGACCAGGGCGGGGACGAGCGCGGCCGCGGTGAAGACGGCCCAGGCGGTGAAGCGGTGCGCCACACCGTCTGCGGCCAGCGCCGCCCCGGCGACGGCGGCCACCACGAGCGGCACCGGCCAGCTTCCGGCCACGCGACGCCGCGCTCTCGACGCTGCCGCGTGGACCAGCAGAAGATCCGCCCACCAGCACCACAGCAGCACGTCGGTTCCGTGGGACGGCGTCCAGCCGTAGTGCTCGCACAGCAGCCACGCCAGCACGACGGCGCAGGCCGCCATCGCCGCCGCGCACGGGGCGCTGCGCCGCCACACCAGCGGTGCGGCGTGGGCGGCAAGCACCCCGGCCAGCAACGCGTCGGCCACGGCGGACCCACGGAACACATCCGGCCCTCCGGCGGGAATCAGGCATGCTCCCAAGGGCAGTGCGAACGCCAGGACCACGAGCGCGGCGTCGGCGGAGGCCGGCCCCCGCAGCCGCAGCCAAACCCTGGGTGCTACCGTGTGCGTCCGCCGTCCGGCGGCCCGCGCCCGCACCGGCGGCTCCCCGGCAGCGCCCGGAAGCGACATCCGGACGAGCCACCCGCCCTCGTGCGGGCCCGCGTCGAACCGTCCGCCCGCCTCGGCCACGGAACGCCGCAGAGCGTCCAGCCCCGTGCCGGCGCCGAGGCCGTCGCCGGCCGCCGTCCCTCCGCTGTCCCTCACCTCGACGAGGAGGACGTCGCCGTCGGCGTCCACTCGTGCCCGCACGGTGGCGCCGGCGGCGTACCGGGCGGCGTTGGTCAACCCTTCTCTGAGTACGCGATAGGCGAGCGCCGCGCCTTCCCGGGTGACGACCCGGACGCCGCGGCGGTAGCCGGCCTGCGCGAACGCGGCGGCGAGGGCGTCCAGCTCGTGCAGCGTGCGCGCGGGGTCGAGCGACGCGCCGAGAGCGTCGAGTTCCGCCAGTGCGGCGCGTCCGGCCTCCGCGGCGTGCCGGAGCGCCGCCGCCCGCAGGTCCGGGGCGTCCAGCCGGAGCGCGGCACCCGCCGTCACCACAACCCCCGTGAGACGGTGCCCGGCCACATCGTGCAACTCGGTGGCGAAGCGTGCCCGCTCCGCCCGTGCCGCGTCGCGCGGGACGGCCGCCGCGTGCCGCAGTAACTCCCGGCGGCCCAGCCGGGCGGCCGCGCGGCGACGGCGCGCACGGCCCGCCGTCCAGATCCCGGCGCCCACGCCCAGCGCGAGGACGCCGCCCGCCGCCGTCACACGCGCCGGCGCGCCGCCCCAGGCGACCAGCAGCACCGCGACCGCCGTGACCACGGCCATCGCCGAAAGCGAGACGCCCAGCGTCCGTGCGCGCGCCACGGCGAACAGCAGCGCCGAGACCGCCACGACCAGCGCCGGTACGGCCAGACCGCCCATCACACCGAGATGCGCCACCGCACCGATCACCATCATTCCCATGTGCATCAGGCCCCGCGAACACGGACTTCGACCGGCGGTGTCGCTGACCTCGGGCTTTCGCGCCGGATTTCAGCGAGCGGTGGTGGCGGTGGTCCAGGAGGCGTACAGGTCGGCGTACACGCCGGGCTGGGCGGCGAGCACGGCGTGGGGGCCGCGCTGGACGATCCGGCCGTGCTCGAACACCAGGATCTCGTCGGCCGCCTGGGCGGTGGACAGGCGGTGGGCGATCGAGACCGCCGTACGGCCCCGGGTGACCCCGTCGAGCGCCCGGGCGAGCCGCACCTCGGTGGCGGGGTCCACGGCGGAGGTGGCCTCGTCGAGCAGCAGCAGGTCGGGGTCGGCGAGGTAGGCGCGGGCCAGCGCGACCAGCTGCCGCTCGCCGGCCGACAGCGACTCGCCGCGCTGGCCGACAGGGGTGTCCAGACCGGCCGGGAGGCCGTCGAGCCAGTCGGCCAGGCCGAGCTCGGTCAGGGCCCGCGTGATCTCCTCGTCGGTCGCGGAGGGACGCCCGAAGCGGATGTTGCCGGCCAGCGTCGAGTCGAACAGGAAGCCGTCCTGCGGGACCATGACGATCCGCTCCCGCAGGGAGGCGAAGCCGACCTCGCGCAGATCGACCCCGTCCACCAGGATCCGGCCGGAGGTCGGGTCCATGAGCCGGGTGAGGAGCTTGGCGAAGGTCGTCTTGCCCGAGCCGGTCTCCCCCACGACCGCGACCCGCGTGCGCGGGGCGATCTCGGCCGACACCTCGTGCAGGACGGGCGGCCCGCCCGGGTAGGCGAAGCCGACCCCCTCGAAGCGGACCGCGATCGGGCCGCGCGGCAGCGTCGCGCCGTTCTCCGGGTCGGCCACGTCGGCCGGGGTGTCGAGCACGCCGAGGATCCGGCGCCAGCCGGCGATCGCATTTTGCGCCTCGTTCAGCACCTCGGTCGCGGTCTGCAGCGGGCTGACGAACAGGGTGATCAGGAACAGGAACGCGATGAGCCGCCCCGCCGTGATGGACCCGGCGACGCCCAGCTCGACCCCGGCGACGACCACCAGCGCGACGGCGGCCGAGGCGACCAGCTCGGTGGTCGGGAACGTGAACCCGACGATCTTCTGGGCCCGGGTCTGCGCCGCGCGCATCCCGTCCACCGCCTGGTCGATCCGCTCGGCGGTGCGGTCCTCCGAGCCGTACGCGCGGATCACCGCGCTGCCGACGACCGACTCGCTGACCGCGGCGAGCACGTCGCCGGCCCGCTCGCGCACCCGGGTATACGCCCTGGCCACCAGGCGCTGGAACCTCGGCAGGGCCAGCATCACCGGCAGGAAGCAGGCCCACACCAGCAGCGTGAGCTGCCAGGAGTAGACGGCCATGAGCACGGTCGCGACCAGCAGCTGGCCGACGGACACGATGACCATCAGGCCACCCCACTGCATGAAGGCGCTGATCTGGTCGACGTCTCCGGTGACCCGGGAGACCAGGCCGCCGCGCCGCTCGCTGTTCTGCGTCAGGACCGACAGGTCGTGCACGTGCCGGAAGCCCTTGCCGCGCAGGGTGGCGAGGCCCGACTCCGTGGAGCGGTAGAGCCGCACGTTCATGAGGTAGCCGCACACCGCGGTCAGCGCCACCGCGACCGCGCAGAGGGCGACGGCGTCGCGGATGAACGGCACGTCGGGCGCGCCCTGCCCCAGACCCCGGTCGATCACCTGCTGCACGGCGACCGGCACGACGACCTTGCCCAGCGTGGCCAGCACGGCCAGCGCCAGAGTCCCGGCGATCCCGCGGCGGAACTCCGGCGACAGCCGCAGGCCCTGCCGGAGTGTCTCCACCGCCCCGCGGTCGGCCGACCGCAGCGCGGAGGTCTCCCCCGTCTTCCCCGTGTCCTTTCCCGTGTCCGTGACGGCGGTCACCGGGCCACGCTCCCTTCCGCAAGCCGCACTGAAAGCCCTGAACGGTTCGTCATGCCACGACCTCCTCGCCGCTGTCGAGCGCGGCCCGTTCGGCCTCCTCGCGCTCGTACGCGGTGACGAGGGCGCGGTAGCCCGCGCAGCGGGCCAGCAGTTCCTCGTGCGCGCCCTGGTCCACGACGACGCCCTGCTCCAGGTAGACGACCTCGTCGGCGAGGGCGATCGTCGCCATCCGGTAGGCGACCACGATCACCGTGGCCTCGGCCGCGCCGTCGCGCAGGCCGTACAGGATGCGCTTTTCGACCTGCGGGTCGACGCTGGAGGTGGCGTCGTCGAGGATCAGCAGCCGGGGCTCGCGCACGAGGGCGCGGGCCAGGGCGAGGCGCTGCCGCTGCCCGCCGGACAGCGTCGCGCCGCGCTCTCCGATGCGAGTGTCGAGGCCGGACGGCAGCGCGCTGACGAACCCGTCGGCCTGGGCGAGGCGCAGCGCGGCCCAGACCCGCTCGTCCGGGACGGCCTCGCCGAGCGTGACGTTGCCGCGCACGGTGTCGTCGAACAGGAACGTCTGCTGCGGGACGAGCGCCACCGAGCGGCTGACCTCTCCCCTGGCCACGTCGCGCAGGTCGATCCCGTCGACCCGTACGACGCCCTCGCCGGGGTCGACGAGCCGCGCGAGCAACTGGGTGAGGGTCGACTTGCCGGCGCCGGTGGGGCCGACGATCGCGGTCGTGCGGCCCGGCGTGACCGCGAAGGTCACGTCCTTCAGCACCGGGCTCCCGGGGACGTACGCGAAGCCGACGCCCTCGGCGGCCAGCTGGGCCGGGCCGGGGGCGTCCAGGCGGGCCGTGCCGTGCTCCATGGAGCCGGTGGCGTCGAGGACGTCCCTGATCCGTGTCCAGCCGACGACGCTGCGCGGCAGCTCGGCCAGCACCCAGCCGAGCGCGCGGATGGGGAAGGACAGGAGCGTGAAGAGGTAGGCCACCTGGATCAGGTCGCCGGCCGCGACGCCGCCCGACTCCAGGCGCAGCGAGCCGACGAGCAGCACGGCCAGCACGCCGAGCGTGGGCAGCGCCTCCAGCAGGGGGTCGAACAGGCCCCGGACCCGGCCGACGGCGATGTTGGCGTCCCGCAGCGCGTCGGCCTTCGCCTGGAACCGGATGGTCTCGGCGTCCTCCCGGCCGAGGGTCTTGACGACGAGCGCGCCGTCGAAGCTCTCGTGCGCGACCTCGCTCACCTCGGCCCGCAGCGCCTGGGCCCGCATGGCCAGCGGCGAAAGCCTGCGCTGGTAGACCAGGTTGAGCACGGCCACGGCGGGGAAGATCAGGAAGCCGACGACGGCGAGGACGGGGTCGACCAGCACGATCGCCACGGCGGCCGTCACGAGCATCACGACCACGCCCACCGCCATCGGCAGCGGCGCGAGCGGCGCCCAGGCCGCCTCGACGTCGGAGTTGGCGTTGGAGAGCAGCTGCCCGGTCGGGTGGCGGTGGTGCCAGGCGAGCGGCAGCCGCAGGTACTGGCGGGTGACCGCGCGGCGCGAGTGGGCCTGCATGCGGTACTGGTGGATGCCGGCCATGATCCGGCGGCCCATGACGCCCGCGGCCTTGAGCACCGCGACGCCCACGATCAGCGCCGCCGCGGCGACGAGCCCGCCGGTGGTGGCCTCGTGGTCCCGGAACGCCGGCAGCACGGCGTTGTCGGTCGCCCAGCCGAGCGCCCAGGACGACGCGACGGTCATCCCTCCGTAGAGGGCGCTGGCGAGGACCGCGCCGATGAAGATCCGCGGCTCCGTCCTGATCGCCACGCCGAGGACCTTGAGACCCTGGAGCATGATCGAGCTGCCGGGCGGCGCGGGAGACTCCTTCGTCGGCACGCGGTGTGCTTCCTTCCGGTCGGGGATCGTCCGGGTCCGCTCCCTGTGAGCGTCCCGGACGGGGACGATACCCATGCGGGCGGGCCGCCGGATCGGTCCCAGGGCCCACGCCCGCCCAAGCCATTGGTCCTAGTGCCCGGGCCCCTCCCGCCAGTCCTGCCCCCGGGAAGATCCCGGGGCAGACCCCGGCAGTCGCGGCCCTAGTTACTCCCTATCATCCTGATCAAGCGGTTTATTCCGGCCGCTCCGTTTCGGGGCGGCCGGGGCGCCGGCCGTAGGCTGATCACGTGACTCACGCCCGTACGGAGCGCGCGGCGCTCTGCGACCTGCTCGACGACCTCGGCCCCGGCGCGCCCACGCTGTGCGAGGGCTGGGCCACCCAGGACCTCGCGGCCCATCTCGTGCTCCGCGAGCGCCGCCTCGACGCGGCCCCGGGAATCGCGCTGCCGCTCCTGGCGGGCCACACCGCCGCCGTGCAGGAGCGTCTCACGCTGCGCCACTCCTACCCCGAACTGGTGGGGCTCGTGCGGAACGGCCCGCCGCGCTGGACGCCGTACGGACTGGTGCCGGCCCTGGACGCGGTCGTCAACACCGTCGAGCTGTTCGTCCACCACGAGGACGTGCGCCGGGCGCAGCCCGGCTGGGAGCCCCGCGAGCTCCCCGAGGACCTCCAGGAGACGTTCTGGCGGCGGCTGCGGGGCGGCGCCCGCTTCTTCATGCGCGGGGCGCCGGTGGGCGTCGTGCTCCGGCGCCCGGACGGGGCGAGGACGGCGGGCCGCATGGCCGAGCCCGCCGTCGTGGTCACCGGCGAGCCGGCCGAACTGCTGCTGTTCGCCTTCGGCCGGCAGGAGCACGCCCGGGTGACCTTCCAGGGGGACGACCAGACGGTCGCCCGGCTGCGGCAGGCCAGATTCGGCCTGTGATCAGGCCACAGTGGGAACTGCCCGGAATTCCCACGTAAACATCTTGATATGGGGCAGCATGTGATCCAGACATGAGTGTTTGGGAGCCCCGATGAACCTCAAAAAGGTCCTGACCTATGTGGCCGTCGCCTTTGTGATCTTCTACTTGTTCACCCAGCCGGCGAACGCCGCCGCCGCGGTCAGGAACCTGTTCGGAGGCATCACGACGGGCGCGGAGCGCCTTTCGGCCTTCTTCACCTCGCTCGTGTCGGGCTGACCGCCCGGGGCCGCGGGAGGCCGGGCCGCGCCCGTCTCAACCACGCCTCCGGTCCGTCTCACGATGAGAGCGGAACGGGCTCGTGTCCTCGCGGCTAGTTATGATCATTCCTGCCGCCGGGTACAAACGTCCGGGAAACCGACAGCAGGAGGCCCCCCCGATGAAGTTGAAGAAGGTTCTTACGTACGCGGCCATCGCGTTCGTAGTTTTCTACCTCTACAACCAGCCGCACGCGGCGGCGGGCGCCGTCCGTGGTGTGTTCGACACCGTCAACACGGGAGCCAGCCGGCTCGCCACCTTCTTCACCTCGGTCCTACCCCGGTCCTAACCCGGTCCTGAGGCCGATCCTCGCGGCGTCCGGGCCGCGAGACCCCTCACGGGGCCGTGAAGGAACCCGTTCCGGCACGGCCACGCTCTCCCGACAGGGCCCACAGGGCCGGCAGGGCAACCGCCCTCGCTCCGCCGGCCTCTTCCCACCCGTCTCCGCGACCCGTCCCCTCAACGCGTCACTCGGCGCGCCGGGCACGCCACGCTCCGCGACCGGAGTCGCGGCCCATCGGGCGCGGTCCTTCCCGCACACCCGGGAGTGGGGAGGCGCGCGCCACCAGTCCACCCCCTTTACCCGTACGGACCGCTATTACACCAGTCCGTCTCGAACCTGCCGGACCGGC
The DNA here is from genome assembly GCF_008728085.1 of Microbispora cellulosiformans. NCBI lineage: Bacteria > Bacillati > Actinomycetota > Actinomycetes > Streptosporangiales > Streptosporangiaceae > Microbispora > Microbispora cellulosiformans. The sequence continues at coordinate 435,911 of NZ_VYTZ01000003.1, read as the reverse complement.
GGAGTCGCCGTCACGGCCCAGCCCTCTTCACGCCTCGTCCCGGCAAAGCACGACCTCTCGCCACCAAGACGAGAAAGGGATACGAAATCCCTTATGCCGGATTCATCCGCATATCGCCCTGTTTATAGCTGAACGCCTGGACGCCCACGGCAGGCCCGGTGACCATTGGAGATGCCGATCCGGATCGCCGCGTCCGCGCCAGTCCAGGCAGGCCAGTCAGGACACGTTCAGCAGGACAGGAGGCAGTATGCCCGCCATGCGATTCCCGAGCCCGCTCGGTCTCGCGGTCCTCGCCGCCATCGGTCTCACGGCCGCGCAACCGGCGCCCAGAGCGTTCGCCGAGACGGTCGTCCCCGTCGGCCACACCGGTTCCGCCTACCAGGTGTCCGGCCGGGGCTGTGACGGCCCCTACCAGGCGCAGTGGCAGTACCAGTCGCAGGCGTCCTCCTCGCTCGGCACCGGCCCCGCGGCCTTCCCCACGGCCATCGTGGAGATCGACGACGACTGACCGGCGAATGGTCTTCGAGGACGCGAGGACGTACGGGGCGGGCCGGGCGGTGAGGGCCCGGCCCGCCCCGCTGGTTCAGCGGACCGGGTGACCGGCCGCCCGCAACGTGTCCTTGACCTCGTGGATCTTGAGCTGGCCGAAGTGGAAGACCGAGGCGGCCAGCACGGCGTCCGCTCCGGCCTCCACGGCGGGCGGGAAGTCCTCCAGCCGCCCGGCGCCGCCGGAGGCGATCAGGGGGACGCTCACCGCGGCCCGTACGGCCCGCAGCATCTCCAGGTCGTATCCCGCCTTGGTGCCGTCGCCGTCCATCGAGTTGAGCAGGATCTCTCCGACGCCCAGTTCCTCGCCGCGCCTCGCCCACTCCACCGCGTCGATGCCGGTTCCCCGGCGCCCGCCGTGAGTGGTCACCTCGAACCCGGAGGGCGTGGGCGGGCCGTCGACCACCCGGCGCGCGTCCACCGACAGCACGATGCACTGGGACCCGAACCGTCGGGACGCCTCGGTCAGCAGTTCCGGCCGGGCGATCGCGGCGGTGTTGACGCCGACCTTGTCGGCGCCCGCGCGCAGCAGGCGGTCCACGTCGTCGGCCGACCGCACGCCGCCGCCGACGGTCAGCGGGATGAAGACCTGCTCCGCCGTACGGCGCACCACGTCGAGCATGGTCTCCCGCTCACCGGATGACGCGGTGATGTCGAGGAAGGTCAGCTCGTCGGCGCCCTCGGCGTCGTACCGCGCGGCCAGTTCGACCGGGTCGCCCGCGTCCCTGAGGTTCTCGAAGTTGACGCCCTTCACGACGCGTCCGGCGTCGACGTCGAGGCAGGGGATGATGCGCACCGCAACCGTCATCGCTCAGCCCCCGCCGCCGCGTACCGCGCGGTACGCCTCGACCTCGACCTCGACCAGCATGCGATGGTCGACGAGCCCGGCGATCTGCACGCTCGTGCAGGCGGGCCGCACGTCGCCGAAGATCTCCCCATGCGCCTTGCCGACGGCGTCGAAGTCGTCGGCGTTCACGACGAACATGCGGGTGCGCACCACGTCGGCCCGCGTCGTGCCGGCCTTCTCGACGGCGTCCAGCGCGATCGAGAAGGCGGTGAGCGTCTGCCGGTAGGCGTCGCCCACGTGCTGCACCTCCCCGCCGACGGTGGCGGTGCAGCCGGACACGAGCACGTGCGGCCCGGCGACGACCGCGCGGGCGTAGCCGTACCGGTCCTCCCAGGGACCACCGGAGGAGATCCGGCCCTCGGGCATCTGCGCCGAGGGCGGCTGGACCGGCGCCTGTGCGGGCGCCTGGGCAGACGTCTGCGCGGACGCCGGGGCAGGTGTCGGGGTGCTCATCCGGTCGTCACCGCCGCGAGTGCCTCCTGCAGCGTGAACGCCTGGGCGTACAGCGCCTTGCCCACGATCGCGCCCTCGACGCCGTCCGGCACGAGCGTCGCGATGGCCCGCAGGTCGTCGAGCGACGACACCCCGCCGCTGGCGACGACCGGGCGGTCGGTCCGCGCGCAGACCTGGCGCAGCAGGTCGAGGTTGGGACCGCGCAGCGTGCCGTCCTTGGTCACGTCGGTGACGACGTAGCGGGGGCAGCCCTCGGACTCCAGGCGGTCGAGGACCTCCCACAGGTCACCGCCCTCCTTCGTCCAGCCGCGGGCGGCCAGCGTGGTGCCGCGCACGTCGAGCCCCACCGCGATGCGGTCGCCGTACTCGGCGATCGCCTTGGCGCACCACGCCGGGTCCTCCAGCGCGGCGGTGCCGATGTTGACCCGGCGGCAGCCGGTGGCCAGCGCGGCCTCCAGCGAGGCGTCATCGCGGATCCCGCCGGACAGCTCGACCTGCACGTCGAGTCTGCCCACGACGGAGGCCAGCAGCTCGCGGTTGCTTCCCCGGCCGAACGCCGCGTCGAGGTCGACCAGATGGATCCACTCCGCGCCGGCCTCCTGCCAGGCGAGGGCGGCGGCGAGCGGGTCCCCGTACGAGGTCTCCGTCCCCGCCTCGCCCTGCACGAGGCGTACGGCCTGGCCGTCGGCGACGTCGACGGCTGGGAGCAATACGAGCGACATTGGGTCATGACCTCCGGTCGAAAACGATGGTGACGAGCACCGGGAGCAGCAGGATCGAGCCGAGGAAGACGCCCAGCCGGGCCATCCACGACTCGAACAGGATCCAGGCGAGCGCCTGGACGAGGAACCACAGTGTGACCGCGACCCCGTTCTCGGTGCGGCGGCGGCGGGCGAGATACCCCCGCTGCCGGGCGACCCGCACCGGGCGGGCGGGCCGCGGGAGCACCGCGGCCCGGATGGGCCCGACGAGCCTGTCGCGCAGCTCGCGCCGCCTGGCGGCTCTCGCCTCGCGTTCGGCGCGGGCCGCCGCGAGGCGCTCGCGCTCGGCCTCGCGCTCCGCCCTCCGGCGGGCCCGCTCCTTGCTCATCGAGCCTCCCGCTCAGGTCTCTCGGTCACGGCTCTGTTCTTGTGGTCACGACTGTGTGCAAGCTGTGTGCAAGCTGTGTTCACGGCTGCGATCGGGCCTGGTCGCAGCCGTGGTCAGGGCTCTGGTCACGGTTATAGCCCGGCCCGGTCGCATTCACGTCCGTTTCCGGACTCATTCCCAGGTCGGTGCCCATCTTCTTGCCTGTCTTCGTTGTTCATGTCGCGCGCCGCCGCTCCCCAGTGTCGCACCGCCGTACCGGGATGCCGCGTGCCGCGCGCGCTCACAGCGTGGTGAGCCAGTTGGACAGCAGCCGGGCGCCCGCGTCCCCGGACTTCTCCGGGTGGAACTGGGTCGCCATGAGCGGCCCGTTCTCGACGGCGGCCACGAACGGCACGCCGTGCTCGGCCCAGGTGACCAGCGGTTCGCGGAAGCCGTCGCCCGTCTGGAGCAGCCACTCCCGTACGCCGTAGGAGTGCACGAAGTAGAAGCGGGTCGCCTCGTCCAGCCCCTGGAACAGCACGCTGCCCTCGGGGGCGGTCACGGTGTTCCAGCCCATGTGGGGCAGCACGGGCGCGTCGAGCCGCTCGACCGTGCCCGGCCACTCGCCGCAGCCCTCCGTGTGGACGCCGTGCTCGACGCCCTTCCCGAACAGGATCTGCATGCCGACGCAGATGCCGAGCACCGGCCGGCCGCCCGACAGGCGGCGCCCGACGATCTGGTCGCCGCGCACGCTCTTCAGCCCCTCCATGCAGGCGGCGAACGCCCCGACGCCGGGGACGACGAGCCCGTCCGCCTCCAGGGCCGCGTCGAAGTCGGCGGTGACCGTCACGTCGGCGCCGACCCGGGCGAGCGCCCGCTCCGCCGACCGGAGGTTGCCCGAACCGTAGTCGAGCACCACCACGCGCCTGCTCACTGCCACCACATCACTCCCGCGGTCAGGGCCAGGGCCGCGCCGACGCCGGCGATCGCCGCCAGCAGCTTGATCCCCTGCCGGATGCCGGAGACGACCCCGCCGATCAGGAAGAGCGCGATGAAGATCATTCCTCCGGACGCGAAGGTCATCAGAGGACGCCCTTCGTGCTGGGCACCCCGGTCGCCCTCGGGTCCCGCTCCGACGCCTCCCGCAGCGCCCGCGCGAGCGCCTTGAACTGCGCCTCCACGATGTGGTGCGCGTTGCGCCCGTACGGCACGTGCACGTGGAGGCAGACCGCCGCCTGCGCGACGAACGACTCCAGGATGTGCCGGGTCATGGTCGTGTCGTACTCGGGCCCGATCATCGGGGCCATGCCCTCGGGCTCGGTGTGGACGAGGTACGGCCGGCCGGACAGGTCGACGGTGACCTGCGCGAGCGCCTCGTCCAGCGGGCAGGAGGCGCTGCCGAACCGCCGGATGCCCGACTTGTCGCCCAGGGCCTCGCGGAACGCCGCGCCGAGCGCGATCGAGGTGTCCTCGATCGTGTGGTGGGCGTCGATGTGCAGGTCGCCCTCGGTCTTCACGGTGAGGTCGAACAGGCCGTGCTTGCCCAGCTGGGCGAGCATGTGGTCGTAGAACCCGACGCCGGTCGCCACGTCGACGATCCCGGTGCCGTCGAGGTCCACCTCGACCAGCACCGACGTCTCCTTCGTCGTACGCTCGACCCGCCCGCGGCGCTCGTCGATCTCGGTCATGCGAGGACCCCCTCCAGCGCGGCGCGGAACGCCGCCATCTCTTCCGGCGTGCCGACCGACACGCGCAACCAGCCCGCGGGCCCGGTCTCCCGGATCAGCACCCCGCGCTCCAGCAGTCCCTCCCAGACGGACCGCCGATCGGGAAACCTGCCGAACAACACGAAGTTGGCGTCAGAGTCGGCGACCGTCAGGCCGCGTCCCCGCAGCCAGTCCACCGCGGCGTCCCGCTCGCCGCGCAGCGCGTCGACCGTGCCGAGCAGCTCCTCGCGGTGCGCGAGCGCGACCCGGGCCGCCGCCTGGGTCAGCGTGGACAGGTGGTACGGCAGGCGGACCAGCAGCAGGGCGTCGACCACCGCCGGGTCGGCGGCGAGGTAGCCGAGCCGGGTGCCGGCCATCGCGAACGCCTTGGACATGGTCCGCGTCACCATCAGCCGGGGATTGCCGGGCAGCAGCGTCAGCGCCGACGGCGTGCCGGTCCGGGCGAACTCGGCGTACGCCTCGTCCACGACGACCATGCCGGGCGCGGCGGCGAGGACCCGCTCGATGACCTCCAGCGGCAGGGACGTGCCGGTCGGGTTGTTCGGCGAGGTCAGGAACACCACGTCGGGGCGGTGCTCCTCGATCGCGGCCACGGCGGCGGCGGGGTCGAGCGCGAAGTCCTCCTCGCGCAGCCCCTCGATCCACCGCGTGTTCGTGCCGCCCGCGATGATCGGGTGCATCGAGTAGGACGGCTCGAACCCCATGGCCGCGCGGCCGGGGCCGCCGAACGCCTGCAGGATCTGCTGGATGATCTCGTTGGACCCGTTGGCCGCCCACATCTGGCGTGCGGTCAGCCCGTGGCCGAGGTAGTCGGCGAGATCCTTGCGCAGCTCGACGGCGTCCCTGTCGGGGTAGCGGTTGAGCGTGGCCCCGCCCTGCCGTACGGCCCGGGCGAGGTCGTCGATCAGCGCGGCCGACGGCGGGTAGGGGTTCTCGTTGGTGTTGAGCTGCACCGGCACGTCGAGCTGCGGCGCTCCATAAGGGTGTTTGCCGCGCAGGTCGTCGCGGATCGGCAGGTCGTCGAGGGTCGTCATGAGGGCACTTCCCAGTCGAAGCGGGCGCGGACGGCGGCGCCGTGGGCGGGCAGGTCCTCGGCGTCGGCGAGCGCGCAGACGTACGGCGCGGCCCCGGCCAGCGCCTCGCGGCTGTAGTCGACGACGTGGATGCCGCGCAGGAACGTCTGCACCGACAGCCCCGAGGAGTGGCAGGCGCAGCCGCCGGTCGGCAGCACGTGGTTGGACCCGGCCATGTAGTCGCCGAGCGACACCGGCGCGTACGGCCCGATGAAGATCGCGCCTGCGTTGCGCACGCGGGCGGCGACCGCGGCCGCGTCGGCGGTCTGGATCTCTAGGTGCTCGGCGGCGTAGGCGTCCACGACCTTCAGGCCGTCCTCGACGTCCGAGACGAGCACGATGCCCGACTGGCGACCGGCCAGCGCCTCGGTGATGCGCTCGGAGTGGCGGGTCGCGGCGACCTGACCGGGCAGTTCCTTCTCCACCGCGTCGGCCAGCTCGGGGCTGGTGGTGACCAGGACGGCCGCCGCGATCACATCGTGCTCCGCCTGACTGATCAGGTCGGCGGCGACGTGGGCGGGGTCGGCGGTCTCGTCGGCGAGGATCGCGATCTCGGTCGGGCCGGCCTCGGAGTCGATGCCGATGCGGCCCTTGAGCAGGCGCTTGGCCGCCGCCACCCAGATGTTGCCCGGGCCGGTCACCATCGCGACCGGGCGGCACTCCTCGGTGCCGTAGGCGAACATCGCCACCGCCTGGGCACCGCCCACCGCGTACACCTCGTCGACGCCGAGCAGCGCGCAGGCGGCGAGGATCGTGGGGTGCGGCAGCCCGCCGAACTCCTTCTGCGCGGGCGAGCTCACGGCCAGCGAGCCGACCCCGGCCTCCTGGGCCGGGACGACGTTCATGACCACGCTGGACGGATAGACGGCCCGGCCGCCGGGGACGTACAGCCCCACGCGGTCGACCGGCACCCAGCGCTCGGTGACCGTGCCGCCCGGCACGACCTGCGTGGTCGTGTCGGTGCGCCGCTGGTCGCGGTGGACCAGGCGGGCGCGGCGGATCGACTCCTCCAGCGCGGCGCGCACGGCCGGGTCCAGCTCCGCGAGCGCGCGGGTGATCGCCTCGGCGGGCACCCGGGCCGACTCGACCTCGACGCCGTCGAAGCGCGCGGTCAGCTCCCGTACGGCCGCCGCGCCGCGATGGCGGACCTCCTCGCAGATGGGCCGCACCTTCTCCAGGGCGGCCTCGACGTCGAGTTCGGCTCGGGGCAGCACGTCGCGCAGGTCGCCGGGCAGGGACCCGCGCAGGTCGATACGGGAAATCACCGTTCCAGTCTACGGACGACCACAGGCGCATCCGTGTGTGTCCAGCATTCGGGACGGGCGTTTCACCGGCGCACGTACCCCTCCGGAGCTGGGACATCGTGCCTGTTGCCCGGATTCGGGCCCGACGCTTGACAGGTTTTCGGGCACCGATCCACACTCTCGGGCGACATCGGTCATGTTCGGTCGGCCTGGAATGGCCGGAAAGAGGGTCGTGTGCTTCCCGCCCAGCGCCACCAGCGGATCATCGAAACCCTCGGGCGGAAGGGGACCGTACGCACCGAGGACCTCGCCGCGCTGCTCGGCGTGTCCCACGAGACCGTACGGCGCGACCTGGCGGTCCTGGAGCGCCGCGCGCTGCTGGTCCGCGTGCACGGCGGGGCGACCTCGGCGCCGTCGGGCACCGGGGAGGAGCTGTCCTACCTGGAACGCTCGACCAGCCAGTCCGAGGCGAAGGCCGTGATCGGCGGGCTCGCGGCGGGGCTGCTGCGGCCGAGGCAGACGGTGATCATCGATGTGGGGACCACCGCGGTCCACCTGGCGCGGGCCGTTCCCCCGTCGTTCCGCGGGGTGGTCGCCACCTGCTCGCTGCTGGTGGCGGCCGAGCTCGCCGGCCGTCCCGGCGTCGAGGTGCTCGTGGCGGGCGGGCGCGTGCGGCAGGGCGACCTGGCCGTCTCCAACGCCCGGACGGTGGAGTTCTTCGAGGACCTGCGCGCCGACGTCGCCTTCCTCGGCTCGGGCGGGGTGGACGCGCACGCCGGGCTCACGGACTACTTCCTGGACGAGGTCGCGACCAAGCGCGTGATCCTCGCCCGCACCGCGCGGACGTACGTGCTCGCCGACACGGAGAAGCACGGCAGGGTCGCCGCCTACCGGGTGTGCGGCCTGGACGGCCCGTCCGGTCTCGTCACCGACGCGGAACCTTCCCCCGCCCTCGCGTCCGCCCTGGTCAGGGTGGGTACAGAGGTGATCTGCCCCTGACCGGCCGGCCGCCGGGCCCGACGCCGACGAGCCGTTCATCGGGCTGACCGTCCAGGCTGATTGTCCAGGCTGTTCACCCGGGCTTGCCGTCCGGGCTTTCCGTCCCGGCTTGCCGTCCGGACGGCGCTCGGCCCGGCGCGCCCGATGAGCCGCCCCCGTGTGAGACGATGATCGTTACCAGCGGATCGTTCCCGGCCTGTGACGCCAGGACCTGGGGGCGGCATGGTGACGAGATCGCGACGGAGGGCCTTCGAGCTATGGCTGTCATCCACAAGACCACGCTGACGCCCGGCAAGCTGGAGCTCCTCGCCTCGTGGCTTCCGTCCCAGCCCTGGTACGAAGGCGGGGAGCGCCACCCGGAGCTCGCCAGAGCCGGCGGCTTCCGGCTCGACGACCCGCAGGGCGAGGTCGGCATCGAGTTCATGGTCGTCACCGACGACTCCGGTGACGAGCCGCTCTCCTACCTCGTGCCGCTCACCTACCGGGGAACGCCGCTCGACGGAGCGGATCATGCCCTCATCGGCACCACGGAGCACGGGGTCCTCGGACCGCGGTGGGTCTACGACGGCACCCATGACCCGGTCCTCGTCGCACAACTCTTGGCACTCCTCCAGGGCGAGGCCGAGCCGCAGGCCCAGAGCGAGAGCAACACCCCGGACCCCACTGTCGTCAGCGGCTTCACGGGACCTCGGAGCACCGGCCCGGTCACGTCGGCGGCCGCGACCAGCGGACCGAGATGCACCGACATCGCCGTACGGGCAGGCACGGTCGTGCCGGAAGGCACGGTCGCGCCGGGAGGCTCAGCGGAAGTTCCGCAGCGCGACCAGGACGGAGGGCTGGTGATCCGAGTGAACCGCGTGCTGCTGCCCGGCGAAGAGGACACGACGGGGGCTCAGGGACACGTGACGGCCGGCTGGCGCCTGCCGGACGGCACCGAGGCCCGCAGCGTGTTCGCCACCGTCCAGACCGCGGCCCCCTGACGCGACCCGCACCCCGACCACTCCACCCGACCGCGTCTCCACACCTGCCCTGCCGCGCATCCTGACTAGGCGGCACCGAGGCCAGGCGCCTACCTGCCGCCGCCCAAAACGCGGCACCCCGACGCGACCCGCACCCCGAGCGCACCGCTCTGCCGCACCTTTGCCCCTGCACCGCCCTGCCGCGCCCCTGAGCTTGAACCATCGTCCCGGGACGGCACCGAGGTCCCAGGCCTATTCGCCGCCGTCCGGCACGTGACGCCCCGACGCACCCTCGCTCATCAGCCTGCCCACCCCAACGCGCCGCAGCGCTCTGCCCATCGCACTCATGCCGGCGCAGTTGCGACTCTCCCCTGCTGCGGGCTGTTCCAAGTGTGGCTACGACATGGAGCGAAAAAGGCAATTAGGAAGAATTCCCCGGAGAATTGATTCGATCGACGACAACCTGCAGCTCCAACAATGTAGCTGGCAAGGCTGTTCTCGCCAGCAGGCGCATGGGAGAATTCATACAGGGTTTCGAATTAACAAACGGGGAGGTGCCATGGGTCTGTTCGGCTTTGGCCCTGGCGACCTTCACCGTTCGAATAATTGTGACGACGCCGAGCACGAAGCAACCGGCAGTGGGACGGCCGGTCCTGGCGCGGGCCGCGGATACAACAGCAGCGGATCGGATTGCGGATCCAGCGACCATGGATTCGGAGGCACCGGATTCGGGGGTACCAGGGCTTCGGCGGACTCGGACACCGACGGTCGTAGCAACCACCGGGAACGGTCGTCCTGGATGCTGGTGGCATCGTTGCGCGAGACGGCGCAGGCGTTGGCGTTGATGCCGGCCCCGGATGCGCCGGAGATTTGTCTGGCCGAAGCCGAGGACCTGCTGTTCGCCCGCGACCGCATTATGAGTGCGCTGGCCGAGCGCGTCGGCCGCGTACATCGAACGGGACAGGCCAAGCAGCATGGGCATGCCTCGACGCGGACCTGGTTGCGCACCGCTGGGGGAATGAGCACGCCTGAAGCGAGTCGTTTGCTGACTCTCAGCGAGGAACTGACCCGTCTGCCCGAGGTGGCGCGGCGGTTCGCCACAGGCGAGATGGCGGCCGGGGTGGCGGAGGCCATCTGCGCCGCGACGGCCGGGCTGTCGGATGACAATGCCGCGCTGGCCGAGCCGATTCTGGTGGAATTGGCTGAGAAGGCGACCGCGGCGGAGGTATCCAAGGCGGGACGGTATCTGCGGGCGCTGCTGGACCCCGACGGTGAAGAGCAGGATGAGCAAGCCGACTACCAGCGGCGCTTCATGACGGTACGCCCTACCAAGAACGGCGGAGTGGAAGGGCAGTTCTACCTTCCCCGCGAGGCGGCCGCGCGCCTGATGACGTTGCTGCAGACCTATGGCAAGCCCAGAGCCGAGGGAGATGACCGGCCGCGACGGGTACGCAACGCGGACGCGTTCATCGCACTCCTCGGGCAGAAGGTCGCCGCTGAGCTTCTCGTGATGGTCAGAGCGGAGTCCCTGCCCAACGACCCCGTTCCCGCCGACGGCACTGGTTCCGCCGACGGCACTGGTTCCGGCAAGGGACCGGCCCCCGCCAAGGGTCCCGTTTCCGGCAAGGGGCCCGTCCCTGAGGGCGGCCCCGTTCCCACCGGGAATCCGGTTCCCGCGAAGAAGGCCGAACCCGACTGCTCTGGGTGCAGCGGCTCGGACGACACCGCTGCGGCCGATGACGATCCTGCTGGCCCGGTATCCGGTGACAGCCCCCAATCCAGGCGCGTCCAGCCTGCCCATGGCGACGGCGTTCCCGCCCCCGCCGCCGGTGTCTCCGCCACCCCTGCCCCCGCCACGACCAGCCCCGCCGCCGACGGCGCATCGGCGGCCCAGCAAGGTTGGCCCGGACAAGTCAGGCATGAGCAGACCACGGCCTCAGGAGCAACCCCGGACGAACCGGAAGGGACACCAGACGAACCGGAGGGAGGGCCGGGTACACCGACGGCTTTGGCGTGGGCGCTGCTCGGGACCGCACCCGGGCTGTTGCTGGCGACCGGGCAGATGCTCCCCCTTGCCAGCGTGCATCGTCTGGCTCGCACCAGCGCCCTGGTCCGGATCGTGATGGATGCCGACGGGCAGGTGCTCGACATGGGCCGCAAGGTCCGCCTCGCCACGCCCGCCCAGCGCCGGGCGGTCTTCGCCCGGTACGCCACCTGCTGGGTCGAGGGCTGCCCCCTGCCCGCCACGATGTGCGAGATCGACCACGCCGACAACTGGAGCAGCGGCGGGCTAACCGACCTGAAGCTGCTGGGACCGGCCTGCCAGTTCCACAATCGTGACCGCTACCGCCGTCCCGGCCGCTACTTGCGCCGGAAGGTCGGCGAAGATCGCTGGGCCTTCACCTTCCTTGGCCGCTTCGCCTTCCGGCAACGCGAGTGAGCCCGCTGGTACGGCCGGCCCTGGCCCGCCTGCTCGGCTTTCCGGCTGTCTGCCTCGGCCAGTTCGGCACGGGCAGGCTCGGCGTGCAGTCGTGGCCGGGCGAGTGCGAAAAGCGGCGGGGACGGCGGGATGCGGCGGCAGTAGGGACGGCAGGGGCACTGGGACGGCTGGGACGGGAACGTCGGTGGTGCCGCCGTTAGGCTTGCGGTCGTGAGCAAGACCAAGAGCAAGGGCGGCCAGAGCACTCCGGCGACGGTCGCCCTCACGCAGGCGAAGGCGGAGTTCACCCTCCACCCCTACGACCACGACCCGAACGCGCAGGCGTACGGCGAGGAGGCGGCCGACGCGCTCGGAGTGCCGTACGAGCGGATCTTCAAGACGCTGGTGGCGGAGACCGAGGCGGGCCTGGCGGTCGCGGTCGTGCCGGTGGCGGGCAAGCTCGACCTCAAGGCGTTCGCGGCGGCGCTGAAGGGCAAGCGGGCGGCGATGGCCGACGCGGCCAAGGTCGAGCGGACCACCGGCTACGTCGTCGGGGGCATCAGCCCGCTCGGCCAGCGCAAGCGGCTGCCGACCGTGGTGGACGAGTCGGCGCTCGGCTTCGAGACCGTCTACTTCTCCGCCGGGCGGCGTGGCCTGCAGATCGAGACGGCACCGGAGAACCTCGTCCGGCTCGCGCAGGCGGTGACCGCCCCCATCGCCAAGCTGTGAACCTGTCGACTGTTGCCATCGCCGGTACGGCTCACCCGCCTCGACACTGGCGATAGCCGGAGGGATCGGGGGAAGTGTGAGCGAACACGGCGAACAGGCCGGCCACAACAGCGGGGCGGCGGACCTGACGGCGACGGAGATGGCCGCGCTGCTGCGGGCGCGGGAGGTGAGCGCCATCGAGCTGACGCAGGCGTGCCTGCGGCGGATCGAAGAGACGAATCCGCAGGTCAACGCCATCGTGACGCTTACCGCGGAGCGGGCGCTCGACCAGGCCGCGCGGGCCGACGAGGACCTCGCACGTGGCATGGTGCGCGGGCCGCTGCACGGCATCCCGGTCGCGCACAAGGACCTCGCCGACACCGCCGGCGTGCGGACGACGTACGGCTCGCGGGCGTTCGCCGACCATGTGCCCGTCGAGGACGATCCCCTGGTGCGACGCATCCGCGAGGCGGGTGGGATCATGCTCGGCAAGACGAACACCCCCGAGTTCGGCACCGGGTCGCACACGGTCAACGAGGTCTTCGGCGCGACGCGCAACCCCTACGACCTGTCGAAGAGCGCGGGCGGCAGCAGCGGCGGGGCCGCCGCGGCGCTGGCCTGCCGGATGGTGCCGCTCGCCGACGGTTCGGACATGGGCGGTTCGCTGCGCAACCCCGCGTCCTTCTGCAACGTGGCGGGCCTGCGGCCGACTCCCGGCCGGGTGCCGTCGAAGTCGCCGACGGCGGCCTGGTTCACGTTGAGCGTGGCGGGAGCGATGGCCCGTACGGCCGGTGACCTGGCACTGTTCATGTCGGCCATCGCCGGGTTCGACCCGGTCTCGCCGCTTTCGATCCGTGAGGACGGGTCGGCGTTCGCCGAACCGCTGGACATGGACCTCACGTCCGTCCGGGTGGCCTTCAGTCCCGATCTCGGGGGCCTGCCGGTCGACCCGCGTACCGCGGCGGCGACGGCGCGGGCGGTGGAGGCGCTGACCGGCCTGGGCGTGAAGGTCGAGCAGGTGGACCTGGACCTGTCCGACGCGGAGGAGGCCTTCCGCGTCTACCGGTCGTGGCACTACGCGCTCACCTTCGGCGACTTCCCCGAAGTGGGCCCCAACGTGGCGTGGAACGTGAAGCAGGGACGGAAGGTCACCGGAGCCGAACTCGGGCGGGCCGAGCGCCTGCGCACCCGGCTCTGGCACCGCATGCGGCGCTTCTTCGGCCGGTACGACTTCCTCGTGGCGCCCGTCAGCCAGGTGCCGCCGTTCCCGGTCGAGCAGCCGTACGTCACGGAGGTGGCCGGGGTGGAGATGCCCGACTACCTGGCCTGGATGCGCTCCTGCTACTGGATCAGCGTGCTGCACGCGCCCGCGATGTCGGTGCCCTGTGGTTTCACGTCCGACGGGCTCCCGGTCGGCCTGCAGATCGTCGGCCGGCCGTGGGCCGACATGGACGTCCTGCGCCTCGGGCACGCCTTCGAGCAGGCGACCGGCTTCTGGCGGACCGCTCCCCGCCTGCCCGAGCCGACCGGCTGACCGGCTGACCGGCTGACCGGCTGACCGGCAGGTGCTATCCGGCGGCGGCGTCGCCCCGCAGGAGGGCCTCTCCCAGCGGGGTCAGCGCGTGCAGGACGGCTCCGCCGGCCCGGGTCGTGGCGACCAGCCCGGCGTTGCGCAGGACCGTGGCGTGCTGGCTGGCGGAGGCGAGGGACACCCCCACCCGCTCGGCCAGGGAGGTCGTCGTCGCCGGATCGCGCAGCGCGGCCAGAACCGCCGCCCGGGTACGCCCGAGCAGCGGGCCGAGGGCGTCGGCGAAGCCGGTCCGGTCGTTGTGGCACAGCGGGTAGACCAGCACGGTGGGCTGGTCGGGCCGCCAGGCCAGCAGGGATGTCGGCGCGAAGTACGAGGGGACCAGCAGCAGCCCGCGGCCGCACAACGGGACGTGGTAAGCGAGCGGCGAGGGAATCTCCAGCACGGGAGGCCGCCAGCGCCACCAGGGATTGATCGTGGCGAGCAGCGCGTCGATGCCGCCGCGGAGCAGGGTCTCGGCGCGCAGGGAACGGTCGGCGGCGACACCGGCCTGGACCATAGGCCATATGGGGGCCAGTGACGAGCCGAAGTAGGCGTGCAGGTCGGCGGTGAGCGTCCGCCGCGCCGCGGCGTCCCCGGAGGCCAGCTCCCGCAGCCAGCGGCTCGGCCTCGGAGACGGGGGCAGTTCGCTCAGGTCGGCGGCGAGCAGCGTCGCGGGCACCTGGCCGACCAGCTCGACTCCGCTGGCGAAATCACGCGCCTCCGGCTGCAGCAGGAAGTCCGGGAGGAAGCCGTCGGGCGGGACCACCTCCAGGAGCACGCCCGCCCGCGCCGCCAGGCCGCCCTTCACCACGTGGCGCAGCCGCCGCAGGCCGGGGCTCGACCGGCTTCCCCCGCCCGGCCCGGTACGCAGCCGCCGCACGCTGAGGGCTGTTTCCAGCACCGCGTCCGGAGTGGCGGCGACGGTGATCTGGCGCAGGTCGGCGTCGGTGAACTCCAGTCTCAGCATGACACTGATCACGATACTGCCGGGAAAGAGCCGGCCCGCGGGCGTGAGGCCGCACACCGCCGGTGGCGTCAGCCTTCGCGCTGACGGTAGCTCACGGCGAACTCGACGACCCAGAAGACCGCGGTGGACAGCAGGGGCCAGGCGAACAGCACGCCGTACGCCGTCACTCCCAGGGACGTCGTGGTGGTGAAGCCGCCGGGTCCCGCCGCCTGGACGGTCCCCTTCGCGGACGTGCCGACCGTCAGGGCGACGTACCCGGCGAGCAGGCCGCCGGCGGCGAGCCCCACGAGCATCTCGACCGGCGGGTGGCGGCGCGACAGGACGTACCCCGCGATGCCGGAGGCCAGGCCGAACGCGCCGGTGACCACGGCGAACCAGCCGTCGGCCTCGATGAGCGACTGCGTCTCCGGGTCGACGGGCTGGCGCGTCCCCTCGAAGATCACGTAGCGGGTGGCGGGGGCGAGCACCGACCACACGTACCCGGCGACGACGCCGAGAAGGGCCAGCACCAGGACGGTCACGACGACGGTCGCCAGATTGCCCCTCACATGCCGCACCGTCCCGATAGTACTCACATAGCGATCGAATTCGGTCCCGTACTCTTGCAGGACCGAGTGCGGGGGACGCACGGCATGGGTGGGGCCAAGGGAGGCCGAGTGAGCGAAGAGGTTTGGCAGATCGACCCGTCGGGCCCGTTGCGGGGCGACGTGGAGGTCAGGGGATCGAAGAACGCGGTCTCCAAGCACATGGTGGCGGCGATGCTCGGAACCGGTCCGAGCACCCTGCAGAACGCGCCCGAGGTCGGCGAGGTGGGGCTGACCGCCGCCATGCTCGAAGCCCTCGGCATCCACGTGGACATCACCCCTGGTGAGATCACCATCGAGCGTGGCAGCGACATCCGGCCGCGGGTCCCGGAGGAGTACACCGGCCTCAACCGCATCCCGATCCTGATGCTCGGCCCGCTGCTGCACCTGGCGGGCGAGGCGTTCGTGCCGCTCGTCGGCGGCGACCCGATCGGGAGGCGGCCGGTCAACTTCCACGTCGAGGCGCTGCGGTCGATGGGCGCCGAGATCGAGGTCGGCGACAACGGCATCACGGCCAAGGCGGCCCGGTTGCGCGGCAGCCGCATCTCGCTCCCCTACCCCAGTGTGGGCGCGACCGAGACGATCCTGATGACCGCCGTCCTCGCCGAGGGCAAGACCGTCATCAAGGGCGCCGCCATGGAGCCCGAGGTGGTCGAGCTCGCGCTGTTCCTCCAGCGCATGGGCGCCATGATCGAGCTCAGCCCCGACCGGCGCATCGTCATCGAGGGCGTCGAGCGCCTGCACGGCGCCTCCACCTGGCTGGCCGGCGACCGCATCGAGGCGTTCTCGTACCTCGTTGCGGGGCTGGTGACGGGCGGCGAGGTGCGGGTGCACGGCTGCCACCAGGACCGGCTGGTCACGGCCATCACGACGCTCGCCAGGATGGGCGCGCGGTTCGAGATAACCGACGACTGGCTGTGCGCCTCCGCCCCGGACGGCCTGCGCGCGGCGGCCGTGCAGACCGACACCCACCCCGGTTTCATGACGGACTGGCAGACGCCGCTCATGGTGCTGTTCACCCGCGCCGAGGGCATGTCGGTGCTGCACGAGACGGTCTTCGAGAACCGCCTGGTGTACGTACCCGCACTGCAGAAGATGGGCTGCGAGATCGAGGTGTTCGCCCAGTGCCTCGGCGGGCCGGCCTGCCGCTACCACGACACCAACGCCAAGCACTCGGCGGTCGTGCGGGGCATCTCCAACCTGCGCGGGGCCGACGTCACGCTGCCCGACATCCGCGCCGGGTTCTCCGCGGTGCTGGCCGCCGCCGTCGCCGAGGGCACCTCGACCCTGCGCGGCGTCAACCACATCGAACGCGGATACCACAGGCCGTTCGAACAGTTCACCTCTCTGGGGTTGAAGATCAACAGGCTGACGTAAAGCTTTCCGCCTCCCGGGTTTGGGAGAACGCCGGAGGTCGCACTGATATCCCGTGACCTCTCGTCTCCTCGGCCACGCTGGTCTCGGGCGCGTCAGTCTCGGGCGCGCCCTCCTCTCGCTGAGCCTGTGCGGCGCGGCCGGAGGCGGACTGGTCGCCGGGCTGGTCATGCCCTTCGTGGGCGGGGCCGGCCTGGCGGCCAAGCGTGCCGCGTCCGCGTTCACCGAGCTGCCCGCGCCGCTGCGGGAGGAGCCGCTGCCCGAGATGACGCGGCTGCTCGACCGCGACGGCCGGCAGATCGCCCAGTTCTACTACCAGAACCGGCAGTCGGTGCCGCTGAGCGCGGTCGCCCCGGTCATGCGGCAGGCCATCGTGGCCATCGAGGACTCCCGGTTCTACGAGCACGGCGGCCTCGACCTCAAAGGCACGCTGCGGGCGCTCGTCACCAACACCCGGGCGGGCGGCATCCGGCAGGGCGGCTCGTCCATCAGCCAGCAGCTCGTCAAGAACATCATGCTGAGCCAGGCCGAGACGGAGCAGGAGCGCGCGCAGGCCCTCGTACGCACCTTCCGCCGCAAGCTGGACGAGCTGCGGTACGCGCTGGCGCTGGAGCGCAAGTACACCAAGGACCAGATCCTGGAGCGTTACCTCAACATCGCCTACTTCGGCGCGGGCGCCTTCGGCGTCCAGGCGGCGGCCCGGCGGTTCTTCGGGGTCGACGCCGCCGACCTCACGCTGACGCAGGCGGCCACGCTGGCCGGCGCGGTGCGCACGCCGTACGACACCGACCCGTCCCTGGGCGACGACCACAGAGGGCGGCTGCGCGCCCGGCGCGACCTCGTCCTGAGCCGGATGGCCGAGCTCGGGCTGATCGGCCGGGACCGGGCCCTCGACGCTGCGGCCGCGCCGCTGGCGTTGCACCTGCGT
Organism: Microbispora cellulosiformans; assembly: GCF_008728085.1. NCBI lineage: Bacteria > Bacillati > Actinomycetota > Actinomycetes > Streptosporangiales > Streptosporangiaceae > Microbispora > Microbispora cellulosiformans. The sequence continues at coordinate 418,445 of NZ_VYTZ01000003.1, read as the reverse complement.
CCCGAGCCCGGCGGCTGCGCGGGCAGCGCGTACCCCTTCTTCTGCGTGTACGTCGAGCGGGAGGTGCTGACGAACCCCGCGTTCGGCTACACCAGGGCCGACCGGGAGCGGCGCCTCCAGAGGGGCGGCCTCACGATCTGGACGACCATCGACCCGGCCGCGCAGCGGGCCGCGGACCGGGCCCTCGCCGCGCGGGTCAGCCCGCGCGACAACCAGGTGGCGTCCGAGACGATGATCGAGCCGGGCACCGGACGCATCCGTGCGATGGCGGTGAGCAAGCGGTACGGGCGCAACCCGCACGACCGCGCCCTCGGGCGCAACACCACCTACAACCTCGCGGCCGACGTCGCGCACGGTGGCGGCCTCGGCCTCCAGGCGGGCTCGACGTTCAAGGTGTTCACGCTGACCACCGCGCTGAAGCAGGGAATGCGGTTCGGCGACGGCTTCACGATCCCCGGTTCGTACGTCCCGTCGTTCGGCTACCGCGACTGCTCGGGCCGGGCGGTGAACGACCCTCACACGGTCATCCACAACGCGGGCGGCGAGGGCGGCGGCGGGCCGTACAGCCTGGAGATGGGCACCTGGCAGTCGGTCAACATCTTCTACATGCGGCTGGAGCGCGAGGTGGGGCTGTGCGACGTGGTCGCGACGGCCCGGTCGCTCGGCATCCGGCGCGCGGACGGCACGCCGCTCCGCGAGGTGCCGACGTTCACGCTGGGCGCCAACGAGATGGACCCCACGACCGTGGCGGCGGCGTACGCGGCGCTGGCCGCGCGCGGCCGTTACTGCAGGCCGATGGCCATCGCGGCGGTGGTGGAGCACGACGGCACGCGGACCGAGGTGCCGCCCGCCTGCGTGGCCGCGTTGGAGCCGGCCGTCGCCGACGCGGTGAGCCACGTGCTCACGGGGGTGTTCACCAAGGGCACGATGCGCGGGCAGTCCATCGGCCGCCCCGCCGCGGGCAAGACGGGCACGAACAACGGTTACACCTCGGCCTGGTTCGCGGGGTACACGCCCAGCCTGGCCGCCGCCGTCAGCGTCGGCGACATCCGCGGCTCCTACCGCTATCCGCTCACCGGCGTCACCATCGGCGGCCGGTACTACGGCTCCGTGCAGGGCGCCTCGCTGCCCGGCCCGATCTGGGTGGACTCCATGCGCGCCGCCCTGCGGGGCGTTCCGGCGCACGGCTTCACCCCGCCGGACATGTCCAGGTTCGGCGGCGGCTTCACGCCGGGCCTGAAGGAGGCGCTGGAGAAGCAACGCAAGAAGCAGGAGAAAGAGAAGAAGAAGCGGGAGGCCGAACACCGGCGGCACGACGACGCCGCGTCCCAGGCGGGCGGGCCGGCGTCCGGAGGCACGGGGACCCCCGGGAGCCGGGCCACCCCCGCGCCCGGAAACGGCAGCCATCCCCTGGCCGCCGGAAGGCTCCCCTTCTCCGCCGGAAACGGCCGGGTTCCTTTGGGCTCAGGAGGCGGCCGGGCGGCCGCCGCCGTTTCCCCGATGCGCTTCCCGGCGGCCGGCCACGATTTCTCCCAGACCTTCGCCCGGATGTTCAGCCCTGACGTAGCCCGCACCTTCGCCCGCGTTTTCGGCCACAACCCGGCGGTCGCTTCCACCGCCCACACGCCGGTCCGTGGCCCCGCTCGCCGCACGCCCCGCCGTACGGGTTCGGTCGGCGCGCCGGCGGCCACCGGCAGGACGAGCAGCAGTACAGGCAGCAGTACGGGCGGCGGTGTGGGCGGCAGCACGGGAGCCAGGAGAGACGGCAGTGCGCGGGGCAGGACGAGCGATGCCCGCCTCTACGCCGCTTCTCCGCGACACACCCAAGAAGACACCCGGCGAAACAGGCACTGAAGCTGACGCTCATCGGCACCTGTGGAGCACGCACGAAGCAGGCCGTACGTGTAGGGGGAGTCGCGGCGCGGGGCACGGCGTCGGCGTTGTTACCGCGAGGCGGCTTCACCCCCGGCCGGGGTCACCGTCACCGAGTGCGCAGTGGAGCCTGACGCGATCAGTGGGAGTCGCGGCGCGGGGCACGGCGTCGGCGTTGTTACCGCGAGGCGGCTTCACCCCCGGCCGGGGTCACCGTCACCGAGCGCGTAGCGGAGCCTCACGCGAACAGTGGGGCCCGGGCGCTCACATGCCGTCTGCGTCCCGGTCCCGGGCTCGCTCCTCCTCCGCCGCGTGCAGGCCCGCCTCGATCACCGCGTTCATGATCGGCGCGAGCCGCCGTACGCCCAGGCGGGGAGCGCGCCGCGCCATGCCCGCGACCAGGCGGCGCTCGCGCTCCATGTCCCGTCCCTGGAAGCCGCCGACGGGCTTGAGCCGCTGGATCCGCGCGGCCAGCAGGGCCCGTCGTTCGAGGAGGACGGCGAGGGCCGCGTCCACCCGGTCGATCTCCCCCCGGGCCTCGGTGAGGGTCCGCGGGGACTGCGGACGGACGAGGGCCGCGAGGACGGTCGCCGCCTCGTCGGCCGCCGCGCGCGCTTCGGGTGGTGCGGCGGGGTCGAGCAGCAGGCCGTCGGCCCCCGCCGCGACGGCCGCGCCCGCGAGGCCGCCGTCGCGGCCCAGCGCGGCGAGCACCGGGCGGCCCGTCCGCTCCCGCGCGGCGCGCACGAGCGCGAGGTCGGGCGCAGAGCGGAAGGCTGAGTCGAAAGCCGCGTGGGCGGTCGCGTCGGGAGCGAGGCCGAGTGCGAGGCCGGCGCCGGAGTTGGAATCGGAGGCGGAATCAGAGGCAGGGCCGGAGTCGGGGGCGGGCGCGAGATCGGACGGCGAAAGGTGGGACGGCGGCAGGTGGGACGCGGTGCCGGCCGGTTCCGTACGGCCACCGCTCTCGCAGAGCACGATCGCCTCGTTGCCCTCGGCCGCGCAGTCGTCGGCGGCGGCCAGCCACTCCTCCAGCGTCGCCGCCCGTCCTCGCTGATCGATCCCCCGCTGGAGGATCACGGGCAGCCCGAGCCGGGCCGCGGCGCGGACGAGACCGGGGTCGCGGGCCCAGGCCGGCCCGATCACCACCGCGTCGGCGTGCCTGGCCACGGCGGGCAGGTCGGCGGCCGAGAACGGCTCCACCAGCAGCGGCCCGGCCCAGCGCGCCCTCGCCTCCCCGGCAGTCTTTCCGGCAGCCCCGGAAAGCCCGGAAGGCCCAGCCGCTCGGTCGGATCGGGCGTCTGATGAGTCGCCGTCGGCGGGCAGACGCAGCCAGCGGGCGTTCTCCCCGCCGATCACCACCACGGGGAGCCCGTGACCGATCATCAGGTCGCCGATCCGTACGGCGTCTCGGTCGAGCTGGGCTGTCTTCGACATGCGGGCTCCTCGCAGGCCGGGAAATTCCGGCCAGAAAGCTCTGGCCAGCGGTTCTGACAACGAAAAAGGCAGAGACGCTGGCGTCCCTGCCTCAAGCCGGCTCCGGATGGTCGCTAGCTCACGATCGCGACCGGCCCTCCCGGAACCGGCCTCGTAAACGAGCTGTACCTACCCATATCTAGGACCTTAGCAGCGACGGGCCACGACTCGAACCGATTTGTCTCGGATCTCGGGATGGCGAGCGGTGGGAGCGGTTGATCCCTTTGCCATCCGTGGGACGATTCATGGGTCCAGGAAGGGGTTCGAGTGGCGCGTGCGGAAAGCCGGCTCGTCGGAGGCCGGTACCAGTTGATGGAGCCGATCGGCCGGGGTGGCATGGGAGTGGTCTGGCGGGCCCACGACCAGTTGCTTGACCGCCCTGTCGCGGTCAAGGAGGTCCGCTACGACAGCGCCATGGGCGACGAGCTCAGCGACCTCAACCGCCGCACCATGCGCGAGGCCCGCGCCGCGGGGCGTCTGACCCATCCCAACGTGGTGGTCGTCCACGACGTGATCGAGGAGGACGACCGGCCCTGGATCATCATGCAGCTCGTGCAGTCCCGGTCGCTGGGACAGGTGATCAGGGAGGACGGCCCGCTGTCCCCCGAGCGCACCGTCGAGATCGGGCTGCAGATCCTCGACGCGCTGCGCGCCGCCCACCGCCAGGGCGTTCTGCACCGGGACGTGAAGCCGGAGAACGTGCTGCTCACGGATGACGGCCGGGTGGTCCTGACCGACTTCGGCATCGCCCGGCTCGAAGCCGACAACACGATGACCCGCACCGGCCTCGTCGGCACTCCCGCCTTCATCGCCCCCGAACGGCTCCGCGGCGAGGCCGCGCAGCGCGAGTCGGACCTGTGGTCGCTCGGCGCCACGCTCTACACCGCGGCGGAGGGCAGGCCCCCGCACGACCGGGGCATGGCGATGGCCACCATGCACGCCGTGCTGAACGAGGACCCCGCCCCGGCCCGCCGGGCGGGCGCGCTCGGTCCGGTGCTGATGCGCATGCTCGCCAAGGAGCCCGCCGACCGGCCGGGATACGACGAGCTCGCCCGGCAGCTCAAGCGGGCGGCGCGGGACCTCGCTCCGCCGCCGGCCCGGTCCGACGGCCCGTCCGCGCCCGGTTCTTCCTCCGCTCCCGCGGAGGCCGCCGCGCCTGCTTCGCCGCGGCCCACGAAGCCGGAGGCGTCCCCGAGCCCGAAGTCCCAGACCCGGGAGCCCCAGTCTCCAGAGGCACAGACCCCCGAGGCACAGCCTCCGAAATCCCAGCCTCCGCAGTCCCGGACGTCCGCGTCCAGGTCCGAGCCGGGCAAGGCCTCCCGGGGTGTGACGCCGTACCCTCCGGCCGCGCGGCGCGACGACCCTTCCCCGGCGTCCAGCCGGAACGGCGACGGGCCGGACGCCAAGTCCGGCCGGAACGGCGACGGCACGGGTCAGTCGGCGGGTCAGTCGGCGGGTCGTGGAGTGGCCGGCGACATCGCGAGCCCGGGTGAGACCACCTCGCCCATCCCTGTCGTCCAGGACGACGACTCCCCCGGCTCGGCCGAGGCCGTCTCGGCTGAACCTGGCTCGGCTGAGGCCGGCCGGGGCGAGGGCCGTACAGGGCAAACGGCCTCGGACGCGGCCGGGCGGCCGAACGAGATGCCGGAGACCGGCGTGCAGGCCGCCCCGCCCGCGCGTACGAAGCCCTCGGCCGGCCGGCGGGACGAGGCCGGGAAGAACGGCGAGCCCGCCGCTGGCCGGGGACGGCCGCAGGAGGCGGGCGCGCGCGACGGCAGCACCAGGATCTCCCCCGCCGTCGGCGGGAACTCCGCCGGGAAGCCCACCGGACAGCCCACCGAGGAGACCACGAAGGACCCTTCGAAGAGGACGTCGTCACGTCCGGCCGCCGCGTCCGGAGCGGCCGCGGCCACCGCGCGAGACGGCGCGAGCGAGCATCGTCGTACGGACGCCAGGGCGGGCACCACAGCGGACACCGCAGCGGCCGCCCTGGGTACGGGCGCCGGAGTGGCCGGCGTCGGCACAGGCATCGGCGGAGCTCAGGGGGCGCCTGCAGCGTTCTCCCAGGAGGGGGCCGTCTGGCAGCACGACACCACCACGACGCCCGGCACGTCGCGCGCGCCCGGTGGCCTGCTGAAGGCCGCGCTGATGCTCGTCGGGCTGGTGGTCATCGTGGGTGTCGCCGGCTACCTCGGCGTACAGGCGGGCAGGAGCGGCTCGGAGGAGAAACCCTCCTCCGGGTCTGCCGCAGGCCCGGCCGAGACGGGGAAGAACACCCAGGAGGCCACTGCCGCGGCGTCGTCCTCGGCCGCGCCGTCCTCCGCCGAGCCGTCCGCGACCCCCTCGGAGGAGGCGACGGCCTCGCCGTCCCCCAAGCCCTCCAAGAGCTCCGAAGCCCCCGGGCCGGGGGACGTCCCCGACGGCTGGCACAAGTACAAGCACTCGAGCGGCTTCTCGCTCGCGCTGCCGAAGGGATGGCACGTCGACGGCAGCGGCAACGGCGAGGTTCGCTTCCGCGGTGACTCGCACACCTATCTGGAGGTCCACCACACCTCCAGTCCCGAGTCGGACGCCCTGAAGACCTGGCGGCGCGACGTGCCGGGAATGAGCGGGAACTTCCCCGGCTACAAGCTCGTCGAGATCCGGGAGGTCAAGGACTTCTGGAAGACCGCGGCCGACTGGGAGTTCACCTTCGGCGACAGCCGGTTCAGGTCACGCGTGATCGACCGCGGATTCGTCACCGACAAGAACAACGGCTACGCGCTGCTCTACAAGACCCAGGACAAGGACTGGAAAAAGAAGAAGAAGACCTTCGAGACCATCGCCGCCACTTTCAAGCCTTGAGCAGCGACCGCCGGACGCGCCACCCCATGACCGCCGGGCACCCCTACTCGGGCCCGGCGGTCACGGCACGGCGGCGGGATGCGGGTCAGGGCTGGCCGACGTAGTCGACGAGGACAGTCGCCGCACGGGCGGTCCAGCTGGTGGGCATGGGCGTGAACGTCACCTTCCCCGACCCGTAGCACGGCAGCGTCGCGGTGACCGGGATCTCGGCCTTGACCCCGTAGTAGCGCAGCGCGAGCGCCCGCGAGACGGTCGACGGGTCGCCCAGGTCCACTGTGATCGTGGTGCCGCCGCCGCCGGTGTAGCCGGCACTCGCCGCCGACGACGAGATCGCGAGGGGCCGCACCTCCACGCTCTGCCCGGCGAGCGGATGACCGGTCTGTCCTGGGTATACCGGCCCGAAGCACGCCATCTTGATGGTCGCGTGACCGGTCTGACCATTGACGTAGCCGTAGAAGTACTGGTTGGGGGCGATGGGAGCGGGGTCGATGACCTCGGCCGAGGCGGGGAGCGCGGTGGCCGCCACGAGGGCGGCGGCGGCCAGGGGGACGAGGCGCGCTACGGCGGTGCGGAACACGGGACCTCCGGCGGACGACAGGGACGGGGGCGTGCGACCCGCACGGTAGGCCGGTCCTTCCGGCGGGTCAACGCTCCGGCTCCCCCGCTGGATCCGGGGCTCGGGAGACGCGGCGGACCCCGTGAAAGGTTCACCCCGCCCGCACCCCGACGACCGCCTCCGGCATCCGGCGCGGCCGGACCGGGTCTGGTGACGGGCTCAGCCCGCCCGGCGGGCCTGCTCCAGGTAGGCGACCAGGCCGGACATCCGCTCGGCCGGCCAGGGCAGGTTCGCTCCGATCTCCGCGCTGTTGTCCCGCCACATCCTGCGGGCCGCCGCCGCGGTCTCCGCGCCTGCGGGCCCTTCCGGATGGAACCGGCCCGCCAGCGCGTCCCAGCGGCGTACGAGGTCCCGGGCCCGCGGGTCGTCCGCGGGGATGCCGTCGGCCAGGTGCCGCAGGCCCTCCTCGACGAGGCCGGCCCACTCGCGCCTGGCGGCCTCGACGCCCTCGGGGCCCAGCGCGTCCCGTCGCTCCGTGAGCCGGCCGCGCTGCTCTTCAGTGAAATATGTCTCGAACACTGACATGACCTCCAACGTCGTCATCAACCGATCCGGATCGGGGCCGTACGGGTCGCCGGTCTGCCGGAGCAGGTCGCCGATCCGCTGCCGCAGCACGCCGATCCGTTCGGCGTGCTGGTCGAGCTTGCGCAACTGCTCAGCGAGCAGGTCACGCAGCGACTCCGGGTCGTCCGCCGCGCCCGCGAGGACGGCCGCGACCTCCTCCAGCGACAGCCCGAGCCCGCGCAGGGCCCGCACGCGGTAGAGCCGGCGCAGGTCACGTTCGGTGTACCGGCGATGGCCGGCGGCTGTGCGCTCGCTCGCGACGAGCAGTCCTATCTCGTCGTAGTGGTACAGCGCGCGCACGGTCGTCCCGGTCGCCCGCGCCAGTTCTCCGATGGACCACCGTCGTCCGGCATCGTCTGCCCCGCTCACGCCGGAAACGCTACGACCTCCCGCGACGGGAGGTTCAAGGGCCGAAAGCCGCTTGGGTGGCCGAAGTGGCGACGGTCCTGGCCTTCCACGCGCACCCGGACGACGAGGCGCGGACGGCAGGTCAGGAACCCGCCTGACTAGACTGCGGCTGGACGCAGGTCGCGGCCCGGCATGGAAGGCACTGAGCGGAAGGCACTGGGCGATGATCGACCGCGACACCGTCGCACTCGACGACCCGGTCGGCGAGTCGCTCCGCGGCCACCACGCGCACCTCGGCCGCCGGCTCGGCCGGGCGGCCGGCTACCTGCCGGAGGTCGCGAGCTTCTCCACGGTGTCCGCCGAGCCGGACCCGGCGGAGTGGGACGACCTCGCGCGCCTGCTCGGTCGCGGCGGGTTCGCCGACCTGTTCAGCTGCCCGGCGACCCCGCCCGCGGACTGGGAGCCGCTTTTCACGCTCGACGGCCTCCAGCTGGTCTTTCCCGCGAGCCCCGTCCGTGCCGATGTCGAGGCCGACTCGGAGATAGTCGAACTGGGCGCCGGCGACGTGCCGGAGATGCTCGATCTCACCGCGCGGACCCGGCCGGGACCGTTCTGGCCCCGCACTCACGAACTCGGCACCTACCTGGGAATCCGCGAGAGCGGCGCCCTGGTCGCCATGGCGGGCGAACGGCTCCGCCCACCCGGATGGACCGAGATCAGCGCCGTCTGCACCGCCCCCGAAGCGCGCGGGCGGGGACATGCCGCCCGGCTGGTGAACGCCCTGGTCGCACGCATCACCGCGCGAAACGAGCGCCCGTTCCTCCACGCGGCCGAAGCCAACACCTCCGCGATCGCCCTCTACGAGCGGCTCGGCTTCGCGGTCCGCAGGCGCGTGACCTTCCGCGGCTTCCGTACGCCGTGACAGACGCCGGTGTGCGGAGAACCGTAGGGCCGGGGCGTCAGCGGGAGTAGTGCTCGACCACGAGCTGTTCGTCCACCGGGACCACGATCTCCTCGCGCGCGGGGCGGCGCAGCAGGGTGAAGCGCAGCCCACGGTGGTCGACGTCCAGATAGGGGGCGATCCGTTCGTCGGCGTACGTTCCCTCGGCGGCGGCGACGAACGGCTGCATCCTCACCGACCGGTCCCGTACGGCCACCGACTGGCCCGGCTTCACCTGGTAGCTGGGAATGTCCACCTTGCGGCCGTCGACCGCGATGTGCCCGTGGTTCACGTACTGCCGGGCCGCGTAGATGGACGGCGCCAGGCCGGCCCGCAGGACGAGGGAGGCGAGCCGGGTCTCCAGGAGCGCCACCAGTTCCTCGCCGGACCGGCCGGGACGGCCGACGGCGAGGTCCCAGTAGCGGCGGAGCTGACGTTCGGACACGTCGTAGTACCAGCGGAGCTTCTGCTTCTCCAGTAGCCGCACGCCGTAGTCACCGATAGTGCGGCGGTTGGTCGCGCGGCCGTGCTCGCCGGGCGGATAGGGCCGGGCCTCGAAGTACTTCACCGCCTTGCGGGTGAGCGGAACGCCCGCCCGTCGCGACAGCCGCACCTTCGGTCCCGTGTAACGCATTACGCCCTCTTTCCAAGTTAGGTAAGCCTTACTAAGGTGAGCCTAACCTACATCGAAGGAGCTCCCATGCGGCATCCCGTCACCGCTCCCCCGGTCCCCGAGCGCGTACGCACTCTCGCGGCCCTGTCGGCGCCCACCCACGTCTCGGTCGCCGGGTCGGACGTGCCTACGGCCGCCGCCCGCGGCGGCGTGGACGGCAGGGGCCGGCCGGTCCTGCTGGTGCGGCCGGGCGAGGTTCTCTACGGCGCGCCCGCCGAGACCCTGGTGACGGTCGACCTCTCCGCGACCAGGGAGGTCGGCGGTGTCGAGCGGCCCCGCGCCCTGCTCAAGGTGCGCGGCTGGACGCGGCCCGTGCCCGCGGCGCAGGCCCGCGCCGCCGCCGTCGCCATCGCGGAGGCGTGCCCCGACGGGGACCTCTTCGCGGCCGTCGAGGGCGGTGCTCCCGCGCTGGTGCGCGTCGACGTCTGCCACGTGATCTATCTGACCGGCGGGGACTCGGGCGTCCTCGACGCCGAGACGTACCTCGCCTCGGCCCCCGACCCGCTGCTGCCACCGGCCGAGCGCATGGTGCGCCACGTCAACGGGTCCCACGCGCAGCAGCTCAGGGAGGCGGCGGAGAGACTGACGGGCGAGGCGACCCCCGGCGAGGTGTGGCTGTGGGAGCTGGACCGCTACGGCGCCACTCTGCGGCCGGGACCCGGCCATCTCATCCGGGTCCCCTGGGCGGCGCCCGCCACGACTCCCGAGGAGCTCGAACACGCCCTGGCCTGTCTGCTGTCGCCGTGACATGACCATGACGGCATGATGAAAGTTGCAACTCCATACGAAATCGACCCCAGGTCAGGAGGTTGCGAGGGGTCTTCTCGTTGACCGTACGGGGCGGCGGGGAACAGGATGCGGCTCGATCTGCGCCCGGCACGGGCGACAGCGCGATCGCTCGAAGGAGCTCCTCCATGCACGCCTCGCTCACAGGCCGGCGGCGCGTCGGACTGGCCCTGCTGACGTCCGCGGCGCTCGCCGCCGCGTCGGTCACGGCCGTCACCGTCGCACCCGCGTCGGCCGCGACATCCGCCACCGTGACGGTGAACACCGGCACGAGCCTGGGCACGATCCCCGCCGCGGGGCACGGGGTCAACGTCGCCGTCTACGACGGGAACATGAACAGCGCCCCCATCGCGGGCCTGCTGCGCGACGCCGGTTTCACCGCCGTCCGCTACCCCGGCGGCTCGTACGGCGACATCTACCACTGGAAGACCAACACCGCCGACGGCGGCTACGTGGCGCCGAACACCGACTTCGACACCTACATGGGCACGGTGCGCTCGGCGGGCGCGCAGCCGGTCATCATCGCCAACTACGGCTCGGGCACCGCCCAGGAGGCCGCCGACTGGGTGAAGTACGCCAACATCACCAAGGGGTACGGCGTCAAGTACTGGGAGATCGGCAACGAGGTCTACGGCAACGGCCACTACGGCTCGGGCTGGGAGCAGGACAACCACTCCGACAAGAGCCCGAAGGCGTACGCGAACAACGTGCTGCAGTACATCTCGGCGATGAAGGCCGTCGACTCCTCCATCAAGATCGGCGTGGTGCTCACCACCCCGGGCGGCTGGCCGGACGGCATCGTCGGCTCCGGCGACAGCGCCGACTGGAACAACACGGTCATGTCGATCGTGAAGGACAAGGCCGACTTCGTCATCGTCCACTGGTACCCCGGCGCCACCTCGGCCGCCGACAGCCTCGGCAAGGTCTCGCAGATCTCGACGATCACGAGCACGGTCCGCTCCCTGATCTCCAAGTACGCCGGGAGCAGGGCGTCGAGCATCGGCATCTCGGTGACCGAGCTGAACCCCAGCTATCAGCTGACCACCGCGACCGCGGCGCTGTTCGCCACCGACAGCTATCTGACGTGGTTCGAGAACGGCGCGATGAACCTCGACTGGTGGAACCTGCACAACGGGACCAGCCAGGGCCCGGCCACCGGCGACGACGGGACCCCTGACTACCACGACGAGGGCATCCTGTCCTCCGGCGCCTCCGGCGAGCCGGCGGCGAACACGCCGTTCCCGCCGTACTTCGGCCTGTCGATGGTGGGCAAGGCCGGGTCGCCCGGTGACACCCTGGTCAAGGCGTCCTCGTCCACCTCGCAGCTCGCCGCGCACGCCGTGAAGACCTCGAACGGCGTCAACGTCGTGCTGATCAACAAGGACCTGAACAACTCCACGACGGTGTCGCTGTCCTACTCCGGCTTCTCCCCCGGCAACGCGGCGACCGTCGTGCAGTGGCGCAAGGGCGCCACCTCGATCAGCACGAGCAGCGCGTCGTCGGCCACCTCGATCACGCTCCCGCCCTACTCGGTGACCGTGCTCAAGGCGAGCGGCGGCGGCACGTCGTCGCCCTCCCCGTCGCCGTCGCCGTCCGCCTCGCCGTCCCGCTCGCCGTCCGCCTCGCCCTCGCCGTCCCCGTCTCCGTCGGTCTCGCCGTCGGGCTCCCCCAACCCGGGCCAGGGCTGCACGGCGACGTACACGGTGACCAACTCCTGGCCCGGCGGGTTCCAGGCCGAGGTGACGGTGAAGAACACCCGGACCAGCGCGATCTCCGGCTGGACCGTCGGCTGGTCGTACCGCAACGGCCAGACGATCAGCTCCTCCTGGAACGCCACGGTGTCCCAGTCGGGGGCCGCGGTCACCGCGAAGAACGTGAACTACAACGGCTCCCTGGCGGCCGGCGCGTCCACGTCGTTCGGCTTCACCGGCAACGCGACCGGCGCGAACGACGTGCCCTCGCCGGTCACCTGCTCCGCGAGTTAGACCCGCTCCCCGTGCCTCTCACCCTGCCCCGCACCTGCGATCGCGGGCGGGGCACGGGTGTGCCTGCGGCGGCGGCATGACTCCGGTCATGGTCCCGATGGCGGGTTGCATCCGCCCCGTGGCGATCTAGGGTCGGAGCATGGCGGGTTTCGACTGGCTTCGGGACGCCGACCGGCCGTTCCTGTTCAACCTCGTGTTCTGGGCGGTCACGGCGGTCATGGCGGCCGGCCTCGTGCAGGCGGTGCTGCTCGGCGTCGGCAGCGTCCTGGAGTATGTGCTGTTCGCCGCCAACCTCGGGCTGGTCGTGGCGCTGTGGCCGCTGCTGCCCTGGGACCGGGCGGAGGGCCGCCGCTGGGCGGCCCCGCTGTTCCTCGTGGCGACCACCATGCTGGGCATCAGCGGCGCCTACAGCACCCAGCTCCCCCTGATCCTCATCGCCGTGGCCAACCTGGCCTTCATCTACAGCATGCGGGCCGCGACGATCATCCTGTCCTGCCTCGCGGTGGTGATGTTCGCGGCGGTCCCCCTGATCTTCCACAAGACCGTGCTCGACGGCCTGCAGGAGATGGGCCTCGGCGCGGTGCTCGCGGCGTTCGTGCTGGGCATGACCTCCTCCACGCTGGCGGCGCGGCGCAGCCGGGAGGAGGCGCGGGGGCTCCTCGAACGCATCAGGGAGCTGGCCGTCGCCGAGGAGCGGGCGAGGATGGCGGCGGAGATGCACGACTCCGTCGGCCATCACCTGACCGTCGTCAAGATGGGCCTGGAGAACGCCGAGCGCTTCCGGGAACGCCGCCCCGACGCCGCCTGGGAGGAGGTCCGCCAGGCCAAGGAGCTCACCGTCGAGGCGCTGGCCGACGCCCGGCGCTGGGTGCGCGCGCTGCGTCCGCTCGCGCTGGACGGCCGGGTGGGCAGCGCCGCGCTCGAACGGCTCGCCGCGTCGTTCGACGGCACCGGCATCAGCGTACGGTTCGAGGTGCGGGGCGAGGAACGGCTCCTCACGCCTGACGTCGAGCTCGTCCTCTACCGGGTGCTGCAGGAAGGGCTCACCAACGCGCTCCGACATGCCGGGGCCGAGCACGTGCGGGGCACGCTCACCTTCGGCGACGACCGGGTCGTGCTCGTGGTCAGCGACGACGGGAAGGGCCGGGACGACCGGTCGTCCGGCGGCTTCGGGCTGACCTCGCTGTCGGACCGGGCCAGGGCGCTCGGCGGCACGCTCACCGGCGCCAACGCGACGCGCGGCGGGTTCGAGCTGCGCGCCGAGCTGCCGCTCACGGAGGTCGTGGCATGACGCGGGTCAGGGTGGTGCTGGTCGACGACCAGGCGCTCATGCGGCAGGGGCTGCGCAAGCTGCTGGAGGTCGAGGACGGCGTCGAGGTCGTGGGCGAGGCGGCCGACGGGTACGAGGCGCTGCTGGTCATCGGCGAACGCCGCCCCCACGTCGCGCTGGTGGACATGCGGATGCCGGGCATGAACGGCGTGGAGCTGATCACCCGCCTGGCCGCCGAGCACCCGCAGGTGGCCGTCATCGTGCTCAGCACCTTCGACGAGGACGAGTACATCTTCGGCGCGCTGCGCGGCGGCGCGACCGGTTACCTGCTCAAGGACTGCTCGCCCGAGGAACTGGTCACGGCCGTCCACCGGGTGAGCCGCGGGGAGACGGTGCTGGGCAGCCCGGTGGCCGCCCGGCTGGTCGCCGAGCTGCGGCAGCTCCCGCTGCAGGGCTCGGCCGGCTTCCCCGGGCGGGAGCTGTTGTCGGAGCGCGAGCTGGAGGTCGCGCGGATGGTGGCCGCCGGGGCGGCCAACCGGGAGATCGCCGCGCGCCTTTCGATCAGCGAGGGCACGGTGAAGAACCACGTCTCCAGCGTGCTGCGCAAGCTGGGCCTGCGCGACCGGATCCAGCTCGCCCTGCGGCTCCGATCGTGAACCGGCTCACCAGGCGGTGGGCTTGCCCTTCTGGTAGAGCCACACGTCGAAGAACGCCTTCAGGTCCAGGCCCGAGACCTTCTCCGCCGCCCTGACGAAGTCGGCGGTGCTCACGGTGCCGTACCGGTGCTCGGTGGCCCAGTCCCTGACGAGTTTGAAGAACGCGGGGTCGCCGATCTTGCCGCGGAGCGCGTGCAGCGTCATCGCGCCCCGGTTGTACGGCACGTTGCCGAACATGTCCTCCGGGCCGGGGTCGGCCGTGACGATCTGCCAGAACGACGAGGTCGCCGCGCGGCCGTAGTTGCTGGAGCTGTTGAACGTCTGCTGCGCCGTCGCGCCGCCGCTGTGCTCGGTCCACAGCCAGGTCGCGTACGTCGCGAAGCCCTCGTTCAGCCAGATGTCGGACCACCTGCCGAGGGACACGCTGTCGCCGTACCACTGGTGGGCGAGCTCGTGCGCCATCGTGCCCACGCCGGGCGCGCTGGAGAAGATCGGCTTGGTCTGGCTCTCCAGGGCGTACCCGACGTCGGGTGCGCGGTCGATGATCGCGCCCGCCGTGTCGAACGGGTACGGCCCGAAGACCGAGGAGAAGTACTCCAGGATGTCGGGGATCCGGGCGACGGCGTTCGCCGACTGCGTCACCAGGCGCGGGTCCACCGCCGTGTAGACGGGGATGCCGCTGGGAGTGGTCGTCTCGCTGACGACGAAGTTGCCCAGGGTCACCGTGGCGAGGTAGGTCGCCATCGGCTCGGTCGAGTCCCAGACGAACGTGGTCTTCGCGTTCTTGGTCGTCTTCGAGATCAGGCGGCCGTTGCCGACGACCGTGACGCCCTCGGGGACCGTCGCGCGGAAGGTGAACGTGGCCTTGTCCTTCGGGCTGTCGTTGGACGGCAGCCATGCCGGGGCCCCCTGCGGCTCACCCGGCACGAACACGCCGTCGTCCGTCGGCACCCAGCCCTCGATCGACTCGTCGGGGTCGGTGATGACCGGCGGCGTCCCCCTGTACGCCACCGTGACGGTGAAGGTCTCCCCGGTCTTGAGCTTCGGCCGCGGGGTGATCACGAGCTCCTGCCCGTCCCGGTGGAACGCGGCCGGGTGCTTGCCGACCTTGAGAGACGTGATCTCCGGGCCGCGGAAGTCGAGGTCGAACTGGTCGAGGTCCTGGGTGGCGACCGCGGTGATCACCGTCGTGGCGTCCAGGATCCTGTTGGCGGGGTCGTACGCGAAGGTGACGTCGTAGTGCCGCACGTCGAACCCGCCGTTGCCCTGGTCGGGGAAGTACGGGTCACCGAGCGAGGGGGCGCCGGCGGAGTAGCGCGGCTCCCCGGGGTTTCCGGGCGCTGCGAGGGAGGCGGTCGCCTGGGTCGCGGTGAGCAGCGCGGCCGCGAGCGCCGCGCCGCCGAACCGCGCCGCCCGGCGGGTACGAGGCGATGTCATGGGGATCCTTTCGATACTTCCGGCTCGGTACTTCCGGCAGGACCGGGCGGCCGGAGGCCGGCCGCCCGGTGGAGGGTTGAGGGTGCAGGGTGCGGTGGATCAGGCCACGACGGAGCGGAGCGGGATGCCCGCCGCGCCGAGGTCGCGGACCAGGTCGCGGACGAAGGGGTGCTCGTCGGCCGCCAGGCCGTCCGGGTTCGGGATCGTGACGTACGCCGAGTCTCCCGCCGTCGCCGTGCTCGCCGCGCCGGTGTACCGGGCCACCACGGCCTGGGTGCGGGCGAGGTCGGCGCCGGCCACCTCGATCACGATCGGCCGCCACTCACCGCCCAGGTTGGCCGGTTCCTCCGCCTTGGCCGCGGCGGCGCGCAGCGACTCCACCGCCGGCCCGCTTGGCGTCGGGGCGGCGAGGGTGCGCTGCTGCGCACCGGGCGCCCCGGCCGGGTAGAGCAGCGCGTTCGCGAGGAGATGGATGCCGTTCTCGTTGTACGCCCGGAACAGCGGGTTGTAGGCGAACAGCACGGCGCGTCCGGCGCCGTTCGGCTCGTCCACGAGGGAGGCCGTGCCCTTGAGCGCCTCGGCTCCCACGGTGTAGCCGTTGGACCAGAACGTGTCGCCGGAGGGATAGGTGAGCACGTTCACGCCGGTCTGGCTCGGGTTCAGGATGGGGTCGCCGTTGTTGAACTGGAAGTCCTCGGCGGGACGGCCGAGCGCGACCGGGCTGCCCGCGCTCACGTCGACCCGGAAGTGCGAGCCGATGACCTGGTAGCCGGTCGGCTTGGCCTTCTCGGTGGTGGAGGTGAGGCCCGCCGCCCGGGCGACCCGGGTGCCCTCGTTGCGCAGCCCGACGTACGTGCCGCCCGCGGCCACCCACTGCCGGAGGTTGGCCAGGCCCTGCGTGGTCAGCCCGCCGTTGGAGCTGCTGCCGTCCGGCACGAGCAGGACCGTCCGCTCCGTGAACGCCGGGGTGTTGCCGTTGACGTCGGCGGTGGTGACCGGTGTGAGGTCCAGGCCCCAGCGGGCCCCGAGCACGTACCGCGCCTCGCCGTACGAGCCGGAGGTCGTCGAGACGCCGGTGCCGGCGAACAGGCCGACGTCGGGCGTGCGCAGCGCGGGGCCGGAGACCTGCCCGGGCCGGCCCTCGACGGTGACGCCGAGCGATTCGGCCAGCTTGTCCAGCTCGTCGCGGCTGATCGCGGTGAGGGGCAGGCCGACGAGCCCGCTCCGGGTGTCGCGCGTCAGCGGGATTCCCTTGGCGAGCAGCCGGAAGGTCAGCTCCGACGCGGCGGCCGAGTCCATCGGGTAGGTGTAGGACCCGCCGCGCTGCGCCCCGAAGGCCACGCCGCCGTCGATGTCCCTGACGGGGTCGGCCTTCGGCGACACCACGTCGCCGGTGGTGATGGTGTCCACCCCCGCGAGCAGCGGGTTGCTCCACGAGGAGACGTCGTAGAAGTACGGGAACGGGACGAAGGGGTCCTCGCCCATCACCGCCTGGATCCAGTGCTTCTGCGGCTGGTCCATCGGGATCCAGTAGGCGCCCTCGGGCACGGTCACGTCGTGCGCCGTGCGCCCGCCGAACACGTGGGCGGTCGGCACCTGAACGGGCTTCTTCACCCGGTAGACCTCGACGTCCATGCGGCGGAGCCGCTGGACCAGCCTGCGTACGTCGCCGAGTTGCCGGCCGGGCAGCAGGAAGTAGGACCGGATCGTGATGTCGGGCACCGGGAACCGGACGGTGTTCGTGGGCTGGACGACCTCGTTCGGCTCCAGGGCGCCGGCGGCGCCCTCGGCGAGCGCGGTCCGCCAGATCGAGAAGTAGCCGTCCAGGACCTCGCGCCGGTTGTCGGCGGCCCAGCCCGTGGTGGCCCACTGGGTGTTGAACTGCTGCTGCACCCGGTCCTCGACGGCCGATGTGCTGCCCTTCTCGAACGTCATGCCGGCGGCGCCGAAGCCCGCGGCCGGGACGCTGTCGCCGTACCCCATGTAGAACAGGTCGTACGTGTCGTAGTTGAAGTAGCACTCGGTGGTGACCGCGCCGCCGCAGGCGCCGTTGTAGCCGAAGCCCGCGCCGTTCGCCGCGCCGATGCGGTTGATCCAGTTCACCGGCTGGTCGGCGATCTCGTGGTGGATCGGGTCGGCGTTCGGCGGGAAGAAGTACTGCCGCCCGCCCATCTCGTGCGCGTCGACGAAGACCTGCGGCGGGTACGCCCGCAGCATGTCGATCTTGGCGTCGGTCTCCGGCTGGGTGCGGGCGAACCAGTCCCGGTTGAGGTCGAACCCGTAGTCGTTCTGCCTGCGGTTCGCGTCGCGGCCGTCCGGGTTCTGGGTGGGCACGATGACCGTGAGCAGGTTGTCGTTGCGCTTGACCACGTCGCAGGACAGGCCGGCGGCCAGTTCGTACAGGGTCTTGAGCGCCGCGTCGGCGCCGCTCTTCTCACCGCCGTGGACGTTGCCCGCGATCCAGACGATGGCTGGCGCCTCCTCGGCGATCCGCGCGGCCTTGTCCGCCCGCAGCGTCCTCGGGTCGCGCAGCGAGCGGATCTGGTCGGTGATCTTCTTCAGCTGTCCCGGGACCACGTGGTGGGCGTCGGACACGATGGCGTAGGGCAGGCCCTGGCCGGACACGCTGCGCGCCATCGTGCCGGTGACCACCCGGTCGGAGGCGCGCCCGACGGCCTCCACATATTTCGTGATCTCTTCGGTCGTGAGCACCCGGGGCTGTCCCTTGCCCAGCGGGAAGCCGAAGAACTGCTCGGGGGTGGGCACCGTGTCCAGGTGCGCGCTCGAATCACCGCACGGCGCGGGGGGGTTCTTTCCGGCGGCCGGATCGGCCTGCGCGGGCGGGACCGGCGTCAGCGCGAGCGCGGCCGACACCAGGACCGCGGCGCCGAGCGCCATGCCATAGGGGGATCTTCCGCACATGGTCGTGCGCAACCGCATTTCGCCTCCAGGCGGGGGACGGGATGTCTCGGGGGGAGTTCCGTCCGGGAAACGACAAAGTCACTGCGGACAGTATTAGAGGGGAATAAACCGGACAAGAGTGGCAGGATGTGTCGAAAATGCCACGACGTAACGAAAGAAAGTGTGAGATGTGACATTTTCGCAGGTCAACGCTATAAGACCAGACCAAATCCAACTTTTATAACGCGCCATAACGACTGCGCATCGGGTTCGCCCACGTCGGCATACGGTGGCGGCGGCACGGTGTGCGCACGTCCCCGCCCGCTCCCGTCCTCCCGGCGCCCGCCGGCGCCGGGGATTTCCGTCACGGCGGACGGCCGGCCGTCCGCCTGTGGGACCATTCAGGGGGTTTCGAGGAGGGACGGGTGGACGAGGAGCGTCGGGTGGCGGGCAGGTATCGCCTGCTCGAACCGATCGGCCGCGGGGGCATGGGCGTCGTCTGGCGTGCCCATGACGACCTGCTCGCCCGTACGGTGGCCGTGAAAGAGGTGCTCTACCATCCCACCTCCGAAGAGGATCGGGACACCTTCAACCGGCGGACGATCCGCGAGGCGCGGGCGGCGGGCCGCATCGACCATCCCAACGTCGTCGTCGTGCACGACGTCATCGAGGAGGACGGCCGGCCCTGGATCGTGATGCAGCTCGTCCAGTCGCGCTCCCTCGGCCAGGAGCTGCGCGACCAGGGCCCGCTTCCACCCGACCGGGTGGCCGCCATCGGCCTGCAGGTCCTCGACGCGCTGTGCACCGCGCACGCCGCGGGCGTGCTGCACCGGGACGTGAAACCGGAGAACGTGCTGCTCAGCGGGGAGACCCGGGTCGTGCTCACCGACTTCGGCATCGCGACCATGCCGGAGGAGACCGGGCTGACCATGACCGGGGGCATCACCGGCACTCCCGCGTTCCTGCCGCCCGAGCGGCTCAACGGCTATCCCGCGACCCCCGAGTCCGACCTGTGGTCCCTCGGCGCGACGCTGTACGCCGCGGTGGAGGGCAGGACGCCGTTCGACCGCAACTCGGCGGTGGCCACGATGGCGGCCGTGCTGCACGACGATCCCGCGCCGCCTCTGCGGGCGGGGGCCCTCACGCCCGTGCTCGAAGGCCTGCTGCGTAAGGATCCCGCTCACCGCATCTCCCCGGGCGAGACCGCCGCCCTGCTCAACGCCGCCATAGCGGCCGGCCCCGGACCGGCGGCCGCCGCGCCCCCGCCCGGCTCCTGGCGCCCGAACCCGTCCGGCCCGCAGCAGCCGTCCGGCGGTTCCTGGCAGCAGACGCCCCCCGGGTCTCCGCTGCCACCGGGTGGCAGCCACTGGCACCCACACCCGTCCGGGCCGCAGCAGCCGTCCGGTGCGCACTGGCAGCAGACACCGCCCGGCGCCCAGCCGTACGGCGGGCCCTGGCACGGCGCGCCGCCGGGTCCGGGGCAGCCCGGCTCCGGCGCGTACGGCGCCGCCTCCACGCACCCCCCGCACTCCCTGCCCCCTGCTCCCCCGCAGTCCCCCGCCCGGCGGGGCCCGGCGGGCAGAGTGGCCCTGCTGGTCCTGATCCCGGTGCTGCTCGTGGGCGTCGTCGCGGGCGGGTGGTTCGGCTACCAGCAGTTCGCCGCGGGGCCGGCGGTCCGGGACTCCACGTCGGCCTCCGAGAACGGCACCACCGGAGACACCACGGGCGAGCCCACTGGGGACTCGACTGGAGACTCCACATCCTCGGACGGCGCCGGCGAGCCGAGCCCCCACACCGGGACCTCCTCCGGTCCTCCGTCGCCCGAGCAGTCAGCAGAGCCGTCCCAGGAACCGTCCCAGGAACCGTCCGCGAAGCCGTCTCCGCGTCCGCCCGCCACGGTGCCCGCCGGCTGGAAGGTCCACCGCGACCCGCTCGGCTTCTCGATCGCCCTGCCCTCCGGCTGGGTCCCGTACGGCAGGGAGGCCACGCGGGTGCGCTTCCACGCCCCGAACGGCCGGGACTACCTCCAGGTGGACCTGACCCCCTGGGAGACCGACGACCCGGTCAGCGCCGTGCGCACGGTCGAGGAGGCCTCGACCGAGAAGGGATACCTGCGCGGCTACGAACGCATCGGCATCACGCCGGGCACCTACCTGGGCGTGCCCTCCGCCGACTGGGAGTTCACCCACACGGTCAGCACCGGGAAGGTGCGGGTGCTCGACCGCGCCTTCCGGCTCGGCGACGGCCGGTGCGTCGCCCTCTACTGGCAGGTGAGTGATGCCCGATGGACTTCCGGGTTGTCGTACTTCAAGGCCTTCACCCGCACCTTCCAGCCCGGATGACGATCCGGCGACGCGTGCGGGCCGGAAAGCAATTTGTCCCAGAACGGTAACGATGTCGCATGCGTTCCCCCAAGTGGGGTAGCGCGACAAGCATGGCTGAAGCGCAGACCTCCGAACGTGTCGTGGCAGGACGCTATCGCCTGATCGAGCCGCTGGGGCGGGGCGGCATGGGCACCGTGTGGCGCGCGGTCGACCAGGTGCTCGAACGCGAGGTCGCCGTCAAGGAGCTACACCAGTCCGCCGAGATGACCGGGACCGAGCGGGACGTCTTCACGGTCCGGACCTTCCGGGAGGCCCGGGCGGCCGGACGGATCAGCCATCCGAACGTGGCGGCGGTGTACGACGCCTTCGAGGAGGGCGGCTACCCCTGGATCGTGCTCGAACTGGTCCCGTCCCGGACGCTGGGATCGGTGATCCGCGAGGAGGGGCCGCTCCCGCCGCGCCGGGTGGCGGAGATCGGCTCGCAGGTGCTGGCCGGCCTGCGCGTCGCCCACGCGAACGGAGTGCTGCACCGGGACGTCAAGCCCGACAACGTCCTGCTCGCCGAGGACGGCCGGGTCGTGCTGACCGACTTCGGCATCGCGGCGATGGAGGACGACTCCCCCGTCACCCGCACCGGGATGCTCGTCGGAACACCGGCGTTCATCGCCCCCGAACGGGCGGCGGGGCGGCAGGCGCAGCGGGCGTCCGACCTGTGGTCTCTCGGGGTGACGTTGTTCCTGGCCGTGGAGGGGCGCTCGCCGTTCAACCGGGGTCACGCGCTCGCGACGCTGGCCGCCGTGATGTACGAGGACGCGGGCCCGCTGCACCGGGCCGGGCCGCTGGCCCAGGTCATCGCGGGGCTCCTCGTCAAGGACCCCGATCTCAGGATGACGGCCGACCAGGCGGTGCTGCACCTGCACGCGGTGGCCACCGGCCGGGTGACCGACCCGGTGGTGCCGCGTCCCCGGCAGGCGCCCCGTCTCGCCCGGTTCGTGCCGATGTTCGACCAGGGCGGCGCGACCGCCCCCACCCCCGTTCCCGTGTCCGTCCCCACGCCCCTGCCCGCGTCCGTCCCCGCATCGGTCGCCGGCCGCACTGTCACCCCCACGCCGCCTTCTACGCCGGTCTCGGCGAATCCGCGCCGCAGGCCCTGGGCGGTGGCGGTCGGAACGGGCGCGCTCGTCGCCCTGGTCGGGGTGGCCGCGGGCGCGGCGGCCTTCGCGACCGCCCGGACCGCGGGCGGCTCCCAGGGGGCGGCCGCCGTCGTCAGCGTGCCCACCGTGACCGTCTTCGCGACCAAGACCGCCAAGCCCGAACCCGGCGACACCGGGGGCTCGGCGGCCTCCGGATCCACAGACGGTGCCTCCGGCCGTACGGCGACCAGGCCGGTGGCGAACTCCGGAAGCGGCTCCTACGGCGGGAACGGGCGGCGGGCGCAGGAGAACCACGGCGGCAGGTCCGCGGAAAGGTCGAACACCGCCAACAAGCCCAAGCCGAAGAGCCAGACGAAGCCCGGCGGTAAGGCCAAGGCCCCAAAAGGCAAGCCCGCCGAGGCGGGCCCCGGCACGCGGAAGCCCGCCAAGGGCCCGAACGCCGGGGCGGCCCAGCCGCCCACCGGCAAGGGAAGCCAGGGCACGGGAAACTCGGGAGACCCCGGCAAGGGAAAGCAGGACACGGGCAAGCCGGGAAACCAGGGAACGCAGGGAAGCGGAAAGGGCACGGGTAACGGCAACGCGGCCGGGACCGGCGACGTCTCCGAGGACTTCCCGGACGGTTACACCCAGCCGGAGACGGACTGGAACGCCTGAGCGACGCGGGTGTTCAGCCCTCGTGTTCAGCCCTCGTCGCCGAGGATCTCCAGCGCGCGGCCCAGGTCGTCGGGGTAGTCGCTGGTGAACGTCATCCACTCCCCCGTCGCCGGGTGCTCGAACGACAGCGACACCGCGTGCAGCCACTGCCGGCGCACGCCGAGGCGGGCGGCCAGGGTGGGATCGGCGCCGTAGAGCAGGTCGCCCACGCACGGATGCCTGAGCGCGGCCATGTGGACCCGGATCTGGTGGGTCCGGCCGGTCTCCAGCTTGATGTCGAGCAGCGACGCCGCCCGGAACGCCTCGATCGTGTCGTAGTGCGTCACCGAGTCCTTGCCCCCCGCCACCACCGCGAAGCGTCCGTCGCCTGAGGGGTGCCTGTCGATCGGGGCGTCCACCGTGCCCCGCAGCGGGTCCATGTGCCCCTGGACGAGCGCGTGGTAGCGCTTGTCGACCGTTCGTTCCTTGAAGGCCCGCTTGAGGTGCGTGTAGGCCCGCTCGCTCTTGGCGACGACCATGACGCCGGTGGTGTTGGCGTCGAGCCGGTGGACGATGCCCTGCCGCTCGGCCGCGCCGCTGGTGGAGACGCGATGGCCGCCGCCGAGCAGGCCGCCGATCACGGTGGGGCCGGTCCAGCCGACGGTGGGGTGCGCCGCCACCCCGATCGGCTTGCTCACCACGACGACGTCGTCGTCCTCGTACAGGATCGTCATGCCGGGCACGGGCTCGGCCACGGGCATCGGGGCGGCGGGGGGCGGCGGGATCGTGACGTCCAGCCAGGCCCCGGCGTGGACGCGGTCGGACTTCGCCGGGACCGCGCCGTCGACCAGCACCTCCCCGGCGGCGATCAACTCGGCCGCGCGGGTGCGGGAGAAGCCGAACAACCGGGCCAGGGCGGCGTCGAGGCGCTCGCCCTCCAGCCCGTCGGGCACCGGCAGACTGCGGCGGTCACCCATCGGCCCGCTCCCTCGACCGGTCCCCCGCCTGCTCCCGGGCCTGTTCGCGGGCCTGTTCGCGGGTGTCCGCGAGGACCTCGCCCCGGCTCTCGCCCTGGGTCGCCGCACGGACCTCTTCACGGCTCTCGTTCCCGGACGGCTCCGCGGCGGTGCGCTCCGCGGCCCCCTGCTCCGCGCCGCTCCCGGAGGTCTCCTCCTCGATCTGGCGGGTGCCGTCGATCTGGTAGCCGCGCCAGGCCAGGAACACCGCGAGGACGCCGCCGCAGACGATCGCCGAGTCCGCGACGTTGAACACGGGGAACCGGGTGACCGGGAACACCTGGATGAAGTCGACCACGTGCCCCTGGAACGGCGCCGGCGACCGGAAGATGCGGTCGGTCAGGTTGCCGACGGCCCCGCCGAGCAGCAGCCCGAGCGTGATCGCCCAGGGCAGGCTGCGCAACTGCCGGGCCGTACGGACGATCGCGACGACGACGGTAAGCGCGATCACCGTGAACACGATCGTCATGCCGGTGCCGATGCTGAAGGCGGCGCCGGCGTTGCGGATCACGGTCAGGACGAGCGCGCCGGGAACGACGGTCAGGGGCTCCTCGTGCTCCAGGAACTTCACCACGAGAAACTTGCTGACCTGGTCGAGCGTGTAGATCACCGTGGCCACGACGACGAGGAGGGCGATCCTCCGCGCCCGGTTGGGCCTCGCCGGGTCGGCGCCGCTCAGCGGCGCTCCTCCCGCTGCTTGCACGCTACGCACAGCGTCGCCCTCGGGAACGCCCGCAGGCGCTCCTTGCCGATCGGCTTGTGGCACGATTCGCACTCTCCGTATGTCCCTGCGTCGACGCGGGCGATCGCCCGCTCGTTCTGCGCGAGCAGGTCGCGCGCATTCAGGGTAAGGGCGATCTCGCGCTCACGCTCATAGGTCTTGGCCCCGGCGTCCGCCGGATCGTCTCCCGCGCCCTGGCTCACGTCCCCCGAGGCGAGCTGCTCCTCTGCCCTGGCGATGTCGGCGCGCAGCTCCTCGATCTCGTGCCGCAGCCGCTCCCGGACCCCGGCGAGCTCCTCGGCGGACCAGACGTCGTCACTGATGGCGGTTCTCGCCGTGCGGGTCGTCATTGCGGGCCTCCCCTTCGCACAGGAGCACTTCGACCAGGTTTGGGAAGCATAGGTCGCCGATAACGAATCGGCAACGGGCTCGCCGAGGCTTTTACCCCATCCGTACCCGAATGGCACGTTCGGCCAGTTCCTCCCGGTGTCCGCGTATGTTCCTCCGACGTATTCCCCCCACACGCCGGATCTCACCCGGCTCTCGCCCGCCGTCGCCGGCCTCCGCCCGTATATCGGGAAGCCCGCACGGCCGGTCCGCGTTATCCTCGTAGTCTGCAAGGCGTTGATGGGGACGAGTACCTCCGCATCCGCCCGCTCAGCGACCCGGGGACGGTGTGAGCCCGGGGCGGGCCGCGGTGGGAAGATCACCCCGGAGCCGCCGGAGGAAAGGCCATCGGCCGAGTAGAACCGGCAGCGGCAACGAAACGAGAGGGCGTCCGGCAGCGGGCGTCAAGAAGGGTGGTACCGCGGAGCCGTCCCCGGCTTCGTCCCTTCACGCGTGAACCAGCTCTGTCAGCCACCGCGTGGAGGGTCACACCCGACGATGTCTTCCCACTACTTCCGCTCACTTCCCGCGCAGGTCGACCTGCCGGCCCTCGAACGAGAGGTCCTCGAACGCTGGCGGGACGGGAAGATCTTCGAGCGATCCCTGGAACAGAACGCCGACGGCCCGTCCTGGGTGTTCTACGAGGGCCCGCCCACACTGAACGGCATGCCGGGCGTCCACCACGTCGAGGCCCGCGTCTTCAAGGACGTCTTCCCCCGCTACAAGTCGATGCGCGGCTACCACGTCCCCCGTAAGGCGGGCTGGGACTGCCATGGACTGCCCGTCGAGGTCTCGGTCGAAAAGGAGCTCGGCCTGTCGGGCAAGCCCCAGATCGAGTCGTACGGCATCGCCGACTTCAACCGGCGCTGCCGCGAGTCGGTGCTGCAGCACGTGGCCGCGTTCGAAGAGATGACCGAGCGAATGGGCTACTGGGTCGACATGTCCCAGGCCTACTTCACCATGGACCCCGAGTACGTCCAGGCGGTTTGGTGGTCGCTGAAGACGATCTGGGACAAGGGTCTGCTGTTCCGCGACCACCGGATCACGCCCTACTGCCCCCGGTGCGGCACCGGCCTGTCCGACCATGAGCTCGGCCAGCCCGGCGGCTACGAGACCGTCTCCAGCCCGTCGGTCTACGTCCGGATGCCCGTCGTCTCCGGCCCCCTGGCCGACCTGGGCGCCACTCTGCTGATCTGGACGACCACCCCCTGGACCCTGGTGTCCAACACCGCCGTCGCCGTGCACCCCGACGTGACGTACGTCGCGGCCCGGCGCGGTGACGAGGTGCTCGTGGTGGCCGAGCCGCTGCTGCGGCGGGTCCTCGGCGAGGACGCCGAGGTGCTGGCCACCTACCAGGGCGCGGAGCTGGAGCACACCGCCTACCGGCGCCCCTTCGACCTGGTGGACATCGAGAACGCCCACTACGTCGTGCTCGGCACGTACGTCACGGTCGAGGACGGCACCGGCCTGGTCCACCAGGCGCCCGCCTTCGGCGCCGACGACATGGCCGTCTGCAAGCAGTACGGCCTGCCGGTCGTCAACCCGATCGGCCCCGACGGGCGCTTCGCGCCGGATGTGCCGTTCGTGGGCGGGCTGTTCTTCAAGGACGCCGACGAGCCGCTGACGGAGAACCTGCGCGAGCGCGGCCTGCTGTTCCGCGGCGAGCACTTCGAGCACAGCTACCCGCACTGCTGGCGCTGCCACACCCCGCTGCTCTACTACGCGCTCCCCTCCTGGTACATCAGGACCACCGCGATCAAGGACCGGCTCCTCGCCGAGAACGAGCGCACGAACTGGTTCCCCGAGACGATCAAGCACGGCCGGTACGGCGAGTGGCTCCGCGGCAACGTCGACTGGGCGCTGTCGCGGTCCCGCTACTGGGGCACGCCGCTGCCGCTGTGGGTGTGCTCGCAGGACGAGGACCACGTCACCTGTGTCGGCTCGCTGAAGGAGCTGGGCGAGCTGGCGGGCCGCGACCTCACTGCCCTCGACCCGCACCGCCCGTTCGTCGACGACGTCACCTTCCCCTGCCCGGCGTGTCAGGCGGAGGCGCGCCGGGTGCCGGACGTGGTCGACGTCTGGTACGACTCGGGTGCCATGCCGTTCGCCCAGTGGGGCGCGCCGCTCGTCAACCAGGACGTCTTCGAGAAGTCCTACCCGGGTCAGTTCATCTGCGAGGCGATCGACCAGACCCGCGGCTGGTTCTACTCGATGATGGCCGTCGGCACGCTGGTCTTCGACCGCTCGTCGTACGAGAACGTGCTGTGCCTCGGACTGATCCTCGCCGAGGACGGCCGCAAGATGAGCAAGCACCTCGGCAACGTGCTGCGGCCGATGCCGCTGATGGACCAGCACGGCGCCGACTCCCTGCGCTGGTACATGGCCACCTCCGGCTCCCCCTGGGCGCCCCGGCGGATCGGCCACGCCGCGCTGGAGGAGATCGTCCGCAAGGTTCTGCTGACCTACTGGAACACCGCGTCGTTCTTCACCCTCTACGCCAACGCCGAGTCGTGGTCGCCCGCCCGGATGGCCGACGCGCCGGCGTACGCCGACCGGCCGCTGATCGACCGGTGGGCGCTGGCGGAGCTGCACCGCACGGTGACGGAGGTCACCGCCTCGCTGGAGGAGTTCGACACGGCCCGGGCCGGGCGACGGCTCGCCGAGTTCCTGGACGACCTGTCCAACTGGTACGTCCGCCGCTCGCGCCGCCGCTTCTGGACGGGCGAGGCCGCGGCCTTCGCGACGCTGTACGAGTGCCTGGAGACGGTCACCCGGCTCATGGCCCCGCTCGTGCCGTTCCTCACGGACTACCTGTGGGACGCGCTGCGCGGCCCGGACGCCCCGCCCTCGGTGCACCTGGCGTCCTGGCCGGAGGCGAACACGGCGCTGCTCGACCCCGAGCTGTCGGAGCGGATGGCGCTGGTGCGCCGGCTCGTGGAGCTGGGCCGGTCGGCCCGTGCCTCCTCCTCGGTCAAGACCCGCCAGCCCCTCGGGCGGGCCCTGGTCGGGGCTCCGGGCTGGGCCGCGCTCCCCGGCGAGCTGCGCGACCTGATCGCCGACGAGCTGAACGTCCAGCGGCTGGAGGACCTGTCCGGCTTCTCCGCCGACCTGGTGACGTTCACGGTCAAGCCGAACTTCCGCAGCCTCGGCAAGCGGTTCGGGTCGCAGACGAAGCTCGTGGCCTCCGCCGTGTCGGCCGCCGACCCGGCGGAGCTGGCCCGTGCGCTGCGCTCGGGCGGATCGGCCGTGGTCGAGGCCGGAGCGCTGGGCACGGTGGAGCTGGGCGCGGACGACGTGATCGTCACCGAGCAGCCGAAGTCGGGCTGGGCCGTGGAGACCGGGGCGGTCGACACCGGCACCGGCGAGACCGTGGCCCTCGACCTGGCGATCACCGACGAGCTGCGCCGGGCGGGCCTGGTGCGCGACGTGATCCGGCTCGTCCAGGAGGCCCGCAAGTCCACCGGCCTGTCCATCACCGACCGTATCGACCTGTGGTGGTCGGCGGACGGCGAGCTGGCCGGGGCGCTGCGCGAGAGCGGGGCGGCCGTCGCCGAGGAGGTCCTGGCGGCGAGCATGACCGAGATCACCGGCGGCGAGGGCGGCCCGGACGAGGACCTGCCGGTCCACGAGGACACCGACCTCGGCCTGTCCTTCCGGCTCCGCAAGGCCTGAACGAGCTGGGCGGTGTCCGGCGACCTGCCGGGCACCGCCCGCCTCTCCCCGCCCCCGATGGCCGGTCACCCGACCGGCCCCATCGCGCTTTCAGTCGGGATGTGGGAGCACGCCGCCCTCGCCGCGCCTCCGGGTGGAGGGAGAACGGCGCGGGACCGGTGGTCGACCCTCAGACGTCCACCGCACGCGTCATTCCCGTGCGACCAGACGTGCACGCACGCGCTCGACCGCCTGGACGAGGAGGACGGCGGAGGCCGGCCCACCATGGGTGGCAGCAGAGATGGGCGGGGGTGGCAGGAGCCGTCTCCGGCCCGATCGGGCCGCGAGGATCAGTCGTTCCGGCAGACCGAGCAGGGGGTGAGGCCGGACGCGTCGGCCTCGGCCCGCGTCATGGTCTCCACACCGCTGTCGTCGATTCCGCTGACCAGGGGGCATTCGGCGTTGTGGTAGCGCCGTGTGCCGATCATCACCCGCACCCGCGCGTCCCCGTCCCGGTCCGCCTCCCGGTCCTCGTCCGTGGACGGCCCGGCGGGCTGACCGGCGCCTTCGGCGTCGCCGACCTCATCGGCGTCGTTGGTGCTGTTGGCGTCAGCGGCACTATCGGCGCTGCCGACTCGCTCGGCCACCGCGCCGCTCTTCCCTGCGCCGCCGCTCTTACCCGCACCGCTCTTACCCGCACCGCCTGTACCGCCGTCGTCGTCCGCGGCTGACCCGACGCCCGCGTCGCCACCGGACATGGCGAGGGCGGGCTTTGAGGTGGTGGGGCCGGCGGATGCCTCGAACCCGGCGCGCCCGGATTCGGTGGTCTCCGCCGGCTCCACCGGCTTCTTGCCCGGTGCCTTGGTCTCGCCGGGCGTGGCGGAACGGGAGGAAGCGCTCTCCCCCGGGTCCTCGCCTCCAGCGGCGTTGGCCGGCGCCGGGTCCCAGGGCCGGACCTTGCCGGGCCTGAACCAGTCGTGTTCCGCCGTGTCGGTGATCGACTCGTCCGTCTCGTCGTCGGCCCGGCCGGCTTCGTCCCCGGTGCCGGACGGCGACCAGGACCGCACGGACCAGGACGACACAGAAGAGGCCGAGGACCCGGCCGCTCCGGACGATGTGGATGATGTGGATGATGCGGACGACCCTGACGGTTCCGACGACCCAGTCGACCGGGTACCGGACGCCGGGCTCCCGGCTCCGGACGGCTTCGACGCGCTCCGGCCGAACCAGTCCACCGGCGTGTGACCATCGCCCTCGTCATCGGTCCCGCCGGACGACTTCTCACGCTTTTCGTCCGTCGTGTCCGGCCCTGCCGACGAACCGGCCGCGGACGGCCCGGACGCGGGCGACGAGGTGGCCGGCGACCCAATGCCAGACGAGGCCGAACCGGACATGCCGGCGCCAGAAGACGCGATGCTGGAGGACGCGATGCCGGAGGTCTTGGTGGTGGACGTCCCAGCGCCGGAAGTCGTGCTGCCGGATGCCGTGATGCCGGAGGAGGCGGCGCCCGATGCCGCAGCCCCTGATGCCGCAGCCCCGGATGTCGCGGCCTTGAACGCCGAGGTGCCGGACGGGCGGGCGGGCCCGGACGGGCGTGATCCCTGCACGCCGGTCTCGGGAAGCCCGGCAACGGCCGGCTTGGGGTCGGCGGGCGCGGAACGGGACGGCTCCGGGTCGGTGGCCGCGGAGGCCCCTGCGGGGCGGGGGGTCGTCGTGGGTCCGGCTTCGGCGCCAGGAGCGTCGGCGCGGAGAGCGGCGTCACTCACCGCCTTGTCACCAGGGGTTGCGTCACCAGAGGCTGTGTCGCCGGGGGCCGCGTCGGCCCGGGCCTTGTCGTCGCCGGGGGCGCTGTCGCGGGGTGTGGGCTCCTCCGGCCCCGCCGTACGGGCGGAGATCTCGGGGAGGCAGGTGGTGCAGGGGGTGAAGCCCTCCTCGCGAGCCTCCTCGTAGGTGAGCTCCTCGGTCTCGCGCCCCGCGAGCTGGCGGCAGGTGGCCAGGTGGAAACGCCGGCGTCCGGGGATCACCAGGACGATCGCGTCGGGGGCGAGGCCGCGGCCGGAGGTGGCGGGCGGCCGGGAGACCGGCGCCGTCCGCTGGGATGGCTGCGGCGGGAAGGGCTGCGCGGGGAACGCCTGGGAGGGGAAGGGCTGTCCTGGGAAAGGCTGGGGCGGCACAGCCCCGTGATGCGTGACCGGTGGTGCCGCCACCATGGGCGTGGCCACCGGGTGCGCCGGTGCCCCGGCGAGGGTTCCGCCGTACGCCCCGCTCATGGCGCCCACGGGGGCGAGCTGGGACGCGGTCGAACCCTGGGGGGTGGGAGCGGTCCCCTGGGCGGCACGCCCGCCGGACGGGAACAGCTCGTGGCGCCTCAGCAGTGCCCCGATCAGCAGACAGACCGCCGACAGCACGCTGACGACGATCGACCACATCACTAGGGTGGGCGTCCCCAGCACGACGCCCGCGATGAGCAGGACGATGGCGGCGAGGACGAGTGCGGCACTGATGAGGATCACGGGGGTTCTCCGAGCTACCGGGTCCCTTCTGGGACCCGCCACTGCTTACCGGCGGTCGTTGTGGGGGCCGTCGGGACCGGGGAAGGCGCCGGAGTGCTGGGGAGGCTCCTGGGCGAACGGGTTGGGCGCGCCCGCGGCCTGCTGCGGTCCCGGCGCGGCGGCGTGGGCCATGGCCGGACCGCCACCGAGGATCGGGAAGGGCCCGCTGCCCTCGGCGGACACGTTCAGCTTGCTGAGCTGGTCCTCCAGGAACAGCTTGAGGCGGCTGCGGTACTCGCGCTCGATGATCCGCAGGTCCTCCACCTTGCGCTCGATCTCGTCGCGGGTCTGCACCAGCGTGCCCATGGCCTGGCGGTGCCGCTCCTGGGCGTCGCGCTCCAGCGTCTCGGCCCGGGCGCGGGCGTCGCCGATGATCTGCTCGGCCTGGCGGCGGGCCTTGCCGAGGATGTCGTCGGCCTCACGGCGGGCGCGGGTCACCGTCTCGTCCGCCTCGCGGCGGGCGTCGGCGATCGCCTGGTCGGCCGTCTGCTGCGCGAGGGCGAGCACACGGGCCGCGGTGTCCATGTTGTCCTCGGCGGGCGGCAGGCCCATGCCGACCGGCACCGGCTCGGGGCGCACCGGCTCCGGAGGCTTGATCGGCTCCGGCTGGGGGGCCATCATCTCGGGCTTGGGCTCGGCCACGGGAGCGGACGCCATCTGCATCTGGCCCGGCATGCCCATGCCGCCGGGGACCTTGCCCCTGAGGCACTCGGCCAGCTTCGCGCGGAGTTCCTCGTTCTCCTGGATGAGACGGTCAAGCTCGGCCTCGACCTCGTCGAGGAACGCGTCGACCTCCTCCTCGTCGTACCCCGGCCTCAGCCGGGTGGTACTGAACTGCTTGTTCCGCACATCAGCGGGCGTCAACGGCATTTGGGTCTCCTTGGCGCGCTTGGAGTCTGTCCGGTAGAGCGGTACCCGATCAACGTGGAAGCGCGTTCACGACTTGGATCAAGACCAAAACCACAATGAACAGCACTGTGAAGCTCAGGTCAAAGGCCACCGTACCCAACCTGAGGGGCGGAATGAAACGGCGGAGGAACTTGAGGGGTGGGTCGGTCGCCGTATAGGTGACCTCCGCCAGCACCAGGACGACCCCCGTGGGCCGCCAGGCGCGGGCGAACGCCTGCACCGTATCTATGATCATTCTGCCGATCAGCAGAACCAGGTAGAGGGTCAGGGCGATGACCA
The DNA here is from genome assembly GCF_008728085.1 of Microbispora cellulosiformans. Taxonomy (NCBI): domain Bacteria; kingdom Bacillati; phylum Actinomycetota; class Actinomycetes; order Streptosporangiales; family Streptosporangiaceae; genus Microbispora; species Microbispora cellulosiformans. The sequence goes on along the minus strand of NZ_VYTZ01000003.1, from coordinate 386,457 downwards.
AGATCTCGCTAATGATCCCCACGGTCGAGCCCCGCCTCCCCTCGGTTCCGCCGCCTGCGGGCCGCACGGGCACCGCTCAGCTCTGCACTGTTCATGTATGGAACTCTAGCTCTGGTTGAAGAAGCCGCGTTCCGCGATTCTGGCCTTGTCCTCGGCGGTCACCTCAACGTTGGCGGGGGACAACAGGAACACCTTGTTGGTAACACGTTCGATGCTGCCGTGTAGGCCAAAGACGAGACCTGCCGCGAAATCGACAAGGCGCTTGGCGTCGCTGTCGACCATCTCTGTCAGATTCATGATGACCGGCGTGCCCTCGCGGAAGTGCTCGCCGATCGTGCGCGCCTCGTTGTACGTGCGCGGATGCAGGGTGGTGATCCGCGCCAGATCGGTCGTACGGCGCTCCAGCACGGCCGTGGGGGGACGCGGGGCCGGGACGGACGTCTCGGTGTCCTCATCGCGCTCCGGAGCCCCGGCGTGCGCACCGGAGGATGCGGCGAAGCCGCGCCGCGGCGACTCGTACTCCTCGTCGCCGTAGTCCTCGTCGGTGCCGTACTCCGCCGTGTACCTGTCTTCGTAGCGGTCGTCCTCCACGAGACCGAGGTAGACCGCCATCTTGCGCATCGCGCCGGCCATCGCTCGTCGTCCTCCGCGTTTCTGGGTGCCTACAAGGTCCCTGGGGAAGGCCAGGGCGGTAGCCGTACCCCCCTTGGAGCTCACCGCTGATCGACCTCTACCTGGAGCGCGGACACCATGGTCCACTTGGGGGACATTACCTGACGAAGGGCTTCCTGCGGCCGAGCAACGCCGTACCGACTCTCAGGTGTGTCGCGCCGTTCGCGATGGCTTGGGGGATGTCTCCGCTCATTCCGGCCGATATCACGTCCGCGTCGGGGTGGTCCTCGCGGAGACGCCCGGAGACGGCCCGCAGCCTGGCGAACGCCGGCGCCGGGTCCTCCCCCAGCGGTGCGACCGCCATGACCCCCCGCAGCCGCAGCCCCCCGGTCTTCGCGACGAGTTCCGCGAGGGCGGGCACCTCCTCCGGCCGCGCGCCGCCCCGCCCGGCCCCCTCGTCGAGGGAGACCTGGATGAGGCAGTCCACCTCGCGCCCGGCCCGTACGGCCTCGCGGCCGAGCGCCTCCACCAGGCGGGGACGGTCGACCGAGTGGACCATGTGCGCGTAGGCGACGACTGAGCGGACCTTGTTCGACTGCAGCTGGCCGATGAAGTGCCAGGTGAGGCCGAGGTCCGCGCAGGCGGCGGCCTTGCCCGCCGCCTCCTGGTCGCGGTTCTCACCGACGTGCGAGACGCCGAGACCGGCGAGCAGCCGGACGTCGGAGGCCGGGTAGGTCTTGGTCACCGCGATGAGGGTGAGCTCCTTCCGCGACCGGCCGGCCGCCCGGCACGCCTCCTCGACGCGCCTTTCGACCTCGGTTAAGGCGGCGGCCAGCTCCTCGCGCCGGTCACTCACGGACCACGCCCGCGGGCGTCCGCCCCGTCGCGCCCCTCACCCCGGCCACGCCGGGCGGGCCGGGCGGGCCGGGCGGGAACGTCACTTGAGGAAGTCCGGCACGTCGAGCTCCTCCTCCTGCTCCTCGAACACCACCGGACGCCGGGGGCCCGGCTGGGAGGTGCGGGAGGTGATCGGAGTCGGCGGCTCGGGTGTGGGCCTCGGGATCGACACCGGGCCGGTGACGCCCTGGTCACGCCCGCCGTCGGCCGCGTCCCGGGGGAACGGCGTGACTCCCTCGGCCTGCTGTGCCTGCGGCGCGGCCGCCTGCTGGGCGGGCTGGCCCACCGGCTGGGCCGGCGGCGGCACGGCGCTCGCCTGCGGCTGGGCCGCGGCGTTCATGGCGGCCTGTGCCGTGGCCGGCTGCACAGTGCTTGCCTGGATGGGGGCGGGCGGCGGCGTGGGCGCCGAGGTGGGCGGCGTCGCGGAGCCGACCGGCCGTACGGAGGGCTGGGCCGGCTCCGGGCGCGGCTCCGGCCTGACCGGCGCCGGGGTGGCGGGGCGCGCGGGCTGGGCCGGCGCCGGGCGGGCCTGCTGCGGTCGCGCCACCGGAGCGGCCACCGGCTTGACCGGGGCGGGCTCGTCGAACCCGGCCGCGATGACCGTCACCCGCACCTCGTCGCCGAGCGCGTCGTCGATGACCGTGCCGAAGATGATGTTGGCGTCGATCGCGGCGGCGTTGCTGACGAGCTGGGCCGCCTCGTTGATCTCGAAGAGGCCGAGGTCGGAGCCGCCGGCGATGGACAGGAGCACGCCGTGGGCGCCGTCGATGCTCGCCTCCAGCAGCGGGCTGGAGACGGCCATCTCGGCGGCGGCGACCGACCGGTCGTCGCCGCGCGCGTGGCCGATACCCATGAGGGCCGAACCCGCGCCGGACATGACCGACTTGACGTCGGCGAAGTCCAGGTTGATCAGACCGGGCGTGGTGATGAGGTCGGTGATGCCCTGCACACCGGACAGCAGCACCTGGTCGGCGGCCTTGAAGGCGTCGAGCACGCTCACCTGGCGGTCGGAGATCGAAAGCAGCCGGTCGTTCGGAATGACGATCAGCGTGTCGACCTCCTCGCGGAGAGTCTCGATGCCGGCCTCGGCCTGCATGGCCCGGCGCTTGCCCTCGAAGCTGAAGGGCCGGGTGACGACTCCTATGGTGAGCGCGCCGAGCGATCGGGCGATGCTGGCCACGACCGGCGCGCCGCCGGTTCCGGTGCCGCCGCCCTCGCCGGCGGTCACGAAGACCATGTCGGCCCCCTTGAGGACCTCCTCGATCTCCTCCCGGTGGTCCTCGGCCGCCTTGCGGCCCACCTCCGGGTTGGCGCCCGCGCCGAGGCCTCGCGTGAGCTCGCGCCCCACGTCGAGTTTCACGTCGGCGTCACTCATCAGCAGCGCCTGGGCGTCAGTGTTGATGGCGATGAACTCGACGCCCTTGAGTCCCTCCTCGATCATCCGGTTGACGGCGTTCACTCCGCCGCCGCCGATGCCGACGACCTTGATGACCGCGAGGTAGTTCTGCGGTGCTGCCACGACGAGGGGCCTTTCCGCTCGTTTGCGTTTCATGCGGGCAGGGCCCGCCGTCTCTTCTCTTGAACTCTCACCCTCAAGTTGAGATTTAGAGTTATGTCAACCTGAGGATTGATACGGACAGTAGGGTTGCGCCTCCCCCAGGGTCAACTAACCGCGCCGCAAGGCAGTCCGGCGTGTCGCGCGCTGTCCTATTCGCACGATGCCCCGTTCCAGGGCGGCTTCGGCCGGTCCGAGCACGGTCAGTGAGATTTGTCACCTGACCGTCACCACCCCGGGGGAGCTGACGTCGTAGCTCTTCCCCGGCTTGGCCAGGGCGGCGAGCAGCACCCGCCCCTTGCGGGCCGAGTCGCGCGCGTCTCCCCAGGTCACGGAGCGGCCGTCGGTGAGCTTGAGGGTGATCGACCGGGGCGAGGGGGCGCGCAGTTCCCGCAGCCGGTCGAGGAGGTCGCCCGGCAGCGCCCGGAGCACGGTGAGGCCCGCCCGGGTGGCAGGGTCGTCGGCGGCGGCCCGCTCGACGCGCAGCACCGGAAGCCGCGGCGGGGCGACCGTCACCTGCTGGAGGACGACGCCATACCGGTCGATCACCGCGGTCTCGGCGCCCAGGGGGACCGCCGCCGCGGGGACGCGCTCGACCACGCTGATCCGCAGCGTGCCCGGCCAGACGCGGCCGACCGTGGCCGACTCGACGGCGCGCAGCGCCCGCACCCGCGCCTCGACGCCGGCGAGGTCCACGGTGGCGAGCGGCGTGCCCGTCCGCACTCCCGCCGCCTGGCGCAGCTCCTCGGCCGGGACGCGGCCGTTGCCGGTGATCTCGACCTCCCGCACGCCGAGGACGGGCGAGAAGAACACGACCCAGGTGGCGACGCCCACGACCCCGCCGGTCAGCAGGGTGGCGAGCGCCGAGCGCCGGACGGCCCGCCTCACCGGGCGGACAGCTCCGCGACGATTCGCGGGCCGAGCTCGGTGACGTCCCCCGCGCCCATCGTGAGGACGATGTCCCCGGCGTGTGCCCGGCCGGCGACGAGGGAGGGCACGGCCGCGCGGTCGGGGGCGTAGACCACCCGCTCGGCCGGCAGCGGCACCTTCCCGGCGACGAGCGCCCCGGAGACCCCGGGCTCGGGGTCCTCCCGCGCGCCGTACACGTCGAGCACGACGACCTCGTCGGCCAGGCCGAGCGCGGCGCCGAACTCGTCGGCGAAGAACCGGGTGCGCGAGTAGAGATGCGGCTGGAAGACCGCGATGACCCGGCCGTCGCCGCCGACCACGTCGCGGGCGGCGCGCAGGTCGGCGGTCAGCTCGGTCGGGTGGTGGGCGTAGCTGTCGAAGACCGTCACGCCGCCGGCCTCGCCCTTGGACTCGAACCGCCGCTTGGCACCGGTGAAGGCGGCGAGGCCCTCCTTGACGTCGTCGAAGCGCAGGCCGAGGTGCAGCGCCACGGCGATCACCGCGGTGGCGTTGACCGCGTTGTGCCGGCCGGGCACGGCCAGGCGCACCTCTCCGCGTCCCGGCCCGCCGGGCGCCCCCGGGCCGAGCTCCACGCGGAACTCCACGCCGAGGCCGCGCGGGGCCACGTCGGTCGTGCGCAGGTCCACCCCGGCGCTCTCGCCGTACGTGACGACGGCGAGGCCCCGCTCACGGGCGATCGGCACGAGGGCGGCGGCCCCGGGGTCGTCGGCGCAGACGACCAGCAGCGACCCGACGTGCTCGACGAAGCGGGCGAAGCCGTCGTGCACGGCCTGGGGGTCTCCGTAGTTGTCGAGGTGGTCGGCCTCGACGTTGGTCACGACGGCGATCCGCGGCGCGAGCATGAGGAAGGAGCCGTCGCTCTCGTCGGCCTCCGCCACGAACACCTCGCCCGTGCCGTCGTCGGCGCCGAGACCGGTCGTGACGAGCTGACCTCCGACGCAGTACGACGGGTCCTCGCCGCACTTCTGCAGCGCCACGGTGAGCATCGAGGTGGTCGTGGTCTTGCCGTGGGTGCCGGCGACGGCGATGCCGGTGCGGCCGGACATCACCGAGGCCAGCGCCGCGGCGCGCGGGATCACCCGCAGGTTCTGGCGCAGCGCCTCGCCCAGCTCGGGGTTGGAGTCGCGGATCGCGGTGGAGACGACGACGGTGTCGACGTCCTTGATGTGGGAGGCGGCGTGGCCGACGTGGACGGTGGCCCCCAGCTCGCGCAGCTCGGTCAGCTGCGCGGACGGGCGCGCGTCGCTGCCCGACACCGGCACTCCCCGCTTGAGGAGGATCCGGGCGATGCCGGACATCCCGGAGCCGCCGATGCCGATGAAGTGCACCCGCCCCAGGTCGGCCGCCGGGACGGGATCCACGAGCTTGACGAGACTCATCGGTGAGCGATCTCCAGCACCTTGCGGGCGAGCGTCGTGTCGGCGTCCTTGCGGCCCATCCGGCTGGCCGCCTCGGACATCGCGACCACGCGCTCGGGGTCGTTCAGGATCGGCAGCAGCGTCTGGACGATCCAGGCCGCCGACAGGTCCGCGTCGTCGACCATCAGGCCGCCCCCGGCCCGGACGATCGGCTCGGCGTTGAGGCGCTGCTCGCCGTTGCCGTGCGGCAGCGGCACGAACGCCGCGGGCAGCCCCACGGCGGTCAGCTCGGCGCAGGTCATCGCGCCCGCGCGGGACAGGACGAGGTCGGCCGCGGCGTAGGCGAGGTCCATCCGGTCGACGTACGGGAGGATCACGTACTGCGGGTCGCCGGGCGGGGGCTCGATCTCGACGGTGTTCTTCGGCCCGACCACGTGCAGCACCTGGACGCCCGCGGCGCGCAGGTAGGGCGCGGCCTCCAGCGCCGCCTGGTTGACCGAGCGGGCGCCCTGCGACCCGCCGAACACCAGCAGCGTCACCCGGTCGGACTCCAGCCCGAAGTAGGACCGCGCCTTGTCCCCCATCGACAGGCGGTCCATCGTGCTGATCTCCCGGCGCAGCGGGATGCCGACGTACTCCGCGTTGGGGAGCACGGCGTCCGGGTGCCCGGTGAAGACGTGGTCGGTGAGGCGCGCGCCGAGCCGGTTGGCCAGGCCGGGCCGCGGGTTGGCCTCGTGGACCACGATCGGCACGCCGCGCCGCCGGGCGCCGAGGTAGGCGGGGGTGGCGACGTAGCCGCCGAAGCCGACCAGGATGTCCGCGCCGACCTTCTCCAGGATCCCGGCGGCGCTGCCGATGGCCCCGGCGAGCCGGCCGGGCACGGTGAGGAGCTTGGGGCTGAGCGAGCGGGGCAGCGGCACGGCGGGCACGAGCTCCAGCTCGTAGCCGCGCGCGGGCACCAGGCGGGTCTCGAGCCCGCGCTCGGTGCCGAGGCAGGTGATGCCGATCCTCGGGTCGAGCCGGCGAAGCGCGTCGGCCAGCGCGAGGGCCGGCTCGATGTGGCCGGCCGTCCCGCCGCCGGCGAGGACCACCCTCATGTCACTCCCTGCTCTCTCGCGGATGTTCCCGCGGACGTTCTCGCGACTGCTCCCGCGGCTGCTCCCGCGTCGTTCTCACTCGTGCCGGACGCGGCCGTGCCGTCCGCCGGACGGCCTCGCGCGGGGACGCGGGCCGGCGCCAGGCTCGGGCGTTCAGGCCAAGCCAGCTTAGAGCCCGCGCGGCCGGTCCGGGGCCACGGGCCGCCAGCGCCTCGGCCGCGCCCGGCTCCCGCTTGGCGAACGACAGCAGCATGCCCAGCGCCGCGAGCGTCGGCAGCAGCGCCGATCCGCCGTACGACACGAGCGGCAGCGGGATCCCGGTGACCGGGAGGACCCCGATGACCGCGCCGATGTTGACGACGGCCTGCCCGGCGATCCAGGCGGTGGCGGCGGCGGACGCCAGCCGGACGAAGGGGTCCCTGGTCCGCATCGCGATGCGCAGGCCCGCGTAGCCGAGCAGTCCGAACAGCGCGACCACCACGAGGGTCCCCAGCAGCCCGAGCTCCTCTCCGATGATGGAGAAGATGAAGTCGCTCTCGGCGTGGGGCAGATAGTTCCACTTCTGCCGGCTCGCGCCCAGCCCGATGCCGAACCAGCCGCCCGACCCCATCGCCATCAGCCCCTGCACGGTTTGGAACCCCTCGTGCTGCGCGGTTTCCCACGGATGCAGGTAGCCGGTGAGGCGGTCGAACCGGTAGGGCTCGGCGATGATCATAGTGGCGGTCGCCAGCGCGAGCAGCCCGAGGATGCCGCCGAAGAGCCGCACGGGCGCGCCGACCACCCACAGCAGCGCCAGGAAGATCATCATGAGCACGAACGTCGTGCCGAGGTCGCGCCCGATCATGACCAGTACGGCCAGCAGGGCCACGCCCGGCATCAGCGGGATCAGCAGCTGACGCCACTCGATGCGGCCGCCGCGCGCCCGCGTCGCGAGCAGGTCGGCCCCCCACAGCACCAGGGCGAGCTTCGCCGGCTCCGACGGCTGCACCGAGAACGGGCCGATGACGATCCACCGCTGGGCGCCCAGCAGTTCCTGGCCGAGGAAGATGACCATCAGCAGGCCGAGGATCGCCAGGCCCATCAGCGGATAGCCGGTCAGGCGGAAGAACCGCTGCGGGAGCCGGGAGCAGACCCACATGAGGGGCAGCCCGATCGCCACCGACGTGACCTGCTTGAGGAACCAGTAGAACGGGTTCCCGGTGCGCTGCAGCGCCTCGATGCTCGACGCCGACAGCACCATCATCAGCCCGAGGGCGAGCAGCAGCGCGCTGCAGCCCAGCACGAGGTGGTAGGACGTCAGCGGGCGGCCGAGCAGCTCGCGCAGCGCCGCGACCTGGGCCCCGGCCCAGCCGCCCGGCGTCTGTTCACCCGGTGCCCGCTCACTCTCCGCCCGCTCACCCTGGGCCCGGGTCGCCCGGGTGCCGGCCGGGTCGGCGGCCTGGCTCGGCGTCCGGCCGCTCACCGTCCGGCCGCTCACCGTGCCGCCAGGCGGTGCACGGCTCGGGCGAAGGCCTCCCCACGCGCTCCGTAGCCGGCGTACATGTCCAGTGACGCCCCGGCGGGGGCGAGCAGCACGGTGTCCCCCGGAGAGGCGAGCCGGGCGGCTTCGGCGACGACACGGTCCATGACCCCAGTGTCTTGCCCCGGCACGTCCACGACGGGGACATTCGCGGCGTGTCGCGCCAATGCCTGGCGGATCAGCTCGCGGTCGGCCCCCAGCAGCACCGCGCCGCGCAGCCGGGGCGCGGCCTGCCGTACGAGGTCGTTCACGTCGGCGCCCTTGAGCTGACCGCCCGCGATCCACACGATCGAGGGGTAGGCGGCCAGCGACGCGGCGGCCGCGTGCGGGTTGGTCGCCTTGGAGTCGTCCACGTAGTCGATCTCCCCCACCGTCGCGACGTGCGCGATGCGGTGCGGGTCGGGCGTGAACTCCCGCAGGCCCCGCCGTACGGCCTCGGGCGGCACGCCGTGGGCGCGGGCCAGGGCCGCGGCGGCGAGCGCGTTGGCGACGTTGTGCGGCGCGAAGGGACGCACGTCCTCCAGCGAGGCCAGCTCCTCCGCCGAACGCGCCGGGTCGGCCACGAAGGCCCGGTCGACCAGCAGGTCCTCCACGATCCCGAGCTGCCCGGGCCGCGGCACGGCGAGCGTGAAGCCCACCCGGGAGGCGTACGGCTCGGCCAGGCGCGACGACCACGCGTCGTCGGCGTTGAACACGACCGTCCCGGCGGCGGCGAAGACCCGCGCCTTGGCCGCGGCGTACTCCTCCATCGAGCCGTGCCAGTCGATGTGGTCGGGCGCCACGTTGAGCACGGCCCCCGCGAGCGGCGCGAGGCTCGACGACCAGTGGAGCTGGAAGCTCGACAGCTCGACGGCCAGCACGTCGTAGGGGCCGTCGACGGCCTCCACGATCGGCATGCCGACGTTGCCCACGGCGAGGGCCCGGTGCCCTGCGGCCGTCAGGATCGAGGCGAGCATGCGGACGGCGGTGGTCTTGCCGTTGGTCCCGGTCAGCGCCAGCCAGGGGGCGGCGTGCTCCCCGCGCAGCCGCCAGGCCAGCTCGACCTCCCCGATCACCTCGGCGCCGGCCTTCTCCGCCGCGACGAGGAGCGGATGACCGGGCCGCCAGCCGGGCGAGGTGACCACGAGCGAGGCGTCCTCGGGCAGGGCGGGCTCGCCGAACCGCACCTCCACCCCGAGGGCGTCGAGATCGGCGGCGGCGGCGCGCTGCCGCTCGCCGTCCACCGCCTCCAGCACGATCACCCGCTCGCCGCGGCGGGCCAGGGCCCGGGCCGCGGCCGCGCCCGACACGCCGAGACCGGCGACGACCACGCTCACTGCTTCGGCATCCATTCGAGGTAGAACAGGCCGAGGCCGGCGGCCACACACAGCGCGGCGATCAGCCAGAAGCGGACCACGATCGTGGTCTCGGCCCAGCCGGACAGCTCGAAGTGGTGCTGGAGCGGAGCCATCCGGAAGACCCGTTTGCGGGTCATCTTGAAGAACCCGACCTGGATGATCACCGACATCGTGATGAGCGCGAACAGGCCGCCCAGGATGACCAGCAGGAGCTGGGTCCGGGTGGTGAAGGCGAGGCCGGCGATCACGCCGCCGAGGGCCAGCGAGCCGGTGTCGCCCATGAAGATCTTGGCGGGCGGGGCGTTCCACCACAGGAAGCCCAGGCAGGCCCCCAGCACCGCCGCCGCGACCACCGCCAGGTCGAGCGGGTCCCGCACCCAGTAGCAGTTGGGGCCGAAGCCGACCGTCGTGCAGCTGTTGCGCAGCTGCCAGTTGCCGATCAGCACGTACGCCGCGAGCACCAGGCAGGTGGCGCCGGAGGCCAGGCCGTCGAGCCCGTCGGTCAGGTTCACCGCGTTGGAGAAGCCCACGATGAAGAACAGGACCCAGACGACGAAGCCGATCAGCCCGATGGACGGCCCGATGTCCCGCAGGAACGACACGTGGGTGTCGGCCGGGGTGACGGCGTAGGCGTTGGGGAAGCGCAGCACCAGCACCGCGAAGACCGCGCCGATCACGAGCTGCCCGGCGGCCTTCGCGCCGCTGCGCAGGCCCAGGCTGCGCTGCTTGTAGATCTTGATGAAGTCGTCGAGGAAGCCGACCGCGCCGAGGCCGGTCATCAGGAACAGCACCAGCAGGCCGGAGGCCGTCGGGGGGTCGCTGACCGCCGAGAAGACGGTCACCCCGTGGGCCGTGAAATAGCCGATCAGCGCGGCGATGACGATCACCGTGCCGCCCATCGTGGGAGTGCCCTTCTTGTCGTAGTGACCCGACGGGCCCTCCTCCCGGATGTTCTGGCCGTAGCCTCGCCGGGCGAACAGCCGGATGGCCAGCGGCGTGCCGACCATGGACAGCAGCAGCGAGATCGCCCCCGCGATGAGGATGTTCCTCACCGGGCGTCACCTCCGAGGATCGCCTCGGCGACCCGTTCCAGCCCGGCCGCGCGCGGCCCCTTCACCAGCACCGCGTCCCCGGGCGCGAGCCGGTCCGACAGTTCCCGCGCCGCCGCGGCGGCGTCGGGCACGTGGATCGCGCCGGGGGCGCCCTTGAGCACCGGCTCGGCGTCCTCCCCCACGACGACCACCGCTTCCAGCCCCGCGCCGGCGGCCAGCCGCCCGAGGTCCTCGTTCAGCGCCGGGCCGTCCTCGCCCAGCTCGCGCAGCGCGGCGATCACGGCGAACCGCCGCCGCCCCGCGCCGATGACCCCGAGGCTGCCGAAGGCGGCCCGCATGGAGTCGGGGTTGGCGTTGTACGCGTCGTTGATCACGGTCACCCCGTCGGGCCGGTCGGTGACCTCCATCCGCCAGCGGCTGCGCGGCTCGGCCGCCGACAGCTCCGCGGCGATGGCCGCCACCGGCATGCCCAGCTCGTAGGCGGCGGCCGCGGCGGCCAGTGCGTTCTCGACGGCGTGCGCGCCGTACAGGCGCAGCCGCACGGGAGCGGAGCCGGACGGCGTGCGCAGCGTGAACGAGGCGCGTCCGGCCTCGTCGAGCGTCTCGTCCTCCGCGCGCACGTGCGCGCGGGCCGAGCGGCCGAACCAGGTCACCCGAGCCTTCGTACGGCCGGCCATCTCGCTGACCAGAGGATCGTCGGCGTTGAGCACCGCGGTCCCGTCGGCGGGCAGCGCCTCGACGAGCTCGCCCTTGGCCCGGGCGATCGCCTCCTTGCCGCCGAACACGCCGAGATGGGCGGTGCCGACGTTCAGCACCACGCCGATGCGCGGCGGGGCGATCTCCGCCAGGTAGGCGATGTGGCCGATGTTGCGCGCGCTCAGTTCGAGCACGAGGAACCGGGTGCCCTCGTCGGCCTTGAGCACGGTCAGCGGGTGGCCGATCTCGTTGTTGTACGAGCCGACCGGCGCGACCGTCGGGCCCATCCGGGCGGCGAGACCGGCCAGCAGGTCCTTGGTGGTGGTCTTGCCCGCGGAGCCGGTCACGCCCACCACGGTGGCGCCGGGAAGCTCCGTCACCACGGCGTGCGCCAGGGCGGCCAGGGCGGCCTGGGGGTCCCCCACGATCACGGCCGGCGCGTCGACCGGCCGGGTGGCGAGGACCGCGACGGCGCCCGCCTCGTGGGCCTGCCGGGCGAAGTCGTGCCCGTCGGCCCGCTCCCCCTTGATCGCCACGAAGAGCGAGCCGGGCACGACCGCCCGCGAGTCGATCACGACCGGTCCTCGGACCACGGCCGCGGGGTCGGCCAGGCCGTTCAGGGCTCCGGACGTGATCTCGGCGACCCGGGCCAGCGGCAACGGGATCATGTGTCTGTCCTGCTCTCTTTCGCGTCGCTTGTCGGGCCCCCATGAACCGGAGCGCCATACACCGGAGCACCGTGAACCGGAGCGCCGTGGCTCGGAACACCGTGCATCGGAGCGCTGTGAACCGGGACGCCTGGGGCGCCCTGTAACACCGCCTCACGCACCGGCGGTCTCCCCTGCGGCCCGCCGTGCCCGGTTCCGCTCCGCGATGGCCGCGGCGGCCACCTCACGGTCGTCGAAGGGGATGACCTCGCCCCCGACATACTGCCCCAGCTCGTGCCCCTTGCCCGCCACAACTACCACATCTCCGGGCGAAGCACCGCCGACGGCCAGACGGATGGCGGCCGCCCGGTCCGGCTCCACGACGACGTGCGCCCTCTCCTGCTGGGGTACCCGCAGAGCGCCCTCCAGCATCGCGGCGAGGATCGCGAGCGGGTCCTCCGTACGAGGATTGTCACTAGTCAGGATCGCCACGTCGGCGAGGCGGGCGGCGGCCTCGCCCATCATCGGGCGCTTGCCGCGGTCGCGGTCGCCGCCGCAGCCCAGCACGACGACCAGGCGCCCGCCGGGCCCTCCGCCCGCCGTGTTGTCCGGCCCCTTGCCCGGACCGTCGTCCAGCACCGCCCGCAGCGAGTTGAGCACCGACTCCACCGCGCCCGGCTTGTGCGCGTAGTCGACGATCACCTGCACGTCCCCCGGCACGTCGCCGTCGCCCGGCACGCGCTCCATCCGGCCGGGGACGCCGGTGAACTCGCCGACGCCGGTCACCGCGGCCTGCAGCGGGACGCCCGTCTCCACCAGCGCGACCAGCGCGCCGAGCGTGTTGGCCACGTTAAACGGCCCGGGCAGCCCCACCGCCACGTCGGCCTCCACGCCTCCGGGTCCGACGAGACGGAACCGGCTGCCGGTGGAGCCGAGGCGGACGTCCTCGGCGCGCCAGTCCGCCTCCGGCGCTCCCGAGGCGGAGAACGTGGTGATCGGGATCTTGGCCGTGCCGGCCAGCTCGCGGCCGTGGGCGTCGTCGGCGTTCACCACCCCGAGGCGGCTGAGCTCGGGGGTGAACAGACGCGCCTTGGCCGCGAAGTAGTCGTCCAGGTCCCGGTGGAAGTCCAGGTGGTCCTGCGACAGGTTCGTGAAGATCGACACGTCGTAGAAGAGGCCGTCCACCCGGCCGAGGGCCAGGGCGTGGCTGGAGACCTCCATGGCCGCGGCGCTCACGCCCTGCTCGCGCATCAGCGCGAACAGGCCCTGCAGGTCGGTCGCCTCGGGAGTGGTCAGGTCGGGGGTGAACCGCACGTCCCCGGCGCGGATCTCCACGCCGCCGACGAGGCCGGTGCGGTGGCCCGCCGCCCGCAGTCCCGCCTCCAGCAGGAAGGTGGAGGTGGACTTGCCGCTGGTGCCGGTCACGCCGATGAGAGTGATGCCGGCCGCGGGCTTGCCGTACACCCAGGAGGCGACCTGCCCGAGCACCGCCCGCGGGTCGGGCACGACGAGCACCGGCAGGCCGGTGGCCACGGCCGCGTCACGGCCCTCGGGGTCGGTGAGAATCGCCGCCGCGCCCGCCGCGAGGGCGGCGCCGGCGAACTCCGCGCCGTGCCGGGAGGCCCCGGCCACTGCCACGTACAGGTCGCCGCGCCGCACCCGGCGCGAGTCGAGGGTGACGCCGGTGACGGCGCCGCGGACCACCCGCGCTCCGGGGGAGGGTACGGCCGACGACGACGGGCCGAGCAGGGACGCGAGCGCGGACAGCGGGCGGGCCTGGACGGCCTCTGGACGCATGGACGACGCGGAACGCACGGCGAGAGCGTACTCCCCTCCGCCGTCCGGCTCCGCCACGCCGCCCTCCGCCGCCGGGGCCCGCGTGCTTCCCACCCCGGCCGGTACGGTCCCGGTCACCCCGCGGGGCGAAGGACCATCGCGGGCGCCTTCGTGCCGGTCGGGGGGATCTTCCTGTTCTTCAACGCGAAAGTCATGACGTCCTTGAACACCGGGGCGGCGACGGCGCCGCCGTAGTGGTCCTTCTTGGGATCCTGGATGACGGCCAGGGCCATCAGCCGGGGCTGGTCCGCGGGGGCGAAGCCCACGAACGTGGCGGTGTATCCGCAGTATCCCGCGCACTTCTCGTCGTACCGCATGGCGGTGCCGGTCTTGCCCGCGACACGGTAGCCCTCGATCGAGGCCTCCTCTCCCGTGCCCTCGTGGCCGACCGCGGCCTCCAGCATGAGTGCGATGCTCCGGGCGGTCGTCTCGCTGATCACCCGGGTGCCCTTGGCGGCCGGAGCGGGGACGAACGCGCCGTGCGCGTCTGTGGTGCCCGCCACGATCGAGGGGGTCACCCGCACTCCTCCGTTGGCGATCGTCTGGTAGACGCTGGCCATCTGCAGTGCGGTGACCGAGATTCCCTGGCCGTAGGCGATCGTACAGCGCTGGCTGCCCGACCACGTCTCCCACCGCGGCAGCAGGCCGTCCTGCTCGCCGGGGACGCGCGACCCGCTGCTCGCGCCGAACCCGAAGGACCGGAACATGTCGTACAGCCGCTGGCTGGAGATCTTCTCCGCAGCCATGATGGTGCCCACGTTGCTCGACTCCGCGAGGACGCCGGTGAACGTCATCGACTCGGGCGCGTGCGGATGGGCGTCCTTGAGCTGCCGGTCGGCGCACTGGATGTGGTCGGGCACCCGGAAGACGGTGTCCGGCGTGACCACCCCCGCCTCCATCGCCGCGGCGGCCGTGATGACCTTGTTGGTGCTGCCCGGCTCGAAGATCTCCGACACGGCGCGGTTGGCGCGGTCCTCCGCCGGGGCGGACTGCCAGTCGTTGAGGTCGGCCTGGGGCGCGTTGGCCATCGCGAGGATCCGGCCGGTGAGCACGTCCATCACGATCACGCTGCCGCTGCGCGCCCCGGTGTCGTTCACCCGCCGGGCCAGCGTCTGCTCGGCGGCCCATTGCAGGTCCCGGTTTATGGTCAGCCGGACGTCCCGCCCGGGCACCGGCGCCTCGCGCTGGCTCCGCGTCATCGGGATGCGCTGGCGGTTCGCGCCGAGCTCGATGCTCTGCTTGCCGTCCCGGCCCGCGAGGACGTCGTTGTACGCGCTCTCCAGGCCCTCCAGGCCCCGGCCGTCCACGCCGGTGAAGCCGAGCAGGCCGCCCGCCAGCGACTTGCCGGGGTAGAGACGGCGGTAGGTCTCCTTGGTGCCCACGCCCCTGAGCTTGAAGCCCATGATGCGCTTGGCCCGCAGCGGCTCGACGTCGCGGGCCAGCGGAATGTAGCGCTGGGTGACCTTGGCCAGTGCGGCGTCGATGTCCTGTTTGGGCTTGTTCAGCTCGCGCGCCAGCGTGGTGGCGACCAGGTCGCGCTTCGCCGGGTCGACGTCCTTGGGGTCGACGTAGACCTCTCGGGCCTCGACCGTCACCGCGAGCTCGTGGCCCTCCGCGTCGGTGATCGCGCCGCGCCGCGCCGGCAGGATCTCGGGCTGCACCCGCTGCTGGACGGCCTTCGCCTGGAGCACCTTCGAGTCGAGCCCCTGCAACTGCACCAGCCGTCCGGCGAACAGCGACAGCACGATCGCCATCACCAGCATCGCCGCCCGCAGCCGCCGTACGGGGTTGCCCAGCCGCAGCACGGCCGGCGGGCGCGGAGGCGGCGGCGGGCCCGGCGCACGAGGCGGACGCGGCGGTGTGCGCCCTGCCGCGCCCCCCGGTGCGCGGGATGGCGTACGTGGCGCCGTACGCGGCGGCGTGCCCGGTGGGGTGCGCGCCGGTGTACGCGGCGGCGTGCCGCCCGTCCGGGCCCGGCCCTGGCCCGCGCCCGCCGACGGTCCCTTGGCCGAGGAGCCTCCGCCCGACGAACTCCCGGAGGACGCGCCTCTGGCCGCCCCTCCCCCGCCCGAGGCCGCTCCGGCCGGCGGACGGGCCCCGCCGGTGCCGCGGGACGGCGCGTCGCCCCCTGCGGCCGTGCGGGACCGGGCCGGTGTCTGACCGCCGCTTCCGGCGCCGTGGGCCCGCCCTGCGACTCCCCCACGGCCCCGGTCCGAGCCGCCGCTCTCGGCCCGCGACGCGCGGTCGCCCGGCACACGCTGATCGGCGGCACGCTCGCCTCCCGCGCGGCCGCTCGCCGCGCGGTTGCCCTCCGCGCGACTGCCAAGGGCGCGGTCGCCGTCCGTACGGTCACGGGCCGCGCGGTTGCCGGTGCGGCCGGTCGCCGCGCGGGCGGAGCGGTTGGGGGTCGCGGCGTCGCGGTCCGCGGAGCCGCGCGGGCGGCCGGCGTCGTGGCCTCGCCCGGCTCCGCCGTCGGCGCCCGGGCGTGCCGGGCGGCCGGACGCGTCGCCGGGCCCGGGATCGGACGGGCGGCCGGGACGGCCGGGCTTCGGCGGCCCGTCCTGGCGGGCGGACCGCCCCGGGGACCCCGGGTTACGCCTGCCGCCGCCCGGGCCCTGGCCGCCGCCACGCCCGGTGGGACCCCCGCGGCCGGGACCCGGGTTCCGGCCGCTGTCACTCACCGGTCCGTGCCCTCCTCCGTGCCCGCCTCACTGCCCTGCTGCCCGGCCGTGCCCTCGCCCGCCCTGATGAACCGGGGGGCGGAGCGGTCCGGCTGCACGTCACCCGTCCCGCGGCCCGCCTCGTCCACCGCGCCGGGCTGGCTCCACGTGCGGAGCAGGTTCTCCTGCTCGTCGGCCTGCTGGTGCAGATCGTCGATGCTCGACCGCAGATCGCTCAGCTTGAACGAGTCCTGCGCGAGGACCGTGTTGAGCAGCAGGAGGGTCACCAGACCCCCGCACATGAGACCCACGACGAGCAGCACGAACGGCGCACGCGGCGGCCGCCGGAACGCTCGCCGCGCCATTCTGGCACGCGGGGACGTCGCCGGGGATGCAGCGGCGCCCGCGCCACGCCGGGCACGTCCCGGCGCCGGCGCGGCCTCGGCCGTGTCCCGGCCCCCCCGCTCGGGACTCTCCCGGAACGGCGTCTCACGCTCCGGCGTCTGCCTGCCCGGCCTCACGCGGAGCGGCCTCTCGCTGGGCGGCCTCTCAGCGGGCGGCGCGGTACGGCCCGCCGCGGACGTCCGTGCGGCGTCGCGCCTGGGGGCCGCGGCGGGCCCGGCGGCGGTCCTCGCCGCGGCCCTGCCCTTCCGGGGAGCCGCGGGCGCCTCCTTCCGGGCCCTCGCCTCGGCGGGCGTCGCAGGGGTCGCCGCACGGCCGCGTGCGGCGGCACCGGCGCGGGCGGAAGCGTCCTGGCGGGTCCTCGTCTCGGCGGGCGTGGCGGGGGCCGCCGCACGGCCGCGGGGAGCCGGGACGGCCTCGCGCGGGAGCGCGTCGCCCGCGGCGGACCGGGCCCGGCGCGGCTGGTCGTCCTCACGCCGGCGGCGCGCGCCGCCGAGGGGCCTGTCGGGAGTCGCGACGGTCTCGCCCGCCGATCCGGCGGCCTGGCCCGGCACGCGACCGGGCACGCGGGACGGCGCGGCCACGCGTCCGGCCGCCCTCCTGCTCTCCTGCTCTGTCCTCATCCCTCGCGGATCCTCTCTGCCGCCCGCAAGCGGGCCGAGGCCGCCCGCGGGTTGCGGGCCACCTCTTCGTCGTCCGGGAGCTCCGCTCCCCTCGTCAGAAGGCGGAACCGAGGCTGGTGCGCCTCGAGCGGGACCGGCAGCCCCGGAGGGCTCGTGTCCTTGGTTCGCGCCGCGAGGACCCGCTTGGTGAGCCGGTCCTCCAGGGAGTGGTAGGCGAGCACGACAACGCGCCCGCCCAGTGCGAGCGCGCCGAGCGCGGCCGGGAGCGCGCGCTCCAGCGCGGTCAGCTCTCCGTTCACCTCGATGCGCAGCGCCTGGAACGTTCTCTTGGCCGGGTTGCCCCCGGTCCGCCTCGTCGCGGCGGGTATCGCCGCGCGTACGAGGTCGGCGAGCCGTTTGGTGCTGGTGATGGGGTCCTTGGCACGCTCCTTGACGATGAGGTTCGCCACGCGTGCCGCGAAGCGCTCCTCGCCGTAGTCGCGCAGGATGCGGATCAGGTCCGCGGCCGGGTAGGTGTTCACCACGAGTTCGGCGGTGAGCTCCTGGTCGCGGTCCATCCGCATGTCGAGGGGGGCGTCGTAGGAGTAGGCGAAACCGCGCTCGGCCTCGTCGAGCTGAGGGGAGGACACGCCGAGGTCGAACAGCGCGGCGTCGATGCGGGGCCGTCCGGCGTCATGGAGCACGTCGGCCAGTTCGTCGGAGACGGCGCGCACCAGGGTGATCCGGTCCGCGTACGGCGCGAGCCGTGCGGTGGAGCGCGCGATGGCGGTGGGGTCGCGGTCGATTCCGACGAGATGGAGGGAGGGGTGGGCGGCGAGCAGCGCCTCGGCGTGCCCGCCGAGACCGAGGTTGGCGTCCACGGCCACCGGCTCCGGTCCGGTGAGCGCCGGAGCGAGCAACTCCAGCACGCGATCGAGCATGACCGGAACGTGACCACCCGGCTGACCGGGCTCGTGCGACAACGCTTCCAACCCCCATTACGCCGCTGTACTCGCGGATTCGCGGCTGTGCCGCCGGTGACTACCCAACGGATCCCCACCCATGCCGGTTCCCCCGGGGAACCGACCCGCCCGGCCAGGTCCCCATCCGCGTCGCCTTGCGTGGCGTCTGACACCGGGGAAGGTGCATCAGCTGCCCTTTGGGAGCGGGTGGAGACCTCGCCGAACGTCACCGACGGGTCTTCTGATCGAACGAGAAAGGGAAATCGAGCTACAGGATCCCGGGCAGCACCTCCTCCGACAGATCGGAGAATGCCTGCTCCTGGGCATCCAGGTAGGTGTCCCACGCCTGGGCGTCCCAGATCTCCAGACGCGTGTTGGCGCCGATGACGACGCAGTCGCGTTCCAGCCCGGCGTACCGCCTGAGCGTCTGGGGAATCGTGATGCGCCCCTGCTTGTCCGGCATCTCGTCGGACGCGCTGGCGAAGAAGACACGGCTGTAGTCGCGGACCGCCTTGGCCGTCACCGGTGCGGTGCGCAGGGCCTCGGTGATGCGCTGGAACTCCTCTACGGGGAAGACGTAGAGGCAGCGCTCCTGGCCTTTGGTGATCACCAGACCCTCCGCCAGCTCCTCGCGATACTTCGCCGGCAGGAACAGCCGTCCTTTGTCGTCGAGGCGCGGGTGGTGGGTGCCGAGAAACACCGGACCCACCTCCTGTGCCTTGCGGAGCGCTCAGCTCTGTAGCCTCTGCCCTCCACTGCGCACCACCATACTCCACTTCTCCCCACCGTCAACTGATTCCGGCCGTGTCCGCATTCAAAATCGGCGGCGTTTTCGCAGGTGAAACGGGGTGGTGCGGAGTGGGGCGCCGCGCCGCCCCCACCCGCGCACGGGCGTGTCGGCCCACGGCGCGAGCCCCGGCGCGTACGGAGGTTCCGGCCGGGCGCGCGGCCGGGTGGGGACCGGTGGGGGAAGGCGGCCCGGAACGGGTGGGGGGAAGTGGAGCGGCCGGGGTCGCCTCCCGGGATTCGGCTGGTCGCGGTACGTGACCGCGAAAGGTCCGGACTCTACGCGCAGTTCACTCTGTTTTCCGGACAAAGTCGCCCGCGAACCAGAGGGGACATAAGGTCAGTACACAGAATGGAAAAGGAACGTTTAACGCCCCATTCTCGGGGACGCACCCTCATGGAGGCCTGGTGGCTGTAACACCCGACGTCACCGACGCGACAGCCCCGCTTGAGGATCTGGTCGACACCGCGCACCGGATCCGCAACGCGATCGAATCAGTGATCGAGGGCAAGAGCGACGTCGTCCGCCTGACTCTCACCGTGCTCCTGGCGGAGGGCCACCTGCTGATCGAGGACGTGCCCGGCGTCGGCAAGACGATGCTCGCCAAGGCCCTGGCCCGCTCCATCGACTGCCCGGTCAAGCGCGTGCAGTTCACGCCCGACCTGCTGCCGAGCGACATCACCGGGGTCAGCGCGTACAACCAGCAGACGCGGGAGTTCGAGTTCAAGCCGGGCCCGGTGTTCGCGAACATCGTCGTCGGCGACGAGATCAACCGCGCCTCCCCCAAGACGCAGTCGGCGCTGCTGGAGTGCATGGAGGAGCACCAGGTGACGGTCGACGGCGTCACCTACGCGCTTGAGTCGCCGTTCATGGTCATCGCGACGCAGAACCCGATCGAGATGGAGGGCACCTATCCCCTCCCCGAGGCGCAGCGCGACCGGTTCACCGCCAAGATCGCGATGGGCTATCCCGAGCCCGCCGCCGAGCTGGAGATGCTCGACGTCCACGGCGCCTCCCAGCCGCTGGACAAGATGGAGCCGGTGGCGACCACGGCCGAGGTGGCCGCGCTGATCCGGGCCGTCCGCGCCGTCTACGTCTCCCAGCCGGTCAAGCGTTACGCCGTCGACATGGTCGCGGCCACCCGGAGCTCCACCGACCTGCGGCTGGGCGCCTCCCCACGGGCCACCCTCCATCTGGTGCGCAGCGCGCGGGCCCACGCGGCGCTGTCGGGGCGCGACTACGTGATCCCCGACGACCTGCAGGACCTGGCCGTTCCGGTGCTGGCGCACCGCCTGCTGCCCAGCCTCGAGGCACAGGGGCAGCGCCGCCAGCCGGAGCAGTTCGTCGCCGAGCTGCTGCGGCGCGTCCCCGTCCCGGACGCGCACTGATTCCCAGACGCGCACCGACTCCCGGACACGTACTGTCCCGGACGCGCACGAACGAGAAAGCGACGGAGGGCCCATGCCCGGGCTGAAGGCTCTGACCCCGCGGGGACGGTCGTTCCTCGCCTCCGGCGTGGCGGCCCTGGTGTGCGCCATGGTCCTGGGCGAGCAGGACCTGCTGCGCGTGGCCGTACTGATCATCGCGATGCCGCTGATCGCGTCGCTGGTCGTGACGCGGACCCGCTACCGCCTGTCCTGCACCCGCCGGCTCGGCCCGGCGCGGGTGCAGGCCGGCGAGGAGAGCACGGTCACCCTGCGGCTGGAGAACGTCACCCGGCTGCCCACCGGGCTGCTGCTGGTGGAAGACACCCTGCAGTACGCGCTGGGCACCCGGCCGAGGTTCGTCCTGGACCGGATGGAGCCGCGCGGCGTCCGGGAGATCGACTACAAGGTCGGCTCGGACCTGCGCGGGCGTTTCCCGATCGGGCCGCTGTCCGTGCGGATCGCCGACCCGTTCGGGCTGGTGGAGCTGGCCCGCTCGTTCACCATCACCGACACGCTCGTGGTCACCCCCGAGGTGGTGCCGCTGCCGCCGGTGCGCCTGTCGGGCGACTACACCGGCGGGGGCGACAGCCGTACGCGGTCGGTCGCGGCGGCGGGCGACGACGACGTGGCGCCGCGCGAGTACCGCCAGGGGGACGACCTGCGGCGGGTCCACTGGCGCTCGACGGCGCGGCGCGGCGAGCTGATGGTCCGGCGCGAGGAGCAGGAGTGGCAGAGCCGCGGCGCGCTGCTGCTCGACACCCGCAGGTACGCCCACCGGGGCGAGGGGCCGCGCTCGTCGTTCGAGGTGGCGGTCTCCGCCGCCGCGTCCATCGGGGTCCATCTGTCCGCGGAGGGGCTCGCCCTGCGCCTGGTCACCGACCAGGGCGCGCGGCAGACGGTGGACACCGGCCAGTCGTGGTCGCTGCTCGACACGCTCGCGGTCGTCAAGCAGAGCTCGTCGCGGTCGCTGGAGCACGGCATCGGCGTGCTGCGCCAGGGCGGCGGGGAAGGCCTGATCATCGCGGTCCTCGGCGCGGTCGACCCCGAGGAGGCCCTCGCCCTCGCGCGGCTCCGGCACCCGGGCGTGACCGCCGTGGCGGTGCTGCTCGACCTCGCCGGATGGGACGGCTCCGGCGCAGAGCACGCGCAGGCCTCCCGGTCGGTGCTGACCGGGGCCGGCTGGCGGGTGCTCGACCTGCCCGTCGGCGCGTCGCTCGCGACCGTGTGGCCCGAGGCCGGAAACAGCAGGAGCGCGGCCTGAGCCGGCCGGGCTGCCCGGAGAAGAGGTGGACCCCTTGAAACTGCCGATCACGGCGGGACTCGCCACGGCGGCGGTCACGATCACGCTCTATCCGCTCTTCGAGGGCGGCGCCTGGTTCTGGTCCTGCATGGGGGTCATCCTGGTCGTCGCCGCCACCGGGGCGGTGGCCTCCCGCCTGGGCGCCCGTCCCTGGGTGGCGCCCGCGGTCGCGCCCGTCGCGGTGCTCGTCTATCTGACGGCGGCCTTCACCGCGCAGGAGGCGTTCCTCCGGGTGATCCCCACCCTCGACTCGCTCGCCGGGCTCGCCGCGCTCGTCGGGGAGGGTTTCGACGACATCCAGCAGTACGCCGCCCCGGTGCCGGCCAACCCCGGCATCACCCTGCTCACCACGACGGGCGTGGCGCTGATCGCCCTGCTGGTGGACCTGTTCGCGGTACGGCTGCGCCGCGCCGCGCTGGCCGGGCTGCCGATGCTCGCCCTGTTCACCGTGCCGGCCGCCGTGCTCCCCGAGCCGATCGGATGGCCGGCGTTCGTCGTCGCGGCGTTCGGATACATCGGCCTGCTCGTCGCCGACGGCCGGGAGCGGCTGAAGGGCTGGGGCCGGGCCGTGGTGGTCCGCCGCTCCGGCGGCCCGGCGTCCGGGGTCACGCCGGACACCGAGCGGCTGGCCCTGTCGGGCAAGCGCGTCGGCGTGACGGCGATCGTGCTCGCGGTGCTGGTGCCGGCGATCCTGCCGGCGTTGTCCCCCGACCCGCTGTTCGGCTTCGGCGTGGGCAACGGCCTGGGCGGGAGCGGCGGCAACATCGGCATCCCCGACGCCATCGCCAAGCTCGGCGGCCAGCTCAGGCAGGACAGCAACGCCACCGTCCTCACCTACAGCAGCAGCGACGACAAGCCGCACTATCTGCGGATCTACGCGCTCGACGTGTTCGACGGCGCCAAGTGGACCTTCAGCCCGCTGCGGGGACGCCCGGAGGACCGCGTGTCGGAGGGGCCGCTGCCGCCCGTGCCCGGCCTCGGCCCCGGGGTGCCGGTGAAGCGGGCCACGATGCGGGTCACGATCAGCGAGGACCTCGACCGGCTCCACTTCCTGCCCCTGCCGTACCCCGCCCGGCAGGTCGACGCCGACGGCGACTGGCGGGCCGACCGCGGGTCGCTCATGGTCTTCTCCACCCGCGACGAGGTGGCGGGCCTGGACTACCAGGTGGTCACCGACGAGCCCGATCCCGGCCTCGGGGCGCTGCGCTCGGCGGTGGCGCGGCCCGACAGCGAGCCCTTCCTGCGGCTTCCGGACGGGCTCGACCCGCGGGTGAACGCGCTCGCCCGCCGGGTCACCGCCGGGGCCGACACGCCGTACGAGAAGGCGGTCAGGCTCCAGGAGTGGTTCACCCGGAAGGGCGGCTTCACCTACAGTCTCCGCGCGTCGGGGTCGGGGGCCGAGGCGCTGTCGCGCTTCGTGTTGCGCGACCGGACCGGCTACTGCGAGCAGTTCGCCGGGGCGATGGCCGCGATGGCCCGGATGGCCGGCATCCCGGCCCGGGTGTCGATCGGCTACACGGGCGGCAGCAAGATCGACGGTAAGTGGACGGTCCGCACCCACGACGCCCACGCCTGGCCGGAGCTGTACTTCGACGGCGTCGGCTGGCTGCGGTTCGAGCCCACTCCGGCCGGCGTCGGCGGGCAGGGCAGCGCCCAGGTGCCGGAGTACACCCGGCCCGTCGCGCCGGAGGCCGAGCCCTCGGCCGGCCCCTCGGCGGGACAGTCGGACGACGACGAGGAGACGACCGGCGCCGGCGGTCCGTCCCGGCCGAACCCGCGCCAGCTCGACCGCGAGTCGCAGGGCACGGCCGTCGCCACCGACCCGGGCGCGCCCACGAGCGTCAAGGCCGGTTTCGGGGTCGCGGGCGCGCTGGTGCTGCTGTTGCTGCCCGCCGCGGCACGCCTGCTGGTGCGGCGCGGCCGCATCCGCCGGCTGGCCCGTCCGTCCGGCGGGCCGCACGCGGCGTGGGCGGAGCTGCGCGACACGCTGACCGACTTCGGCATGGCCGGGGAACCGGGCGAGACGCCGCGGGCGCTCGGCCGCCGCGTCGCTGAGAGGTACGCGCTGGACCCGCGGGCCGCCGAGTCGCTCGCCCGCGTCGTCACGGCCGAGGAGCGGCTGCGGTACGCGCCGGCTCCCCCGGCGTCCGGGCCGGTCGCCGCGGACCTGCGCCGGATCAGGCGCGGGCTGGCCGCGCACCTGTCGCGGTGGCGGAGGCTGGGGGCCGCGCTGGCTCCGGCGTCGACGCTGCTGCGGGTGCGGGCGTTCGGCGAGGGCGCGCTCGACGTGTTCGACCGGATGGAGAACCTGACGCCCCGGCTCAGCAGGGCACGGTTGAGCAGGACGCCACTGGGCGGGACACGGCGGAGCGGAGCCCGGGAGGGCGGGACGCGCCCGGGCGGCCCGGACGGGCCGTTCCGCCGGGCGGCGGCCGGGGACGACGCCGGGGCGGCGCGGGAGCGAACCCTCACCGGCACCCGCCGCTGAGCGGTGGGGCCGGCTCCGGCCGCGCGGACAAGCCCGGCCGGATGAGCCCGCGCACACGAATCGGTGGGCCCGCTGTGCGGGCCCACCGGGGGTGGTTCAGGACGTGTGTGCGAGCACGGGGATCAGTGCTCGTCGTGGCGGCGGCGCCAGCGTTCCTCCATGCGCTCCATGAAGCTGCGGCGCTGGGGTCGGCGGCCCCGGGTGCGGGACGACGGGGAGTCACCGAACCCGTTCATGCGTTTCCAGCTCGACAGGCCCCACAGGCAGGTGGCCAGCATGACCACGAAGCCGGCGGCACCGAGCCAGATCAATGCCGCGACGACGCCGACCATCAGCAGGACCACGCCGAGTGCGAAGCCTATGGAGGCCTTCACCAGGCGGCGCTTGTAGTGGCTGCGCGGATCACTGATCCGTACGGTGTTCGCCCACTTCGGGTCCTCGGCGTAGAGGGCCTGCTCGATCTGGTCGAGCAAGCGCTGCTCGTGCTCAGACAGCGGCACGGCGCCTCCCAAGGACGGCCCCATTCAGGGGAAGACGGCAACGGACGACACGGGGTGTCCGAACCTCGCGGTCGGTTATCCCCAGAATACGAGGCCTCAGACGTAGGCGAAAGAAAACGACCAACGCGGTCCAAACCGGAGGCGACGTCATGGACCTATTGGACCAAACGGACGACGAACAAGCGATGCCGGCTTCACCGCGTCCGGGCCGAAGCGGCGGGCGGCCCGGTCCATGGCCTGTTCGGCCTCCCGCCAGCCCGTCTCCCGTTCGCCCAGGCCGAGCTGACGGGTCGCCGCGGCGGCCGGGCCGAGGTTCTCCACGCGCACCCCGACCAGCCGCAGCCGCACCCGTTCCAGCCCTGCCGCCTCGTAGAGCTCGCATGATGTGTCGTAGATCTCCTTCGCGACGTCCGTGGCCTCGCGCAGCGTACGCGACCGGGTGATGGTGGTGAAGTCGGAGCGGCGGAGTTTGACGCTGACGGTGCGGCCGACGTGCCCAGCGGCGCGCAGCCGCGCGGCGACCCGCTCCGACAGCCGGAGCAGCTCACGCCTGATCGTCTCGGGGTCGTCGACGTCGTGCGGGAACGTCTCCTCGTTGCCGATGCTCTTGTCGGGCGCGTGCGGCACCACCCGGCGTTCGTCGCGCCCCCAGGCGAGGGCCGCCAGATGCGCGCCGGCGACGCCGAGCTCACGCCGGAGCGTCGTCACCGGCACCTGGGCCAGGTCGCCCACGGTCCGGATGCCGAGCCGTACGAGGGCCTGCTCGGTGCGCTCTCCCACTCCCCACAGGGCGGCCACCGGCAGCGGGTGCAGGAACTCCACCACCTCGCCGGCCGGGACCACGAGCAGGCCGTCCGGCTTGCACTGCCGTGAGGCGAGCTTGGCCACGAACTTCGTGCTCGCCACGCCCACCGAGCAGGTGATGCCGTACTGCTCCGCGACCTGGGCGCGGATCATCCGGGCGATGGCGGCGGGGCTGCCGAGCCTGCGCCTGGCCCCGCCCACGTCGAGGAACGCCTCGTCGGAGGCGATCGGCTCGACCTCGGGGGTGATCGCCTTGAAGATCTCCATGACGCCTCGGGACACCTCGGCGTACTTGCCGTGGCTGGGCGGGATCACGGTCGCCTGCGGGCAGACGCGCCGGGCACGGGTCATCGGCATCGCGGAGTGGACCCCGAACCGGCGGGCCTCGTAGGTCGCGCTCAGGACGACCCCGCGCGCGCCCGCCGCGCCCACGATCACCGGGGTGCCCCGGAGCTCGGGGTGGTCGAGCAGCTCGACGCTGGCGAAGAAGGCGTCCATGTCCACGTGCAGGATCGGGCAGCCGCTGTCGTCGACGGGCCCCTCCGGCGGCGGCGACGGATCCCGGGGCAGCAGCTGGTTCCGGGACATGACGTCACCCTACCCGACCGCCGCCCCGCCAACCTCACCCCACCCGAACGTCTTTTCTATTCCCGTTCGCCCGCGCCCGTCCGCGTCTGTTCGCGGTACGCGATGACGTGGATCTGGGTGGCGACGTCCCGCAGCACGGGGTGGGTGGCCGCCGCCCGCTCCAGCGCGACCAGGCCGTCGGGGTCGCTCTCGGCCAGCATGCCCGGCACGAGGTCGGCGAAGATGCGCACCCCGTGCACCTCGCCGACGGCGAACCCCGCCGTGCCCAGCAGCGCGGCCAGCGTCTCCCGGGAGAAGCGGCGCGGCGTCGGGTCGCGGTCGCCCCAGCGGCCCGACGGGTCCGACAGCACCCGGCGGGCCTCGTCGAAGTGCCCGGCCAGGGAGCGGTGGACGGCCGCGGCGACCGAGTTGGCGGCGAGCACGCTCACCACGCCGCCCGGCCGCAGGATGCCGGCGACGGCGCGCAGGGCGCCCTCCGGGTCCTCGACGTACTCCAGCACGCTGTGGCACACGACCAGGTCGGCGCTGCCGGGCTCCAGCAGGTCGCCGAGGTCGGCGGCGTCGCCCTGCAGGCCCTTGACCCCGACGCCCGTCTCGGCGGCGCGGCGCTCCAGGGCGGCCAGCGAGTCGGGGGTCGGGTCGACCACGGTCACGACGTGGCCGAGCGAGGCCAGCGGCACGGCGAAGCCGCCGGTGCCGCCGCCCGCGTCCACGATGTCGAGGGTCTCGCGCCCGAGGGCGGCCGTCCGCTCGGCGAGGACCGCGCGCAGCGCCTCCCAGACGACGGCACGGCGTGTGGCGTCACGCACTTGCGGCCTCCTCCCGGCTCAGAGCGACAGCGAGGGCTTGAGCTGCTTGAAACGGGCCAGCAGGCCGTTGACGAACTGCGGCGACTCGTCGGTCGACAGCTCCCCCACCAGGTGCACCCACTCGCTGATCACCACGCCCTCGGGGACCTCCTCCGACCACAGCATCTCGTACGTCCCGCCGCGCAGGACGTTGCGGTCCACGGCGGGCATGCGCTCCAGGGTCCAGCCCTCGGCGTACGTCGAGATCAGCTCGTCGATGCGGTCGAGGTGCCGGACCACGCCCTCGACGAGGAAGGAGGTGTACTCGTTGACCGGCGGGTCCGCCCGCTCCACCCGCTCGGCGAGCACGTCGAGCGGGCTCACCTGCCGGGCCTCGGCTTCGAAGAGGACGTCCAGCGCGCGGCGGCGGGCCTTCCCCCGAGCCGACACGTCAGGCCCGACCGAGGTACTCGCCGGTGCGAGTGTCGACCTTGACCTTCTCGCCGGTGGTGATGAAGAGGGGGACCTTGATCTCGGCGCCGGTCTCCAGCGTGGCGGGCTTGGTGCCGCCGGTCGAGCGGTCGCCCTGCAGGCCGGGGTCGGTGTGGGCGATCGTCAGCTCGGCGGCCGCCGGGAGGTCGACGTACAGCGGGTTGCCCTCGTTGAAGGCAATGGTCGCGGTGGTGTTCTCCAGCATGTAGTTGGCGGCCGTGCCCACGACGGAACGCGCGATGTTGACCATGTCGTAGGTCTCGGTGTCCATGAACACGAAGTCGTCGCCGTCGAGGTAGGAGTACTGCATCTCCCGCTTGTCGACGTTCGCCACGTCGACCTTCACGCCGGCGTTGAAGGTCTTGTCGACGACCTTCCCGGACATGATGTTCTTCAGCTTGGTACGGACGAACGCGCCGCCCTTACCCGGCTTTACGTGCTGGAACTCGACAACGGTCCACAACTCTCCGCCGTCGAGCTTGAGCACGAGTCCGTTCTTCAGGTCGTTCGTCGTCGCCACGTGCGTCTCCCGCGTGCGGCTGCCCTAGAGGACGAGCAGCTCCTTGGTCGTCAGTGTGAGAAGCTCCGGCCCGTCAGCACGCGTGACCAGCGTGTCCTCGATGCGCACACCGCCCGCGCCCGGAAGATAGACCCCCGGCTCGACGGTGATCGGAACTCGATCCTCTAGTCTACCGGTCCTGCCAGGGCCCAGGAACGGCAGCTCGTGGATCTCCAGGCCGACTCCGTGCCCCAGCCCGTGGCCGAACCGCTCGGCATGGCCCGCCTCGGCGATCACCTCGCGCGCCGCCGCGTCCACCTCGCCGGCCGTCGCCCCCGGCCGTACGGCGTGTCGGCCCGCGCGCTGCGCCCGCCGTACGAGGTCGTAGAGGTCGCGCTGCCAGGCGGCGGGCGTGCCCACCGCGACCGTGCGGGTCATGTCGGCGTGGTAGCCGCCGTACCGCGCGCCGAAGTCCATCGTCACGAGGTCGCCGCGCTCGACTCGCCGCTCGGAGGGCGAGTGGTGCGGGATCGAGCCGTTCGGCCCGCTCGCCACGATGGAGTCGAAGGCGGGCCGGTCCGCGCCGAGCTCGACCATGGCGGCCTCCAGCCACCGGGCGATCTCCCGCTCCGTGACGCCGGCCGTGACGCGCTCCACAACGAGGGAGAACGCCTCGTCGGTGAGCGCGCACGCGCGCCGCAGCGCCTCGATCTCCGCCTCGTCCTTGACGGCGCGCAGGGTCTCCACCAGGCCGCCGGCCGGGGTGAGTGCGGGGCGGCGCCCGGGGGGACGGCCGGACAGCCGCTCGGAGAGCCGCTGGAACAGCCCGACCGGCATGTGGTCGCCCTCCACCAGGACCCGATCCGCGCCGGCGCACCGGTCGAGCAGCACACCCGTCACGACGCGGTCCTCGATCACCTCGACTCCCGCGCACACCGCCTCGGCCGTCTCCCGGTAGCGCGAGTCGGTGGCGAGCGCGGCCTCCCCCGCCGCGGTGACCAGCACGGCGGCGTTGGAGCTGGTCAGCCCGGTCAGGTAACGCACGTTGACCGGCCAGGTGACGAGGGCCGCCCCGGCCTCGTGCTCCCCCAGTGCCTCGGCCAGCCCCGCGCGCCGCGCGGCGTGGGTCTCCTCGGCGGTCCTTCCGGCAGTCCTGTCGGCGGTCTTGTCGGCGGTCTTGTCGACATCGGTCACAAACGGACTTTACCGCCGTCCTCCGGACGCCCCCGTCAGGACGCCAGGTCTTTGATCTTCTCGATGAGGGCGACCCGCTCCTCGTGGGTGTGCGCGAACGGGGCGACGTTGAGCGTGGTGACCCCGGCCTCGCGCAGCGCCGCGATCCGCTCCCTGACGTGGCCCTCGGGCCCGGCCAGCGAGACGCGTTCCAGCAGCTCCCGCGGCACCAGCGCCTCGGCCTCCTTCTTCCTGCCCTCCAGGTAGAGGTTCTGGATCTGCTCGGCCTCCTTCTCGTAGCCGTAGCGGCGGGCGAGGTCGTTGTAGAAGTTCCTGCCCTTGGCGCCCATGCCGCCGATGTAGAGGGCGGCCATCGAGCGGCCCAGGTCCAGCACGTCCTCGACGTCGTCGCCGATCGCCAGCACGGCCTGCGCGATCACGTCCAGCTCGCCGAGTGCGGGGTCGCGGCGCTCCCGCCCGGCGGCCAGCGACGCGCCCCACACCTCTCCGGCCTTCTCCGGCATGTAGAAGATCGGCTCCCAGCCCTCGGCGAGCTCGGCGGCCAGCTCGACGTTCTTCGGCCCGATCGCCGCGACGACGATCGGGATGCGCTCGCGCACCAGGTGGTTGATCAGCTTGAGCGGCTTGCCGAGGCCGGTGCCGCCCTCCAGTGGAAGGGTGTAGTGGCGTCCCTCGTACTCCAGCCGCTCACGCCGCCAGACCTTGCGGCAGATCTCGATGATCTCGCGGGTGCGGCCGAGCGGCGCGTCGTACGGCACGCCGTGGAAGCCCTCGATCACCTGCGGGCCGGAGGCGCCGAGGCCGAGGGTGAAACGCCCGTCGGAGACGTAGTCGAGGCCCGCCGCGGTCATGGCCAGCAGGGCCGGCGTCCGGGAGTAGATCGGCAGGATGCCCGAGGCGATCTGCAACCGCTCGGTCCGCGCCGCGATGTAGCCGAGCTGGCTGACCGCGTCGAAGCTGTACGCCTCGGCGACGAACACGACGTCGAGCCCGGCCCGCTCGTAGTCGGCCAGCTCCGCGACCGTCTCCTTGAAGCCCCCGGAGTAGTTGAGGGCCATCCCGATCCGCATCCGCCTCGTCCTTCCGCGCGTACACCGGTGAGTAACCGAATGATGTTCCGTCGGCGTGACCAAGGCTAACGACACCGACCGGCCGCGGCCACTCCGCTCAAGAGCGGCACAGGGGTGGTGAAGGGGTCCGGTGGCGGCTCGGTGGCGGCTCAGGCGCGGCGGGCGACTCCGCCGAGCACCGGCAGGACCGGCCCGCTCAGCGGCAGCGCGTCGGGCTCGGGCCGCCACCGGTGCAACTCGACGACGCCGGGTTCCACCAGGTCGTACCCGTCGAAGAATCCGGCGATCTGGGCGGCGGGCCGGGCCTCGAACGGCGCGTTGGCCCTGCTGTACACACCGCTCATCGCGGCCATCTCGTCCGGAAGGGGGTCGGAGCTGACGTGCGAGATCACGACGTGACTGCCGGAGGGGAGCAACTCGCGGTAGGCCGCCATGAGCCCCTCCGGGTCCTCCTCGTCGCGCACGAAGTGGAGGCACGACACCAGCAGCAGCGCCACGGGCCGGTCGAGGGCGAGGCCGTTCTCCTCCGCCGCGGCGACGACCTCCTCCGGCCGCCGCAGGTCGGCCTGCGCGAAACGCACCCGGGGATCGCCTTCGAGCAGCGCCCGCGCGTGCGCCGCCACCACCGGGTCGTTGTCCACATACGTCACCCGCACGTCGGGCGAGACGTCGAGGGCGATCTCGTGGACGTTGCCCTGCGTCGGCAGCCCGGCGCCGAGGTCGAGGAACGCGCGGACGCCGCGCTCGCGGGCCAGGAAGCGCACGGCCCGGCCGAGGAACGCGCGGTTCTCCCGTACGGCCTCCCGCACATGGCCCCGGGACAGTTCGACGACCCGCTCGGCCGCCGCCCGGTCGGCGGGGAAGTGGTTCTTGCCGCCCAGGTAGTAGTCGTACATTCGGGCGACGTTGGGCTGCGTGACGTCGAACCCACCGGGTGTCTGGTCCGCCATGACACGCTCCCGCTCGGCCGGATGATTCCTCATGATCATAAGGCCGGGCGGCCTCCGCGCAGTAGCCGTAGGTCGTCCGGGGTGTCCACGTCGGCGGGATCGCCCGCGTCGTCGCAGGCCACGGCCGTGACGAGCTCGGGATGCGCGCGCAGGAAGGGACGGGCCCCCACGTCGCCCACGGCCTGCGCCGCGACCTCCACGAGATGCTCGCGGGCGATCAGCACGGGGTTGCGCGGCACGCCTCCGTACGCGGCGACGGCGACCCGGGCTCCGCCCCGGAACGCCGCGATCAGCCGGCGCACCGCCTCGGGCCGTACGAGGGGCTGGTCGGCGAGCGCGATCACCACCGCGACGGCGGACGGCGGGAGCGCCTCCAG
Organism: Microbispora cellulosiformans; assembly: GCF_008728085.1. NCBI lineage: Bacteria > Bacillati > Actinomycetota > Actinomycetes > Streptosporangiales > Streptosporangiaceae > Microbispora > Microbispora cellulosiformans. Next base: position 355,031 of record NZ_VYTZ01000003.1, on the reverse strand, counting down.
CCCGGCCCGCAGCGACGAGCCCATGCCCGTCTCCCACAGCGCGTTGCGCACGACGACCACGTCCCCGGCCGTGTTCTCGGTCATGGCCTTGAGCTCCGCCTCGACCGCGGCCTGGGCGGCTCCGACGACGACCAGCACGGGCCGGCACCCGCCCTCGGCGAGCAGCCGGACGCCGCGGCCGGCGAGGCGCTCCCCCTCGAACTCCACCAGTGCCTTGGGCCCGCCGAACCTGCTGCCGCCCCCGGCGGCCAGCAGCAGCCCGGCGACGATCCCCTCGTCCGCCACGCCGCGTCACCGCTCGCCGTGGATGCGGCCGGAGGTCTCGGTCAGCGGCCTGCCGCTGCCGCCCCAGCGGAGCCGGATCAGCTCCGCCGCGATCGACACGGCGGTCTCCTCGGGCGTGCGCGCCCCGAGATCGAGCCCGATCGGCGAGCGCAGCCGGGACAGCTCCTCCTCCGACAGCCCGGCCTCGCGCAGCCGGGCCAGCCGGTCCTCGTGCGTGCGCCGCGATCCCATCGCCCCCACGTACGCCGCCGGGGTGCGCAGCGCCGCCTCCAGCAGCGGCACATCGAACTTCGGGTCGTGGGTGAGCACGCAGATCACGGTGCGCCCGTCGACCTCGGTGGTGGTCAGGTAGTCGTGCGGCCAGGCCACCACGACCTCGTCGGCCTCGGGGAACCGCTTGGCCGTCGCGAAGACCGGCCGGGCGTCGCACACCACCACGTGATAGCCGAGGAAGCGGCCGATCCGCGCGACGGCCGCGGCGAAGTCGATCGCGCCGAAGACCAGCATGCGCGGCGGCGGCGCGAAGGAGAGCACGAACACCGACAGGTCGTCCAGCCGCCGCTCGCCGTCCGGGCCGTACCGCCGCACGCCCGTCGAGCCCTGCGCGAGCATGCCGCGCGCGTCGTCGTCCACCGCGTCGTCGAGCCGGGCGGAGCCGAGCGAGCCCGACGCCCGGTCCGGCCACACCACGCGGCGGGCGCCCAAGCGGCCGGGACCGTCGATGATCGTGGCCACCGCGACCGGCCGCCGCGTCGCCACGGCCGCGGCGATCTCCCCCAGCTCCGGGTAGTCGCGGCGCGACACCGGCTCCACGAACACGTCGATGATCCCGCCGCAGGTCAGCCCGACCGCGAACGCGTCGTCGTCACTGACGCCGTAGCGCTCCAGGACCGGCGTCCCGTCCCCGGCGACCCGGGTGGCGAGCTCGTACACCGCCCCCTCGACGCAGCCGCCCGACACGCTGCCGACCGCCTCGCCGTCCAGCACGGCCATCGCCGCCCCCGGCGGGCGCGGCGCGCTGCGGAACGTGCCGACGACGGTGGCGAGCCCGAACCGCCGCCCCGACTCCCACCACTCCAGCACCTCGTCGAGCATGTCACGCATCGGCCCCTCCCCTCCGTACGGCCCCGCGTGGATCCGCCCGCCGGCCGGCCAGCAGCGCGGCCAGGTCCTCGCACGCGCCCAGGCTGTGCCCGGCCACGAAATCCGTGACGTACGGCAGCGCCGCGCGGATCCCCGCGGTGAGCGGGCGGTAGGCGGGGTCGCCCTTGTGCGGGTTGACCCACACGACCCGGCGGGCGAGCCGCGAGAGCCGGGCCATCTGCGCGCCCAGGAGGTCGGCCGGTCCCCTCTCCCAGCCGTCGGAGGCGATCACGACGATCGCGCCCCGGGGGTCGGGCAGCCGCAGCAGGGCCCGCACCTCCTCGCCCAGGCGGGTGCCGCCGCTCCAGTCCGGGATGGCGGCCGAGCACTCATCCATGGCGAGATCGGGATCGTGGTGGCGCAGCGCGCCGGTGATCCTCGTCAGCCGCGTCCCCGCGCTGAACACCTCGGTCGCCCGGGGCTCGGCCCGCACCAGCGCGTGTGCGAACCGCAGCAGGGTGTCGGCGTAGGCGGCCATCGAACCGCTGACGTCGACGACCAGGACGACCCGGTGCGGCCGCTGCCGGCGGGCGCGGCGGCGCGGCCGGGCCGGCTCCCCGCCGTCGCGCAGGATCTCCCTGATCGTGCGCCGCCGGTCGTAGGCCGGACCGTGGGGCGACGGGCGGTAGCGCCGCGACCTGCGCGCCTGTCTCGTGCCGCGCAGCAGCGCGAGCAGGCGGTGGACCTCCCGCCGCTCCGCCTCGCTCATCCGCGCCACGTCCCGGTGCCGGAGCACCTCGATCTCGCTCGCCGTGGCCGGCGGCGCGCCCGGCTCGCCGGTGGTCTCCGGGCCGCCCGTGCCGTACGGCGCCGCCACCGGGCGGGTCACGGACACCGTCGTTCCGCGGACGCGGCGTGCCGTGCGCAGGGAGGCGGAGAAGTAGGCGGCGAAGCAGCGGTCGTACCGGGGCAGGTCGCCCGGCCCGGCGCACAGCGTGAGGCGGCCCGCCCAGTAGACGTCCCGCGCGACGGCGGCGTCGAGGTGAGCGAGGGCCGCCAGGAAGTTCCGCGTGCGCTGGTGGTCGGCCGGCACCCCGGCCGCCCGCAGCATCCGGGTGAAGCCGACCAGCCCGCCCGTGATCCGCTCCGCGTCGTCCGCCCGGCCTGGCCCGACCCCCTGCGCTCCGTATCCCCGCGCTTCGGGCCCCTGCGCTTCTGGCGCGCGGCGCTCGGTGGGGCGGCGGTCGCCCGGGTCAGTCACGTCCGCCGTCCGCGTGGAGCAGCCCTCCCGCGCGCACCGTCTCCTGGTCCTCCCGGTGCTTGAGCAGGGCGCCGAGCGTGGCGGCGGCCAGGGCCGGGTCGAGCTCCGCCGCGCCGAGCGTGAGCAGGGCCTCGGCCCAGTCGAGCGTCTCCGCGACGCCCGGCGGCTTGATCAGGCCGGCCGCGCGCATCCGCCCGGCGGCCCGCGCCACGTCCGCCGCGAGCCGTTCGGCGCATCCGGGCAGGCGCCGCCGCACGATGGCCACCTCCCGGTCGAGATCCGGGTGCTCCAGCCAGTGGTAGAGGCAGCGCCGTTTGAGCGCGTCGTGCACCTCACGGGTCCGGTTGGAGGTCAGGACGACGACGGGCGGCGTGGGGGCGCTGATCGTCCCGATCTCCGGCACCGAGATCGTGAAGTCCGACAGCACCTCCAGCAGGAACGCCTCGAACTCGTCGTCCGCCCGGTCGATCTCGTCCACCAGCAGCACGCTGGGCTGCGTCTCCAGGGCCCGCAGCAGCGGCCGGGCGATCAGGAACCGCCGGTCGTAGATCTCGCCCTCCAGCGCGGCCACGTCGGCGGCCCCCGCCGCCTCGGCCGCCTTGAGGTGGAGAAGCTGGCGGGGGAAGTCCCAGTCGTACATGGCCTGCGCGGCGTCGAGGCCCTCGTGGCACTGGAGCCGGATGAGCGGCGCGCCCAGGATCGCCGCCAGGGTCTTGGCCAGCTCGGTCTTGCCGACGCCCGCCTCGCCCTCCAGGAACAGCGGCCGCCCCATCTTGAGCGCGAGATAGGCCGCGGTCGTGAGCCCCTCGTCGGCGAGGTAGTCGTGGTGGTCGAGCAGCTCCGCCAGCCCCGCCGGCGAGTCGATCTCGGAGATGGTGGTGGTCCGCCGCAGCACACGGACAGGCTACGCGCAGGCCGTCGCGCGCCGCTCTGGCCGAATCCGCCAAAGCCGCCCGCGCCTGGGACACCGCCTTGGCACGATCCCACAGCGGGCGGTCACTGCTTAGGGTCGGAGCATGTCCGACGACCGGAGCCTGCCCCGGCCCGCCTGCCTCACCGGCTCCCCCGCCGGTCGGGCGCTCGCCGCCGAACTCACCGCCCGATGGGCGGAGCCGCACCGCCGCTACCACACGACGGCCCACCTGCGGGCGGTCCTGGCCGCGATCGAGCCGCTGGCCGCCCAGGCCGCGGACGCCGGCGCCGTACGGCTGGCCGCGTGGTTCCACGACGCCGTCTACGACGGGCGGCCCGGGCGGGACGAGGAACGCAGCGCCCAGCTCGCCCAGGCACGGCTGCCCGCCTGCGGTCTGTCCCCGGAACGGGTCGCCGAGGTCGCCCGGCTGGTGCGGCTCACGGCCGGGCACACGTACGAGCCCGGCGACGCGAACGCGGCCGTCCTGTGCGACGCCGACCTCGCGATCCTCGGGGCGCCGCCCGAGACGTACGACGCGTACACGCGGGCCGTACGGGAGGAGTATCGGCACGTGCCCGGCGACGCCTTCCGGGCCGGCCGCGCCGCCGTGCTGCGTGCCCTGCTCGGCAAACCCCGCCTGTACGGCACTCCCGTTGGCCGGGACCTGTGGGAGGACCGGGCGCGCGAGAACATGACCCGGGAGCTGACCGCTCTCTGAAGCGTGCGCCTTTACAATGTAGATCTATTGCGGGTCTTCGGGAGACGCAGGCCGGACGCGCGCAGCCGCCGCACCAGCTCCTGGCTGCCGACCGGCTCGGCGCCGAGCAGGACGGCCCGGTCGTAGACCGTCTCCGGCACGTCGTAGTGGTCCCGGTCGAAGGCGCGTTCCGGCACGCCGAGCAGGCGGGCGAACTCGTGCAGTTCCCGCAGTGACGAGTCGCTGACCAGGTGGGACCAGAGCAGCCCCCGGGGACCCGGCCAGTTCGGCCGGTCGATCAGCACCGCCATGCGCCCTCCCGTCGTCGCCGATCAGCATAGGCCGATGGCACGGGCATGGATCGCGGCCCAAGCCGAGGCCGGTTTCGCCGGCGCTCCCCAGATTTGCCCGGTAGGTACCCCTGGGGGTATAAGGGAGGCATGCAGATGAACGAGGCGATGGTCGGCGACGCGGTGACGCGACTGCGGAGGGCACATGGCCAGCTCGCCGGGGTGATCGCGATGATCGAGGCCGGCGAGGACTGCACCAAGGTGCTGACCCAGCTGGCGGCGGCTTCCAAGGCGATCGACCGGGCCGGGTTCAAGCTGGTGGCCAGCGGCCTGCGGCACTGCCAGGCGGCGCAGGAGCGGGGCGAGGAGGCTCCGATGAGTGTGGCCGAGCTGGAGAAGCTGTTCCTGGCCCTCGCTTAGGCGGCCCTGCCGGAAAGGTTCGCTTTTCCATATCCCGACGATACCCCCCGGGGTATATGCGATCTGGAGGTCGCAGTGACTTTGGACGTCGATCCGACCCGCTTCGGGCAGGTGTACGGCGAGGGTGTCCCGGTGGCCGAAGTCCGGGAAGCCGGGCTGGAGGTGCTCGGGCGGCCGGGCGACGCGCGACGCGGGCGGCTCACCGGCAGTCCCTTTTTTTGCTCGTCACATACCCCCGGGGGTACCAGGAGAGAAGTTTTCCCCTCGGTGCCGATCGAGGGCGAGCCGGTCGCGGTGTTCTCCCGCGGCAGCCTCCTGGTCGCCTCCTCGCACGCGACCCCGGCCCGGCCACGCGGCCTGGCCACCCCACCTGAGAAACCGAGAAGGAAACCGTGAACACCGAATTCCCGAACACCGGATCCCCTGACATCGACACCGCCGCCGCCCGTGCGCTGATGGCCGCCAACCCCGACGTGCTCGTCGTGGACGTGCGGACCCCCGCCGAGTTCGAGACCGCGCACATCGGCGGCGCGATCAACCTGCCGCTCGACCAGGTCGACGCCCACCTGCGGCGGATCGTCGCCGACGCCGGGGGGCGGATGCTGCTCGTCTGCCAGTCCGGCGGCCGCGCCACCCAGGCGCACAAGAGGCTCTGCGAGGCGGGACTGCCCGACACGGTCGTGCTCGCCGGAGGGATGAACGCCTGGATCGCCTCCGGCGCTCCGGTGGTGCGCGGAAGGCAACGGTGGAGCCTGGAGCGCCAGGTTCGCCTGGTCGCGGGCGGCCTCGTGCTCGCCTCGATCGTGGCCGACCTGTGGCTGCCGGGGGCGCGCTTCGCAGGCGCCCTCGTCGGCGCGGGCCTGATGTTCGCCGGTCTTACCGACACCTGCGCGATGGGCATGCTGCTCGCCCGCCTGCCCCGCAACCGGGGCGCGGGCACCGACGTGGACGCCGCCCTCGCCTGTATCCGCCGCCCCGGCCGCGGCGCGGCCTGACGGATCAGGGAAACACCATGACCGCTCTCACCCTCGCCGGCGCCGTCGTCGTCGGTCTGGCCCTGGGCCTGTTCGGCGGCGGAGGCTCGATCCTGACCGTCCCCCTGCTCGTCTACGTCGCCGGCGTCCCGGCCAAGGCGGCGATCGCCATGTCCCTGTTCGTCGTCGGAGCGACCAGCGTGGTCGGCGCCGTCGGTCACGCCCGCGCCGGCCGCATCCGGTGGAGGACCGGGCTGCTTTTCGGCCTCGCCGGAATGGCCGGTGCGTACGGCGGCGGCCTGCTCGGGCCGCACCTGCCCGCGACGGCGCTGCTGGCGGGGTTCGCGCTGATGATGACGGCCACCGCCGCCGCCATGATCCGGGGACGCGGGCCGGCCGGGCCCGCGACGGCCCGCAAGGACCTGCCGATCCTTCACGTCGTCGCCGAAGGCGTCGTCGTCGGCCTGGTCACCGGAGTGGTCGGGGCCGGCGGCGGGTTCCTCGTCGTCCCCGCGCTGGTGCTGCTCGGCGGCATGCCGATGGGCCCGGCCGTCGCCACCTCCCTGGTGGTGATCGCGATGAAGTCCTTCGCCGGACTGGCCGGCTACCTGCGGGCCGTCCCGGTCGACTGGTCGATCGCCCTGCCCGTCACCGCGGCGGCGGTCGCCGGCGGTCTGGCCGGGGGGTGGCTCGCCGGGCGCATCCAGGCCGATCGCCTGCGCAAGGGGTTCGGCTGGTTCGTGCTCGTGATGGGCGGCTTCGTGCTCATCCAGCAGGCCCCGCCCGCGCTGTTCCCCACCGCGTGGGGCGTCGCCGCGCTGCTGACCGGCGCCTCCGCCGCGGCAGCAGGGATCGTCTATTCACTCCTGCGCAAGGGACGCCACCGTGACCACCTGGGCCCCGCGCACAGGGGAACGCAGCCGCACCTCACCGAACATTACCGATCGGTACCCCTGGGGTATCAAGCGAACAGGAGGAAAACGATGTTCTTCACGCAGTACTACCTGGACTGCCTGTCGCAGGCCTCGTACATGATCGGAGACACGTCGACGGGCCGGGCGGTGGTGGTGGACCCACGGCGCGACGTGTCCGAATACCTCGCCGACGCCGAGGCGCACGGGCTGCGGATCGAAGGAGTGATCAACACTCACTTCCACGCCGACTTCCTCGCCGGCCACCTGGAGCTGGCCGCGCGCACCGGCGCCTGGATCGGCTACGGTCGCGCCGCCGAGACCGAGTACGCGATCCGCACGCTGTCCGACGGCGAACGGATCGAACTCGGCGACGTCGTGCTGGAGATCCTGGAGACGCCCGGGCACACGCCGGAGTCGATCAGCGTCCTGGTCCGCGAGCACGCCGCCGACCCGGTCCCGTACGGCGTGCTGACCGGAGACGCGCTGTTCATCGGCGACGTGGGGCGGCCCGACCTGCTCGCCTCGCTCGGCATGACCTCCGACCAGCTCGGGCGCATGCTCTACGACAGCGTCCAGCACAAGCTGATGGGCCTGCCCGACGAGGTGCGGATCTTCCCCGCCCACGGCGCCGGCTCGGCCTGCGGCAAGAACCTGTCCACCGAGCGGACCTCGACGATCGGCACGCAGCGGCTGACCAACTACGCCTGCCGGCCGATGAGCGAGCAGGAGTTCCTGTCCATCGTCACCGAGGGACAGCCGCCCGCGCCCGGCTACTTCGTCTTCGACGCCGTGCTCAACCGCAAGAATCACGACCTGCTGGACGTCGCCGCGCACGCCCGGCCGCTGACGGCCGAGGAGTTCCTCGCCCGGCGGGCCGCCGGCGCGGTGGTGCTCGACGCCCGCGACGCGCAGGAGTTCGCCCTGGCCCACCTGCGCGGCTCGCTCAGCGTCCCGGCGGACGGCCGGTTCGCCGAACGGGCCGGCACGGTCATCGAACCGGGCAGCGAGATCGTCGTCGTCGCCCCGCAGGACCGCGAGGTGGAGGTCGTCACCCGGCTGGCCCGCATCGGCTTCGACACGGTGACCGGCTACCTGCGCGAACCGGAGGCCGCCTTCCTCGCCGGGTCCGGCGAGATCGCCCACTCCACCCGCCTGACCGCCGCCGAGCTGCGCGAGGCGCTCCGAGCCGAGCGGCCTCCGTTCCTGCTCGACGTCCGCAACGCGAGCGAGGTCGCGGACGGCGGTGTCGAGGGAGCGGTCAACATCCCGCTCGCCCAGCTCCCGGGGCGGCTGGCCGAGGTTCCGGACGACCGTCCCGTCGTCGTCTACTGCGCCGGCGGCGCCCGTTCCGCCATCGCGGTCAGCCTGCTGGAGCACAGCGGACGCGCCCAGGTGAGCGACCTCATCGGCGGATACGGCGCCTGGCTGAGCGCCTTCACCCCCTCGTCCGCCGGTTCCCGATCCTCAGGCGACCTCCGCTGATCCCGCGCCGGTGCGGGAGCCGGCGGGATTCCGCGCGTCCCGCTTCCGGAGTCGCGGGCGGGCGGATGTGACCGGCGGACGTCGTGCCGGTCACATCCGCGAGGGGCGACCGCGAGCAAATTCGGAACGGCTCTGTGGAAAGGCCGCCCGCTACGCCGTCGGCCGCCTCCGCGTTCCGTTTCGATCGGCGGCTAACATTTGCCCGGCACGCGTTTGCACTTCGGACAGCACTTGAACTTGCGGTGGTTCGTGCAGCGGTTGGTGCACTTGGGCGGCTTCGGTTTCGCGACGGACGCGCCGGGAGCCGTCTGCGCGACGACCGCGCCACCGGAGATCGCGGACACCTGCGCCGGGGATCCCGCCACCGGCCAGAGCGCGACCGTGGTGAGCAGCGCCGAGCCGATGGTCATGCCGAGTCGCCTACCTCGCATGGCCGTTCTCCTCTCCGATCACGTCACACGTGGATTCGGGTGTTCCTCTCCCATAGTCCGGATCGGCTCCGGAACGCGTCCAGACCGACGGCCGACACCCGCAATAATCCGGGGCGAATTCATCATGAGTCTCTATATCCCCATCGACGTGGATCGGCCGAGGGCCCTGGTGAATCGATCGGTGATGACCCGGTTCCTGCATTCTCCTGGCCCGATATCTACGCTCTCCCGGAACCGCCTCTGTCAAGCGCCCGGCCGACCATTGCGATGGACTCCCCCGCATACGGCAAAAGCCCGAATATTTGGCATCCGTACGGCAACCTCGTCCAGAACGTGCCCGCGGAACCACAGCCGCGGAACCACAGGGTCTCAGGGGGAAACGATGGCCGCACGACATGCCCGATCCCTTACCGCGCTCACGGCCGCGGTCACACTGACGCTGGCGCTGCTCACCGGCTGCGCAGGCACGACCACCCACGTGGCGTCCGGAGACGCGGCCGCCGCCGGCCCGGCCGTGGTCGCCACGCCGTCCGCGACGGAGAGCGAGTACAACTCGCCGTGCCCGCAGGGCGGCAACGCCAGGCGGTTCGCCAAGACGCGCTTCGCGCTGCACGCGGGCCTCGCCCTCGGGGCCTTCCACCGCTACATCTACAAACCGCTGCGCAGCGGCGGCTTCAAGCAGGGAGCGGAGAAGCGCAAGCGGACGTTCGCGAAGGCGGCGGTGGCGGGAGTCTTCGCCCTGCACGAACTGAAGGTCGCCAAGGGGTTCGCGGTGGCCAACCCGACTCTCTGCAAGGCCGTCGAGGGCGTCGACGGCAAGGTCAGGGCCCTCACCGGCAAACTCAGGAGCGGCACCGCCTCGGAGGCCGACCTCGACGCCGGGGAGTACTCGATGAACGGGCTGCAGAGCGACGCCGCGAAGACCGGTTACCGGTTCAAGGAGCGGAACGTCACCGTCCCCGGGGCCTCGTGACCCGGGCTGCCCGGCATCCATCGGGGGTCAGAGATAAACCTATTGACTTGGTAGGAAATATGGACAACCCTTGAGGGGAATCTTCCGTCGTCCCTGCGAGGTGTGTCCATGTCCGTCGCCGGAATCGAAACCGGCACCGCCCCACGCGCCGGCGGCGCCCCTGCCGTCCGCGTCACCGCCGCGGGCGCCGCGCTCCGGGCCGCCGGGAGGCGGTCGTACCGGTGGGTGAGCCCCGTGGCCGTCGTGCTGGTGTGGCAGGCCGCGAGCGGCAGCGGGCTGCTGCCCGCCCGGCTGCTCGCCGCGCCGTCGGAGATCGCGGCGACCGCGCTCGACCTGGTGCGGTCCGGGACGCTGCCGACGGCGATCGCCGTGTCCCTCGAACGGGTCCTGCTGGGCTTCGCGGCGGGAGCGGCGGCCGGCGTCGTCCTGGCGCTGGTGGCCGGGCTGAGCCGGGCCGGTGAGAACGCGGTCGACCCGATCATGCAGATGCTCCGGGCACTGCCGTTCTTCGGGCTGATCCCGCTGTTCATCCTCTGGTTCGGGATCGGTGAGGCGCCCAAGGTGCTGCTGGTCGCGCTCGCCGTGTCCTTCCCCCTCTACCTCAACACGTTCTCCGGCATCCGGGGCGTGGACGGCAAGCTCGCCGAGCTCGCCCGCACGCTCCGGCTCGGCCGGGCCGCGCTGGTGCGGCACATCGTGCTGCCCGGCGCGCTCCCCCAGACCCTCGTCGGGCTGCGCCAGAGTCTCGGCGTGGCCTGGCTGGCGCTGATCGTCGCCGAGCAGGTCAACGCCGACGCCGGGCTCGGCTACATGATCAACGACGCGCGGGAGTTCCTCCGTACCGACGTGATCGTGGTCGGCCTGCTGGTCTACAGCGCGCTCGGCCTGCTCACCGACGCCCTGGTCCGGCTGCTCGAAAGGAGGGCGCTCGGATGGCGGCGCGAGTTCCTGTCCCGCTGAGCGACGTGGCCCCCGCCGGCGGGCCGTCGGCGGCCTCCGTACGCGGGCTCACCCGGCGCTTCGGCGACCGCGCCGTGCTGGACGGCCTCGACCTGACGATCGCGCCCGGCGAGTTCGTCGCGCTGCTCGGCCGCAGCGGCTCGGGCAAGTCCACCCTGCTACGCGCGCTCGCCGGGCTCGACGAGGAGGTCGAGGGGGACATCGAGGTCGACGGCTCGGTGGCCGTGGCCTTCCAGGAGCCCCGGCTCGTGCCGTGGAAGCGGGTGCGCGACAACCTCACGCTCGGCCTGGACGTGCCCGGTCCCGCCGCGAGGGCGGACGCCGCGCTGGCCGAGGTCGGCCTGACCGAACGCGCCGGGGCCTGGCCGCTCACACTCTCCGGCGGCGAGGCGCAGCGGGCGAGCCTCGCCCGGGCCCTCGTCCGCGAGCCCCGCCTGCTGCTGCTCGACGAGCCGTTCAGCGCGCTCGACGCGCTCACCCGGATCACCGTGCACCGCCTCGTGCTCGACCTGTGGGCGGCGCACGGCCCGGCCGTGCTGCTGGTGACCCACGACGTGGACGAGGCCCTGACCCTCGCCGACCGGATCCTGGTGCTCGACGGCGGGCGGGTCGCCCACTCCTGGACCGTCACCGCGCCGCGCCCCAGGCACCGCGACCACCACGACCTCCTCGCCCTGCGCGCGGCCCTGCTGGCCGCCCTGGGCGTGCCCCCGGAAGGAACGCGATGACCAGGAGACTTCTCGCCGCGCTGCTGCTCGCCCTGACGGCCGGCACGGCCTGCGCCGGGCAGGACGCCGCCGGGAAGCCGGGCGAGGCCCAGGGCCGCGTCACGCTGCGGGTCGGCGACCAGAAAGCCGGTTCGCAGGCCATCCTCAAGGCCGCCGGGCTGCTCGGCGGCACCTCCTACACGATCACGTGGTCGCAGTTCACCTCCGGCCCGCCGCTGCTGGAGGCCGTGAACGCCGGCGCGGTCGACATCGGCGGCGTGGGCAACACCCCGCCCGTCTTCGCCGCCGCCTCCGGATCGAAGATCAAGGTGGTCTCGGCCTACCGGCAGAGCGCCAAGGGGTCGGCGATCCTCGTGCCCGGCGGGTCCTCGATCACCTCTCCGGAGCAGCTCAAGGGCAGGAAGGTCGCGGTGGCCAAGGGCAGCTCGGCCCACTACCACCTGCTCGCCGTGCTGAAGAAGGCCGGGCTGTCCTTCGCGGACATCCAGCCGCAGTATCTCCAGCCGGCCGACGCCCTGGCGGCGTTCTCCTCCGGCACGGTCGACGCCTGGGCCATCTGGGACCCCTTCACCTCCCAGGCGAAGATCCAGCACGGGGCGCGGCTGCTGGTCGACGGCACGGGCGTCGTGAACGGCCTGGGTTTCCAGGTCGCCGCCCCGGCCGCGATCGAGGACACCGGCAAGCGGGCCGCGATCGCCGACTTCCTCACCCGCCTGGCCAGGGCCCGGGTCTGGGCCGCCGCCCACCTGGACGAGTGGGCGAAGGTCTGGGCGCAGGAGACCGGCCTGCCCGCCGAGGTGGCGAACGCCGCCGTCGCCAATGCCGTGGCCACCCCGGTCGAGATCGACGACTCGGTCGTCTCCTCGGAACAGGAGATCGCCGACGCGTTCGGCGCCGAGGGCCTGATCCCCGGCACGGTCACCTTCTCCCAGTTCGTTGACGACCGGTTCAACGAGGTCGTCGGAAAGGCCGCGCGATGAGATTCCACTGGTTCCTGCCCACGTCCGGCGACGGCCGGGCGATCGTCGGCGGCGGGCACGGCCTGACGCGGAGCCACGGCCTGTCCGCGGCGGCCACGCGCCGCCCGCCCACGATCGACTATCTCGCCCAGGTGGCCCGCGCGGCCGAGCAGGCGGGGTTCGAGGCCGTGCTCACCCCGACGGGGACCTACTGCGAGGACGCGTGGCTGGTCACCGCCGCGCTGACCCAGGTCACGACGCGGCTGAAGTTCCTGGTCGCGTTCCGGCCCGGCGCGCTGTCGCCCACGCTGGCGGCCCAGATGGCCGCCACCTACCAGCGGATCTCCGGCGGGCGGCTGCTGCTCAACGTGGTCACCGGGGGTGAGACGGCCGAGCAGCGGCGCTTCGGCGATCACCTGGCCAAGGACGAGCGGTACGCCCGGACCGCGGAGTTCCTGACGATCGTCCGCGGCGCCTGGGACGGGCCGTTCGACTTCACCGGCCACTACTACGACGTCGAGGGCGCGACGGTCGCCGAGCGGCCCGACCCCGTGCCCGAGCTCTACTTCGGCGGCTCGTCGGCCGCCGCCGGCCCGGTCGCGGCCCGGCACGTCGACGTCTACCTCACCTGGGGCGAGCCGCCGTCGCAGGTCGCGGCCAAGCTCGACCGGATGCGCGAACTGGCCGCCGCCGAGGGCCGTACGCTGCGCTTCGGCATCCGGCTGCACGTGATCACGAGGGACACGTCCAAGGAGGCGTGGGCGGAGGCGAAGCGGCTGCTCGACCAGATCTCCCCCGAGGACATCGACGCGGCGCGGGCGGTCCTCCGCCGCAGCGAGTCGGTCGGGCAGCAGCGGATGCTCGCGCTCCACGAGGGCTTCCGCGGCGGCAGGGTCAGAGACCTGGAGATCCACCCCGGTCTGTGGGCGGGGGTCGGCCTGGTGCGCGGCGGCGCCGGCACGGCGCTCGTCGGCAGCCACGCGGAGGTCGCCGACCTCGTCGAGGAGTACTCCGCACTCGGGGTGGAGGAGTTCGTCCTGTCCGGCTACCCCCACCTGGAGGAGGCCTACTGGTTCGGGGAGGGCGTGCTGCCCGAACTGCGCCGCCGCGGCCTGCTCGGCGCCGCGCCCGTACGGCTGACCGCCTGACGGCTCCGCGTTCACGTGCGGGGAGGCTGGACCGGTGGGATGGGCTCTCCGCGCTTCACGGCCTTGAGCGTGCGCATCGCGAGGTCGATCCCCTCCAGCGCCGGGCCGAGGTTCGACTCGGGCCGGGACGGCAGGCCGGACGCGAGCGCGCACGCTTCGAGCACCCGATCGACCGCTTCGTCGTCGAGCAGGTCCTCGTACACGAGCACCAGCGATCGGGTCTCCCTCGCACCGGTCGTGAGGTCGCGCAGGAGGTCGCCCGCCGTCCCGGCGGTGTCCTCGTGCGCCGACGCCCGCTGCTCGGCCAGCGAGAAGGCCCGCGCGAACATGCTCGACAACGCGTGCAGGATGGCGGTCGCCGCGCTCCGGATCTCGTCCTCTCTCCTGAGCCGGCGATCGAACTCGTGCTGGGCGACGGCCTGCCGCATGACCGCGCCGTAGGTGGCACGAGCCTGGCCGCCGACCCGCGCCCAGGTGACGGCCAGGTCCTGGTAGGGCGCGGCGGCGGCCGGGGCGCCGGCGCTCTGGTGGAGCCAACCGGCGAAGTCGGCCCACTGGGCGCCGGTCATGAGCAGGTCCCGGCCGAGAGCGCCGTGGGCCCTCTCCCGCAGCAGGCGCCGGATCAGCGACAGGTAGCCGGCGGCCGAGGCGAGCAACTCGGCCGGGCCGAAGGCACGCTCGCGCGCGCCACCAGAGCGAGCCGGGCCGCGTCCAGATCGTCGATCATCTCCCGGCCGAGCCTCGGCCGCAGGGCCGCGCCGGCGAAGTCTCCGCGGCTCGCCGCGTAGTAGACCATGGCGCTCAGCGAGCCGGTGAAGGCCCTCCTGCTTATCCGCCCCTCGGGGCCGGGTCCGGGCGGCGTCCTCGACGGTGGATCGAGATGCAGATCCAGCACCGTTTCCACCCGATCGGCGAGACCGCCCGCGGGCCGGGCCGGGAGCATTTCCAGCCAGACGACGAACGCCGGATCGCAACCCGCCCGCCTGGCCAGCTCCTTGGTGGTGAGATCGCAGGCCAGCCGCCGCGCCTGCAGTGTTCTCCCCCACGGAATGGCAGATCTCGCAATGTCGCCCGAATCGGGATTATCGCCCATTTGCGACTCCCGCCTGGAGACCACGTCCAGAGTCTAGGGGAGGCGAGCACCATTCGGGCCATGTCAATTATTTCAGGACTGCCGATATTTGCTGATTCCGGCGGCCTTTCCGGACTAGAGGTGTTCGGGGGCCTCGCCGCGTTCCCGGATGAGGGCGGTGAGCTGGGCCACCGCCCGGCGCGAGCGCTCCCTCTCGGTGCTCTGGATGCCCATCGCGCCCAGGCTGAGCCCGTTCGCGAGGTCGAGCTTGGGCCAGGGGTCGCCCTCCACCATCGTGACGTCGAGCACCTCGGCCCACTCGAAGTGGTGGACCCGCAGGGGGTTCACCACCGTGATCCCCTGCTCGTCCGCCCGCACCCGCAGGCGGCCGAGCAGGTGCAGCACGAACGCCACGAGCAGCCCGAAGCCGACCATGCCCAGCCGGTCGGCCAGCTTGAACTGCTCCGGCAGGCCGACCGCCAGCACGATCGCGCCCACCACCATCACCGCCGCCAGGCCGTACGCGATGATCGTCGTGCTCCGGGGCCGCCAGGTGACGGGCAACGACGGCACGCCCTCAGGCATGACGATCCCCCTCAAGGCTGCGTACGGCGTGACCGGCGGACGGACGGAACGTGATCACCAGTGACATCTTCCCGGCTCGGCGCTGCGGATGCGAGGATCGCGCGGGTGTCAGCCGGCGAGGCCGCGCAGAAGGACCGCGGTCTCCAGGGCGGCGATCGTCGCCTCGTACCCCTTGTCCTCCTTGCTGCCCGGCACGCCGGACCGCTCGACCGCTTGATCAAGGGTGTCACAGGTCAGCACCCCGTTGCCCACGGGGGTGGACTCGTCGAGGCTGACCCTGGTCAGCCCCGCGGTCACCGAATCGCAGACGTAGTCGAAGTGGGCCGTGTCGCCCCGGATCACCGCGCCGAGCGCGACGACGGCGTCACAGCGCCGCGCCAGGGCCTGCGCGACCACCGGGATCTCCAGCGACCCGGCCACCCGGGCCGTGACCACGGCCGCGCCGCTGTCCTCGGCCGCCCGGACGGCCCGGGCCAGGAGCTGGTCGGTGATCTTCTCGTGCCACCGGGCCGCGACGATGCCGACGGTGAGCCCGCCCGCGTCCACCGCCGCCGCGTCCGGCCGTCCCGCACCGCTCATGCGCCCTCCTCGCCTGACGGCTCGGAGCCGCACGCGCGGATCGCGCTGTGCCCGCTTATTCGCTCGCTTCGCTCACTCATGACGCCTCCCTGCCGAAGTGCTCACCGTGGATGTCGCGGGGTACGCCGCCGGAGATCTCGTGGCCGAGCCGGTCGCGCTTGGCCGTGAGATACCGCTCGTTGTAGGGGTTCATCGCCACCGGCATGGGTTCACGGCCGAGGACCTTGACGCCGTACCCGTCCATGCCCCGCGTCTTGGCGGGGTTGTTGGTCAGCAGCCGCACCGACCTCACGCCGAGGTCGGCGAGCATCTGCCCGGCGTTGGAGAACTCCCTCGCGTCCACCGGCAGCCCCAGCTCCAGGTTGGCGTCGACGGTGTCGCTGCCGTTGTCCTGCAGGCCGTAGGCCCGCAGCTTGGCCAGCAGGCCGATGCCCCGCCCCTCGTGCCCGCGCAGATAGACGATCACGCCGCGGCCGCACTCGGCGATCATCCGCATCGCGGTGTCGAGCTGCACCCCGCAGTCGCAGCGCAGGGAGCCGAGCACGTCGCCGGTGAGGCACTCGGAGTGCGCCCGGACGAGCACGTTCTCGCCGTCGCCGAGGTCGCCGTACACCAGCGCGAGGTGCTCGCCGCCGTCGAGCGCGCTGGCGTAGCCGTACGCGCGCCACATGCCGTACCGGTTCGGGATGCCGGTCTCGGCGACCCGGGTGACCATCCGCTCCGACCGGCGGCGGTGCTCGACGAGCTGCTCGATCGAGACGAGCGCGAGGTCGTGCTCGTCGGCGAACTCGCGCAGCCGCGGCAGGCGCGCCATCGTGCCGTCGTCGTTGACGATCTCGGCGAGCGCGCCGGCCGGGGACAGCCCGGCCAGCCGGGCGAGGTCCACCGACGCCTCGGTGTGGCCGCGTCGTGCCAGCACGCCGCCCTCGCGGTAGCGCAGCGGGAAGATGTGCCCCGGCCGCACCAGCTCGTACGGCTCGGTCGCCGAGTCGCACAGGGTCCTGATGGTCCTGGCCCGGTCGGCGGCGGAGATGCCGGTCGTCACGCCGTCCCTGGCGTCCACGCTGATCGTGTACGCCGTGCGCAGCCGCTCGCGGTTGTCCTGCACCATCAGCGGCAGGCCGAGCCGGTCGAGCGTGGCGCCCTCCATACCCACGCAGATCACGCCGCTGGTGTGGCGGATCATGAAGGCGACCAGCTCGGGCGTCGCCTTGGACGCGGCGAAGATGAGGTCGCCCTCGTTCTCGCGGTTCTCGTCGTCGACCACGACGACGGGCCGGCCGTCCCGGATGTCGGCGACGGCCCGCTCGATCGGGTCCAGCCTGATCCCGCTCACGCGATCACCGCCCGCAGCGCGCGCGACTGGCGCAGCCAGTCACGGAAGCCGATCATCACCATCAGGAAGAACAGCCCGTAGACCACCCCGGAGACGACCAGCCCGGAGCCGAACGCCAGCGGGACGCCCACGAGGTCGACGGCCACCCAGATGATCCAGAAGTCGACCAGGGCCCTGCCCTGCGCCCACGTCGCCGCCGCGCTGCCCACGAAGATGTACGCGTCGGGCCACGGGTTCCAGGAGATGTTCCAGCCCCGGGAGTTGAGGAAGGTGAAGGTGAGCGCGACCGCGACCGTCCCGGCGGCCAGCAGGCCGACGAGCGCCGCCCGCTCCCCCGGCCGCGCCGACCGGATCGGCAGCTGCGCGCCGCCGCGGGTGCCGCGCGACCACTTCACCCAGCCGTAGACCGCGAGGACGCCGAACAGCGCCTGCTTGAGCGCGTTGCCCGTGATGTGCGCGCCGACCGACGCCACGAACAGCAGGACCGACCCGAGCAGCTGCACCGGCCAGGTCCAGATCGTCTTCTTGATCGCGAGCCAGACCGTGCCCAGCGCGCACACGTTGCCCACCAGGTCGGTCCACAGGACGTGCTGGCCGTACACGTCGAATCCCGCCTCGGTCCAGCTCACGCCACGACCTCCTTGGCGGTCGCCGCGGTCAGCTTCTCGACGTACTTGGCGATGACGTCCACCTCGAGGTTGACCGGCTCGCCCGGCTGCTTGCGGCCGAGCGTGGTGAGCTCCAGGGTGGTGGGGATCAGGCTGACGGCGAAGGAGTCGCCGGTCACCGCGGCCACGGTCAGGCTGACCCCGTCCACGGCGATCGAGCCCTTCTCCACGACGTAGCGGGCGAGACCGGCGGGCAGCGAGATCCGCACGACCTCCCAGTGCTCCCCGGGCTCGCGCGACAGCACCTCCCCGGTCCCGTCCACGTGGCCCTGCACGATGTGCCCGCCGAGCCGCTGGTCGGCCCGTACGGCGCGCTCCAGGTTGACCCGCGAGCCGGGGCGCAGCGCGCCGAGCGCGGACCTGACGAGGGTCTCCTTCATGACGTCGGCGGTGAAGGAGTCGCCCTCCGCGCCCGCCACGGTGAGGCACACGCCGTTGACGGCGATCGAGTCGCCGTGCCGGGCGTCGCCGGTGACGACCGGGCCGCGCACCGTGAGGCGCGCGGAGTCGCCCAGGGACTCCAGAGCCACGACCTCGCCGAGCTCCTCGACGATTCCGGTGAACATCTCAGCTCTCCTTAGGGGACTGTACGACCTGGGGATCTGTGACCAGGGGATCGGTGACCAGGGAAGATGCGGGAAGGGAGGACTGGTGCGCGGGGGCCTTGGGCCGCAGGACCACCCTGAGGTCCGGCCCGACAGGGGTCACCGAGGCGAACTCCAGCCGGTGGATCTCGGTGATCGTCGAGACGCCCGCCGGGCCGAGGGCCGCCGCGCCCGCGCCCAGCAGCGCCGGGGCGAGGTAGCCGACGACCCGGTCGACCAGGCCCTCCCGCAGGAACGCGCCCGCGAGCGTGGGACCTCCCTCGACCAGCACGCTCACGATCTGCCTCCCGTGCAGCTCAGCCAGGAGAGCGTGGAGGTCTATTCCCCCCTGGACACGGGGGATTCGTACGACCTGGGACAGGTGGGCGGGGACGGCGGCGTCCTCGGCCACCGCGATTAGCGTCGGCGCCTCGCCGTCCAGCACGCGGGCGCCGGCGGGAGTACGGGCGCCGGGGTCGGCGACGACGCGCAGCACGGGCGCGGCGCGCGGCGGCCCGTCGGCCGCCGCGCCGGGGTCGGCAGCCGGGCCGGCGGGTCGGACGGGCGGGCGGACGGTCAGCCGGGGGTCGTCGGCGAGCACGGTGCCGATGCCGGCGACGACGGCGTCGCTCTCGGCCCGCAGGCGGTGCACGTCGGCGCGCGCCTCCGGCGAGGTGATCCACTGGCTGGTGCCGTCGGAGGCCGCCGAGCGGCCGTCCATCGTCGCGGCGAACTTCCAGGTCACATAGGGCCTGCGGGCCCGTACGAAGGTCAGCCAGGCGGCGTTGCCCTCCTCGGCCTCCGCCGTCAGCACGCCCTCGTCCACCCGCACGCCGTGCCGCCGCAGGACCTCCGCGCCGCCCGCGGCCACGGGGTTGGGGTCGGGGACGGCGACGACGACCCGCGCCACCCCGGCCTCCAGGAGGGCGGTGGCGCAGGGCCCGGTCCTGCCGGTGTGGGCGCACGGCTCCAGCGTCACGTAGGCCGTGCCGCCCCGGGCCCGTCCGCCCGCCTCGCGGAGCGCCGCGACCTCGGCGTGCGGGCCGCCGGCGTAGGCGTGGAAGCCCTCCCCGGCGACCTCGCCCGACGGGTCGAGGACGACGCAGCCGACGACGGGGTTGGGGCTGGTGCCGCCCAGTCCGCGGGCGGCGAGCGCGATCGCGCGCCGCATGTGAAGGATGTCCCGCGAGGTCACCCGGTCTTCCTCTCGCCGTTGCCGTAACGGCGGGCCCCGGGGAACGATCGGGATGCGGCCTCGCACCATCTGCTCGGGCAGCCCGCTGCCGGGCGGCCCGTGGGGACGCCCGGCGGCACACGGCCGCCCGTTCGCGCGCTTCCTCCCATCCGGACTTTCACCGTCGGTCCTGGAGTCTCACCAGGTCCACCGGCCGATGGCTTCGGCCGGGTCGCGGACTTCACCCCTGGGGGCAGGGATGTCACCGCCGGTTCGGAATTACACCGACCCCGGAGCACGCTGCTCTGCTACCACCAGTGTAGCCATGCCCGGCTCGACGGCCATAGCGTGGGATTGCGGTGATCGGAGTGGTGATCGAACAAGGATTCTTACCGGTGCGCTTCTTCTCGGGTATGTGTGGGTTATGTCACAAAGTTGTGACATAAGTGCATTCATGTAATATGCAGTGTCCCGCGGTGCGTCCACCAAGGTCAACGCGGCAGCAGGACACAAGGTGATTTACATTGCACAACGAAGCAAGAACGCGGCGAACTGCCCGCGCGAAGTGATTGACCCCTGCCAAATCAGTTGCCAGGGTTCCCTATAGTCGGATCTCTTCCGATCGTTAATGGTCCACCCGGGAGCACCGAACCATGACGTTCCCCCCCTCGACCGCGACCGACGCCGCCGCGGAGCCCGCGGACACCGCGGACCCGGCCGCGTCCGGTTCCGCCGTCGTCGGCCGCTCGCCCGGACGGCTCATGTGGCGCCGCTTCCGGCGCGACAGGACAGGCGTCGCCTCGGCGATCGTCGTGCTCGCCTTCTTCCTGATCGCGCTCCTGGCTCCCGTGATCGCCGGGTTGTACGGCAAGGACCCGTACACCACGTACGGGCAGAACCAGCCCGGCCTGCTCAACCAGTTCGGCTATCCCGTCGCGCCGAACGGCGGCATGAGCGGGGACTTCTGGTTCGGCCTGGAGCCCGGCCTGGGCCGCGACGTCTTCACGCAACTGGTGTACGGCATCCGCACCTCGCTGAGCATCGCCGTCATCGTGACCGTCCTCACCACGATCATCGGGGTCGTGATGGGCATCACGTCGGGTTACATCGGCGGCCGCACCGACTACGTGATCGGGCGGGTCATCGACACCCTGCTCGCGTTCCCCTCGCAGCTCTTCCTGATCGTCTTCCTCCCGGTCGTCGAGGCGGCTCTCGTGCTGCCCGAGGAGGAGACGCCGGTCTGGCTGCGGTACGTGTCGATCTGCGTCGTCCTCACCGTCCTCGGCTGGGCCACGATCGCCCGCCTGCTGCGCGCCCAGGTGCTGTCGCTGCGGGCGCGCGAGTTCGTGGAGGCCGCCCGCGTCACCGGCGCGTCGCCGGCCCGGGTCATCTTCAAGGAACTGCTGCCCAACCTCTGGACGCCGATCATCATCCAGGCCACGCTCGCGCTCCCGCTCTACGTCGGCGCGGAGGCGGGACTCGGCTTCCTCGGCGTGGGCATGACCGAGCCCACCCCGGACTGGGGCCGCATGTTCCAGGTGGGCGTGAACGTCTACCACTCCGACGTCACCTACCTGCTGTTCCCCGGCGTCTCGATGCTGATCTTCGTTGTGGCCTTCAACCTGCTCGGAGACTCCATCCGCGACGCCTTCGACCCACGCACCAAGCGCTGACCCATGAGCGCGCACCTCCATAGGAAGGACCACATGAGATCGCACAGCAGGCGATTCGTCTCCATGACGGCCGTGCTCGCGGCGGGCGCGCTGGCGCTGGCCGGCTGCGCCAAGGGCGGTGGCGGCGGGGCCCCCGAGGGCGCCGCGGGCAGCTCCCAGAAGCCGCTGGAGAACAAGGCCGTCAGCGCGATATCGGTCGGCACCGCCGGCGACTCCACGGGCCCCGCCCCCGAGGTCCCGGGCGCGAAGCCGGGCGGCACGGTCTACATGATCGACCGTGACGACTTCAGCCACCTCGACCCCGGCCGCGTCTACGTCAACTACAACGCCTCGGTCTCGGCCCTGTTCACCCGGACGCTGACCAACTACAAGCAGGACGACGCGGGCAACATCAAGCTCGTCGGCGACCTCGCGACCGACACGGGCACCACCACCGACGGCGGCAAGACCTGGAAGTTCACCCTCAAGGACGGCCTGAAGTGGCAGGACGGCGCGCCGATCACCTCCGGTGACATCAAGTACAGCTTCGAGCGCCTGTTCGCCGACTTCATCACCGAGGGCCCCGACTACGCCGAGTCGTGGCTGGCCCCGGACCCGAACAAGCCGTTCCGCGACCAGTACAAGGGCCCGTACGACGGCAAGGAACTCGACACGATCGAGACGCCGGACGACAAGACGGTGGTCTTCCACCTGAACGCGGCGCACCCCGACTTCAACTTCACCGTCGCCATGACCGGCTACGGCGCCGTGCCGAAGGCGCACGACACCAAGCAGAAGTACGACAAGCAGCCCTGGTCGTCGGGTCCGTACAAGATCGTCAGCCACGTGACGGACAAGTCGCTCGACCTCGAGCGCAACGAGAACTGGGACAAGAACACCGACCCGATCCGGCACGCGTACCCGGACAAGTTCCACATGGAGTTCGGCCTGCAGAGCCAGCAGACCACCGAGCGCTTCATGGCCGACACGGGCAACGACAAGCAGGCGTTCACCTTCCACAACCCGGTCGCCCCGGAGCGGGTCCAGGAGGTGCTCGGCAACGCCGACCTGATGAAGCGGTCGCTGCAGGGCCTGACGCCGTTCACGACCTTCTACAACATCAACACCAAGCGCATCACGGACGTCAACGTCCGCAAGGCGATCCAGCTGGCCTGGCCGTCCAAGCAGATCCAGCAGCTCCAGGGCGGCGAGATCTCGGCGGGTAAGATCGCCACCACCGTGATGAGCCCGACCGTGCTGGGCTACGAGGCGTTCGACCTGTACGAGAAGTCGAGCAAGCCCGAGGGCGACCCCGAGGCCGCGAAGGCGCTGCTGGCGAAGGCCGGGAACGCCACCCCGACCATCGTCTACGCCTACAACCAGACGCCGACGCAGGAGAAGGTCACCATCGCCATCAAGGAGGCGCTGGGCAAGGCCGGGATCAAGGTCGTGGCCAAGCCGCTGAACGCGGGCACCTACTACGACGCCATCGGCCCGGTGGACAACAAGTACGACGTCTACTGGGGCGGCTGGGCGGCCGACTGGCCGACCGGCTCCACCGCGATCCAGCCGCAGTTCGACGGCCGTCAGATCTCCGACAACGCGCCGAACTACAGCCACCTGAACGTGCCGGAGATCAACTCGGCCATCGACAAGGCCAACGCGGCCACCGACCCGGCCGAGGCCGGCAAGGCGTGGGCCGCGATCGACCGGCAGATCATGGACCAGGCCGCGATCATCCCCGAGTTCTACCAGACCTACTTCGGCCTGTACGGCTCGGGCCTCGGCGGGGTGCGGTTCGACCCGATCCAGGGCGAGCAGTCCGCGCTGAACGTCTACGTGAAGTAGCACCACCCGGGTCCGCCGCCTCCGCCCCCGCGGGCGGGGCGGCGGGCCCCCGCCCGTTCCGACCGCTGGAGCACGTACGAGACCATGACCAGCTTCCTGGTACGCCGGATCCTCGGCGCCCTCATGATCCTGCTGATCATCAGCGCGGTCACGTTCTACCTCTTCTACGCCGTCCCCCGCGACCCCGCCCGGGCGTTCTGCGGCAAGATCTGCCCGCCGGAGACGCTCCAGCTGGTCCGGCACAACCTGGGCATGGACGAGCCGCTGTTCGTGCAGTACTGGCACTGGCTGGCGGGCATCTTCGCCGGCCGGGAGCTCGTGCAGTTCGGCGACTGCCCCGCCCCCTGCCTCGGCTACTCCTTCGCCACGCAGGAGCCGGTGTTCGGCGCCATCGTGGACCGCTTCCCGGTGACGCTGTCCCTGACCTTCGGTGCGTCGATCGTCATCCTCGCGTTCGGCATCGTCACCGGCATGATCGCGGCCTGGAAGGTCGGGCAGCCGCTCGACAAGATCGCCAGTGCCTCGTCCGTCATCGGGGCCTCGCTGCAGATCTACTTCGTCGGCCCGCTGCTGGCCTTCTACCTCGTCGACACCATGCAGCTGATCCCGCGCCCGTCCTACGTGCCGATCACCGACGACCCTGTGGGCTGGTTCACCCACCTGCTCCTCCCGTGGGTGGTGCTGTCGATCATCTTCACCGCGAACTACACCCGCATGACCCGCTCCCAGATGGTGGAGCAGCTCGCCGAGGACTACGTCCGCACGGCGCGGGCCAAGGGCATGTCGAACCGCACGGTGTTCTTCCGGTTCGCCTGGCGCGGCGCGATGATCCCCATCGTCACGATCTTCGGTGTCGACCTCGCCACCCTGCTGGGCGGCGCCATCATCACCGAGCAGACGTTCACCCTGCACGGCATCGGCGAGCTCGCCGTGCGGGCGGTGCAGAACAACGACCTCCCGATGCTGCTCGGAGTGACCATCGTGGGCGCCGCGATGATCGTCCTCCTCAACATCGTCGTGGACGTGCTCTACGCGTTCATCGACCCGCGGGTCCGCCTGACCTGAGCCGCGCCGCATCGAGCCGAACGCCCGAAACCTGGAACTGGAGCAGCAAGTGACCACCGTGTCGTGGAGCGGCGAGCCGGGGACCTCTCGCGGCCCCGGGCCGTTCCTTTCCGTCCGTGACCTGAGCGTCGAGTTCAGCACCGAGGACGGCGTCGTGCACGCCGTCGACGGCCTGTCCTTCGATCTGGAGAAGGGCACCACGCTCGGCATCGTCGGCGAGTCGGGGTCGGGCAAGTCCGTCACCAACCTCGCCATCCTGGGCCTGCACAACCCGGCGTACACGCAAATCGGCGGGGAGATCTGGCTGGAGGACCGTGAGCTGATCTCCGCCGACCGCGCGACGATGGAGAAGCTCCGCGGCGACCGGGTCGCGATGATCTTCCAGGACCCGCTGACCGCGCTGTCGCCGTTCCACACGATCGGCCGGCAGATCGGGGAGGTCTACCGCAAGCACCGGGGCGCGAGCAAGAAGGAGGCCCGGGACCGGGCCGTCGAGATGCTCCGGCGGGTGGGCATCCCGCAGCCGGAGGTGCGGGTGGACCACTACCCGCACGAGTTCTCCGGCGGCATGCGGCAGCGCGCCATGATCGCCATGGCGCTGGTCTGCGACCCCGACCTGCTCATCGCCGACGAGCCGACCACCGCGCTCGACGTGACCGTCCAGGCGCAGATCCTCGACCTGCTCAAGGACCTGCAGCAGCAGTTCGGCACCTCGATCATCCTGATCACCCACGACCTCGGGGTCGTGGCCAACACCGCCGACAACGTCCTCGTCATGTACGCCGGGCGGGCGGCCGAGCGCGGCACGGTCCGCGAGGTGCTGCGCGAGCCGCGCCACCCCTATACGTGGGGCCTGCTGTCGTCGATGCCGCGGCTGAACTCCAGCGTGGACGTCCCGCTGCAGCCGGTGCGCGGCACTCCCCCGAGCCTGCTCAACCCGCCGTCCGGCTGCCCGTTCCACCCGCGCTGCGACTATCCGCGGCTCGCGGGGCCCGAACTGTGCTTCGGGCAGCGGCCGGACATCTCCCCCGAGACGGGTCACGGGGACGCCTGTTATCTCACTCTCGCCCAGAAGAACGAACTTCGCACCGCCCAGACCGAGCAGACCGAGGACCGGACCAAGGACCGCGCATGAACGAGACGCTGCTGGAGCTCAAGGGGCTGGTCAAGCACTTCCCCGTACGGGGCGGCGCGCTGATCAAGCGCCAGGTCGGGGCCGTCCACGCGGTGGACGGCATCGACCTCGCCGTCGGCGAGGGCGAGACCGTGGGCCTGGTGGGCGAGTCGGGCTGCGGCAAGTCCACCACCGGCCGCCTCGCGGCCCGCCTGCTCGAACCCACCTCGGGCGAGATCCTCTATCGCGGGCGGGACATCGCCCACAGCTCGCGCCGGGATCTCAAGCCGATCAGGCCCGAGATCCAGATGATCTTCCAGGACCCGTACAGCTCGCTCAACCCGCGCCAGACCGTCGGCACGATCATCCGCGGGCCGATGGAGGTCAACGACATCGACCCGCCCGGCGGGCGCAGGCAGCGGGTGCAGGAACTGCTGGAGATCGTCGGCCTCAACCCCGAGCACTACAACCGCTTCCCGCACGAGTTCTCCGGCGGCCAGCGGCAGCGCATCGGGATCGCCCGGGCCCTGGCGCTCGACCCCAAGCTGATCATCGCCGACGAGCCGGTGTCGGCGCTGGACGTCTCGATCCAGGCGCAGGTGGTCAACCTGCTGCAGGAGCTGCAGCGCGACCTCGGCATCGCGTTCCTGTTCATCGCGCACGACCTCGCGATCGTCCGGCACTTCTCGCAGCGGGTCGCGGTCATGTACCTCGGCAAGATCGTCGAGATCGGCGACCGCGCATCGATCTACGAGCGACCCCGGCACCCGTACACGCACGCCCTGCTGTCGGCGGTGCCCGAGCCCGACATGTCGAGTGAGCCGCGTGAGCGCATCCGCCTCGCGGGCGACGTGCCCTCGCCGATCAACCCGCCGTCCGGCTGCCGGTTCCGCACGCGCTGCTGGAAGGCGCAGGACAAGTGCGCCGAGGAGGTGCCGCCCCTGGTCCGGCTCAGCGGCAACCGCGAGGGCCACCTGACCGCGTGCCACTTCCCCGAGGCGCCCACCACCCAGGGCGAGGACGTGGTCCTCGACCCCGCGCTGGCCTGATCCCGCCCGGCCCCGCCTCTGTCTGGGCGCCGGCCGTGCGGGCCCGCCGCCGCGTACCCGGGCCGCGCCCGGCCCGGCCCGGCTGGGAAGGCCGGTGGGATGAGCCGGTCAGGCGGGCGGGGTGGCCCGCTCGGCGAGGTTCCTGAGCTCCTCGACGGCGCGGGCGGGGTCGTCGGCGCCGTAGACGGCGTTGCCGGCCACGAAGACGTCGGCTCCGGCCTCGGCGCAGCGCTCGATGGTCTCCGTGGACACGCCGCCGTCGACCTGGAGCCACACCTCGCCGCCGTACTTGTCGATCAGGGTGCGGGCCCGCGACACCTTCGGCAGCACGATGTCGAGGAACCGCTGCCCGCCGAAGCCCGGCTCCACGGTCATGACGAGCAGCATGTCGATCTCGGGCAGCAGGTCCTCGTAGCCCTCCACGGCGGTCGCCGGGTTCAGCGCCAGACCGGCCCTGGCCCCGGCCGCGCGGATCGCCCGCAGCGTGCGCACGGCCGCCTTGGCGGCCTCGGCGTGGATCGTGACGCTGCCCGCGCCGGCCTCGGCGTAGTCGGGCGCCCACCGGTCCGGTTCCTCGATCATGAGGTGGCAGTCGACCGGCGTCGAGGTCGTCTTGAGCAGCGACTCGACGACCGGCAGGCCGAGCGTGAGGTTGGGCACGAACCGGTAGTCCATCACGTCGACATGAAGCCAGTCGGCGACGTTCTCGACCCGCGCGGCCTCGTCGGCGAGGCGGGCGAAGTCGGCGGACAGGATGCTGGGCGAGATCTGAACGGCCATAGTCCCTGCAGTCTATTCAGCCCTGGCGCGAAGTCCCCGCCCCTGCCCCGCGGCGACGGCGGGGCTGCCCGGGCCGGACGCGGCCGTTCGGCCCGGGCAGCAACGCCGCATTCGTGCCGCGAGTCACCGCCCCTGCCCCCTGCCTGCCCTGTGCCTGCCCCTGTGCCGCCCCGGGAGGCGGTGGCGACGACGCTTCTCAGGGACGGCGCAGCAGGGCCAGGAACATCGCGTCGGTGCCGTGCCGATGCGGCCAGAACTGCGCGTACGGCCCGTCGCCGAGCCCCGGGACCTCCGGCAGGAACGCCCGCGCGTCCAGCACCTCGGCCCGGTCGCGCACGTCCTCCACCACCGCGCGGGTCTCGGCCAGGTGCGGCGAGCAGGTCACGTACGCCACGACGCCGCCCGGCCTGACGGCCTCCAGCGCCGAGTCGAGCAGCCGCCGCTGCAACGCGGTGAGCTCGGGGATGCTCCGGGGGTCGCGCCGCCAGCGGGCTTCCGGCCGCCTGCGCAGCGCGCCGAGCCCGGTGCAGGGGGCGTCGAGCATCACCCGGTCGAACGCGCCGGGCCGCCAGGCGGGCCGGGTGCCGTCCGCCGTGATCACCTTCGCCTCGCGGGTGGTGCCCCAGACCAGACGGGCGCGGTGATACTGCAGGTCGGCGCCGAGCAGCCGGGCGCCCCGCTCCGTGGCCACCGCGTCGAGCAGCCCGGCCTTCCCGCCGGGGCCCGCGCACATGTCCAGCCAGGTCGTGTCGTGGTCGAGCGGCACGCGGGTCAGCGCGAGCGCGACAAGCTGGCTGGCCTCGTCCTGGACCGCCGCCCGCGCCTCCCCCACCGCCGCGAGCGAGCCGGGGTCGCCTTCCGGCAGATACGCGGCGTACGGCGAGTAGGCGGCGGGCTCCGCCCCCGCGTCGACCAGTTCCGCCACCGTGGCCCGCCCGGGCCGCGCCACCAGCGCCACCCGGGGCCGCTCGTTGTCGGCCTCCAGCAGCGCGGCCGTCTCGTCCAGGTCGCCGCCGACCGCGTCGCGCAGCGCGGTGACGATCCAGCGCGGATGGCTGTAGGTGACGGCGAGGTTGCCGGTCGGGTCCTCCTCGCGGGGCGGCGCCACGATCTCCAGCCACTGCTCCAGCGTGCGGCCCGCGACCTTCCGCAGCACGGCGTTGGCGTACTTGGACGGGCCCGGCCCGACGCGCAGCCGTACGAGGTCGATGGTGGCGCTGACGGCGGCGTGGGGCGGGATCCGCGTGCTCAGCAGCTGGTGCACGCCGAGACGCACCGCGTCGAGCAGCGGCGGGTCGACCTTCTCCGGCGGGCGGTCGCTGCACGCGGCGATCACCTCGTCGTAGGTGCCGAGGCCACGCAGCGTCCCGTAGGCCAGCTCGGTGGCGAGGGCGGCGTCCCGGCCGCCGATCCGGCGCTGCCGCAGCAGCGTGGGCATGAGCAGGTTGGCGTACGCGTCACGCTCGTCGACGGCCCGCATCAGGTCGTAGGCGGCGTTACGCGCCTCGTCGCGCGGCGGGCGGCCACGGCCCTGCCTCGGCTGCCCGGGCTTAGCCGTGTGCTCCGCCTGCGCGCCGCGTCCCTGCTGCGCGCCGCGTCCCGGGCGGGCCCGGCCGGAACCG
Source organism: Microbispora cellulosiformans (assembly GCF_008728085.1). Classification (NCBI taxonomy): domain Bacteria; kingdom Bacillati; phylum Actinomycetota; class Actinomycetes; order Streptosporangiales; family Streptosporangiaceae; genus Microbispora; species Microbispora cellulosiformans. The sequence goes on along the minus strand of NZ_VYTZ01000003.1, from coordinate 326,385 downwards.
CCGCGCTGTCCTCCGCCGCTCTGGCCCCCGCCCTGGCCGCCCTGGCTTCCCGCCTGGCCGCCCCGCTGTCCGCGCCGCGCGCCGCCCCCGGCCTCGCCGCCCTGACCTCTGCCCTGCTTCACCCTGCCACCGACCCTGCCACCATTCGACCCTGCCATCCGCGAACCAGCGGGCAACCCTAGCGCCTTCTTCGGCCACTCGCCGCCGGGCGTACGGGCCGCCCGCGCCAGCACCACGCCGCGACGCGACGCCGTCCGGGCACACCGCTGGTGACAGTGGCGCCAGGTCCCTCAGACCAGCGTCTCACCGTCGTCGAAGCGGACACCACGGCCCCACTCGGCGGCGGTCATCTGCCGCTTGCCCTGCGGCTGCACCTCGCCGAGCTCGACGGGGTGGCTCGCGGTGCCGACGAGCACGGTCTTCCTGGTGGCCGCGATCTCGCCCGGGGCGAGCTTGTCCGCGTCGGGGGCGAGCCGCACCGGGCCGATCTTGACCCGCTGGCCGCGGAACTCCGTCCACGCGCCGGGAGCGGGCGTGCAGGCCCGGACGAGCCGGTCCACCCGCATCGCGGGCGCGGTCCAGTCGACGCGCGCGTCGTCGACCTCGATCTTGGGGGCGAGGCTGACGCCGTCCGCGGGCTGCGGGCGCGCCTCCAGCGCGCCGTCCTCGACGCCGTCCAAAGTGGCCAGCAGCAGGCCCGCGCCCGCCTCGGCGAGCCGGGCCAGCAGCGTGCCGCTGGTGTCGTCGTCGCGGATCGGCTCGGTCAGCACACCGAAGACCGGCCCGGCGTCCAGTTCCTTCACGATGCGGAAGGTCGAGGCGCCGGTCACGTCGTCGCCGTGCAGTACGGCGTGCTGGACGGGGGCCGCGCCCCGCCACGCCGGCAGCACGGAGAAGTGCAGGTTGATCCAGCCGCGGGGTGGGATGTCGAGGGCCGTCTGCGGGAGCAGCGCGCCGTAGGCGACCACCGGGCAGCAGTCCGGGCCGATCGCCCGCAGCCGATCCAGGAAGTCCGGGTCGCCGGCCTTCGCCGGTTTGAGCACCTCGATGCCCGACTCCTCCGCGAGCTGGGCCACCGGGCTGGGGTGCACCCTCCGCCCCCGGCCCGACTGCGCGTCCGGCCGGGTGACGACGGCGGCCACCTCGTGCCGGGGCGAGTCGAGCAGGGCGCGCAGCGACGGCAGCGCGGTATCGGGGGTGCCGGCGAAGACCAGGCGCACTACAGGGCCCGTCCCTGCGTGGCGTGCGGCGAGATCTTCACCACCGGGGCCGACAGGCCGCTCCACTCGGCCTCGCGGATCGCCTTCATGGCGATCTTGCGCTGCTTGACGTCCATCCTGTCGATGAACAGCACGCCGTCCAGGTGGTCGGTCTCGTGCTGGAAGCAGCGCGCCATGATGTCGGTGCCCTCGATCGTCACCGGCTCGCCGTGCATGTTGAAGCCCTTGGCGACCGCCCGGATCGCCCGCGGCGTGGGGAAGGACAGGCCGGGGAAGGACAGGCAGCCCTCCTCGCCCTCCTCGTCCAGCTCGTCGCCGAGGTCGAGATCGGGGTTGATGACGTGCCCGAGCTGGTCGTCCACGTAGTAGGTGAACACGCGCAGCCCAACGCCGATCTGCGGCGCGGCGAGCCCGGCGCCCGGCGCGTCCATCATCGTGTCGGTCAGGTCCTTCACGAGCCTGCGCAGCTCCTTGTCGAAGTCGACCACCGGCTCGGCCGGCGTGCGCAGCACGGGATCGCCGAACAGGCGGATCGGCTGAATGGCCAAGGGTGGGCTCCGTTCACGTCACGCACACGAGGAGGATCACCACAGTCTACCGAACTGTGAGCCGGTGCTCCGGCGCTCACGCCGGGGGTGAAGGCCCACGCGGGAATGCCCGCTACGGGCGCGAGCGCACCTTCATCGCCGTCTTCCTGGCCGTCTTCGCGATCAGCGGATCGGGGTGGTGCCGGCCGAGCATCTCCAGCACGGCGAGGGCGTCGGGGTGATCGGCCCGGCCCATCTCGGGCACCAGCGCGAGCAGGTCCTCGCCGAGCAGGTCGAAGTGGGCCACCGAGTCGACCGGGGCGCCGATGTAGAGCAGGGCGGCGAGGGTGTCCACCGCCACCCAGGCGCCGTCGCCCTCGCCGAGCGCGGGCGCCTCCAGGTCCCGCACGCCCAGCCAGGCCGCGGCGTAGCGCCACATCATCGGCTCGTCCAGAGCCTCCCGTACGGCCTGGGCGGCCTCGGGGCCGAGCTCCTCCAGCACGGTCCCCGCGGTGCCGCGCTGGGCCGCGTCACCCGATGCGGCGATCTTGATGAGCTCCCGCGCGGCGTCCTCCGGGACCCGGCGCTCCAGCCACAGGGTGGCGGCGCTGGCGGACGCCCGGCCGTGCAGCATCGCGTCGATGAGGTCGGCCGCCCCCAGCTCGGCCAGCGCGGCCACCTCGCCCAGGGACGGCGCGTCGTGGCCCTCCCGCAGCAGGTCGCGGCGCACCGCCCACACGCCGGGCTGGGTGAGACGGACCAGCTCGCCGGTCATCTCGATCAGCCCGCAGTACTCCAGCAGCGCCATCGCCGCCGACAGCTCGCCCGGCAGGCTCATCCGCAGCCGCCGCAGGTCCGCCGCCCGCGCCTCGCAGCCCACCTCGTGCGCCTGGAGGATGCCTCCGGCGAGCGCCGCGAGCGGCATGCCCTCGCGCACCGAGTAGATCGTGGCGAGGATCTCGGTGAGATGCTCGTCGACCACGGCCGAGCCGGTGAGGCCCTCCTCGGTCCGGTCGAGCACGTCCATGACCACGCCGTCCCAGAACTCCATGGGGTCGGGCACGCCCGGCCCGGGGCGGGCGCCCTGGCGGGTGACCTCCACGAGACGGCCGTTCACCGCGACCACCCACAGCAGCCGGAGCCGGGCGGCCGCCAGGTCCAGCGCGGCGACGACCGCCTCCGCCTCGGCCGGGTGCGGCAGCCCCTGCTCGGTCACCTCGCAGACGCCCCGGGGGGACGCCGCGCAACGGCCCCCGACCCACTCGGCGAGGCGGCGGGCGTCGCGTACGAGGGGGACCTCCCGGACCGCGTGGACGAGCTCCTCGTCGGGGGCGATGTCGACCGGCGGGAAGGTGAGCACGTCGCTGTCGGCCATTCCAGCAACTTACTGCACAGCAGTCACCTGATGCCCCGCGAACGTGCCTTGAAGGCCGCTTTCCGGGCGGCCTTCGCGGCCGCCTGGTCCCGCAGCGTGTTGCCGAGCAGCTCCAGGACCTCGACGACGTCGGGGTGCTCCACCCGCCACATGTCCTCGATCAGATGCGGGGGCGGGCCGGAGGCCGCGATGTTCTCCGCGAAGCCCTCGGGGTCGGCCTCGGCGGCGGGCAGTGCCAGCGCCAGCATGTCGACGCTCATCCACAGCACCTCGTCCGGCGTGAGCGCGGGGGCCTCCAGGCCGCGCGAGGACAGCCAGTGGATGGCGTGCGGGCGGAGCTCGGCGTCGTCCAGGTAGGTCCGCACGACGGGGGCCGCCTCCCGGCCCAGCCGGTCGACGATGGTCACCGCGACCCCGCGCACCTCCGCCGGGGCGCCCGCGACGGCGGCCAGCAGCTCCGCCGCGGCCTGCTCGGGCGTACGGCGGGACAGCCACTCGGCGATGTCCCGTTCGGCCGCCTCGTCCGCCGGGCCGTCGCCGATGAGGCCCGCGATGAGGCCGCTCGCGTCGCCCTCGGCCAGGTCGGGGGCGAGCGGCGCGTCCATGCCCATGCCCGCGTACACCTCGCGCAGGCCCCACAGTGCGTGCGCGGTGAGGGCCAGGCCGTCCTCCGTACGCTGGACCGTTCCCGCGTACACCAGGCCGTTCAGCGCCTCGTCCAGCCGTCCCACCGGCCGCCCGTCGGCCAGCTCACGCAGGTAGTCGGCGAGCGCGTCCACCGGCACGGGCGACTGCAGCCGGTAGAGCAGGTCGTGGATCTGGGCCATCCCGTCGTCGACCACCCGCTCGCCGGTCAGCGGCACCAGGCCCTCGATCAGCAGCTCCAGCGCCCCCGTCCAGAGGTCGAGCACCTCCTCGTCGCCGCGCCCGGCCAGGTCGCGGAAGCCCTCGGCCGCCTCGACGGCCGGAGGGCCGGAGTGCGCCAGCCCCAGTTCGAGCGCCAGCCGCCAGGCGGCCTCGGGACGTCGCACGCCGAGGCCGTCCCTGATCGCGCGGGCGTCCGCGGCGCGCAGCGAGCGGCGCAGGGTGAGGGTGCGGCGGCCCTCCGCCAGCCACGTCACCACGCGGTGGGCGTCGGCGAGCAGCGGCACCTCGCGCGCCGCGCGCGCCACCTCCTCGGGCGGCGCGAGCCGTACGGGCGGCAGCGGCGCGCAGCCGGGGCAGTCGCAGTCGGGGCCGTCCGTCTCCCCCTCGGCCCGGCCGCCCGCGGCGTCGAGCTCCAGCGAGTCGGGGCCGATGGCGCTGAACAGGCTCTTGGCCATGCCGAACTTGGACGTGTCGGCGAGCGCCCGGGGCATCTCGGGCTCGATCTCGTCGATCGTCGCCCGCATCCGGGCGGCGGTCTTGCCGCCGATCTCGCCTGTGTCCAGGAGGAACTCGACCAGCGTGCGCGCCGCGGCGACCGTCTCCGGCGCGCTCTCGGGCGGCGCGATGACCTTGCGCGGGTAGATCTCCAGCAGGAGCTCCTCGAAGGTGCCCGGCCGGAAATCGCCCAGCTCGTTGACCTCCAGATAGTCGCTGGCGTAGTCGCACAGCAGCCGTACCTCGTCGACGTCGACCTCGACGTTCCTCTCCCGCCCCCAGGCGCGGAGGCCGTCGACGGCCCGGTTCACCCATTCGATCGACACACACGCACGCTAACGGCTCGCTTTGTGCGAGGCGAATCGGTCAGATGAGATCGAGCGGATCAATGTTCACTCGGACCACGTCCGGTGCCTTGCGTGCCGAGCGCACTCCGGAGGCTCCTTTGAGCGCTCGGGCGAGCGCCGACCCGAGGTGGCGCGGCACCCGGACCATGGCACGCTCCTGCCCGCCGTCCACCGGCACCGGCCCCAGCACCTGGGCCCCCGGGGGCAGACCGGCGTCCGCGAGCGTCTCCCTGACGGCGGCCGCCGGGCCGGTCAGCGTCGCCATCCGCACGGCCGGCGGGAAGCCCAGCTCGGCCCGGTCGTCGAGCTCCCGCTCGGCGAAGGTGACGGGGTCCCAGCGCAGCAGGGCCTGCACGGCCGGGACCGCCGCGTCGGCCATGACGACCAGCTCACCCGCCGGCCGCAGCAGCGCGGCGGCGTTCGCCCAGCGCCGCAGGGTCTCCTCGGCCGCGCGCAGGTCGGGACGGCCGAGCAGGGCCCATCCGTCGAGCAGCACGGCGGCCGCGTAGCCGCCGTCGGGCACCGGTTCGGCCCCGGGAGTCGCCACGACCAGCGCCGGGGCCCCGCTCACCCTGGCCAGGACCCCGTCGCGCCCACTCGTGCGCACGGCGACGGACGGGAAGGCCCGGCCCAGCTCCTCCGCCGTGCGCCGGGCGCCGACGATGACGGCCCGCACGCCGTTCCCCCCGCAGGAGGGGCAGCGCCAGTCGCCCGCGATCCGGCCGCACCAGCGGCAGTACGGCATGGCGTGCCCGCCCCGCAGGGCCAGGGGACCCGAGCAGACCGGCCCCGTGTACGACTGCTCCCCGTCTGACGGCTCCGCGTACGGCTGCCCTGTGTGCGACGACCCTGTGTTCGGCTGCCCCGCGTACGACCGCCCTGTGTTCGGCGGCCCTGTGTGTGACGGCCCTGTGTGCGACGGTTCCGTGGTGAGGCGCACCGGCGGCGCGCCCGAGCAGCGGGCGGGGGCGCGGCAGTGGCGGCATGCGAGCGCGGGCAGGTAGCCCCTGCGCGGCACCTGCACGAGAACCGGCCCGTGCTCCAGGCCCTCGCGCAGCGCCCGCCAGGCGACGCTGGGCAGGCGGGCGGCCCTGGCCGCCTGGTCGCGGGCCAGTTCGGCGTCGTCGCCCGCCGGGCGGACCCTCGGGGCCCGCGCCCGCACCGCTGCGCGGTCGGGCACGAGCGGGCCGGCCCAGCCCGTCTCGACGAGCGCCGTCGCCTCGGCGGTGCGGGTGTAGCCCCCGACGAGCAGGCCCGCACCCGCCTGGTGGGCGCGCAGGCCGAGGACCTCCCGCGCGTGGGGATAGGGGGCGTGGCGCTCGGCGTGCAGGTCGTCGCCGTCGTCCCAGATGACCGCGAGGCCCAGCCGGGCCACCGGGGCGAAGGCCGCGGGGCGGTTGCCCACCGCGATGCCGGCCTCCCCGCGCAGCGCCTTGAGCCAGCGCCGGTATCGCTCGGCGGGCCCGAGGTCCGCGGTGATCGCGACGTGCGGGGTGTCGCCCAGAGCCTCGGCCACCAGCGCCACGTCCTTGCCGTCGGGAACCACCACGACGACGCCCCGGCCACCGTCCAGCGTCGCCCGCGCGGCGGCGGCGATCGCGTGGGGCCACGCCGGTCCGCCGGCGTCCGTGCCGGGCAGGGCGGTCCACACCGCCCGCGGCGCCCTGCCCTCCGCCAGCGCCTCCAGGAACGAGACCCCCGACGGATACGCCTCCCACGGACCCGCGTACGCGCTCACCGGGGTCGCGTCCGCCGTCCCGGCGGCTGTGTCTTCCTCCCGTACGGATGCCGGGCCCGTCGTCACCCGGCCCGCCTCGTCGCCCTCCGCCGGGGCGGCGGCGCCGGTGTCGGCGGGGAGATCGGCAGGCAGATCGGCGCGGCGGACGGGGGCGCGCGCCTCGGCCTCGACCCGGGCGTGTCGTGGCGGGATCGCCAGCCGCAGGACGTCGGGCAGGGTCCCGGCGTAGCGGTCGGCCACCGCGCGGGCCAGGCGGGCGATCTCGGGGGTGAGAACGGGCTCCGGGGAGACCACCCGCTCCAGGAAGGACAACCGTCCCTCGTGCTCGCTCTCGGCCAGCCGTTCGAGCAGGTAGCCGTCGGCGAGCTGGCCGGCGAAGCGGACCCGCACGCGGCAGCCGGGCACGGCCTCGGCGTCCATCGCGGCGGGGACGAGGTAGTCGAACGGCCGGTCCAGGTGCGGTAACGGCGTGTCCACGACGATCCGGGCGACCGGAAGGCTCGCCGCGGCCTCACGCGCCCCCTTGCGCGCACCCGCCCGCTCGGTGCCGCCACCGGTCCGCTCACCGCCGCCACGCGTCCGCTCGGTGAGCCGGGTGTACCGCTTCCCGGCGGCGGGAGGCACCGGGAGGAGCGCCTCCTGCGGATGAGGGGCACGGGTCGGCTCGGTCACGTGTACGTCCTACCAGACCCGGCGGGCCGCAATCGCCTCCAGGCCCGCAGGCTGTGGGCGATGCCGCCCGAGGATCCGGCCGGCGTGCCTCAGCCGGGCCTGCTTGTCCGGCGCCGCCGCGAGGGGCGGCGCCGGACGACGGCTGCGGTGTCCGGCCGGCGCCGGAGTCCGGTGCCGGGGTCCTTCAGGGACGGGTCACAGGCCCGCGGCGGTGCGCAGGGCGTCGGCCCGGTCGGTGGACTCCCAGGAGACGCCCTCACGGCCGAAGTGGCCGTACGCGGCGGTCTCGGAGTAGATCGGGCGCAGCAGGTCGAGGTCGCGGATGATCGCGGCCGGGCGCAGGTCGAAGACCTGGAGCACCGCGTCCTGGATCGCGTTGACCGGCACCTTCTCGGTGCCGAACGTCTCGACGAACAGGCCGACCGGCTGCGCCTTGCCGATCGCGTACGCCACCTGGACCTCGCAGCGGTCGGCCAGACCGGCCGCGACGACGTTCTTGGCGACCCAGCGCATCGCGTAGGCGGCCGAACGGTCCACCTTGGACGGGTCCTTGCCCGAGAAGGCGCCGCCGCCGTGGCGGGCCATGCCGCCGTACGTGTCGATGATGATCTTGCGGCCGGTGAGCCCGGCGTCGCCCATCGGGCCGCCGATCTCGAAACGGCCGGTCGGGTTCACCAGCAGGCGGTAGCCCTCGGTCTCGATCTCCAGGTCGGCCAGCACCGGCTCCACGACGTGCTCGCGGATGTCGGGGGCCAGCATCTCCCGCAGGTCGATCTCCGGGGCGTGCTGGGTGGAGACCACCACGGTGTCGAGGCGGACCGGCCGGTCGCCGTCGTACTCGATCGTGACCTGGGTCTTGCCGTCCGGGCGGAGGTAGGGAACGGTCCCGTTCTTGCGGACCTCCGACAGGCGCCGGGCCATCCGGTGCGCGAGCGTGATCGGCAGCGGCATCAGCTCGGGGGTCTCGCGGCAGGCGTAGCCGAACATCAGGCCCTGGTCGCCCGCGCCCTGGCGGTCGAAGTCGTCGGCGCCCTCGCCCGCACGGTGCTCGTAGGCGTCGTCCACGCCCTGGGCGATGTCCGGCGACTGGGCGCCGATGGACACCGACACGCCGCAGGAGGCGCCGTCGAAGCCCTTGTGGGAGGCGTCGTACCCGATCTCGAGGATCTTCTCCCGGATCAGGGCGGGGATGTCGACGTAGGTCTCCGTCGTCACCTCGCCGGCGACGTGGACCTGGCCAGTGGTGATCAGCGTCTCGACGGCGACCCGGCTCTTCGGGTCGTCCTTGAGCATCGCGTCGAGAATCGCGTCACTGATCTGGTCAGCGATCTTGTCCGGGTGGCCCTCGGTGACCGACTCGGAGGTGAACAGGCGACGGGACAACTCTGGGCTCCTCATGCAGCGGCTGCTGACGTCTGTGAACGACCGGCGGTAGGGCCTACCGGCGGCCGTTCGATGCTCACGCGAGTCTAGCCTCAGGCGATGCGGCGCGGGACAGCCATACCGGTACCGGCTCCGTCACCCGTCCCCCGATCTGCGGCGGGAAGGACGTGCCCGCGGCGGCGCCGGACGCCCGTCAGAGGTCGGGGAGAGGATCTCTGGGCAGGTCACCCGGGGAGAAGGCCTCGGCGTCCGCGGCCGCGACCACCGCCGCGTACTCGTCGTCGACCTCCAGGGTCATGCCGTCGATCTCGATCCTCGGCCCCGACCCGAACTCGACCGGCCCGAGGCGGGTGCGGCGCGGGTAGCGGGCCCACACCCGTGACGGCTCGTCCCGCGTGAGCATCTTGGTGGACAGCAGCGTGACCGAGCGGTTCGTCACGACGACGAGAAAACTGATCATGGCGGGAGGAGGCAGCGCCACCGCGGGAAAGACGTAGCGGATGTCCTCGCCGGGGCCGAGCATGGCCCGGCAGCGCTCTCGGATCGTGGCGGACACCGGCATGGCGATCGCTCCCTCGACGCACCCTGCGGAGGCGGGCACGGACGCCCGCACCGGCACCACGCGAGGTCCACGAGGGTCGAGGTCCACGAGGGGTCAGGGGAGACGCCGTACCACCAGGTTCCACACTACGTCGGCGAGATCCTCTTTGGGACCCCTCGGAATCTCCACCGAGTCGCCCTCAGCGGTGAGGACGACGGCGGCGTTGTCGGGCGTGCCGAACGCCAGGTTCTCCCCCACCTGGTTGACCACAAGCAGGTCGCAGCCCTTGCGTTCCAGCTTGGCGCGCCCGTTGGCGAGCACGTCGTCCGTCTCCGCCGCGAAACCGACGATCACTCGGGGGTACGTCCCGCTCCCGGCCCGGCGGGTCTCCCCCAGCTCAGCCAGGATGTCCGGATTTTTCGTGAGATGGATTGGATCGGGCTCGGCAGCGGACTTCTTGATCTTCGTGCCGCTCTGCCGTACGGGCCGGAAGTCCGCGACGGCGGCGGCCATGACGACGGCGTCGGCGTGCTCCGCCGCGCCCAGGACCGCCTCGCGGAGCTGGGTCGCCGACTCGACCCGCACGACCTTCGCGCCCGCCGGGTCGGGCAGCGCCACGTTGGCCGACACCAGCGTGACCTCCGCGCCCCTGGCGACGGCCGTACGGGCGAGGGCGTAGCCCTGCAGCCCGGACGAGCGGTTGCCGATGAAGCGGACGGGGTCGATCGCCTCACGGGTGCCGCCGGCGGAGACGACGACGTGCCGCCCCGCCAGATCGCCGCCGCGGCCCGCGAGCACGCGCCGGCAGACCTCGAAGATCTCGGCGGGGTCCGGCAGCCGCCCGGGGCCCGTGTCGGCGCCGGTGAGCCTGCCGGTCGCGGGTTCGATCACCACCGCGCCCCGCTCCCGCAGCGTCGCCACGTTGGCGCGCGTGGCGGGGTGCTCCCACATCTCGGTGTGCATCGCGGGCGCGAACACCACCGGGCAGCGCGCCGTGAGCAGGGTGTTGGTGAGCAGGTCGTTCGCCATGCCGTGGGCGGCCCGGGCCAGCACGTCCGCCGTCGCCGGGGCGACGACCACCAGGTCGGCGGACTGCCCGATGCGCACGTGCGGCACCTCGTGCACCGACTCCCACACCTCGGTGGTCACCGGATTGCCCGACAGCGCGGCCCAGGTCGGCTCGCCGACGAAACGCAGGGCGTCCCTGGTCGGCACGACGCGCACGTCGTGTCCCGACTCCGTGAAGAGACGCAACAGCTCGCAGGACTTGTAGACCGCGATGCCCGCGCTCACACCCAGCACGATGGATGTCACGTGTTTCCCGCTTCACTCATCGGGACGCTCACTTCCGGTCTCTTCCCTCGTCGCGCTCTGGTCGCTTCGCTCCCGCGCGCTCCTCAGTCCAGAAACCGGCGCGCCCCTCCGGCTCGCTCGGGGCTTCCCGCTTGGCCGTCGGCGGGCGGGGGTCAGCCCTCGATGGGCTCGGAGGTCAGCAGGCCCTCGGCGACCTCGCGCAGGGCGATGGACAGCGGCTTCTCCTGGGCGTGGGTCTCCACGAGGGGGCCCACGTACTCCAGCAGTCCCTCGCCGAGCTGGGAGTAGTAGGCGTTGATCTGGCGCGCCCGCTTCGCACCCATGATCACAAGGCTGTACTTGCTGTCGACGATGTCGAGGAGCGAGTCGATCGACGGGTTGGTGATGCCTTCCGCGTAGGCGGCGCTGCTTGCCACGTCAGTGATTCCCCTAGCTAGGTGAGTGTCCCAGCAAGGTTATCAGCCGGTGGCACACGTCATTGACCGACGTGTTGACGAGGGTGAGGTCGAACTCCTTCTCCGCCGCCATCTCGACGCGCCCCGCCTCAAGACGGCGGGCGATCACGTCGGGAGGCTCGGTGCCGCGGCCGCGCAGCCGCCGCTCCAGCTCCTCCCAGGTCGGCGGGGCCAGGAACACCAGCAGGGCCTCGGGCATGGTCCTGCGCACCTGCCTGGCGCCCTGCAGGTCGATCTCCAGCAGAGTGGGGACGCCCGCCGCCAGCTTCTCCAGCACCGCACGCCTGGGCGTGCCGTACCGGTTGCCGGCGAACTCGGCCCACTCGAGAAGCTCGCCGGAGGCGACGAGCCGGTCGAACTCGTCGTTGCCGGCGAAGAAGTACTCCACGCCGTGCGTCTCCCCCGGACGGGGCTTCCGGGTTGTCACCGAGACCGACAGCCACACCTCCGGGTGGGACCGCCGGAGCTCGGCGACGACCGTGGACTTGCCCACACCCGACGGACCGGAAAGGACCGTCAGGCGCGGGCGGGGCGTGGAGTCACCTCCGCGTGCCCGGGACCCGCTGCAGGTGGCCGCCTCATGGGCCCGATCTCCAGCGGACCAGGACGTGTCGGTCACTCCGTACCCCCGTGAACTCGTTCGTACGTCGCCGAGATCAGCTCTCGGCGCCGCCGAACTCGCGCTCCAGGGAGGCGCGCTGGTTGGCGCCGAGACCCCGCACACGGCGGGATTCGGCGATACCAAGGCGCTCCATGAGCTGCTTGGCGCGGACCTTGCCGACGCCAGGGAGCGACTCCAGCAGAGCCGAGACCTTCATCTTGCCGATGACGTCGTCGGTCTGCCCATCCTTCAGCACCTCAGCCAGAGAAACAGCGCCGTGCTTGAGCCGGTTCTTGACCTCGGCACGCTCCTTGCGTGCTTTGGCGGCCTTCTCAAGAGCTGCGGCGCGCTGCTCGGGGGTCAAGGGAGGAAGAGCCACGCCGGGTCACCTCGAATTTCATGTCGATGTACTCGGACGATGGGGGAAACTAGCTGGTCTTGGCCGTATCGGCAACGTCAAGAGACGGTTCTCGGACCATAAAATTGATTTTACTACTTCCGGTATTGGAAAAGTTACTCTGTGTAGATCAAAACCGCCTCAGCAGGCCCGGAACCGGATGACGCTTGGTGACGGGCCCGATGAGACGTTCAGGGACTTTCGGGGGTGCTCACGGAGTGCCCACGGGGCGCACGCGGCGGAGCGCGGCGGCGATCGCGGCGGCGGCGGCGCCGGGGTCGGGCGCCCCGGTGATGGGCCGCCCGATCACGAGGAGGTCGGCCCCCTGGGCGAGGGCGTGCTCGGGGGTGGCCACCCTCGCCTGGTCCTGCGTCTCGGCGCCCGCTGGCCGTACGCCGGGGGTGATGAGCGTGATCTCCGGACCGACCTCCGCCCGCACGTCGGCGACCTCACGGGGCGAGCAGACGAGGGCCTGCGCCCCCGCTCCGACGGCCACGGCGGCCATACGGCGCGCGGCGTCGACCGGGGGTCCCTGGATGCCCACCTCGCGGAGATCGGCCTCGGAGAGCGACGTCAGGAGCGTCACGGCCGCGATGCGCGTGCCGGGGGACGCCTCGACGGCCGCCCTGACCATGGCGGGACCCCCGGCGGCGTGCACGGTCAGGTAGGTGGGCTTGAGCCGGGCGACGGCCCGGGCGGCGGCGCCCACCGTGTTCGGGATGTCGTGCAGCTTCAGGTCCAGGAAGACCTGCACGCCGCTCGCGCCGCGCACCGAGGCGATCACGTCGGGCCCGTACCGCAGGTAAAGTTCCAGTCCCACCTTCACCGTGGAGACGTGCGGAGTGACCAGGCCGGCCCAGCGGGCCGCGGTCTCCAGGTCGGGCGCGTCCAGGGCGACGGCGATGGGGGCGGGCGTGCTCAAAGCGAACTCTCCTCGAGATCCGTGCGTGTGCGTGGTTGCGCGCCCGCCGGGCGGTGGGCCAGGCCCACGGCGTCGGCGAGGCGGTCGAACCCGCGCGCCTGCAGAAGCTCCTCAAGCTCCCTGAGGACGCGCGGGCAGGCGTAGGGGTCGTGGAACAGGGCCGTGCCCACCGCGACGGCGCAGGCGCCCGCCAGGACGAGCTCGAGGGCGTCCCTGCCGGTCGTCACGCCGCCCATGCCCACGATCGGCACCCCGGGCAGCGCCGCGTGCACCTGCCACACGCAGCGCACCGCCAGGGGCCGTACGGCGGGGCCGGACAGGCCCCCGGTGCCGGCCGCGAGCGCGGGTCGCATCGTGTCCACGTCGATGCTCATCCCGACCGGCGTGTTGATCATCGCGAGGGCGTCGGCGCCGCCGTCCACGCACGCACGCGCGACCGCGACGATGTCGGCCACGTCCGGCGACAGCTTGGCGATCACCGGCACGTCGTACGGCGTGGCCGCGCGCACCGAGGCCACGACCTCCGCGGCGGCCGAGCCCTCTCGGGCGAACACCCTGCCGCGGTCCTCGACGTTCGGGCACGACAGGTTGACCTCGACGGCGGTGACGCCGGAGACCTCGGCCAGGCGCCGCGCCAGCGCGGTGTACTCGGTCACGGTGCCGCCGCCGATCGACACGACCGTGCGGGCGCCCCGCTCGGCCAGCCAGGGCAGCTCGCGCTCCAGGAACGCCTCGACGCCGGGACCTTGGAGGCCCACGGCGTTCAGCAGCCCGGAGGGGGTCTCGGCCATCCGCGGCGTCGGCCGTCCCGCGCGCGGGGCCATGGTGATCGACCGGGTGACGAACGCGCCCAGCCGGTGGACGTCGGAGAACTGGGCCAGCTCACGGCCGGTCCCGCCGCAGCCGGAGGCGGTCAGGATCGGGTTGGGCAGTTCCACGTGCGCCAGATAGGTCCGGAGGTCGGCCGTCACCGCCGGCGCCCCCGCCCCGGCTCAGGCATGCCGTCCGCCTGGCGCGCCGAGCGCGTCGAACGGGATCGTTCCGACGTCGTCGAACCGCACGCGCTCGCCGCGGAACACCGGCCCGTCGGCGCACGCGCGGAGCATCCGGGTCACGCCGTCGTCGCCGATGACCGGCACCACGCACGTCATGCAGACGCCGATGCCGCACGCCATCCGCTCCTCCACGGCGACCTGCACCGGGATGCCGAACTCGGCCGCGACCGCGGTGACGCCGCGCAGCGTCTCCATCGGGCCGCAGGCGTAGACGACGTCGGCCCGCGCGTCGGCGATCACCCCGGGCAGCACGTCGGTCACCCTGCCGCGCATGCCGAGCGAGCCGTCCTCGGTGGTCAGCGTGGTCGTCTCGCCCATCCGGCGGGCCCGCAGCGCCCCGAAGACCCGGTCGGCCGACGGCGCCCCGAGCACGAAGTCGGCCCGGCAGCCCCGCTGCTGCAGCGCGTCGCCCAGCGCGAACAGCGCCGCCGAGCCGTGCTCGTCGCCCACCAGCACGCAGGTGCAGGGGTCACGTGGCAGCGGGAAGGGCCGGCCCAGCGGGCCGACCAGGTCGAGCGTGTCGCGCACCCTGAGGTCGGCGAGCCAGGCCGTCCCCGCGCCGCGCACGCCGAAGACGAGCTCCACCGTGCCACCGTAGTCCGGCTTCACGTCGTGGACGGTGAAGGCCCGCCGGGTGAGCATCGAGGTGTTCCGGCCCCCCACGGCGACCGTGACGAAGTGGCCGGGCCGGAACCGGTCGGCGATGCCCGGGGCGACGACGGTGAGCGCATGGTAGGCGTCCACTCGGCGCGTCGTCAGCACCGTGCCCGTGACCTGAACCGGACTCCCGGCCACTGATCCTCCCTGCTCATGGCGCTCGCTCCGCTCGCGCGGCTCCGGGCGCCTAAGCTGGCGTCTTCCCTCGTCGCTCCGGGTCGCTCGTGCCTCGCTCCCCTCGCTCCTCAGTCCAGATCGCCAGCGCGCCCTCCGCGCTCATGGCACCCTCAGATAGATGTCGGGCTAGTCTCGCAGCCTCCTGGCGTGTTCCTGGAGGGAACACACGTCGATGTCGCCCCGGACGATGTGCTGGATGCCCTGGACCGCGGCGGCGAGGCCCTGGACGGTGGTGATGCAGGCGATGCCGCGGTTGACCGCGGCGGTGCGGATCTCGTAGCCGTCCAGGCGCGGCCCGGACTGGCCGGGGCTGCCGAACGGGGTGTTCACGATGAGATCCACCTCCCCGTCGAGGATGCGCCGCACGATCGTCGGCTCGCCGCCGGGGCCCGTCCCCTCGCTCTGCTTGCGCACGATCCTGGCACGGACGCCGTTGCGGCGCAGCACCTCCGCGGTGCCCTCCGTGGCGAGGATCTCGAACCCGAGGTCCGCCAGCGCCTTGACGGGGAAGATCGCGGCCCGCTTGTCCTTGTTCGCCACGGAGACGAAGGCCCGGCCCTTGGTGGGCAGCGCGCCGTACGCGGCCGACTGCGACTTGGCGTAGGCCGTGCCGAAGAACTCGTCGATGCCCATGACCTCGCCGGTCGAGCGCATCTCCGGCCCGAGGACGGTGTCGACGCCGCGGAACCGGTTGAACGGCAGCACCGCCTCCTTGACCGCCACCGGCGCGTCCAGCGGCAGGGTGCCGCCGTCGTAGCCGTCCGGCAGCATGCCCTCGGCGCGCAGTTCGGCGATCGTCGCGCCCATCGTCAGCCGCGCCGCGGCCTTGGCCAGCGGCACCGCCGTGGCCTTGGACACGAACGGCACCGTACGGCTGGCCCTGGGGTTGGCCTCCAGGACGTAGAGCACGTTCGCGGCCAGCGCGTACTGGACGTTGAGCAGTCCGCGCACGCCGACGCCGCGGGCGATGGCCTCGGTGGCGGCGCGGATCCGCTTGATGTCGTAGCCGCCCAGCGTGATCGGGGGCAGCGCGCACGCCGAGTCGCCGGAGTGGATGCCGGCCTCCTCGATGTGCTCCATGACGCCGCCGAGGTAGAGCTCCTCGCCGTCGAACAACGCGTCGACGTCGATCTCGATGGCGTCGTCGAGGAACCGGTCGATCAGCACCGGGTGCTCCGAGGCCGCCCTGGCCATGTAGGTCGCGAGCGTGTCCTCGTCGTACACGATGGCCATGCCGGCGCCGCCGAGGACGTACGACGGCCGTACGAGCACGGGGTAGCCGATCTCCTCGGCGACCGCCCTGGCCTCGTCCACGGTCGTCGCGGTGCCGTGCTTGGGCGCGGTCAGCCCGGCCTCGGCGAGGACCCGGCCGAACGCGCCGCGGTCCTCGGCGAGGTGGATCGCCTCGGGCGAGGTGCCGACCACCGGCACCCCGGCGTCCTTGAGCGCCTGGGCGAGCCCGAGCGGCGTCTGGCCGCCGAGCTGGACGACCACTCCCGCGACCGGCCCGGTCTCCTGCTCGGCGTGCACGACCTCCAGCACGTCCTCCAGCGTCAGCGGCTCGAAGTAGAGCCGGTCGGAGGTGTCGTAGTCGGTCGAGACGGTCTCGGGGTTGCAGTTGACCATCACGGTCTCGTAGCCGGCCTTGGCCAGCTCGAACGACGCGTGGACGCAGGCGTAGTCGAACTCGATGCCCTGGCCGATGCGGTTGGGCCCGCTGCCGAGGATGATCACCTTGGGCCGGTCCCCCACCGGCACCTCGGTCTCCTCGTCGTACGTGGAGTAGAGGTAGGGCGTGCGCGCGGCGAACTCGGCGGCGCAGGTGTCCACGGTGTTGTAGACGGGCCGCAGGCCCAGCTCGTACCGGGCCGAGCGCACCTCGGCCTCCGCCACGCCGAGGATCTCGGCGATCTGCGCGTCGCTGAAGCCGTGCCGCTTGGCCGTCTCCAGGGTGGGCCGGTCGAGCGTGGTGATCGACCGGGCGACCTCGTCGATCGCGAAGAGCTGGTCGACGAACCACGGGTCGACCGAGGTGGCCTCGTGGACCTGCTCGGGGGTGGCGCCGGCCCTGATGGCCTGCTGCATCGTGCGCAGCCGCCCGTCGTGGGGCCTGCGGCAGGCCTCCAGGAGCGCGTCCAGGTCGCCGGTCTCGCCCGCCCAGGTGAACGACGACCCCTTCTTTTCCAGCGACCGCAGCGCCTTCTGCAGCGCCTCGGGGAACGAACGGCCGATCGCCATCGCCTCGCCGACCGACTTCATGTGGGTCGTCAGCGTCTCGTCGGCCCCGGCGAACTTCTCGAACGCGAACCTCGGCACCTTGACCACGATGTAGTCGAGCGACGGCTCGAACGACGCCGGGGTCTCCTTGGTGATGTCGTTGGGGATCTCGTCGAGCGTGTAGCCGATCGCGAGCTTGGCGGCGATCTTGGCGATCGGGAAGCCGGTGGCCTTCGACGCGAGCGCCGACGACCGCGACACGCGCGGATTCATCTCGATGACGATCATCCGGCCGGTCGCCGGGTCGACCGCGAACTGGATGTTGCAGCCGCCGGTGTCGACGCCGACCTCGCGGATGACCGCGATCGCGACGTCGCGCATGTTCTGGTACTCGCGGTCGGTCAGCGTCAGCGCGGGCGCCACGGTCACGCTGTCGCCGGTGTGGACGCCCATCGGGTCGATGTTCTCGATGGAGCACACGATGACCACGTTGTCGGCCCGGTCGCGCATGACCTCCAGCTCGTACTCCTTCCAGCCGAGGATCGACTCCTCCAGGAGCACCTCGGTGGTCGGGGACGCGTCGAGGCCGGCGCCCGCGATGCGGCGCAGCTCCTCCTCGTCGTGGGCGAAGCCGGACCCGGCGCCGCCCATCGTGAAGCTCGGGCGGACGACGACCGGGTAGCCCAGCTCGCCGGCCGCGCGCAGGCAGTCGTCCATCGTGTGGCAGATCGCGCTGCGCGCCGACTCGGCGTTGAGGCCGTGCTCGGCGGCCACCTTCGCGACGATCTCCTTGAACCGCTCGCGGTTCTCCCCCGCCTGGATGGCGTCGATGTCCGCGCCGATCAGCTCGACGCCGTACTTGGTCAGGACACCCGCCTCGTGCAGCGCCACCGCCGTGTTCAGCGCCGTCTGGCCGCCCAGCGTGGGCAGCAGCGCGTCGGGCCGCTCCTTAGCGATGATCTTCTCGACGATGTCCGGAGTGATCGGCTCGACGTAGGTGGCGTCGGCGAACTCGGGGTCCGTCATGATCGTGGCCGGGTTGCTGTTGACCAGGACGACCCGGAAGCCCTCGCTGCGCAGGACCCGGCAGGCCTGGGTGCCGGAGTAGTCGAACTCGCACGCCTGTCCGATGACGATCGGGCCGGAGCCGATCACCATGACGGACCTGATGTCCGTACGCTTAGGCACCCTTGGCCCCCTTCTTCTTGTCCATCAGCTCGCAGAACTCGTCGAACAAATAGGCCGCGTCGTGCGGGCCGGCCGCCGCCTCGGGGTGGTACTGGACGCTGAACGCCGGACGGTCCAGCAGGCGCAGCCCCTCCACGCAGTCGTCGTTGAGGTTGACGTGGCTGACCTCCGCCGCGCCGTACGGTGTCTCGAAGGGCCCGTCGAGCGGCGCCTGTACGGCGAAGCCGTGGTTGTGCGCGGAGATCTCGACCTTGCCGGTCCTGCGGTCCTGCACGGGCTGGTTCACGCCGCGGTGGCCGTACCGCAGCTTGTAGGTGCCGAGGCCGAGCGCCCGGCCGAGGATCTGGTTGCCGAAGCAGATGCCGAAGAACGGCACGCTCGCGTCCAGCACCTCGCGCAGCGACTCGACCGCGTACCCGGCCGCGGCGGGGTCGCCGGGGCCGTTGGAGAAGAAGACGCCGTCGGGGCCGAGGGCGAGGATGTCGGCGGCGCCGGCGGTGGCGGGCAGCACATGCACCTCGCAGCCCCGCTCGGCCATCCGCTCGGGGGTCATCGCCTTGATGCCGAGGTCGACCGCGGCGACGGTGAAGCGCTTGCGCCCGCGCGCCGGCACGACGTACGGCTCGGGCGTGCTGACCTCGCGGGCGAGGTCGGCGCCCTCCATGCCGGGCGAGCGCCGCACGCGCTCGACCAGTTCGTCCACGTCGCCGCCCTCGCTGAAGACGCCGGCGCGCATCGCGCCGCGCTCGCGCAGGTGGCGGGTGAGGGCCCGGGTGCCGGACATGGCGATGCCGACGACGCCCTGCTCGCGCAGGTAGTCGTCGAGCGTCCGGCGGGAGCGCCAGTTGGACGGGATCCGCGACGGCTCGCGCACCACGTAGCCCGCGACCCAGACGCGGCGGGACTCGGGGTCCTCGTCGTTCACGCCGGTGTTGCCGATGTGGGGGGCGGTCATCGCCACGATCTGGCGGTGGTAGGAGGGGTCGGTGAGGGTCTCCTGGTAGCCGGTCATGCCGGTGTTGAAGACCATCTCGCCGAACGTCTCACCCACGGCGCCGTACGGCGTTCCCTCGAAGACGCGTCCGTCCTCGAGAACCAGCAGGGCTGTCATACGAGCTTCCCTTCGAGAACGGTGGGGCGGCCGCGCAGGAACGTGGCGACCACGCGGCCGGGCAGGGTCATCCCCTCGTACGGGGTGTTCCGGCTCTTCGACGCCATCGCGGTGGGGTCCACGGGACGCCGGACGGACGGGTCGTACAGGGTGACGTTGGCGGGCGCGCCGGGCTCGATGGGCCGGCCGTGCCCGGCCAGGCGGCCGATCCTGGCCGGCCGCGCGGACATGCGGTCGGCGACGCCGGCCCAGTCGAGCAGCCCGGTCTCGACCATGGCCTCCTGGACCACCGGCAGGGCGGTCTCCAGGCCGATCATGCCCATCGCCGCCGCGGCCCACTCGGTCTCCTTGTCCTCGACCGGGTGGGGGGCGTGGTCGGTGGCAACGCAGTCGATCGTGCCGTCGGCGAGGGCCTCGCGCAGCGCCCGCACGTCCTCGGCGGTGCGCAGCGGCGGGTTCACCTTGTAGATCGGGTTGTACGGCCCGAGCGGCGAGGTCTCCGCGCGGGAGTCGGTCAGCAGCAGGTGGTGCGGGGTGACCTCGGCGGTCACGTCCCAGCCCTTCGACTTGGCCCATCGGATGATCTCGACGGAGCCCGCGGTGGAGACGTGGCAGACGTGCAGCCGGGAGCCGACGTGCGCGGCCAGCAGGCAGTCGCGCGCGATGATCGCCTCCTCCGCGACGGCCGGCCAGCCGGTGAGGCCGAGCCGGGCAGACACCTCGCCCTCGTTGAGCTGGGCGCCCTCGGTCAGCCTGGGCTCCTGGGCGTGCTGGGCGACCACGCCGTCGAACGCCTTGACGTACTCCAGCGCCCGGCGCATCAGCACCGCGTCCGACACACACCTGCCGTCGTCGGAGAAGACCCGCACGCGGGCCGCGGAGTCGGCCATCGCGCCGAGTTCGGCGAGCTGGCGGCCCTCCAGGCCGGAGGTCACCGCGCCGACGGGCTGGACGTCGCAGTGGCCGGACTCCTGGCCGAGCCGCCAGACCTGCTCGACCACCCCGGCGGTGTCGGCCACCGGGGAGGTGTTGGCCATCGCGTGGACGGCGGTGTAACCGCCGCGCGCCGCGGCCTGGGTGCCGGTCTCGACGGTCTCGGCGTCCTCCCGGCCGGGCTCGCGCAGATGGGTGTGCAGGTCGACCAGGCCGGGCAGGGCGACCAGCCCGGTGGCGTCGACCGTCTGGTCCGCTCCGGCGCCCGCGAGGTCGCCGATCTCGGCCACGAGGCCGTCGCGCAGCAGGATGTCGCGCGGGGCGCCGCCCAGGATGCGGGCGCCCCTGATGAGGATGGTGGTCACAGCTCCCTCGTGAAGGTCGTACGCGCTCATTCGGCGCCTCCGATGGCGGGCTCGGAACCGCCGAGCAGCAGATAGAGGACGGCCATCCGGACCGTCACGCCGTTGCCGACCTGCTCGACGATCGTCGATCGGGGCGAGTCGGCGACCTCCGCGGAGATCTCCATGCCGCGGTTCATCGGTCCGGGGTGCATGACGATCGCGTCGTCGTGCAGGCGGGCGAAGCGGTCGCGGTCGAGGCCGTAGCGGCGGCTGTACTCCCGCGCCGAGGGGAAGTAGGCCGCGTTCATCCGTTCGAGCTGGACCCGCAGCATCATCACGACGTCCGACTTCGGCAGCACCGCGTCGAGGTCGTACGAGACCTGGCAGGGCCAGCTCTCGACCGCCACCGGCAGCAGGGTCGGCGGCGCGACCAGCGTGACCTCGGCGCCGAGCGTGTGCAGCAGCAGCACGTTCGACCGGGCGACCCGGCTGTGCAGCACGTCGCCGACGATCGAGATCTTCAGTCCGTCGAGCCGGCCGAGCCTGCGGCGGATGCTGAAGGCGTCGAGCAGCGCCTGCGTCGGGTGCTCGTGGGTGCCGTCGCCGGCGTTCACCACGCTGCCGCGCACCCAGTTGGCCAGGCGGTGCGGCGCGCCCGAGGCGCTGTGCCGGATCACCACGGCGTCGGCGCCCATGGCCTCCAGGGTGAGCGCGGTGTCCTTCAGCGACTCGCCCTTGGACACGCTCGACCCCTTGGCCGAGAAGTTGATCACATCGGCCGACAGGCGCTTGGCCGCGGCCTCGAAGGAGATGCGGGTCCGGGTGGAGTCCTCGAAGAAGAGGTTCACCACCGTCCGGCCGCGCAGCGTCGGCAGCTTCTTGATCGACCGCTGCGAGACCCGGGCCAGCTCCTCCGCCGTGTCGAGGATGAGGAGGGCGTCGTCGCGGCTGAGGTCGCCGGTCGAGAGCAGGTGCGACTTCATCGGTCGTCCCCCTTGATGAGCACGACCGCGTCGCGCCCGTCCGTCTCCTGCAGGAAGACCTTGACCTTCTCGCTCTTGGAGGTCGGCAGGTTCTTGCCGACGTAGTCGGCGCGGATCGGCAGCTCCCGGTGGCCGCGGTCCACCAGCGTCGCGAGCTGGACCGCCCGGGGCCTGCCGACGTCGTTCAGCGCGTCGAGCGCGGCGCGCACCGTGCGCCCGGAGAAGAGGACGTCGTCCACGAGGACGACGGTCCTGCCGTCCACGCCGTCCGGGGGAAGCTCGGTGCGGCCGAGCGGGCGCGCCGGGCGCAGCCGCAGGTCGTCGCGGTACATCGTGATGTCGATCGCGCCGACGGGGACCTTGATCCCCTCGAACTGCGCGATCCGGCCGGCGATCCGGTGGGCCAGGGTGGCGCCGCGGGTGGGGATGCCGAGCAGGACGACGCTCTCGGCGCCTCTCGTCCGCTCCAGGATCTCGTGCGCGATCCGCGTGAGCGCCCGGTGGATGTCGGGCCCCTCCAGGACGGCACGGGCCTGATTTTGGGCATCGGACATGAAAAAGTCACCACCTTTCCCGCCTCACGGGACGGGTCTTAAAAGGGTGTCAGGTCTGCATAGAGTATCAGGGCCCTCCGTCATCCCCCCTCCCGCCAGGGGTGATGCGCCGGGAGGGCGGCACCCGCACCCGGCCCTCGACGGATCGGAAGCCGCATCACATCGGGTGTCGGGGATTTCGGTGAGAGCACTGTTTGGCGCTCTTTTTTCCAATCAGCTTGACCTTTGGGAGTGTCGGCTTTACCGTCACTGTCCGTAACCACAACACGCGACCTTCCTGGGTAAAACCCGACGCAGCGGTCACCGAAGGTGCCGGGCCCAGTGCCAGTCCCGGTGCCAGCCCCGGTGTTCGGAACGCTTAGGACAAGGACGCACAATCAAGTGAGAAGAGACATAGAAAGCCGGGGGCCACACGATGCCGTCTGACTACGCCAAGTCGCTGGGCGCGCGCCTGCGCGCCATCCGGACCCAGCAGGGGTTGTCCCTGCACGGTGTCGAAGAGAAGTCCCGCGGCCGGTGGAAGGCCGTCGTCGTGGGCTCCTATGAGCGGGGCGACCGTGCGGTGACCGTGCAGAAGCTCGCCGAACTCGCGGACTTCTACGGGGTGCCGGTCTCCGAGTTGCTGCCCGGCGGGGCCGCGCCCAGCCCGCTCGCGCCGGCTCCCAAGCTGGTCATCGACCTGGAGCGGCTGTCGCAGCTGCCGAAGGACAAGGCCGGTCCGCTGGCCCGCTACGCGGCCACGATCCAGAGCCAGCGGGGTGACTACAACGGCAAGGTGCTGTCCATCCGGCAGGAGGACCTGCGCTCGCTGGCGGTCATCTACGACAAGTCACCCGTCGAGCTGACCGAGGAGTTCATCAACTGGGGCGTGCTCGACGCCGAGGCCCGCCGCGCCGTCGAGTCCTTCTGACCACTCCTTCCGACCGCTCCTTCCGGCCGCCGGGCCGCCGCGGCGGCCCCCGTCGGTCCCCTGCGCGCCGGGGAGCCACCTCACGAGTGATTCCTGTCATGCGGGGATAGGACGGGACATGACTTTCTTCGTGGGCTCGGAGGTGGGCAGGCTCCGCCAGGTCCTGGTCGACATCCCCGAACTGGCGCTCAAGCGGCTCACCCCCGGCAACAAGGACGGCCTGCTCTTCGACGACGTGCTCTGGGTGCAGCGCGCGCTGGAGGAGCACCGTGAGTGGTGCGAGGTGCTCACCGCGCGCGGCGTCACGGTGCACCACCTCGGCGATCTCCTGCGGGAGGTGATCGAGGTCCCCGACGCGCGCAAGCACATCCTCGACGGCAGCGTCGACGAGCACTGGTTCGGCCCGCTGGCCGCCGACGCGATCCGCAACACGCTGGACGCCCTCGACGGCGCCGCGCTCGCGCCGTACCTGACCGGCGGGATCACCAAGCGCGAGATCAGGGAGCTGGGCTGCGACCCGGGGTCGGTCGTCTTCCACGCCCTCGGCCTGGACGACTTCGTCCTCCCGCCGCTGCCGAACCACCTGTTCGCCCGCGACACCTCCTGCTGGGTGTACGGCGGGGTGTCCATCAACGCCATGCGCAAGAAGGCGCGCAGGCGCGAGACCCTCAACTACGAGGCGGTCTACCGGTGGCACCCGATGTTCGCCCCGGGCTACGGCGACCCGTCCGGCGGGGGGTTCGACGTCTGGTACGACGGCACCCGCATGGCCCCGGCCACCATCGAGGGCGGCGACGTGCTGGTGCTCGGCGACGGTGTCGTGCTCGTCGGGATGAGCGAGCGCACCCAGCCGCAGGCGGTCGAGATGCTGGCGACGAACCTCTTCCGCGCGGGCGCGGCGACCCGCATCGTGGCGCTCGACCTCCCCAAGACCCGCGCCTTCATGCACCTCGACACCGTGATGACCAACGTCGACGTGGGGGTGTTCACGAAGTACGCCGGGCTCGGCATGCTGCCGTCGTACACGGTGGAGCCGGGCGACACCGACAAGGAGCTGAAGGTCGTCGACCATCCGCCCGAGGACATGCACCGGGCGATCGCACGGGCCCTCGGCCTGGACGACATCAAGGTCCTCACGCCGACGCAGGACGTGCACGCGGCCGAGCGCGAGCAGTGGGACGACGGCTGCAACGTGCTGGCCCTGGAGCCGGGAGTGGTCGTCGCCTACGAGCGCAACACCACGACCAACAACCACCTGCGCAGGCACGGCATCGAGGTCATCCCGATCCGCGGCAGCGAACTCGGCCGGGGACGGGGCGGGCCCCGCTGCATGAGCTGCCCTCTGGAGCGCGATCCGGCCTGACGCGTCAGCCGGCCATCGGGAGGGTGGGGCGGCCGGGCAGGCCGAGGATCGACTCGACCTCGCCGACGAACCTGTCCGCTTCCGCTATGATCTCGTCTGCGTCGTTCTGAGTGACGGCCCGGACCATTCCGGCCTCGACCGCCGCTCGCTTGGTCGCGCTCATCGCGAAGTAGGCCGCCCAGTCCGCGAGCTTCGGCTCGGCCTCGGGAAGCAGCTCCCAGGCGCTGCGCAGCCGCCGCCTGCGTCCGTCCATCGGGCGGGGGCGCGCGGCGAGGATCCCCGCGGCCGCGCGCAGCGCCGCGAGATGGGCCGACACGTAGCGGTCCGCGGGCGTGGTCCCGACGGTGGCGTCCGCGAGGCACGCCCTGGCGTCCGCGAGACGCGCCAGGACCGCCTGCGGAAGCCGGGGCCCGGTCCGCTGATCACCGTTCTCTTCAGTCATGCCCGCCTCCTTGAGTCGTGGCATCCGGCGAATTCCACCGGTGACTTCACAGTCGCAGACAGCACCGACAATTTCGCTCGGCCGCGTAATCCCGGGCACCACCGGGACCACACGCCTTCTCACGCTCCCGTGGGCGGCCGGACGAGGAGCTTCCCCTCTCCCCGTCCGGCCCACGCCGCGGGCCGTGCCGTATCCGTCTCCGCCGACGACGTAGGCACGGATCCGACGGTGTGGGCGCAGGCCGCGAGTCCCGCGCCCACTCCATCGAACATAGATTCGATCATGGCCGCTGTCAAGGCTGTCAACGAACAAGGGTTCGAGGACTGACGGGGGCACGTACGACGAAGGGCCCCGCGCGATCGCGTCGCGCGGGGCCCTCCCATCAGCGGGCTATCGCCGGAAGGCGCCTCTGACGTGCACGGGAACACCCTTGCCGAGCATGCCCGGCAGGATCTCGGCGACGTTCATCGGCAGCCGGACGCAGCCGTGCGACGCCGGGTAGAGCGGCACCGACAGTGCGCCGTGGAGGGCGATGCCGCCGTTGAAGAAGATCGGGTTGTAGAGCTGCCCCAGGTAGGACCGGTGCCAGCCCCTGGCCCGCCACGTGGTCTTGTAGTCGCCGGTCGGCGTGCGGGCGCTGCCGGAGAACACCTGCCTCTTGCCGTTCCACACGGCGTACTCGGTGTAGGGAACGCCGCTGCCGCTGGAGATGTGACTGATCAGCACCGGGACGCCGGAACGATACAGAACCATCACCTGTTTGGTCAGGTCCACCTCGACCCGGCCGGCCTTTCCGCGGGGCACGAGGACCCGGGGCGCGCGGGGGTTCTCCAGCGCCCTCCAGGTGCGGGCGGCGACCGTGCTGGTCGGCGTGATTCCCTGCACCTTCTGGAACGCCCAGAGCGCCGTCAGGGTGGCCCCGCCGTAGCGGCCGTCGGCGCTCCCGGGCACGTAGCCGAGCTCCTTGAGCCGCACTTGCAGCGCCTTCACCGCGCCGCCCTTGGCGCCGAGCTTGAGCGTCTTCCCCGGCGCCTCGAACGGCGGGTACCCGGCCCGTCCGGGCAGCGCTCCCCGCGTCCCGGCCGCCGGCGCCGTGAGCGTTCGCGCCGCACCCGCCGGCGCCACACCGGTGAGACCGGCCGTCGCGTACGTCACGGCTCCCGCCGGAACCGCGGCGGCCCGCGCCGGGCCGGCGACCCCTGCCGTCGCGAAGGTCACCGCCCCCACGGCGGCGAGCATGGCCACGGCCGGCCGCCGTCGACCTCTCATCATGACCAACCCCTCATAAGCCTGATTCCGAACAAAGGACTCACCTTACGGTCCGATTGCGAGCCGTGTGATCACAAGTGGCGATAATCGGCCGAGTCTGTCCTGGCAATCCGTTTAGAGTGGCCGGGTGCCGGAAAAGTTGCATCCCAACGTCGTCCGAGTCGAGCAGGCCCTGCGGGACCGGCAGGTGACCGGTGAGGTCGTCGTGCTGGACGACGCCGCGCCGACGGCCGCCACGGCGGCGGCCCAGCTCGGCTGCGAGATCGGCGCGATCGCCAACAGCCTGATCTTCGACGCGGACGGCGCGCCGCTGCTGGTGCTGACCAGCGGGGCCCATCGCGTGAACACCGACCTGATCGCGCGGCTCGTCGGAGCCGCGAAGGTGCGCAGGGCCACGCCGGAGTTCGTCCGCGAGCACACCGGGCAGCCCATCGGCGGCGTGGCCCCGGTCGGGCACCCCGCGCCCGTGCGGACGCTGGTGGACACCTGGCTGGGCAAGCACGAGGTCGTGTGGGCCGCCGCCGGGCATCCCCACTCGGTCTTCCCCACGTCCTTCGACGAGCTCGTACGGATCACCGGGGGCACGCCCGCCGAGGTCGGGTGACGTCCGCGACCGGCCTCGGGCCGCTTTGCTAGTGTGCGACGGGTGATCCGACTGCGCCGGGTGGGGCCCGACACGTTCAGGGCGGTGCTGGACACCGTGCTGGAGATCTACACGGACGCCATGCGGCCGCCGTCGGACCAGCTCGCGGGCCGCATGGCGATAATGCGCAACCACGCCGCCTATCCCGACTTCGCCTGCGTCCTCGCCGAGGACCCGCAGGGCCCGGGCATCGCCGGCTTCGCGTACGGCTTCCACGGCGGCCCCGGCCAGTGGTGGCACGACGTCGTCCGCGGGGGCCTGCAGGACCGGGCGGGCCCGGTGGTGGCCGACGAGTGGTTCGGCGACGCCCTGGAGATCGCCGAGATCCACGTGCGCCCCGAGTATCAGGGCAAGGGCGTCGGGCGGCGCATGATCCACGCGCTGTGCGAGGGCCGCCCGGAGCGCACCGCCGTGCTGTCCACGCACGACGCCCCCACGGCCGCCCGCCATCTCTATCGCGACGTGGGCTTCGCCGATCTGATGACCCGGTTCGTCTTCCCCGGCGGCTACGAGGAGTACGTCATCGCCGGGGTGCGGCTGCCGTTGCCCGGCCCCGCGCCGTTCCCGAAAGACTGAGCGGGCGGGTCACCCCGCGACGGCGGGCACGCCGTGCAGCGCCTTGAACACCTCGCGGGTCGCGCTCGACCGGTTGAAGGTGATGAAGTGGATGCCGGGGGCGCCCTCGTCCAGGAGCGTCTGGCACATCTCGGCGGCGTGCTCGATCCCCAGGCGGCGGACCGCCACCGGATCGTCGGCGACGGCCGCGAACCGCTCGGCCACCTCCGGCGGGAACGGCGCGCCCGACAGCTGCTCGGACCGGGCGATCGTGCTCATCTGCGTCACGGGCATGACGCCGGGGATGATCGGCGTGTCGCACCCCTGGGCCGCCACGCGGTCGCGCAGCCGCAGGTAGTCCTCCGCGCGGAAGAACATCTGGGTGATCGCGTAGTCGGCGCCGGCCCGGCACTTCTGCACGAAGTAGTTCGTGTCCGACTCGATCGTGGCCGACCTCGGGTGCTTGTACGGGAAGGCCGCCACCCCCACGCAGAAGTCGCCCGCCTGGCGGATCAGCCGCACCAGGTCCTCGGCGTACAGGACGCCCTCGGGGTGCCTGACCCACTCGTCCAGCGGGTTGCCGCCACGCGGGTCGCCGCGCACGGCGAGGATGTTGCGCACCCCGGCGTCGGCGAACCGGCCGACGAGGTGGCGCAGCTCACGGATGGAATGGTCGACGGCGGTGAAGTGGGCCACGGGCGTCAGCGTCGTCTCGTGGGCCAGCCGCTCGACGATGTCCACGGTGCGGTCGCGGGTCGAGCCGCCGGCGCCGTAGGTGACGGAGACGAACGTCGGCCGCAGCGCCTCCAGCTCGCGGATCGCGCGCCACAGCTGGCGCTCCCCCTCGTCGGTCTTCGGCGGGAAGAACTCGAACGAGAACGAGCGCTCTCCCGCGGCCAGCAGTTCGCGGACCGTCGGGACACGATCGGGGAGCCGCGAGGGCAGACCGAGAGCCATACGGGAAAGATTACCGCGCGGGCCGCTCCCCGGCCTCGCGGTCTTGCCATGTGGACCGGCCGGCTGAACGGACCATACGGACGTTTTGCCCTAACAGCGCGAGCTGACCAATTTAGAGGGGATCTGCGCTGTGATGTCGGGATCTGCCCCGGTTACTCTCTGATGCATGACCACTTCCGCCGCCTCGCTCGACCACATCCGTACGGAGGTGGACCGCGTTCTCCGGGAGTTCCTCGACCGGCAGCGCCCACACTTCGAGGACCCGCACCTGGCCGTCCTGCTCTCCGCCGCGGAGGACTTCCTCGCCGGGGGCAAGCGACTGCGTCCCGCCTTCTGCCACTGGGGCTGGCGCGCCGCCGGGGGCGGAGACGAGCCGGGCCTGCACTTCGCCGCCGCGTCGCTCGAGCTCCTCCAGGCCAGTGCGCTGATCCACGACGATGTCATGGACGCGAGCGACGTACGCCGCGGCATGCCCTCGGCGCACCGGCGCTTCGAGCGCATGCACGCGGACGCGGGCTGGCACGGGTCGGCGCGGCAGTTCGGCGAGGGCTCGGCCGTGTTGCTGGGCAACCTGCTGCTGGTGTGGTCCGGCGAGATGTGGCGCGGCAGCGGCCTCGACCCCCGGGCGATCGCCGCGGCCCAGCCCCTGCACGACTACATGCTCACCGAGCTGATGTGCGGGCAGTATCTCGATCTGCTGGAGCAGGCGCAGGGTGAGAGCACCTTCGACAGCGCCCTGCGGGTGGCCCTTTACAAGAGCGGTAAATATTCCGTCGAGCAGCCGCTGCGGCTCGGGCTCGTGCTCGCCGCCCGGGCCCGGCACCCCTGGATCGACCGCCTCTGCGTGCAGTACGGCCAGCGGGTCGGCATCGCCTTCCAGCTCCGCGACGACATCCTCGGCGTGTTCGGCGACCCGGCCGAGACCGGCAAGCCCGCCGGGG
Source organism: Microbispora cellulosiformans (assembly GCF_008728085.1). Taxonomy (NCBI): domain Bacteria; kingdom Bacillati; phylum Actinomycetota; class Actinomycetes; order Streptosporangiales; family Streptosporangiaceae; genus Microbispora; species Microbispora cellulosiformans. The sequence continues at coordinate 297,232 of NZ_VYTZ01000003.1, read as the reverse complement.
ACGACCTGCGCGAGGGCAAGCGGACCGTGCTCATCGCGCGGGCGCTCGCCGGGGCCACCCCCGCCCAGCAGGACGTCGTACGGACCCTGCTGGGCGACCCCGGGCTCGACGCCGACGGGGTCGCGTCGCTGCGCACGCTGATCGAGGAGACCGGCGCGCTGACGGACTGCGAGGACATGATCAAGCGCTATCTGGACGAGGCGATGCACGCCCTCGAACAGGCGCCGATCGAGGAGGACGCCCGCGCCGCGCTGGCCGCCCTGGCCGTCGCCGCCACCTCGCGCCGCACCTGACCGGCCCGGCTCACAGCGGGACGGCCGACAGGCGCGCCTTGAGAGCCGCGGCCGCGGCTCCGGGGTCCTCGGCCTCGGTGACGGCCCTGACGACCACCGCCCGGCGCACGCCGTGCGCCATCACCTCGTCGAGGTTGTCCGGGCCGATGCCGCCGATGCCGAACCACGGCCGGTCGGTGCCCAGGCTCGCGGCGTGCTCCAGCAGCGCGGGGCCGGGCGCCGGACGGCCCGGCTTGGTCGGCGTGGGCCACACCGGCCCGCAGCAGAAGTAGTCCACGCCCGGCTCCACCGCGGCGGCCGATGCCTCGGCCGCCGAGTGGGTCGACCTGCCGACGAGCACGCCGGAGCCCAGGATCTCCCGGGCCACGGGGACCGGGAGGTCGTCCTGACCGAGGTGCAGGATGTCCGGCCGGGCGGCGTACGCGACGTCCGCCCGGTCGTTTACCGCCAGCAGCGCGCCGTGCCGGTCGCATGCCGCGCGGAACACCTCCAGCAGGCCCAGCTCCTCGCGGGCCTCCAGGCCCTTCTCCCGCAGCTGGACGATGTCCACGCCGCCGGCCAGGACCGCGTCGAGGAAGTCCTCGAGGTCGCCGCGGTCCCTCCTGCCGTCGGTGCAGAGGTAGAGCCTGGCCTGCGCGAGCCGTCGCCGGGTGTCGTTCACCCGACCAACAATGCCATGCGGCGGGCGGTCAGAAGCCCAGCGCCTGGGCCCTGCGCTTGACCTCGGTGTGCCGGCCCTTGACGATCGCGTCGATCGGTGACCCCGGCAACGAGTCGTCGGGGGTGAACAACCAGCGGATCGACTCCACCTCGTCGTACCCGGCGTCGGCCAGGACGGTGAGCGTGCCGGGCAGGCCCTTGAGCACGTCGCCGTGGGCGACGAACACCGACGGGATCTGCGGCTGGCCGCCTCCACTCCGCCGGGCGCCGACGAGCTTCTTGTCCTTCAGTAGCTGCTTGGTGCGGCCGATGCTGAGCCCCAGCTTCTCGGCGGCCTGCGGAAGTGGGAGCCACTCCCCTACGAGCTGGTCGGTCTCCCGGTCGATCTGCGCAACAGTAAGCGTCACGGAACCACCATTACCACATGCGAGCCGCCGGGAAACACCTCGATTACGCCATAATGCAGTCGCGGAGCGGCACGGCGGCATCGGCCACCCGCCGGGGGTCGAGCCTCCGGCCGCCCTCCACCAGGCGGCGGCCCTGCACCACGTCGCGCGGCCGGTCCACGGTGAACACCGCGGCCAGCCGGTCCTCCGGGGTCAGCCAGCACACCGCCCACTTCCCGTCCGCCCGCGGGTCGCCGCGCAGCAGCATCCGGTCGTCCGGGGTCGGGTGGCCGGCGAACTGCAGCATGTGGTCGAACTGCTCCGACCAGAAGTACGGCACCGGATCGTAGACCGCCTCCTCGCCCAGCAGCGTGGCGGCGGCCGTGTCGGGGGCCTGGAGCGCGGTGTCCCAGTGTTCGACCCGCAGCCGGGTGCCGAACCTGCGCGACCACCAGTTGGCGCAGTCGCCCACCGCGACCACGTTCGGCAGCGACGTGCGCAGGTGCTCGTCGACGAGCACGCCGTTGTCGAGCCGTACGGCCGAGCCCTTGAGCCAGTGGACGGAGGGGCGCACCCCGACGCCGGAGACCACCACGTCGGCGGGCACCCGCGCGCCGGACATGAGCGTGAGCCCGTCGGCGTCCACCGTCCCGACCATCGCGCCCAGGCGCAGCTCGACGCCGGCCCGGGCGTACCAGCCGATCGTGTGACAGCCGACCGCCGGGCCGATCGCGGCGGCGAGCGGGCTCTCCCCCGCCTCCACCACCGTCACCGCGCACCCCGCCTTGGCCGCCGCCGTCGCGACCTCGGCACCGATCCAGCCGGCGCCGACGACGGCCACGCGGGCGCCGGGCACCAGCCGCTCGCGCAGCGCGAGCGCGTCGTCGATCGTGCGCAGCACGTGCTGGTGACCCTCGCCCCGCAGCCGGACCGGGGTGGCGCCGGTGGCGATGACCAGGCCGTCGTACTCCAGCTCGCCCTCGGTCGTCTCCAGCACGCCGTCCCGCAGGCCCTTGGCGGCCGTGCCGAGGCACAGCCGCACGTCCATGGCGTCGAGGTCGGAGTCGACCACGGTGGAGTCGGCGTCGCCGAGCAGCACCGCCTTCGACAGCGGCGGGCGGTCATAGGGGCGATGGTGTTCCTCGCCGATGAGCGTGATGCGCCCGGTGAACCCCCGGGACCTCAGCGCCTCGATGCTTCGCACGCCGGCCAGGCCGGCACCCACCACCACGACGTGATCCACGCCTTGACCATAGATTGTCAACAGGGGACCTGGCCAACGGGCTCCCCATAACGAGTTGGGCAAGGAGCGCGCACATCCCGGGCAGCCCCGATTGTGAGCCAGGTCACGCCCGTGCCCGCGAGTGGCGAACCGGGCGATCCGCCGGTATCCGCCACGTACTACGCTGTGGGGCGTAAGACGCGCGGGAGCCCGGCGGACCGGGCTGAGAGGAGAGCGTTCGGCTCTCGACCGCCCACCACCTGATCCGGGTAATGCCGGCGAAGGGAGCGCGGTGTCCTCCACACGGCCCTCCGGGAGCGAGCCCGGCCACGACGTCGTGATCGTGGGAGGCGGCGTGGCGGGCCTCGCCGCCGCCTGGCGTACGGCGCGGCGCGGCCTTTCCGTTGCCGTGGTGGACCCCGCGCCGGGAAGCGGCGCCACCCACGCCGCCGCCGGGATGCTCGCGCCGGTCAGCGAGGTGACCTACACGGAGGAGCCGCTGCTGCGGCTCGGGCTGGCGTCGCTGGCCACCTGGCCGGCGTTCCGGGCGGAGCTGGAGGACGAGTCCGGCGCCGAGCTCGACTACCGCACCGAGGGCACGCTGGAGGTCGCCCGCGGCACGGACGACATGGCCGTCCTCGACGACCTCGCGGCCTTCGAGCGCACGCTCGGCCTGCGGGTCGAACGGCTGACCGGGCGCGAGTGCCGCTCCTTCGAGCCGATGCTGTCCCCCTCGGTGCGCGGCGGGCTGCTGGCCCGCGACGACGCCTGGGTCGACCCCCGCAGGCTCGTGCGCGCGCTGCTGACCGCGTTCGAGAAGGCGGGCGGCACGCTGGTGGCCGAGCGCGCCGCCGGGATCGTCCTCCCCGGGCGGGGCTCCCCGTCGGTGCGGCTGACGTCCGGCGGGACCGTCCCGGCCGGCCGGATCGTGGTGGCCGCCGGATCGTGGTCGGCCGCCCTGCTCCCCGGCCTGCCCGTACGGCCGGTGAAGGGGCAGATCCTCCGGCTGCGGGGCCCTCGGGGGTTCCTCACCCGGTGCGTACGGGGGCTGGTGCACGGCTCCCCCGCCTACCTGGTCCCCCGGGGCGACGGCGAGATCGTCCTGGGCGCCACCTCCGAGGAGCTGGGATACGACGCGCGGGTCACCGCCGGCGGGGTGTACGAGCTGCTGCGCGACGCCCGCGAACTGGTGCCCGGCCTCACCGAGCTCGAACTGGCCGAGACGGCCGTCGGCTTCCGCCCGGGGACCCCGGACAACCTTCCGCTCATCGGCCCCACCGGGCCCCCCGGCGTCCTCGCGGCGACCGGGCACGGCCGGAACGGCGTGCTGCTGGCCCCGGTCACCGCCGAGGCCGTCGCCGCGCTCCTCACCGGCGGCGCGGTGCCGGAGGCCGCCCTGTCCTGCGACCCAGGGAGATTCCACTCATGAAGGTCACGATCAACGGAGGCCCGGCCGAGCTGCCGGAGGGGGCGACGGTGGGCGACGCCGTACGGACCCTCACGGCGCTCACGTCGGGCGTCGCGGTGGCGGTCAACGGCGAGGTGGTGAGCCGCGGCGCCTGGGACTCCACACGGGTGGAGGACGGCGACGGCGTCGAGGTGCTCACCGCGGTGCAGGGTGGTTGAAGGGAGGATGACGGGAATGACGGAACAGGACGCCTCCGGCGACGTCTTCGTGCTCGGCGGGGAGAAGTTCGCCTCGCGGCTGATCATGGGGACCGGCGGCGCGCCGTCGCTGGAGGTGCTCGACCAGGCGCTGGAGGCCTCCGGCACCGAGCTGACCACCGTCGCGATGCGCAGGCTGGACCCGGCCGCCCGCGGCTCGGTGCTCGACCTGCTGCGGTCGAGGGACATCAAGGTGCTGCCGAACACGGCCGGCTGCTTCACGGCCGGCGAGGCCGTGCTGACCGCCCGGCTGGCCCGCGAGGCGCTGGAGACCAACTGGGTCAAGCTGGAGGTCATCGCCGACGAGCGGACCCTGCTGCCCGATCCGATCGAGACCTTCGACGCGGCGGAACGGCTGGTGGCCGACGGCTTCGTCGTGCTGCCGTACATCGGCGACGACCCCGCGCTGGCGCGCCGGCTGGAGGACGCCGGGTGCGCGGCGGTGATGCCGCTCGGCGCCCCGATCGGCTCGGGCCTCGGCATCCGCAACCCGCACAGCATCGAGTTGATCGCCGAGGCGGCCACGGTGCCGGTCATTCTGGACGCGGGGATCGGCACGGCCAGCGACGCGGCGCTCGCGATGGAGCTGGGCTGCGACGCCGTGCTGCTCGCCAGCGCCGTGACGCGGGCGCACCGGCCCGGCCTCATGGCCGCCGCCATGCGGCAGGCGGTCACGGCCGGACGGCTCGCCCGCCTGGCCGGGCGCATCCCCCGCCGCCGCTACGCCAAGGCGTCCTCCCCCGTCCGCTCCTCCTGACCGGCGCCTTTCTCGATCCGGCGCCGGGTAAGGCCGGTTTTCGGACGAGGGACGGCTTTCCGGGTCGCGCGAAAGGGAGCCGGCCAGGTCTCGGTTTGGGGTTCGGGAACACGCCCGACGGCAAATGACCCGTAAACTCGGGCGGGTGGACACGACGCTAACCGATCCGCTCGTGGGGCAGCTGCTCGACGGGCGCTACCGCGTCGAGTCCCGGATCGCCCGGGGCGGCATGGCCTCCGTCTACCTGGCTCTGGACGTCCGGCTCGACCGCACGGTCGCCGTCAAGGTGATGCACCGTTCGCTGGCCGAGGACCCGCAGTTCGTCCAGCGGTTCATCGGCGAGGCCAAGTCGGTGGCGAGTCTCTCGCACCCGAACATCGTGCAGGTCTTCGACCAGGGCACCGACGGGGCGAACGTCTACCTGTCGATGGAGTACGTCCCCGGCAGGACGCTGCGCGACATCCTGCGCCAGCGTGGCCGCCTCCCGGCTCGCGAGGCCCTGGAGATGGTCATCCCGGTGCTCGCCGCCCTCGGCGCGGCCCACCAGGCGGGGCTGATCCACCGGGACGTCAAGCCCGAGAACGTGCTGCTCGCCGACGACGGCCGGGTGAAGGTCGTGGACTTCGGCCTGGCCCGGGCGATCGAGGCCACCAACCAGACCAAGACCGGCATGATGATCGGCACGATCGGCTACATGTCGCCCGAGCAGGTCACGACCGGCCTCGCCGACGCGCGCAGCGACGTGTACGCCGCCGGGATCATGCTGTTCGAGCTGCTCACCGGGCAGCCGCCGTACGCCGGTGAGACGCCGATGTCGATCGCCTACCGGCACGTGCACGAGACCGTGCCCGCGCCGTCCTCGGTCGTGCCCGGCATCCCGCCGCAGATCGACGCGCTCGTCACGGCCGCCACCGACAAGGACCCCGCCCGGCGCCCGGCGGACGCGACCGCCATGCTGGTCGCCGCCGTCGAGATCCACCGCACGCTGCCGAGGACCGGGCACACCGGCGGGCACACCCGCCCGGGCTCCGCGGGCGACTCCATGGCGGGCTCTCCCACGGGCGCGCACAGCGGCGCCGGCACGGGGGCGCACCGCGCGGCCGTGGCCCCGGCGGGCGCGACCCCCGCGTCCGGCACGGCCGGGCACGCGCAGCTCGGCCAGACGATGATCCAGCCGCGTACGGACCTGCTGACCGGCGTCATGCCCGGCCCTGCGGGGGCGGGAGGGCGCCGCGGGACCCGCAGGGCACGGCCACGACCGGTCTGGTTTCTCGCCGTGCTGGCCCTCGTGATGCTCGCGGGTGTCGCCTTCACGGGCTGGTGGTTCTCCGAGGGCCGCTACACGAAGGTGCCCGACCTGGTGAACAAGCCCCTCACGGTCGCGCGGCAGGAGGCGCAGAGCCGTGGTTTCGAGGTGCAGGTCCTCAAGCCGGTGTTCGACGACAAGGTCCCCAAGGACGTCGTCCTGAACACCGAGCCGGGGCCGGGGGCGGAGGCGGTCAAGGGAGCGGTGCTCAAGCTGATCCCGTCGGCCGGCCCGGAGACCATCCCGGTGCCGAAGGTCGAGGGCCTCAGCCTGGCGGACGCCCGGGCGAAGATCGCCGAGGCCGGGCTGACCCCCGGCCGGGTCAGCCGGAGCGCGAGCGAGACGATCCCGCGTGACCAGGTCATCCGTACGAACCCGCTCGTGGGCAAGCGCGTCAGGAAGGGCGGCGCGGTCAACTTCGTGGTCAGCGCCGGGCTGCTCATGCCGGACGTCACGCAGATGATGCGCGACCAGGCGGAGAAGTTCCTGCGCGACAAGGGCTTCAACGTCCAGATCGACGAGACGGCCGACGACGCCCCGCCGGGCACCGTGATCGCGCAGGACCCCTCGGGCGGCGCGGAGACGGTGGCTGGGGCGACCGTGCACCTGACCGTGTCACGCGGCCCTGACCAGGGCTTCCACTGGCCGTGGGAGACCGATCCCTCGCAGGCGGCGCCCGACTTCGTGAACGTGCCCGACGTGCGGTTCAAGGCGGTGCGGGACGCGGTGTCCGAACTGAAGGCGGCCGGCTTCAAGGTCAAGGTCCGTGAGCTGGTCGGCACCCAGCGCGTCGTCGGCGAGAACCCCCTCGGCCAGCAACCCCAGGGCGCCACCATCACGATCTGGCACTGACCCCCACCTCACCGCCGCTGCGAATCTCCGCGCGCCGCCTCTCCTCAGATGCGGTCAGTCCAGTCCTCAGTGACCGCTGCCCAATCGTCCTTGTTCAGGAAGTGGCAGTAGGGAAGATTGGTGCCTTTGATCCGGAGAGGCTTGAACCCCGACCAGCACTGCGGTCGTGTGTCCACCGCGCCGCCTGAGCATCGTTGGCTGCTGCCGGTAACGGCTGATAGTTGGGGTCAGGACGGCCCCGGTAGACCCGCACCGCCGTCACCTCGCTCGTGCGTGATCTCCGCTGACCGATCAGGTCGGCGATCCTGGCAGGATCCCCACATAAAAAAGCCCCGCCAGTCCCGGAGGACGGCGGGGAGTAATGGTCCCAGTGCAGCAGAACGAACCGTGCTCGTTTCGCTACCCTCCGAAATCGTCTTGTCACCCTACTTCGTGTGGTCCTCGGTTCGCAGCGATTCCACCGGTTCAGGTGCTCAGGGGATGAGGGTGCCGGGGAGGCGGAGGCGGGCGAGCCCGCCGTCGGGGAAGATGTCGAGGCGGACGTGGGTGACGCGGCGGTCGTCGTCGAGGCGGAAGCGGTGGCGGGTGTCGGGTTGGAGCCGGGTCTTCGGCAGCAGCGGGAACCAGGCGGCGTCGTCCGGCAGGGGCGCCCGACCGGCGTCGTCCTCCGGCGGGAGCGCTCGGCCGTCGTCCAGGGGCGCTTGGCTGGTGTCCAGGGGCGCCTGGCTGGTGTCCAGGCCCGGCGGCGTCCGTGCGGCGTGGCCGGTGTCGATGCCCATGAGGGAGGCCCAGCCGGGGGCGTTGAACTTCAGGTTGGTGGTGTCGATCTCGGCCACGGCGATCCGGCCGGGCCCGGCGAGGGCGACGACGAGCCAGTCGTTGCCTCCGTCGCGCCGCCGGGCCGTCTCCCAGCCCTCGGCCTGGTTGCGGGCGAGCCCGGGCGCGAGGACGTTGTTCGGCGAGGAGTAGAACTCGTCGGAGCAGGCGGTGACGAGCCCGCCGTTCTCCAGTGCGGCGAGGTCGACGGTCAGCCCGCGCAGGAACGCCGGGTCGGGCACGACCCGGCCGTGCACCCGCAGCCGCGCGACGCCGCCGTCGGGGAAGATGTTCAGCCGGACGTGCGTGAACCGGCGGGGATCGGTCACCGCGAACTCGTGGGCCGCGTCGCCCCCGAGCGGGCTCTTCGGCACGATCTCCACCCAGCCGTCCAGCTCCTCCGGCGCCGGATGGCCCTCCGCCGCGCACGCCTCCACCGAGGCGTACGGCGGGTAGTTGCCGCGGAACCACGCGGTGTCGACGACGACGCCCCGGATGACTCCCGGCATGCCGAGGCGGACGATCGCCCAGTCGTGGCCCGCCTCGCGCCGCCGGCGCGTCTCCCAGCCGTCGTAGACCTGGCCCTTCGCGCCGAAGGTGTGCGGCCGGAACTCGGCGGGTCCGGGCCTGATCAGGGCCTCCCGCTCGGCGAACGACTCGTCGTTGGCCGCCACGACCGACCCGCCGTACGTGCGGAGGGCGAGGTCGGGCAGGCGGGTGAAGGCGTTCACCGCGCTCCCCGGGTCAGAAGGCGACCGGCCGGAGCGGCGAGGTCGACGGGGGCGCCGCGCAGCCAGGTGGTGCGGACGACGCCGGAGAGGCGCCGCCCGTGGTAGGGCGACACGGGGTTGCGGTGGTGCAGCGCCGCCACGTCGACCGTGAACTCGGCGTCGGGGTCGAAGGCCACCAGGTCGGCGTCGTTGCCCGGTCTGATCGCCCCCTTGTACGGCAGGCCCGCGAGGCGGGCGGGACCCTCGGCCATCCAGCGGACGACGTCGGTCAGGCCGTACCCGCGGGCGCGGGCGGCGGTCCACACGGCGGGCAGGCCGACCTGGAGGGAGGAGATCCCGCCCCACGCTTCGGCGAAGTCGGGGACCTTGAGGTCGGGCGTCGACGGGGAGTGGTCGGAGACGATCCCCATCAGCACCCCCTCGGCGAGCGCCTCCCACAGCGCGTCGCGGTTGGCCGCCTCCCGGATCGGCGGGCAGCACTTGTACGCCGGGCCGGTGACCTGCTCGGCCGCCAGGGTCAGGTAGTGGGGGCAGGTCTCGGCGCTGACGCGCACCCCGGCCGCCCGCGCCTCGCGGAGCGGCCCGAGGCAGGCGGCGGCCGACACGTGCACGATGTGCGCCCTGGCGCCCGTCTCGGCGGCCAGCGCGATCACCCGCTCCACGGCCCGCCGCTCGGCCTCCTGCGGGCGCGACCTGAGGAAGTCGTCGTACGCCGGGCCGCCGGGCTCGGTCAGCAGCGCCGGGTCCTCGGCGTGGGCGATCAGCAGGCCGCCGAAGCCCGCCACCTCCGCGAGCGCGGCCCGAAGCCCGTCGTGGTCGAGCTCGGGGAACTCCTCGACCCCGGACGGCGACAGGAAGCACTTGACGCCCATGACCCCGGCCTCGTGCAGGGGGCGCAGGTCGGGCAGGTTTCCCGGGACCGCGCCGCCCCAGAAGCCGACGTCCACGTGACACCGACCCTCGGCGGCCTTCCGCTTGACCTCCAGCGAGGCGACGTCCAGGGTCGGCGGCAGCGAGTTCAGCGGCATGTCCACGATGGTGGTGACGCCCCCGGCCGCCGCCGCGGCGGTGGCGGTCGCGAAGCCCTCCCAGTGGGTGCGGCCGGGCTCGTTGACGTGCACGTGCGAGTCGACCAGCCCGGGCAGCAGCGGCAGGTCGCCGAGGTCGACGTCCTCGGCGGCGCCGGACGGGTCGTCGTAGGGCAGCAGGGCCTCGATCAGGCCCCCGCGCACGGCGACGGCGAGCGCCCGCTCCCCCTTCGGGGTCACGACCCGCCGCGACCGCACCACCAGGTCGCACCGCCGGCCGCCGCCGGGTGAGACCTCCTCTTCCCCCGCGTGATCGTGCAAAGAACCCACCGCTCCTCTCGCGATCCGGGCGTCAGCCGGCATGGTCCCGCGCCGGCGTCTACCTCCTGGTGAGGTGCTCGGCCGCGATCCGGCGGGCCAGCCGTTCGAGCAGCGGCCCGGCCTCGGCCACGCACCTCGCGACGTCGGGCTCGATGTCGGTCAGCGCGTACGCCGCCTCGATCCCCGCCTTCTTCAGTTCGTCGTCGCCCACCGTGCGGCGGCCGCAGACGGCCACGACCGGCACGCCGTGACCGGCCGCCGCCGCGGCCACGCCCACGGGCGCCTTGCCGCGCAGGGTCTGCTCGTCGATCGCGCCCTCACCCGTGATCACCAGCCGGGCGCCCGCCACGTGCCGGTCGAAGTCCACCAGGTCGAGCAGGTAGCCGATGCCCGGCCGGATCTCGGCGCCGAGGAAGACCAGCGCGCCGAAGCCGACCCCGCCGGCCGCGCCCGCCCCCTCCCGCCCGGCCACGCCCATCGCTCCGACGGGGCCGTCGTGCTCGGCCGCGCCCGGCAGGCCGTGGGTGTGCGCGGCGACGGCCGCCAGCCGGGCCAGCCCGGCCTCCAGCACGGCGACGTCACCCGGGCTCGCGCCCTTCTGCGGGCCGTACACCGCCGCCGCGCCGTACGGGCCGAGCAGCGGATTGTCCACGTCGCTCGCGACCACGACCTCGAACCCGCGCAGCCGGTCGGAGGCGTCGATCGTGTGCAGGTCGCGCAGCGCCGCCCCGCCCGGCGGAAGCTCGTTCCCCCCGGCGTCGAGCAGCCGTACGCCGAGGGCCTGGGCCATGCCCGCGCCGCCGTCGGTGCAGGCGCTGCCGCCGAGGCCGAGCACGATCCGCGCCGCGCCGTGCCGTACGGCGTGGGCGATCAGCTCACCGGTGCCGCGGCTGGTGGCGGTGAGGGGTGCGCGGCCTCGCTGGAGCCGCCGCAGGCCGGACGCCTCGGCCAGTTCGATCACCGCGACCCGGCCGCCCGGCTCGTCCCGCACGGCGTAGGCCGCCGGGACCGGCGTACCGTCCGGGCCGGTCACCTCCGTCTCGACCCGGGTGAACCCGCTCGCCACGACCGCGTCGACCGTGCCGTCCCCTCCGTCGGCGACCGGCAGCGGCACGACGGGGACGTCGCCCAGCCCGGCGGCCACGTGCGCGGCCACCTCCGGAGAGGTGAGCGACCCCCGGAACTTGTCCGGCGCGATGACGACGTGCCCTGTCATGCCGTGTGCCCTGCCGTGCGCTCTGCCGTGTGCCCTGTCATGCCTGGCCCTTCGATAGACCTTCGTCCGTCCCGAAACGTTTCAGACATGATCCCCGGTGCGCAAGCGGCGGTGCGCGTCGGCCCCCGCCCGTGCGGCGGCATCGCCCGGCACGGTGCGCAGCTCGCCGCTGTCCACCACGGTCCGGCCGCCGACCAGCAGCCGGGCGAGCGGCGGGGTGGCGCCGTAGGCGAACGCGACGACGGGGTCGTCGATCGCGGCGTGGAAGCCGCCGAGCCGCCACAGCGCGACGTCGGCGAGCTTGCCGGGCTCCAGCGAGCCGATCTCGGCCTCCCGGCCGAGGCAGCGGGCGCCCCCCAGGGTGGCCGTCTCCAGGGCCTGGCGGGCGGTGAGCGCGCGCGGGCCGTACCTCGCCCGCTGCATGAGCATGGCCATGCGGATCTCCCCGGCCAGCGGGGTCATCTCGCTGGACGCGGCGCCGTCGACACCGAGCCCGACCGGCGCGCCCGCCGCCAGCAGGTCGCTGATCCGCGCGATGCCGGCGCCGAGACGGCCGTTGGAGGACGGGCAGTGCGCGACCCCGGTGCCGGTCTCGGCGAAGCGCCGCACGTCCTTGTCGGTGAGGTGCACGCAGTGGGCCAGCCACACGTCGGGGCCGAGCCAGCCGAGCCGGTCGAGGTAGTCGACCGGAAGCACGCCGAACTGCTCCACGCAGTGCTCGTCCTCGTCCGCCGTCTCCGCGCCGTGCGTGTGCAGCCGTACGCCGAGGGAGCGGGCGAGCTCCGCCGAGCGGATCATGAGCTCGCCGCTGACCGAGAACGGCGAGCAGGGGGCGACGGCGACGCGCAGCATCGACCCGAAGGACGGGTCATGATATTTCCGGACCGCTTCCTCGGTCGCCCCGAGGATCTCGTCGATGTCCTCCACGACCTCGTCCGGCGGCAGCCCGCCGCGCGAGGCGCCCCGGTCCATGGACCCCCGGCAGGGGTGGAAGCGCAACCCGACCGCGCGTGCGGCCTCGATCTCCGCCTCGAACAGGTCGCCCCGGCCCTTGGGGAAGATGTAGTGATGGTCGGACGAGGTCGTGCAGCCCGACAGGGCGAGCCAGGCCAGCCCGGCCGTCGCGGCGCCCGACACCACCTCGGCGTCCATCCGCGCCCACAGCCGGTAGCTCGCGACCAGCCATTCGAACAGGGTGCCGTCGGGCGTCACGCCCTGGGCCGCCCACTGGTAGAGGTGATGGTGGGTGTTGACCAGGCCCGGGGTGGCCAGGCAGCCGGACCCGTCGATCCGCTCGGCCTCCCCCGGCGCGTACGGCGCGGGGCCGGGGCCGACCGCGGCGATCCGGTCGCCCTCGATCACGAGGTGGCCGGAGGGGATCTCCTCTCCCCTGACGGGCACGATGTGGGCGTTCTCGACGACCACTCGCCGTGGTGCGGGATCACGCAACGAAGACTCCCTGGTCGGGCGGGCGGCTTGCTGGACGATCACTGGGCCGGCCGGTCCGTGTGCGGCCGACGGCCTGTCCGGGTGCGGCCGGCGGCGCGGTCACGACGGCGGGCCGAGGCGGGTCGCGGCGAGCCGGACCGCGTCGAGGATCTTCTCGTACCCGGTGCAGCGGCACAGGTTGCCGGCCAGCGCCTCCCGGATGTCGGCGTCAGACGGCACGCCGTCCGCCTCGGCCAGCAGCGCGTGGGCCTGGACGACGAGACCGGGCGTGCAGAAGCCGCACTGCACCGCCCCAGCGTCGAGGAACGCCCGCTGGACCTCGTGCAGCCCCTCCCCCGAAGCGTCGCCGTGCGCGGGGCCGGCGTCGGCGAGCGGGGCGTCGCGGCGGGACAGGCCCTCGACCGTGACGACCTCGCGGCCCTCCGCCTGGCCGGCGGCGACCAGGCACGCGCAGACCGGCGTGCCGTCGAGGTAGACCGTGCAGGAACCGCACTCCCCCTGCTCGCAGGCGTTCTTGGCCCCCGGGAGGCCGAGCCGCTCACGGAGGACGTACAGCAGGCTCTCGCCCTCCCACACGTCGTCGGCCGCCGTCGCGCGGCCGTTCACGGTGAGGTTCACCCTCATGCGCTCCCCCTGTCGTCACCGGCACCGGACCCGGCGCTGGAATCGGCGCTGGAATCGGCGTCGGTGCCGGCCCTGAAGTCGGCCCAGGCCCAGCCGAGCGCGCGGCGGGCCAGCACGGCCAGCGCGTGCGTGCGGTAGGCGGCGCGGCCGCGTACGTCGTCGATCGGGGCCGCGGCGCCGGCGACGAGTTCGCCGAAGCGGCCGGCCACATCGGGGTCGAGCGGCGAGCGCCCCTGCCAGTCGAGCCGCGCGGCCGCGAACTCCTCGGCGGCGACGGCCCGGCGGGGCGTCGGGGCGGCCGAGCCGACGCCGGTGCCCACCCGCCGTTCCGCCGCGTGCAGGGCGATCGAGAACGAGCACACCGCGATCACCATGGCGTTCCTGGTGCCGATCTTGGAGAAGTACTGCGGCCCGCGTGCCACCGGGACGCGCACGGCGCGGATCAGTTCGTCGGGCGCCAGCGCGTTGCGCTTGACCCCGGTGTAGAACTCACCGATCGGGATCAGCCGGGCGCCGCGCACCGACTCGGCCTCCACGACCGCGTCGCAGGCCAGCAGCGGCGGATGGCTGTCGCCCGCGGGCGAGGCCGCGCCCAGGTTGCCCGCGACCGTGCCCCGGTTGCGGATCTGCGGCGACCCGACCGTGCGGGACGCCTGGGCCAGGCCGGGCAGGCGCGCCCCCAGTTCCCCGATCAGCCGGGAGTAGGTCACCCCGGCGCCGAGGCGGATCACGTCCCCCTCCCGCGACCACTCCGTCAGTTCGGGGATCGGGGTGAGGTCGAGCAGGGCGGCGGGGCGGCCCTTGTCGAGGTTGATCTCCACCATGACGTCGGTGCCGCCCTGGATCGGGGTGGCCTCGGGGCGTGCGGCCTTGAGGTCCAGGGCCTCGGCCCAGGTGCGCGGGCGCAGGAAGTCCATGGCTACTCCCACGCCGGGCCGGCGTCGGGCGCGTCCTCGCGCAGCACGGTCCCCTCGATCAGCCCGTACGGCCGGTCGGCGGCGAAGAAGACCTCCCCGTCGTTGGGCAGCCCGAAGGGCGCGAGGTCGACCAGGAAGTGGTGCCTGTTCGGCAGCGACAGCCGCACCTCGCAGACCCCCGGGCACTCGGCCAGCACGCGTGTGCCCATGGCGTACAACGTCTGCTGCAGGGACAGGCTGTAGGTGTCGGCGAAGGCCGCGAGCAGGGCCGCCCGGGCCTTCTCGTAGCTCTTGTCCCAGTCCTGAGGGGATTCCGCGTCCGCGTGCCGCCATGACACGTCGACGGCGGTGGCGAGGACGCGGTCGCGAGTCTCCGGCAGCGTCGTGTACTCGTCCTTCGCGAACCCCCAGAACTCGGAGTTGGTCGTGTTGAGCACGACGAGGTCGCGCAGCCCGGAGACCACCCACGACCGGGTCCCGTCGTGCTGCGCCACGCAGGTGCGCACCTCCCGCCCGGAGCGGACGAACGAGTGCCCGAAAGCGCCGTTGCGCTCCCAGGCGTGCTCCTCGACGGCGACCCTGGCGTGGCGGATCGCGGGCTGGGAGTCCACGAAGTGCCGCGCCAGCAGCAGCGCGAAGTCCTCGACCGCCCCGACGCCGTGTTTCTTGGCGAACGCGAAGACGGTGTTCTTCTGCGAGTCGGTGGGCAGGACGGCGGAGTTGTCCCCGCTCAGGTGCACCTCGGCCATGTCGCCCGACAACGCCGTGCTCACCGTGAGGTCCTTGATCCGATGGGCGTCGCCGTGCCGGGTCACCCGTACGACCCTCGTCTCGGCCTTGCCATACCTGTTGGGTCCCAGAACGGCCACGGCTAGCTCCCCCGGTAGGTCGAGTAGGCGAAGGGGCTCAGCAGCAGCGGCACGTGGTAGTGCCCGCCGGGCTCCCGGACGGCGAACACCACGCTGACCTCGGGGAAGAACGCGTCCTCCCCCAGATAGGCGGCGGTGTCGAAGACGAGCCGGTAGGTGCCGGGACGCGGGTCGAGCGCCGGGTCCCACTCCCGGCCCAGTGGGGTCCACTCCCGGATGCGGCCGTCCCCGTCGGTGCGGCCCTCCGCGACCGGCACGAAGCCGTGCGCGGCGCGCCGCGACAGCCGTACGGGCACGTCCTCGGCGGGCGTCCCGGCGGCGGTGTCGAGCACGTGCGTCGAGAGGCTCACGGGCCCTCCCAGAGCTTGGCCAGCCGCAGCGAGACGATCTTCGACAGCTCCGCCCTGACGATCCCGCGCTCGGTCTCCTCGTCGTTGCCGAGCCGCCCGCGCAGCAGCGCCAGCAGGTCGTCGGCGTCCCGGCCGCTCGCGCAGACCAGGTAGACGTGGCCGAACCGGCTCTCGTAGGCGGCGTTGCCCTCGCGGAGCGCGTCGAGCACGTCCCGGCCGGCGTCCGCGGCTCCGGACTGCTCCGACCGCGACCACGCCGCCTCGCGTCCGGCGCCACCGGGCCGCTCGCCGATGCGGGGGTGCGCCGCCAGCGCCTCCAGCACGTCGTCCCAGGCCAGGGCGGCGAGCACCGGCCCGCTCGCGCGGCGCAGCCCGTCGAGGTCGCGGTACGGCCCGCGCGCGGCCACCTCCTCCACCCATCGGGCGGAGGCGCAGCAGGACCGCAGGTCCTCCCGGCTCAGTTCGCGCATGCCCGTCAGTCAACCGCCGGGCCCGCGGCGGGGTCCAGCGGCGCGAGGTCCGAACCGCGTGCCCTGCTCCGGGGGCCGCTTTGTACGTTGTGACAAAGGGGGCGGCACACGGGGCGGCACGGGGCGGCCATCCGAGCGGCCGTGGGAGTGACCACCTGGGCCACGACTAACCTGGAGGTCATCATGACTCCTAGCAATCTCATCGGCGGCCACGTCTTCGTCGCGGGCGGCCTGGCCAAGGGCGGGCTGAAGTACGCGTCGGAGATCGGCGCGGAGATGATCCAGGTCTTCGTCACGAATCCACGCGGCTGGGCGCTCAGCGCGGGCGACCCCGCCGAGGACGCGAAACTGCGCGAGTCGGGCGTGCCGGTCTTCCTGCACGCCGCCTATCTCGTGAACTGCGGGTCGCCGACGCCGGCGACCCTGGAGAACTCGATCGCGGTGATCCGCCACACGCTGCGCCGGGGCGCCGAGACCGGCGCGCGAGGGGTGGTCGTGCACACCGGCTCCGCCGTCAGCCAGTCGCGCGAGGACGCGATGCGCCAGATCCACGAGCACCTGCTGCCGGTGCTGGACGAACTGCCCGGAGACGGTCCCGACCTGCTGCTCGAACCGATGGCGGGGCAGGGCCGGATGCTGTGCGCCACGGTCCAGGACCTCGGGCCCTACCTGGAGGCGCTCGACCACCATCCGAAGGCGGGCGTGTGCCTGGACACCTGCCATGCCTTCGCGGCGGGGCACGACCTGGCCGCGCCGGGCGGCGTGAAGGAGATGATGGACGCCCTGCACGAGGTCGCCCCGGGCCGGCTGAGGCTGATCCACGCCAACGACTCCAAGGACCCGTGCGGGTCCAAGAGGGACCGGCACGAGAACATCGGGGCCGGGCACATCGGCGCGCAGGCCTTCGCCGATCTCATGCGGCACCCGGCGGCCGCCGGCGTGCCGTTCTGCATCGAGACCCCCGGCAAGGTGGAAAAGCACCGCGAGGACATCGACCTGCTGAAGAAGCTCCGGAGCGCCTGAGCAGCACCTGGTCCACGGAGGCTCGCGGCCGCCGGCGCCGCGTGTCGTTGCCGGTCAGGGGCGTTCGCGGCGATCCGGCGCCCCCGTATGGCCGGATCGCCGCGTCCCCCCGGTAACGCGCGGGCGGGGCCCTTCCCCCCCGAGTAGGGCCCCGCTTGGTAACCACCTGGTGACAATCGGCTCACTTTGCGATTACCCCGCGTGTCTTGCGACGAGCGAAACACTACGAGGTGTAGTCGGGCCGCCGGATGGCCCTTCGGACGAGCGGTCCCTAGTTAGCGCCATGCGGCCCGTCCTCACACGACGAGCGGACCCCCGTGAGCGACAAACGGTCGCTCCGGACCCCGTCGCGGCGGCCCTGGCCTCGGACGACCCGTCACGCCTTCACCGGACCGGGCCCTCCTCTCCCGAGGCGCCGAGCAGGTCAGTAGCCCCAGTCGTCGTTCTTCTCGTGGCGCTCCTTCTCGCGGACCGGGCGCTCCTTCACGACGGTGTCCCTGACGACTTCCGGCACGACCAGGGTCGTGGGCCGCTCGTTCACCGGAGCGCGGTTCACGTGATTGAAGTTCCGGTCGTTGTTGTCGCGGTTGTTGAAGAACTGGTTGTTGGCCCACCAGCTGTTGTTGAACCAGGCGTTGTCGCGGTTCGTCTTGTCCTGGAATCCGAGGGCGACGCCCTTGGCGACGATTCCGAAGCCGGAGTGGTCGTTGACGCTGTCCTTCCACAGGCCCTGGTTCCAGAAGTTCTGGTTGTTCCACCAGTTGTTGTTCTCGTTGTTCCACCGGTTGTCGTTGATGTGCTCGTTTCCGTCGGCGAGCGGGACGGTCGTGGCACCCGCGGCGGCGGCGAGAGCGAACGAGCCGCCGGTGAGAGCGGTTCCCAGGGCCAGCCCGGCAAGAATCCTCGTGAAAGCAGGCATTGCGCGTCCTCCTCGACAGGATTTTCATTGCGCCAGATCGGCGAGCCAATCACCCCGAAGTATTCACGGCCGCTTCGGGGCCACCTTCTCGCGGTTTCTTGATTGCCTGCGACGTCGCACCACAAACGAGGAGTTGATGCGCTTTATCTAGCCTTATCTGAATATGACACGCATCAGACCATCAATACCACTTATGTTGTGGTATGTCCGATTTGAGAGGTCAGGGGCGGAACTGCCGGACGAGTTGCTCTCGCACCTGCCGGGTCAGCCTCCGGCTCACCGGCAGCGCCTCCCCGCCCACCTGAAGGACCACCCGCCCGGCGTCGAAGCGCAACTCGCTCACGTGCCTGGCGTTGACGAGCGTGCTGCGATGGGCCCTGACGAACCCCGACCCCGCCCAGCGCCGCTCCAGCGCCGCGAGGGACATCCGTACGAGGTAGACGGCCTCGGCGGTGTGCAGGCGGACGTAGTCGCCGTGCGCCTCGGCGTAGCACACGTCCTGCCTGGCGACGAACTTCGTGCGGCCGGCCAGCTCGACGGGGATCGTCTCCAGGTCCTCGTCCGCGCCGGGGGGCGCCACGGCGGCCGACAGGCGGCGCACGGCCTCCGCCAGGCGTTCGGGGCGCACGGGCTTGAGCAGGTAGTCGACGGCCTCCAGCTCAAACGCCTGGACGGCGCAGTCGTGGGCGCTGACGAAGACCAGCTTCGGCGGCGTGGGGAACCCGCCGATGAGCCGGGCCAGGTCGAGGCCGTCGAGCCCCGGCATGCGCACGTCGAGGAACACCCCGTCGAGACGCTCGCCGTCGGCGATCATCTGGACCATGTCGCGGAGGGCGGCCCCGCTGTCGGTGGCCGTGCTCACCTGCTCCACCCGGGCGTCCTGGCGCAACAGGAAGGCGAGCTCGGACAGGGCGGGGACCTCGTCGTCCACCGCGAGGACACGCAGCATGGCGTCCACCGTGCCGTGCGCCCGCCTTCCCGCGCAAGGGGTGACCGGACGGTAGGTGACGACCCCGATACGCTGAGGCGTCACCACCGCCCGCCCGGAAAGCCCAGGTCAAGCCCAGGAATGCGTTAGGGGGCATCTATTCCCTTTTGCCCTTTTATCGGCCTATCCGTCCTACACGGCTGCCTACGATGGCGAAGGAAGTCAGGCGAGCAAGGAAGGTCGATGGGCATCAGGCGGGGCGCCCTCCCTCTTCCCCGTTCCGGCTCCATCCGGGCGCGGGTGACGCTGGCGGTGGCGGCGTTGTCCGTCCTCATCGTCGGCGTGATCGCGGCCGGTCTGTGCCTGCTGATCCGTGCCCGGGTCGAGACCGAGATCTTCAACGAGACGCGCCGCGTCGCGAGCGAATGGATCGGCTCGATGCGGCGCGGCCACCTACCGCCGCCGACTCCGACGGCGCGCGTCCCCCTCGTCCAGCTCACCGACTCGCGCGGCCGGGTGGTGCTGGCCGACCCCGTGGCCGGCGAGCGGCCGCTGAGCGCCGTCCGGCCCACCAGCGACGACCGCTTCCAGGACGTGACCGAGTGCTCCGGCGACCGGTGCGTCATGCTCACCGCCGCACGGGTCCCGTCGTTGCAGGCGATGGAGCTGTGGCGGGGCGAGCCCCACTACGTGTACGCCGGAACTGATCAGCCGCCCGCCATCCGCGGGCACCGGCTGGAGCTCCTCGTCGGTGCCAGCGGGGCGCTGCTGGCCGGGTTGTGGACGTGGACGACCTGGCGGGCGGCGGGCCGCGTCCTGCGGCCGATCACGGTGATCCGGCAGCGGATGTCGGAGATCACCGCCCACGACCTGGCCCTGCGGGTGCCGCAGCCTCCGGGCCGGGACGAGATCGCCCGGCTCGCGCGCACCGCGAACCAGACGCTCGACCGGCTCGAATCGGCGGTCGCGCAGCAGCGGCACTTCGCCGCCGTGGTCTCGCACGAGCTGAAGTCGCCGCTCACCGGGCTCCGCACCGGACTGGAGGAGGCGCTGCTCTACCCGGAGATCGACGCGCGCGAGGCGATCGCCAGGTCCCTGCCGGTCGCCGAGCGCCTGCAGCAGATCATCGACGAACTGCTCGCCTTCGCCCGGCTCCGCAACACCCCCTGCGTGTCCGAGCCGGTCGACCTTGGGGCTCTCGTACGCGCGGAGGTGGCGGCGCGCGGCGGAGAGGTCCCGGTGCACGCCAGGATCGAGCCCGGCCTTCGGGTCCTCGGCAGCCGCGTCCAGCTCGCCTGCGTCATCACGAATCTGCTGGTGAACGCGCAGCGGCACGCGATCTCCAAGGTGGACGTGACCGCGGAGCCCGTCGGCGGCCAGGCGCTGGTCACGGTGCTGGACGACGGCGACGGCGTCGCCGAGGAGGACCGCGAGCGGGTGTTCGAGCCCTTCGTCCGCCTCGACGCGGCGCGACGCCTCGACCCCGGTGGCAGCGGACTCGGCCTGGCCCTCTGCCGGGCGATCGCGGTCGCCCACAAGGGCAGCCTCCGCATCGAGGAGTCCCCGCGCGGCGCGCGGTTCGTCCTGACGGTGCCGCTCCTCCCCGCCGTCTCCCCCGGCCGGGAAGCGGCGCCGGACAGCACGGTCGCGTGACAACGACGACGGCGGCCGGTCAGGGACGGGCCGGGCTCGCACCGGGACGGGTGCGGGGGCGGGTTTTGGGGATCCGCAGCCGGATGCGGGTCCCCTTGCCCGGCGCGGTCTCGACGACCAGGCCGTAACCCGGGCCGTAGATGTGCCGCATGCGCACGTCGACGTTGCTCAGCCCGATGCCGGTCCGCTGCTCCCGCAGCGCGGCGTGCAACTGCTCGGGATTCATCCCGACGCCGTCGTCCTCGACCCAGATGTGCGCCTCCGACCCGGCGTCCCTGATCACGACCCGCACCTCTCCCGGCATACCGTGCTTGATCGCGTTCTCGACCAGGGGCTGCAGGCACAGGAACGGCACGTCGACCCGCAGCACCTCGGGAGCGACCTGGACGGTGAACCGCAGCCGGTCGCCAAACCTCGCCTGCTCCAGCAGCAGGTAACGGTCCACGCAGGTCAGCTCGTCGGCGAGGGTGGTGAAGTCGGCCGCCCGGCGCAGCGCGTACCGGATGAAGTCGGCGAAGTCGAGCAGCAGTTCGCGGGCGCGCTCCGGATCGGTCCGGACGAACGAGGCGATCGTGGTCAGCGAGTTGTAGACGAAATGGGGGGATATCTGGGCCCGCAGGGCGCGCGCCTCCGCCTCCAGCGTGCGCCTGCGCGACGCGTCGAGCTCGGCGAGTTCGAGCTGGCCCGACAGCCAGCGGCCCACCTCGGTCGCGGTGCGCACGAGCGCCGTGCTCACCCGCGCGTCGTAGGCCGCCAGGGCCCCGACCACCCGGCCCTCCACGGCCAGGGGGACGACCACCCCGCGCCGGCCGCCGCCGCGGAACGCCGGGACGACGCGCGGCCTGCCCCCGGCCGTCGCCGCCCGCACCTCGGCGAGGACCGCCTCGTCGCCCGGCACGTCCGCGCCGTCCCTGGCCAGCACCCGGTCGGGCGCCGCGACGACCAGCCCGGAGGTGCCCAGGAGCGTCCGCAGGTGCCGTACGGCGTGGCGGGCGGAGGCCCGGGTGAGCCCGGCGGCGCGCAGCGAGCGCGCGGCCAGACCGGCGGCGCGCAGGGCGCGGAACGCCGCCTCACCCGGCCCTTCGTCCCGCTCCCGACCCTCTCCCGGCGGCGGCTCGCTACGCGGCAGGGCGCGGCCGAGGACGCCGCCGCAGACTCCGCAGAGCGCGCACAGCGTGACCCACACGGCTGTCGACACGCCGGACACCGTAGCCCTTCGGCGGCCTCACGGCGGGCCCTCGCCCGGCTCCTCCTGGTATGAGTAGCGCTGCTCTTTCCAGGGGTCGGCCACGTTGTGGTAGCCGCGCTCCTCCCAGAAACCACGCCGGTCCTCGGTCAGGTATTCGATGGCGCGCACCCACTTCACGCTCTTCCACGCGTAGAGGTGCGGCACGACGAGCCGGACGGGGAAGCCGCGCTCGGCCGACAGCGGCTTCTCGTCGAGGTGTGTGGCGAACAGCGTCGTCGGGCGGTCGAAGTCGGTCAGGCGGAGGTTCGCGCTGTAGCCGTACTCCGCCCAGATCATCACGTGCCGTACGCCCGGCCCCGGCGGGACGCGGGCGAGCAGGGCCGAGGCGGGAAAGCCGCCCCACTCGTTCCCCATGATCGAGAACTTGGTGACGCAGTGGAAGTCGGACACCATGGTCGTGTGGGGCAGCGAGGAGAACTCCTCCCACGAGAACTCGTGGATCTGACCGGTGGCCGTCTCGCCGAACACCTGGAAACGCCACGTCTCCGGGCGGAACGCCGGCACCCTGCCGTAGTGGACGACGGGCCGTCCGCGTGGGACGTACTGGCCCGGGGGCAGTCGCTTCTCCTCCTCAGGTGTCTCCGGCACGCAGGCCATCCTGCCACCCGCCGGAAAGACGGCCCGCACCGGATCCCGGGCGCGCGACCCTCCCCCGGTCATGCTCGCTGGCGAGCCCGCCGGGAGCCGTACGGAACACGCCCGGAATGGGAGGGGTCGACGCGAGCGTCGAGATGTGCGCTATATTGCGTCACATGCGTACCGCTTGGTCGTTTTGGTATGGCGACGGACCCGTGAGGACCGATCGCCTCCAAGCGCTGCGCTGACAGCCAAGGAGAACGAAGGCCCCGGGTCCCACGGACCCGGGGCCTTCGTCGTTTTCCGGACCCGCACCATCCAGCCGCACCGATCCAGCCGCACCATCCATTCGCACCGTCCGTCCGGACCACATCGAGAGCACGAGGAGACACCATGGTCATCGTCATGACCCCCGAGGCCACCCAGGACGACATCGAGGCGATCACCGACCTCGTCGCCGCCGCGGGAGGGGAGGCGTTCGCGAGCCGCGGCGTGAACCGCACGATCATCGGCCTCATCGGCGACGTCGAGCAGTTCGCCACGCTCAACCTGCGCGCCATGCCGGGTGTCGCGGACGTCGTGCGGGTCTCCACGCCGTACAAGCTGGTGAGCCGGGAGAACCATCCCGACCGCTCCACGGTGACCGTGCGCGGCGTGCCCATCGGGCCCGACACCGTGACGCTGATCGCGGGCCCGTGCGCGGTGGAGACAACACAGCAGACGCTGGAGGCCGCGCTGATGGCCAAGGCGGCGGGCGCGACACTGCTGCGCGGCGGGGCCTTCAAGCCGCGCACCTCGCCGTACGCCTTCCAGGGGCTGGGCGAGGCGGGCCTGCGCATCCTGGCCGACGTGCGCGAGCGGACCGGGCTGCCGATCGTCACCGAGGTCGTGGACGCCCACGACGTGGCGCTCGTGGCGTCGTACGCCGACATGCTCCAGGTCGGCACCCGCAACGCGCAGAACTTCGCGCTGCTGCAGGCCGTGGGCGCCGCCGGGAAGCCGGTCATGCTCAAGCGCGGCATGACCGCGACCATCGAGGAGTGGCTGATGGCGGCCGAGTACGTCGCCCAGCGGGGCAACCTCGACATCGTGCTGTGCGAGCGGGGAATCCGAACTTACGAGCCCGCCACCCGCAACACCCTGGACATCTCCGCGGTCCCGGTCGTCCAGCGGCTGTCGCACCTGCCGGTGATCGTCGACCCGTCGCACTCCGGCGGCCGGCGCGACCTCGTCCTCCCGCTGACCCGGGCGGCCGTCGCGGTGGGGGCCGACGGCGTGATCATCGACGTGCACCCGCACCCCGAGCAGGCGCTCTGCGACGGCCCGCAGGCCCTGGTCGACGGCGACCTGGACCGGCTCGCGGCGATCATGCGCGACTTCCCCCCGCTGGTCGGCCGTACCGCCACCACCGGAGCCACCGCCGTCGGGGGAGCCGCGGCCGCCGCTCCCGCTCTGGCCTGACCCCGCCGGGTCCGGTACGGCCCGCCGCACGCGGGCCGTACCGGGCTCAGACCTCCAGCTTGTACGGCTGGAT
Source organism: Microbispora cellulosiformans (assembly GCF_008728085.1). Classification (NCBI taxonomy): domain Bacteria; kingdom Bacillati; phylum Actinomycetota; class Actinomycetes; order Streptosporangiales; family Streptosporangiaceae; genus Microbispora; species Microbispora cellulosiformans. The sequence goes on along the minus strand of NZ_VYTZ01000003.1, from coordinate 273,418 downwards.
GGAGTCGGCGAGCTGGGAGGCGAGGTCCTCGGCGTCCAGGCGCCGCTCGATCAGCTTGAGGTCCTCGATCTTCGCGCGGGTCTCGGCCTGCCGGGACGACAGGAGCGTGCAGCAGTCCTCGTCGGGCAGTTCGGAGATCTGCAGCGTGCCGATCCTGCGCGCCTCGGCCATGATCTCGGTCTTGTCCAGGCCGATCAGCGGACGCATGATCGGCATGTCCACGGCGTGGTCCTGCGCGGTGATGTTCGTGAGGGTCTGCGAGGACACCTGCCCGAGGCTGTCACCGGTGACCAGCGCCTCGGCGTGGATGCGGTGGGCGACCTCCTCGGCCGTCTTGAGCATCAGCCGCCGCTGGGCGATCACCGCGAGCCGGTCCTGCCCCGAGTTCCTGATCGACTGCTGCGCCTTGCCGAACGGCACCACCCACAGCCGCGACTTTCCCTGGAACCTGTCCAGGTTGCGCACCAGCGCGTACGCCTTGTAGATCGACTCGGAGGTGGTGAACGGGATGCCCGAGAAGTGCAGGAAGTCGACCCGCAGGCCGCGCCGCATCATCCGGTAGGCCGCGACCGGCGAGTCGATGCCGCCGGACAGCAGCACGAGCCCCCGCCCGCTGGAGCCGACCGGCAGCCCGCCCTGGCCCGGCCGTCCGTCGGTGAACAGGAACGCCTCGTCCCTGTCCACCTCGATGTGCACGGTGAGCTCCGGGCGGCTCAGGTCCACCGGCAGGCCGAAGGTGTCGTTGATCGCACCGCCGACCAGGCGGTCGAGCTCGTTGGAGCGCAACGGGAACCGCTTGTCGCGGCGGCGCGAACGCACCGCGAACCGCGCCAGGCGGGCGACCTCGTCGCTGTCCCTGATCAGCTCGATGCCGGCCTTGGTGATCGCGTCCGGGTCCTTCGGGACCCGCCAGGCGAGGTGGACCAGCACGATGCCGGGCACGTCGGACACGCGGGCCGCCACCGCCTCGGCCACCTCGACCTCGGTGCCGGCCGGCAGGAACAGGGCGATCACGCCGTGCCGCTGCCGGATGTCGACGCGGTGGTCCTTGAGCGCGTGCTTGATGTTGGCCCGCAGGCGCATCTCGAAGATCTCGCGGTTCCGGCCTTTCAGGACCACCTCGCCTAACTTGAGCAGCACACAGGGCTCTCCCAGGGCGGTCATGGTCATGGGTGGAAACCTCCGGGACGGACAGGGACGGCCGCGGCGCCGGGGTGAGGCGCGGCCGGGGAAGGGTTCGCTGGAAGACAACGCGTCGCCCACGTGCGGGCTTCCCACTGTAACGCCGCCGCCGAGCGGCGCACTCCCTCAGTCGAGGTCGGCCAGGCCCTTCTCGATGGCGTAGCGGACCAGCTCGACCCGGTTGTGAAGCTGGAGCTTGCTCAGCGTGTTCTGCACGTGGTTCTGCACCGTGCGGTGCGACAGCACCAGGCGCTCGGCGATCTGCCGGTACGACAGGCCCTTGGCGACCATCCGCAGCACCTCGGTCTCCCGCTCGGTCAGCCGGGGGCCGTCCTCCTGCTCCTCCTCCTGGGCGCCGGGCTGCCGGTGCGCGAGCCTGCGGTACTCCCCGAGGACGAGCCCGGCCAGGCCGGGGGTGAACACCGCGTCGCCCTCGGCGGTCCGCCGGACCGCGTCGAGGAACTCCTCCCGGCCGGCCGACTTCACCAGATATCCGGAGGCGCCCGCCTTGACCGCCTCCAGCACGTCGGCCTCCTCCGCGCTGGCCGACAGGACGAGCACGCGCGGCGGCGCCGCCGACGCGCCCAGCCCGCGGGCCACCTCCACGCCCGGCAGGTCGGGCAGGCGCAGGTCGAGCACCACCACCTCCGGCCGGACCGCCGCCGCCACCCGCAGCGCCTGCCGGCCTTCGCCCGTCTCGGCGACCACCTCGTATCCGGCCTCGGTCAGGTCGCGGGCGACCGCCTCCCGCCACATCGGGTGATCGTCGACCACCATGACCCGCACCGGGGGCCGCCAGGCCCCCTCGCCTCCGGCCACACTCACGCCCTCCTCCACGGCTTTCCTCCGCCCTCACCAGGTCCAGGCCCGTCCCGGCCGCACGTCCCGCCTCCGTGCGGCGGTCACGCCCGCTCCCCCGCCGGGACGGACAGCTCGATCTCCGTCCCCGACGGCGAGGAGGTGATGGCCGCCGTGCCGCCGAGGTCGGTCACGCGCCCCCGGATCGAGCGGGCGACGCCCATGCGTCCCTCGCGGGCCGCCTGCTCCAGCCGTCCGTCGGGGATGCCCGGCCCGTCGTCGCGGATGGTGACGACCACCGCGTCGTCGTCCTCCTCCGCGAGTATCCACGCCCGGGTGCCCTCCGGGCAGTGCCGTACGACGTTGTCGAGGGCCGCGCCGACGGCCGCCGCCACCTCCCGGGCGGTCGCGGCGGGCAGCATCAGCGGCGTCGCGGGCGCGGACACGGTCACCCGGGCCGTGCCGTACGGCCGCAGCAGGTCGCGCAGGTCGGCGTACGGCTCGGCCCCGGCCCCGGACTCCGCGCCCGGGCGGCTGGGCAGGCTGGGGCGGCGCTCCGCACGCGTCCCGCGCGCCGCGAACGCCGGTCGCAGGCGTCCGCGCAGGCCGGTGGGGGCGAGATCCGGCGCCCGCGTGATGGGCGGGGCCTGCACCAGCGCCCGCAGCGCCGCCTCCTGCTCCCCCGCGAGCCTGCCCAGTTCGGCCGCCTCGCCGCCGATCTCCGCGCCCCGGCGCTGCACGAGGGCGAGCACCTGGAGCACCGAATCGTGGATCCCGCGCGCCAGGCGCTCCCGCTCCCGGCCCGCGGCCTCCATCAGCACGGCGCGCCGCATGCGCTCCTCCGCCTCCCGCGCGAGCCGGGCGACGTGCCCGACGACCACTCCGGCCAGGAACAGCAGCACCGCGCCGTTCACCTGCAGCGAGGCGAGCTCGACCCCGCTCCCGCTGCGCAGCCACAGGTCGGCCGCCGACACGACCGCGGCGGCGGCCGCGCCCGCGCGGCGTCCTCCGGCCACGCCGTACGCGAGGACGGGCCCGGCCACCCAGGTCGCCGTCAGCGGCATCACCCCGGCCGCCGCGTCGGCGGGGCCCTGCGCGTACGGCGTGGCCAGCAGGCAGGCGACCGTGACGAGGAGGTCGGCGGCCAGCAGCGGCGCGCGCCGGGCGGCGGGATACAGGGCGAGCGTGGCGGCCGTCCAGACGGCCATCACCCCGATGACCGACCAGGACACGACCGGACGCGCGTACCCTCCCGCCCCCAGCACGAACAGCACCGCGTACGCGAGCGACGCGACGCGGTAGACCGCGATCGCCCGCCAGAACGGTCCCTCGATGCCCATCGCGCGGCGCCCTCTCGTGACTGAGCCGGGAGGACCGGCCCCTCCGCTCACATACTGGGCGATCCCGGCCGGCGATCCGGCGGGTTCCGGCCTCTCATGCGTACGGCTCCCGCGCAGCGACGCGGGAGCCGTACGGACGGACGGTGGACGGCCCGCCGGAGCGGGCCGTCACGGATCGGCGGGCCGGCCGATCGGCGGGATCAGCCGAAGAAGACCTCGGCCTCCGAGTAGCGGGAGGCGGGGACCGTCTTGAGCTCGGAGGTCGCCTCGTCGAGCCCGGCACGGACGATGTCGGTGCCGCGCAGCGCGACCATCTTGCCGAAGTCGCCGTCGTGCACGGCGTCGATCGCACCGAGGCCGAAGCGGGTCGCGAGCACCCGGTCGTAGGCGGTCGGAGTGCCGCCGCGCTGGATGTGGCCGAGGACCGTGGTGCGGGCCTCCTTGCCGGTGCGCTTCTCGATCTCCTTGGCCAGGAGCTCGCCGATGCCGCCGAGACGCACGTGGCCGAACGCGTCGAGCTCGCCGGCCTGGAGCGCCATCTGGCCCTCCATGGGGTGGGCGCCCTCGGCGACGACGATGATCGGCGAGTAGCGGGTCTTGAACCGCGACTCGACGTAGGAGCAGACCTTGTCGATGTCGAACGGCTTCTCCGGGATGAGGATCACGTTGGCGCCGGCGGCCATGCCCGCGTGCAGCGCGATCCAGCCCGCGTGGCGGCCCATGACCTCGCAGATCAGCGCGCGGTGGTGGGACTCGGCGGTGGTGTGGAGCCGGTCGATGGCCTCCATCGCGATGTTCACCGCGGTGTCGAAGCCGAAGGTGTAGTCGGTCGCGTTGAGGTCGTTGTCGATCGTCTTGGGCACGCCGACGACCTTGACGTCACGGTCGAACAGCTGCTTGGCGACGCCGAGGGTGTCCTCGCCGCCGATCGCGATGAGCGCGTCGACGCCCTGCGCGGCCAGGTTCTCCTTGATCCGCTCGACACCGCCCTCGATCTTGATCGGGTTGGTGCGGGAGGACCCGAGGATCGTGCCGCCACGCGGCAGGATCCCGCGGACGGCCTGGATGTCGAGCGGCATGGTGTCGCCCTCAAGGGGCCCACGCCAGCCGTCGCGGAATCCGACGAACTCGTGCCCGTACACGCCGATCCCCTTGCGGACGACGGCGCGGATCACCGCGTTCAGACCGGGGCAGTCGCCGCCGCCGGTCAGGACTCCAATACGCATGACGGGTATTCCTCCATCTTGGATACGCGGAATGGCGCGGCCGGGCCCGACGCAGACCCCGGTGCTCACCGCACCGCATTCTGCCCAAGCCTCGCGACAATGGTCTAGACCAACAAGAGAGGCTACGCCACCCGGCCGACCACGACCAAAACAGTCTCGCACGGCGAGACCGCACCCGCCGGGAGACCCGTCTTCCCAACCGTACGCGGCGGCTCTATCTTTGACTGGGTCAAGCATTTCCTTGAGACGGGCAACTAAAATGGACATAGTGCCGCAAGTCCGTGCGTTCAACCGCTTCTACACCTCCGTCATCGGGGTGCTCGGCGCCGGGATGCACGACACCCCCTACTCGCTGACGGAGGCGCGGGTGCTGTTCGAGCTGGGCACCCGGGAGCGGGCGGCCGACGCGGCGGACATCAGGGGCATGCTCGGCCTCGACGCCGGTTATCTCAGCCGGATCCTGTCCAGGTTCGAGACCGACGGGCTCGTCTCCCGCGAGAAGTCGCCGGAGGACGCCCGCCGCCAGGTCGTACGGCTCACCCCGAAGGGCCGGGAGACCTTCGCCATGATCGACCGGCGCTCCGCCGTCGAGATCGAGGCCCTGGTCGAGAAGCTCGCCGACCCCGAACGCCGCCGGCTCGTCTCCGCGATGGACACGGTCAGGCGCCTGCTGGAGCCGCCGGCCGCGCCGCGCGAGCCGTACGTGATCCGGCCGCCGCGGCCGGGCGACCTCGGCTGGGTCGTGCAGCGGCACGGGGCCCTCTACAGCGAGGAGTACGGCTGGGGCGCGTCGTTCGAGGCGTACGTCGTCAGGATCCTCGCCGCCTACGTGGACGATCACGATCCCCGGCGGGAGGCGGGCTGGATCGCCGAGGTCGCGGGCGAGCCCGCGGGGTGCGTCTTCTGCGCGCGCGAGGACGAGACCACGGCGCGGCTGCGCCTGCTGCTCGTCGAGCCGTCCGCCCGGGGCATGGGGATCGGCGGACGGCTGGTCGAGGAGTGCCTGCGCTTCGCCGCCGCGGCCGGATACCAAAGGATCAACCTTCTGACCCGGGACGTGCTGGTCAGCGCCCGCCGGATCTACCAGGCGGCCGGGTTCACCCTGGCCGACAGCTATCCCGGCGAGGAGTCGGGCATCCCCATCATCGAGGAGATCTGGACCCGCGACCTCTGAGTGAGCCGCTGGTGCCCGGCCGGCTCAGGCGCGTACGAGGTCCTCGAACGGCCCGGTGATCTCGACGGTCACCGGCACCGCGCCGGACCCCTCGGCGGGCGGGCGGCAGGAGAAGTAGAGCCTGTCGCCCGCCGGGGACATGGACGGACCCGTGACCGTCCAGCCGTCCGGCATCCGCAGGAACGGCACCACCCGGCCCTCCGCGACGAGGACGACCTCCTCGTCGTCGCCGCCCCCGGCTGTCGTGGAGCCCCCGCGTGGCTGGGTGGGGGTGCCGAGAGCGCCGGGGGCGTTCCCGGTCCCGAGGGCGCCGAGGTGGGCAGGAACGCCTGGGATCTCGGCGAGGCCAGGGGCGGCGGGGCCGCCAGGGGTGCTGGGGGCGTGGAGAACATGAAGGCGCTCGGACCTGGCGTCGTAGGCCCATATGCGGCCGTCGTCCTCGCCGACGAACCGCAACACGCCGTCGTGGTAGTGGCAGGCGCCGCCGCCCGCGAACCGCCGGGCCTCCTTCACCTGGTCACGTACGGGCGCGCGGGACGCGGCCGGGGAGGGCACCGGCTCCCACTCCACGGCCTCACCGGGAGCGCCGGTCATCACGTCGAGGACGCCGGTGGTGAGGTCGCCCCAGTCGTCGGGGCGGAACCGGTACAGGCACCCGTCCGGCTCCTGCTCGGTGAGGTAGACGAACCCCCGGCCGGGGTCGCAGACCATGCCCCCATGGGTGAACAGGCCCATCGCGAGCCGGGGCATCGGAGCGCGCAGGCCGTACGGGTCGCATTCGAAGACCGTGCCGTGCGGCGTCCGCTCGCCCGACAGCCAGGTGTCCCACGGGGTCGCGGCGCCGGCCCCGTTCCGGTCCGCGCCGGACAGCACCCGGTAGCCGCTGCGCAGGCTCCCGTCCGGCGCGAAGCGCAGTGCGGTCACACCGCCGAGCAGCGGCAGCGCGCAGTTGGACACGTAGATCCAGCCGTCGCCGTCCGGGAAACATCCGCCCCCGTCGGGCGCGGCGTGCCACACCACCCCGCCGGCACGCTCCCCCGACGACGCCACGATCCGGCCGATGAACCCCGGCGGCAGGCCACGCGACATGTGCCGCGCCAACAGGCCGGCCGCGTCGCTCCGCTCGGGAGGCTCGCTCTCACCGGCCCCGTACGGGTCGCCTCCGTGAGGGAACGCCGTACGCCAGAGCGATCCCGGCAACGCCGACACGGCCGCCGACAAGGAAGTACCCCGCACCGCTGACCCGCCTTCCCGACCTGCCCCTGGTCATGCCTTCGGTCATGCATCCGGTCTACTTCGGCCCGCCCTGACGGGCGGTGTCGCCTCACCTGCGGGCCGCCGGGACGGAACGCACGCCTTCTCACGCCGCCCCGCCCGGGCACCGCCTGGGGGCCCTGAGCGGCTCGTGACCGTGCCGCCTGACGCCGCCCGCTTTCCCTACCCCGCCTGGATCGCGTCTGACCGGGTCTTTCTCTCCCGGGCGGCGGGTCGCACACGCGGACGCCCAGTGGATCGGCAACGCGTGAACGACGAGGGAATGGACATCTCCCATCGAGGCGAACGCTCCGAGAACCCTCTCTACCACCCGAAGCAGGATGCGACATTGACAGTGTCATCGTGACAGTGTCATCGTAGAGGCATGAGCGGGACCTGGACGATCGTTGAGCTGGCGGAGCGGGCGGCGGACCTGCTCGGATCCGAGCCGCGCGTCAACGGAAGGGTCCGCGAGGTGCCCAACGAACGGCTCATCCGCTGGTATACGACGATCGGCCTGATCGATCCGCCCGCCGCCCGGCGCGGCAGGCTCGCCCTCTACGACCGCCGCCACCTGCTCCAGCTCGTGGCCGTCAAGCGCCGCCAGGCGGAAGGGCTGTCCATCGCCGCCATCCAGGCCGAACTGGCGGGCGCGACCGACGCCATGCTCCAGCGGATCGCCGGGCTCACCGAGGTGCCCCGACCGCAGGCCGGCCCTGATCACACCCTCGCCGAACCGTCCGAACCGGGAACGACCCAACCGGGAGCGGCGGAGCCGGAGCGGTCTTCGGCCACCACGGTCCCCGACGTGGCACGGCCGACGGACCGGAAGCGGTTCTGGGCCCGGCCGGCCGGCTCCACCCACTTCGATCCGGCGGGCGCCGGTCCCACGGACGCCGGACGCGGTGATCCCGTCCCGGCGCCGCGTCCCGGCACCGCGCCCGGCTGGTCCGGCACGCCGGACCTCCACACCGTCATGACGACCGTCACCGGCGAACCGGCGGGGGGCCTTCCGGGAGACGTCCTGTTCGGCGTCCGGCTCGCGCCCGGGGTGACGGTCCTGCTCGAATCGGCCCACCGGATGCCGGGCGGCGACGAGACGGCCACGCTGCGCCGGGCCGCCGCCCCGCTCCTCGCGGCGCTCGGCGCGCTCGGCCTGGCCGGGCCCTTCGAGGACGCCGAGACCACGACGACCTGGAATTCACCGGATTCCGACACACGCAAGGGGATGACTCCATGACCGTTCCCATCACACCTCTGCGGCCGGAGGAGTGCCGGCCGGTGCCGCATGCCGGGCTCGGCGCGCTCGAGACCGAGAAGGGCAACCTCCCTCTGGAGAGCGTGGACGTCACCGCCCGTCTCACCGGGCTGGTGGCCGGTGTCGAGGTCGTCCAGACCTTCCGCAACCCGTTCGACGTGTCGCTTGAGGCGACGTACGTCTTTCCGCTGCCGCCGCGAGCGGCGGTCACCGCCTTCCGCATGGAGGCGGACGACCGGGTGATCGACGGTGTGCTCAAGGAGCGCGGCCAGGCGCGGGCCGACTACGACCGCGCGCTCGCCGAGGGAAAGCGCGCGGCGATCGCCGAGGAGGACCGGCCCGACGTGTTCACGATCCGGGTCGGCAACATCGTCCCCCGGGAGCGCGTGGTCGTCCGGCTCACGATGAGCCAGCCGCTCCCGTACGAGGACGGCGCGGCCGAGTTCCGCTTCCCGCTGGTCGTGGCGCCGCGCTACATCCCGGGGGTTCCCCTGCCGGAGCCCACCGCGGGCGACGGCGTGGCGCCCGACACCGACGCGGTGCCCGACGCCTCCCGCATCTCGCCGCCGGTCCTGCTGCCCGGGTTCCCGTCCCCGGTACGGCTGTCGCTCACGACGACCATCGACTCCGCCGGGCTCGGCCTGCGGGAGGTCCGCTCCAGCCTGCACGAGGTCGAGCGGGAGGGCGACACGATCACACTGCGGCCCGGCGAACGGCTCGACCGCGACTTCATCCTGCGCCTGGCGTTCGACGCCTCCTCGTCCCTCGCCCTCGTCCCGGACGCCCTGGCGGACGACGCACCGAGCGATGTGCCCGGCGAGCTGAGGGGCGGCGTACCGGAGCGCGCCCCCGGCGGACCCTCCCGCCAGGGGGCGCGGGCAGGCGAAGCGGTGCGCGAGGCAGCGGCGGCCGGAGGGGAAGCGGGCGGTGCCCCGGGAACCTCGGAGGGGACCTTCGCGCTCACCCTCCTTCCTCCGCCGGAGGGATCGGCACGATCCGCGCCCCGGGACGTCGTCCTGCTGCTCGACCGTTCGGGCAGCATGACCGGATGGAAGATGGTGGCGGCGCGCCGCGCCGCGGCCCGCATCGTCGACACGCTGACCCGGCACGACCGGTTCGCCGTGCTCTCGTTCGACTCCGTGGTCGAGCGCGCGTTCCCGGGTGGCCTGGTGGAGGCGGTCGACCGCAACCGGTACCGCGCCGTCGAGCATCTCGCCGGGCTCGGCGCCCGTGGCGGCACGGAGTTGCTCGCCCCTCTTGAGGAGGCTCTGCGCCTGCTGGACGGGCGCGACGACGACCTCTCCGGCGAGCCCGCGCGTGATCGCGTGCTCGTGCTGGTCACCGACGGCCAGGTGGGCAACGAGGACGAGATCCTCGAACGCGTCGGCTCCCGGCTGGGCGGCACCCGCGTCCACACCGTGGGCATCGACAGGGCGGTGAACGCGGGCTTCCTCGGGCGGCTGGCCCTGCTCGGCTCCGGCCGCTGCGAACTGGTCGAGTCGGAGGACCGGCTCGACGAGGCGATGGAGCACATCCACCGGCGGATCGGCTCGCCACTGGTGACCGACGTCTCCGTGCGGGCCGACGGCGTCGATCTGGTGGCCGGCACCGTCACGCACGCCGGTTCCCTGTACGCGGGGGTCCCGCTGGTCGTGACCGGGCGTTACCGGGGCCGGCCGGCGGGGGCTCTCACCGTGCACGGCCGCACGACCGACGGACGTCCCTGGGAGGAGCGTGTCGAGGGCCGTCCCGCGCGGGACGGCGCGGCGCGGGCCGTGTGGGCGCGGGCGCATCTGCGCACCCTGGAGGATCGGTACGCGGTGGGAGACCGCTCCCTGGAGCAGCAGATCGTCGACATCTCGCTCCGCTTCGGTGTGCTGTGCCGGTTCACGGCGTTCGTGGCCGTCGACACCCATGTGACCGCTGAGGGCGCTCCGGAGCACCGCGTCCTCCAGCCGGTCGAGCTGCCGAGCGGGTGGGAGATGCCGGCCGCGATGCCGATGATGGTGGCCGGTGCGCCGATGATGGCCAAGATGGCCGCCGTCACGAGCAGCACGGCGGACGCGCCCATCGGGGCGGCTCCTGGCGCCCCCGGCGCTCCCCCGCCGAGCGCGCCCTTCGCCGCCGCGCCGCCCCCACCCCTGTCCCCCGCCCCGCCTCCGGTGGGGGGCGAACGGGGCGGGATGGGCGGCAAGGCGCGGCTGCCCCGGGGGCTGTCCGCCGGAGGCTTCCTGTCGCGCCGCGGCCCAGCACCTGCGGCGATGACGAACCTCGACGGCGTACGGCCCCTGCTGACCGAGGAGCTCGCGCGACTGGGCCAGGCGGAGTCGCTGCCGGAGCAGGAGCGCCGGCGCTACCTGGCGGATCTCGCCAGCCGCCTGCGGGTCGTCGCCCAGATGGTGGGAGATCACCCTGATCTCCTCGCGCTGGCAGCCGACCTCGACAAGGCCGAGTGGGCCGACAGCTCGCTCGACGACCTCTGGCGGCGGACCGCCGATCTGCTGACCGCCCTGGTCGGCGGCCCCGGCGAGGGTGGGCACGGCAAGGGTGAGCACGGCACCGGTCACGGCGAGGGTAAGCACGGCGCCGCAGCGGAGAAGGAGGGCAGGCGCCCCTTCTGGAAGCGGTCCTGACGCCCTCTGAGTTCCCGGGGCGCGCCACCACCGGTGACCCCGGGGCCCGCCATCACCGGTGACCCCGTGCGCGTCCCATCGGTGATCCCAGCGCGCCACCACCGGCGGCCCCGGGTGCGTCCCATCGGTGATCCCGGGGCGCGCCATCACCGGCGATCTCGGAGCACGCCGCCACCGGTGAGCCCGGGACGGACGGCCCCAGGACGGACGACTGTGGCCGGGACACCGGCGGAAGCGCCGGGCCCGGCCACAGGGTTCGCTGTGAGCGAAGTCCTACGAAGGTTCGGGTAGACGGATGACGTCGGACGGCGGGGTGGGCACGGGACGCCGGGGCTCCCTCACCCCGCCCGTGTCGGGCCGATCGTCCCGTCCACCTGCGGGGACGCGAGACCGGCGGCGCAGCAACCGATTGACGAGCTCTTTAAGCCCCATACCTGGCGAACGTAGTAGATCCACGAGCGGTTCCGACAGAGAACCGGCGTCCGCTTCGGGCGAACCTCCTGACGGCTCGCGAATATGAAGCGCGTAGTGTGCCGACATGCATCCGATGGTCCTCGACGGCGGTCTCGCGACGCACCTGGAGTCCCTCGGCTGTGACCTGAGCGACGACCTGTGGTCGGCCCGGCTCCTGGCCGACGATCCCGGCGTCATCCGCCACGCGCATCTGGACTACTTCCACGCCGGCGCCGACGTCGCCACGACGGCGAGCTACCAGGCCAGCGTCCCCGGCTTCGTACGGCACGGCCTGTCTCCGCGGGAGGCCCGCGACCTCATCCGGCTGTCGGTGACGCTGGCCCTGCAGGCAAGGGACGAGGCCGGGCACGGGCTGGTCGCGGCGAGCGTGGGCCCCTACGGCGCCTACCTCGCCAACGGCGCCGAATACACGGGCGACTACGACCTGGACGAGGACGGTTTGGCCGAGTGGCATCGCGAACGCTTCGGCCTCCTCGCCGGCGCCGGGGCCGACCTGCTGGCCTGCGAGACGATTCCCTCGCGGGCCGAGGCCCGGGCGCTGGCGCGGCTCCTGCGCGAGACGCCGTCCGTGCGTGCCTGGATCTCCTTCTCCTGCCGGGACGGCGAGCACATCAGCGACGGGACGCCCTTCGAGGAGTGCCTCGCGATCTTCGCCGGGCTCCCCCAGGTGGTCGCCGTCGGCGTGAACTGCACGGCCCCCCGCTTCGTGCCCGACCTGGTCAGGCGCGGGGCCACCGTCGTCTATCCGAACTCGGGTGAGAGGTGGGACCCAGTGAACCGCCGCTGGCTCGGCCTCGCCGACCCCGTGGAGTTCGGCGAGGCGGCGGCCGGGTGGGTCTCGCTCGGCGCCAGATTTGTGGGCGGCTGCTGCCGCACCACTCCCGCCCACATCCGCGAGATCCGGGCCCGCCTCACCTGACGAGCCGCCGACGGACGATTCGCCCCGTCCGACTCCTGGTCGGCCCGGGCGAGAGCCCGGGCCGGCACTGTCAGGCCGCTCCGGCCTGGGTCTGGCCCTCGCCGCCCCGGGACGCCAGCGGGATCTCCTTGAGGAACAGGGCCACGACCAGCGCGGCGACGACGAAGGGCAGGCTGGTGAGGAACACGTCGTCGATCGCGTTCGTGAACGCGACCAGCACGTGGTCCTTGACCGGCTGCGGCAGATGCTGGATCGCCTGCACGTTGTCGGCGTTCACGTTCCCGGGAGGCATCCTGCCGCCGAACTCCGCGGCCAGGTGGTGGGCGAGCCGGCTGGTCAGGACCGCACCCATGATCGCCGTGCCGATGGCGGCGCCCATCATCCGGAAGAACGTCGCCGAACTGGTCGCCACGCCCATGTCGGCCCGCTCCACCGCGTTCTGGATCGCGGTGACGACCGTCTGCATGGTGAACCCGAGCCCGGCGCCGAAGAAGTAGGCGTAGATCGCCACCTGCCAGTACGGCGTGTCCACCCGGATCGTGGACAGCAGCCACAGGGCCACCAGGAGGACCGCCGCGCCGAGGATCGGGAAGATCTTGTAGCGGCCGGTGCGGCTCATCAGCTGGCCCGAGGTGATCGACGTGGAGAAGATGCCGACCACCGCGGGCAGCAGGGCCAGGCCCGACACGGTCGGCGACATGCCCTGCACCGCCTGCAGGTAGACCGGCAGGAAGATCATGCCGCCGAACATCGCGAGCCCCGCGAGGAAGTTGAAGCCGTTGCCCACGCTGAAGATCCCGTTGCGGAACAGGCGCATCGGCAGGATCGGCTCGGGCGCCCGCAGCTCCACCAGCACGAACAGGGCCGTGAACGCCACGAACGCGGCGAGCAGGGCCAGCGCGCCGGGGGCCGTCCAGCCGAGCTTGTTGCCCGCCCAGTCGAGGTAGAGCAGGAAGCACGACACGGCGGCCACGATCAGCGTCGCGCCGAGGTAGTCGATTCGGTGGCTGCGGCGCACGGTGGGCATCTTCAGCGCCACCGAGGTCACGATGAGCGAGATCACCCCGATCGGCAGGTTGATCCAGAAGATCCACCGCCAGCCCGGGCCGTCGGTGAAGAACCCGCCGAGCAGCGGCCCGGCCACGCTGGAGGTGCCCCAGACGGCGCCGAAGTATCCCTGGTAGCGCCCGCGCTCACGCGGCGGGATCACGTCGCCGATGATGCTGAACGCCAGCGACATCAGCCCGCCGCCGCCGAGGCCCTGCAACGCGCGGAACGCGATGAGCTGGCCGATGTCCTGGCTCAGCCCGGCCAGGACCGAGCCGAGCAGGAAGATGCCGATCGCGGTCTGGAAGATCACCCGCCTGCCGTACAGGTCGGAGATCTTGCCCCACAGCGGGGTCGCCGCGGTCGAGGTGAGCAGGTAGGCCGTGACCACCCAGGAGAGCTTGTCGAGGCCGCCGAGCTCGCTGACGATGCGCGGCAGGGCCGTGCCGACGATGCTCTGGTCGAGCGCGGCCAGCAGCATCCCGGCGGCGACCCCGGAAAGGACGATCAGGATCTGGCGGTGGGGCAGGTATCCCGGCGCGGCCTGCTGCTCCTCGCGGACGCTCATGCCGCGCGCCCCCGTGACACGGCGGGCGACGTCGACGTGCGGCACCTGTGTGCTGGCTCGGGCATGCGCCTTCCGATCTGAACGTGGATCACGTGCGCGGCGGACATCGCCACGTTACCCGTCCAGTCCGGAAGTATTAGGAATTCTCGCGGGCCGCCCGGGTCATTTCCGTCTTGGCCGCCGCCGCGTACTTGTCGACGTACTCCTGGCCCGACAGCTCCATCAGCGCGTACATGATCTCGTCGGTGACGGCGCGGAGCACCAGGCGGTCGTTCTCCATGCCGTAGTAGCGGGAGAAGTCGAGCGGCTTGCCGTACCGGACGCCGGGACGGATGCCGAACCTGGGCACGGGCCGGCCGGGGGGCATCATCTCGAACGTGTTGACCATGGCCCACGGGATCACCGGCGCCCGGGACTCCAGCGCGAGCCGCGCCACGCCCGTCTTCCCCTTGTAGAGGCGGCCGTCGGGCGACCGGGTGCCCTCGGGGTAGATGCCGAGGACCTTGCCCTCCTTGAGGATGCGCAGTCCGGTGCGCAGCGCCGCCTCGCTCGCCTTGCCGCCCGAGCGGTCGATCGGCACGGTGCCGACGGCCGAGAAGAAGGCGCGGCTGACGAGGCCCTTGATCCCGCTGCCGGTGAAGTACTCCGCCTTGCCGAGGGAGATGACCTTGCGGGGCAGGAACCCGGCGCCGAAGAAGTGGTCGGCGAACGACAGGTGGTTGCCGGCCAGGATGACCGGGCCCTCCTTCGGGACGTTCTCCACGCCCTCCGCCCAGGGGCGGAACACGAAGTGGAGGAGCGGCCAGAGGATGGCCTTCACCACCCAGTACAACACGCGGACTCCCTCGGCTCAGATGTGAAGTCATCTTCGCACGCCCAGCCCTCTCGCACTAACGCTGACCAACGTGCGAGTATCGGGCGGAACACGCCGCCGTCCGACGGAGGTCTCCCATGCCAGTACTGCCCGGTGCGGAGCCGTACCACCACGACGGCGGCGAGATCGGCGTCCTGCTCTGCCACGGGTTCACCGGCTCGCCGCAGTCCCTCCGGCCGTGGGGTGAGCACCTGGCCCAGGCCGGGCTGACCGTCTCGCTGCCGCGCCTGCCCGGCCACGGCACGAGCTGGCAGGAGATGAGCCGCACGCGCTGGGAGGACTGGTACGCCGAGCTGGGCAAGGCGTTCGCCGACCTGCGCGGCCGGTGCTCGGAGGTGTTCGTGGCGGGGCTGTCCCTCGGCGGCTGCATGGCCCTGCGCCTGGCCGAGGTCCACGGCGACGCCGTACGCGGGGTCGTGGTGGTCAACCCCTCCGTGGTCGGCGACGCGCCGCTGCTGCGCTTCGCCCCGGCGCTGAAGTACGTGGTGCCCTCGGTCCCCGGCGTGGCGGGCGACATCAAGAAGGAGGGCATGACGGAGCTCGGCTACGCGCGCACCCCGGTGCGTGCCGCGGCCACGCTCCCCCAGCTGTGGAAGCTGGTCCAGCGGGACATCGGCGAGGTGACGCAGCCGCTGCTGGTGTTCCACAGCAGGGACGACCACGTGGTGAAGCCGGCGAGCGTGGCGTTCCTCCGGGCGAGGCTGGGGGACAATCTGGAGGTCAGGGAGCTGACGGACAGCTATCACGTCGCCACTCTGGACAACGACGCGCCCGCGATCTTCGAGGGGAGCCTGGAGTTCATCCGCTCCCACGCCTCGGTACCCTTGACGAAGGACCTGTGACCAGGGATCGACGTGACACCGCAAAGTGACGAGGACGAGGTCTGGCGCCAGATCGTCGCCTCGTTCAACGAAAAAGCCGAGGACGCCTCGGCCGATCAGCCATGGCCTGATCGCGAGAACGTGACCGAGGAGCCCCGCTCCGGCGCGGCCAACGGCTCCGCCGGCGCCCATGACGGCGCCGACGACGACCGCGACGGCGCCCGGGACACCGCCCGGGACGACGACGCCGGCGAGGGCACGGACGAGGCGGACGGCCGGACGGCCCCCGTCGCGGTGAGCGAGGACGACGACCACTACGTCCCGCCGCCCCCGCCGCCGCTCCCCCAGGCCGACGCGATCACGCGGGCGTCGTGGCTCGCGCTGTTCGGCGGCCCCGCCTATCTGCTGCTGGCCGCCCTGCTCGACTGGCCCAGGGACGGCTGGATCGTGTTCGCCGCCGTGGCGGCCTTCATCGCCGGGTTCGTGGTCCTCGTCGTGCGGATGGGCGACGGCCCGCCCACCGACTCAGGCTGGGACGACGGCGCGGTCGTCTGACCCCTGCCCCTTCCCCCTGCGCCTGCCGCGTCGCGCCCTACCGGGCTGCTACTACCGGGCGGCGAGGGCGTGCGGCGGGCCGAACCGCTCGACGAGGTCGGTGTAGCGCTCCTTGCCGTCCCTGCCGTCCAGCATGTGGCCGACGGCCATGGTCAGCTCGCCGACGTGGGTGACCGCCTGCAACCGCACCTTGCGGTCCGCGCCGGACGTCTGGCCGCGCGGCCTGGTCCAGCGATCCCCGTCGTAGCGGAGCAGGAACCCCTCCGCCGGGCGGGCGGGGTCGTAGCCGGAGATCCAGAACACGCCCTCGCCGTCGCCGGTCACGCCGTACAGCTCGGCGTGCCGCTCCGGCGGCTTCGCCCGCTTCCAGCGCCTGCCGTCCCAGTCGAGGACCAGCGGGGAGATCTTCCCGTCCCGGTAGACGCCGCCGATCGCGACCGCCCGCTTGCGGCTCTCCGCGTAGACGTCCCGCAGGAAGCCGCCCTTGATCCGCGGCAGGTCGGCCCGCTTCCATCCGCCGCCGGCCAGGCGCATGGCCAGGGGGCCGTCGCCCGAGTCGCCCACCGCCCAGCCGTCCGATTTGCCCGCCAGGGCCACGCCGTACAGGGCTCCGCCGGGCCCCTGACCGGTCTTCCAGACGGTCCCCTTGCCGGCGCCGCCGCTGCTCAGCAGGAACACCCGGCCGTCGCGGCTGCCTACGGCGGCCACCCGGCCGTTGGACGCGGCGATCCCGCCGAGCCAGTCACCCGTGCGCAGCCGCGGCACGCTGACCCGGTCGAAGCCGTCGATCGACCCCTTCGCGAGGTACGGCAGGCCGTCGTGCCCGTCGCCCACCGCCCAGACCTCCCCCGGGGATGCGGCGGCGACCGATCGCAGATGCCCGGCACCCGTGGCGTCGCCCCTGATCGGCACCTCACCCCAGGAGGAGCCGTTCCAGTGGGTGATGACTCCCCGGTTGCGCCAGAAGTCCCAGGCCTCCTGCTGGCCCACCGCCCAGACGTCCTTGTCGGAGAGGCCGGCGACGTCGGACAGCGAGGCGTCGGTCCTGAGATGCCCCGTGGGGAGCCCGGGGCCCTGGGCGACCTCGTCTCCCGACGGGCCTCGCTCCGGCCGGGCGGGGCCGGTCCCTGTCTGTGCGTGCCCTGTCTGTTCGGGGCCTGTCTGTTCGGGGCCTGTCTGCGCGTGCGCGACCGATGTGGCGCACGGGAGGAGGCCGGCCAGCAGACCGGCGGACAGCACACACAACGGCACCGCACGCCGGATGCGGCGTCGGATCATGGCAACGATCGTACGGGGAACGGGGCCCTCTCCGTCGCGAAGGTCGCGATTCCCGGCCCTCAGCGACGCCCCATGTGACGCCCGGACGCGATCTCGGCGACGACCGGCCGGTGGTCGCTGGCGGCGGTCAGGTCGCCGGGGGTCACGTCCGCCCCTCCGCACGAGAGGACGGTCAGGCCCGGCCCCGCGAAGATCGCGTCGATGCGCACCCGGGGGTCGCGGGCCGGAAACGTCGACCCGCCCTCGCCGCACCCGCCGCCCTCTGCCGCGCCGTCAGCCGTACGGGAACCCCCGGCGTCGGGCGCGGCGGCGAAGCAGTCGGCGTACCGGGCCCCGAGGAGGCGCCAGACCGGGGCGCCGGGGGGCTCGTTGAGGTCGCCCGCCAGCACGGGCGCGGCCCCGAACTCCCGGGCGGCGCCCTCCAGGATCGGCACGATCTCGGCGGCGTGGCTCAGCCGCGCCCCGGCCAGGAGGTCGAGGTGGGCCGAGCACACGGCGTACCTGTCCCGGCCCTTCTCCACGACCGCCACGGCGACCGCGCGCCGTTCGAGACCGGTGAACCACCGCAGGCGCCGCCCCTCACCCCGCAGCAGCCGTACGGCCGGGGAGATGAGGACGGCGGTCCCGTTCAGCCGGCCTCCGGCGGCCACCGACAGCCCGGCGGCGCGGGCGAGGGCGGTCAGGGAGACGGGGACGGCGCGGCTGAACACGGGCCGCCCGTGCCGCCGCACCGGCAGGCGCGGCACCTCCTGCAGGCACAGCACGTCCGGCCGGAGGGCTCTGATCACCCGGGCCAGCGCCCTCCGGTCGTCCTTCAGCCCGCGGACGTTGTAGGTCGCGACCCGCAGCACGTTCCCGGCCGCGTCCTCCGGCGCGTCCTCAGCGGAGCCTGGCGAGGTCACCGGCCCCCACCAGGCCGGCGGACGGGCCCATCTCGGCCACCCGGATGTCGGCGAGCGGACGGTGGCCCCGGCCGGTCAGCCGCGCGGCGAACTCGTCGCGGACCCGGCCGGCGAACAGGTCGGCGGCGCCGGAGACGCCCCCGCCGAGGATGAAGCACCCGGGGTCGAGGATCGCGGCCAGGTCCGCGAGGCCCTGCGCGAGCCAGTCGGCGAGCGACTCGAACGCGTCCAGCGCCGCGCGGTCGCCCAGTCGTGCCGCCTCGGTCACGTGCTCGCCCCGGATGCCCTCGACCGAGCCGCCGAGCCGCAGCAGGTGGGTGGCGGCGGCGGGGTCGGCCTCCGCGTTCGCCTTGGCGTCCGCCAGCAGCGAGCTGCCGCTGGCGTACCGCTCCCAGCATCCGTCGTTGCCGCAGCCGCAGGGGCGCCCGCCGGGCACCGTCTGCATGTGGCCGAGCTCGGCGCCCATCCCCCACCGGCCGCGGTAGAGGTCGCCGCCGAGCACGATGCCCCCGCCGATGCCCGTGCCCACGGTCACGCACACGACGTGGCTCTCGCCCCGGCCCGCGCCGAAGCGGTACTCGCCCCAGGCCATGGCGTTC
Source organism: Microbispora cellulosiformans (assembly GCF_008728085.1). Classification (NCBI taxonomy): domain Bacteria; kingdom Bacillati; phylum Actinomycetota; class Actinomycetes; order Streptosporangiales; family Streptosporangiaceae; genus Microbispora; species Microbispora cellulosiformans. The sequence goes on along the minus strand of NZ_VYTZ01000003.1, from coordinate 254,516 downwards.
GCGTCGTTCTCCACGACGACCGGCAGGCCGACCAGCTCGCCGACCTTCTTGCGCAGCGGCTCCTCCCGCCAGGCCAGGTTGGGGGCGAACCGGATCACCGACCGGGTCTCGTCGACGAACCCCGCCGCGCCGATGCCCACCGCCTCGACCTCGTGCCGCGCCGCGAGCTCGTTCACCACATCGGCGATCGTGAGCGCCATCTTCTCGGGGTCGCCCGCGGGGCTGTGCCGCAGGCCGCGTTCCAGGATGCCGCCGTTCTCGTCCACGACCCCGAACGCGATCTTGGTGCCGCCGACGTCCACGCCGATGGTCAGCGCCATGCTGTCGTCCTTCCGCCCGATCCGCTACGCCGCGCTGATTGAAGCCGATCGCGCAGGGTTGTGGCAATTCCGCCGACGCGTCCCGTTAACAGCCCTGTCACGCCAGATCGATGTGCTCCACCGCGGACTCGCCGGACCGCCGCTCCCCGTCAGGCCGTGACTGGGACGACGACTGCGGTGACGACTGGGGACGCTGCAGGGCGTCGACCGCCTCCCGGAACGCCGCGAAAAGTTCACCGCCGGCCGCGATCAGGTGGCCGGTGACGTCCCCGCCGGCCTCCCGGCGCGCGGCGATCACCCGGCACACCGGGCAGGCACGGCAGACGTACTCGTCGTGGTCCTCCGACACGGCCTCGCTCCACACGTCGCCGGACCGGCCCGCCCCGCCGCTCGCGCCGCCGAAGGCGGACCCGATGCCGCTCGCGCCGCCGAACGCGGACCCGATGCCGCTCACGCCGCCCTTCACCAGGCCCTTGCCGAACTCGCGGCCCATCCGCCGCTGCACGGCGTCGAGCAGCTTCATGGCCTCTTCCGCCGCGGACCCGACCGGGTCCTGACGGCGGGCGGTGCTGTCGTTCGAATCCGTCATCTCGCCCCTCCTGCCTCGAACCGTACCCGGAGCCGGCCGTCCCGGAGCGCGGCCGAGGAGATCTCCCGTCTGGCCAGGGCCGCGGGCAGGGCGATGACGCGCCGGTGCGAACCGGCGGTGACGATGAGCTCGTCGCCCTTGCGGGCGAGGTCGAGGTCGTCGCGGTCGGCGAGCGGCAGGCGGAGCGACAGCTCGTCGCCGGAGATCCGCAGCGGGGGCTCCACGTCCGGGCGCGCGAACGGGTCGCGGTCCCGGTAGAGCTCCTCGCCGACCCGCGCGAGCGCGTCGGTGCCGACGGGCTCGCCCGGAAGATAGGGAACGGTCAGGACGGGCAGCGGCGCGAACGACTCGTGCACGCCGGCGAGCTGCCTGGCCTGAGCCTCCACCCATCGGCGCCGCCACTCGTCGGCGCCCTCGGCCGGGAAGACCCGGTTGGCGATCACCGCGTCGACGCGGTAGCCGTACAGGCTGAGGGAGGTGAGCGTGCGGCGGGCCTCGGCGACGACCACGGCCTCGGGCGTGAGGACGAGCCGCACGGACGCGTCGTCGCCGGCGAGCAGCGCCCGCACCTCCAGCAGGCCCCGGTGCAGCCGCTCGCCCGCCGAGATGACCTCGCCCTGGGGCACGCTCACCTTCGCGACGTGCCGGATGACCGGCGACAGCGCCCCGAGCAGCCGCCGGCCCGCCGGGAGCAGCCGGTTGACGTGCCAGTCGAGCGCCTCGGGCAGGGCGAGCAGGCGCAGCGTCTCGGCCGTCGGCGCGCAGTCGACGACGATCACGTCCCACCGGCCGGAGCGGGCCTGCTCGCGCAGTTCGAGCAGCGCGATGACCTCCTCGGCGCCGGGCAGGACCGTGATCTCCTCGGAGGTGACCGCGTCGAGGCCGAGCTCCGCCAGCACCTCGCGGGCGTAGTCGCGTAACTCGCCCCAGTGCCGCTCCAGCGACCTCTGGGTGTCCACCTGCTGCAGGTGCAGGCCGGGCGCGGCCTCGACCGGGGCGTCCGAGGGCGGCACGCCCAGCGCGTCGGCGAGCGAGTGCGCGGTGTCGGTGGAGACCACCAGCGTCTTCAGCCCGCGACCGGCGGCGAGCGTGGCGGTCGCGGCGGCCACAGTGGTCTTGCCGACCCCGCCCTTCCCCGTGAAGAGGAGGACCCTCATCGGCCCTCGACGCGCCGCTTGAGCCCTTTCAGCGCGGTGTCGACGATGACCTTCTCGGCCTTGCGCTTGATCATGCCGATCATGGGGACCTTCAGGTCCACGGCGAGGTCGTAGGTGACCTCGGTGCCGCCGCCGTTCCCGGTCAGGCGGTAGCTGCCGGTCAGGCCCGAGACCATCCGGCCGGCGTCGACGATCCGCCAGCTCACGCCCGCGTCGTCGTCCCAGTCGTAGCCGAGGACGTACTCGTCGCTGATCACACCCGCGTCGAGGACGAAACGGACCCGGGTGGCACGGCCGTCCTCGTCCGTCTCCAGCACCTCCGCCGCCTTCACCTGGCCCGCCCACTGCGGGTACGCGGGGAAGTCGGCGATGACGGCCATGATTGTCGACCGGCCGGCGCCGATCGTGATGCTCGACGAAGTGCGATCAGCCATGTGGCCAACCGTACTTCACCATTCCAGGGCGAACGGCGTGCCACGGCCGCGGAAGTGGCCGACGTTGACGCACTCCGTACGGCCGACCCGGGCGCGCCCGGCGAGCGGCTGGTGCACGTGGCCGAACAGCGCGAACCGCGGCTGCGTCCTCCTGATCGCCTCCAGCGTGGCCTCGCTCCCCCGTTCGAACCGCCGGGCGACCACGTCGTAGAGCAGTTCGGGGATGGCCGGCGGGATGTGGCAGCACAGCACGTCCACCTCGCCGACGGCCTCGACCTTGCGCGCGAACTCCTCGTCGTCGATCTCGTTCGGCGTGCGGTACCGCGTGCGCAGCCCGCCGCCGACGAACCCGAACCGCAGCCCGCCGATCTCCACGACCTCCCCGTCGAGGACCCGCTGCCCCGGGCGCAGGTGGTCGGTCCCCAGGCGCGGCAGGTCCACGTTGCCGTACGTGAGGTAGGCCGGCGTCGGCATGGCCGAGAAGATCCGCTCGTACTGGCGGCGGGCCGCCGTCTCGATGTGCTCGCGCGGGTCGCCGCCGAGGGCCGCCCACAACCCGGCCGACATCGCCCGCGCCTCGTCGAAGCGCCCCGCCGTGCGCAGCCCGACGTACTCGGTCGCCTTCTCCGCGCCGAACAGCTCGGGGAAGATGCCCTGGGAGTGGTCGGCGTAGTCCACGAAGAGGAGCAGGTCGCCGAGGCAGACGAGCGCGTCGGCGCCGTCGCCCGCGCGGGCGAGCGCGTCGGCCCGGCCGTGGACGTCGCTGACGACGTGGATTCGCATGACGAGATGATAACGGCGGCTTTACCGGACACCGATGGAGTCACGGAAAGGTGTCCGGCCCGCCGCGCCGGGAAAGGTGTCAGGGACCCTGATAGCGTCGTTTTCGATCCGGACGACGCTCCGGACGATGCCCCGGATAACGCCTGGGTGACGGATCTACCCCTGCGTAACTTCGGACGGTAGCGTCCAGTGAGACCCAAAGAGTGATGGTCCACACGCGGTCCCGGCGCTGTCCGGCGGAGGCCGCGGGGCCGTGCGCGAAGGAGTGACCGTGCGCGAGTTCAGCGTTCCCGTGCTGGTGGACGTGCCTCCGTCCGCGAACTGCGCCGACGTGGTGTTCCAGCGCGGCGTGGACGAGCCGGACGCCGTCGTGGTCCGCCGCAAGGACGAGGGGGCGGCGGCGGGCGCGCCGTGGACGCCGGTGACCGCCGCGGAGTTCAGGAACCAGGTCGCGGCCGTCGCGAAGGGCCTGATCGCCGCCGGGATCGAGCCCGGCGACCGCGTCGCGCTGATGTCGCGCACCCGCTACGAGTGGACGGTCGCCGACTACGCGATCTGGGCGGCCGGCGCGGTCGGGGTGCCCGTCTACGAGACCTCCTCCGCCGACCAGGTGAAGTGGATCCTGACCGACAGCGGGGCGAAGGCCGCCATCGTGGAGACGGCCGCGCACGAGGAGACCGTACGCGAGGCCGTGCCCGGGCTGCCGTCGCTGTGGCGGATCGACGGCGGCGGGTTCGCCGAGCTGGAGCGGCTCGGGGCCGAGGTGGGCGACGACACGCTGGCCGAGCGCAGGGCGAGCCGGGGCGGCCGCGACCTCGCCACGATCATCTACACCTCCGGCACGACCGGCATGCCCAAGGGCTGCCGCCTCACCCACGACAACCTGCTCTTCACCGCGCGCAACGTCTCGCAGGGGCCGCTGGAGGCGTTGTTCGAGGTGCGGGGACGGGCGGCCCTGCTGTTCCTGCCGCTGGCGCACAGCTTCGCCCGGCTGATCCAGATCGTCCTGATCGAGACCCACACCGTGCTCGCGCACAGCCCGAACATGAAGAACGTCGCCCCCGACCTGCGGGAGTTCAAGCCGACGTTCCTGCTCGGCGTGCCCCGGGTGTTCGAGAAGGTCTACAACGCCGCCGAGCAGAAGGCCACCGACGAGGGCAAGGGCAAGATCTTCCACGCCGCCGTACGGGCCGCCGTGGAGTGGAGCAGGGCGGAGAGCTCCGGCGGGGCCGGCCTCGGCGTGCGGCTGAAGCACGCGGTCTTCGACCGGCTCGTGTACGGCAAGTTGCGGGCGGCGACGGGCGGCGCGCTGACGGCGGCGGTCTCCGGCGGTTCGGCCCTCGGCGAGCGGCTCGGCCACTTCTTCCGCGGCGTGGGCATCGAGGTGTTCGAGGGCTGGGGGCTCACCGAGACCAGCGCGCCCTCGACGGTCAACATCCCGGGCGCCAACAAGATCGGCACGGTCGGCAAGCCGTTCCCCGGGGTGAGCATCCGCATCGCCGACGACGGCGAGGTCCTGGTGAAGGGCCGCCACGTCTTCGACGGCTACTGGAACAACGAGCGGGCCACGAAGGAGGCCGTCGACCCCGAGGGCTGGTTCCACACCGGGGACATCGGCAGCCTCGACGACGACGGCTACCTGCGCATCACCGGGCGCAAGAAGGAGATCCTGGTCACGGCGGGCGGCAAGAACGTGGCGCCCGCGCCGCTGGAGGACGCCATCCGGGCGCACCGCCTCGTCAGCCAGGTCATGGTGGTCGGCGACGACAAGCCGTTCATCGGGGCGCTGGTGACGCTCGACCCCGAGGCGCTGGAGCAGTGGAAGCAGGCCAACGGGAAGAGCGAGGTCGGGGCGACGGACCCGGAGATCCTCGCCGAGGTGCAGCAGGCCGTGGACGGCGCCAACCGGCTGGTCTCCAAGGCCGAGCAGATCAAGAAGTTCGTGATCCTCGAAACCGACCTCACCGAGGAGAGCGGCCACCTGACCCCCTCGCTGAAGGTCAAGCGCAACCTCGTCATGCGCGACTTCGCCAAGCAGATCGACGAGCTCTACACCCACTGAGCCCAACCATTGGTCCTTCGTTAGGTGTCGCTCCTGCTGCCTTGTCGCGGCCCGTGTTGGGATTCATGCGTGACCCCCCGGCCCACCGCCCAACACCGACCGCACCGGCGGGGTCGCGCCCTTAACCCGTACAAGGCCTGCGGCTCCCTGCGGTTTCCGACGCGAGGAGTCCTATGTTCCGGCACACCCGGCACCTCCAGTTCGAGGCCAAGCCCGAAAAGCCCGACCCGGTGTACGCGCGCAAGCTCCAGGAACTGATCGGGGGCGCGTTCGGCGAGATGACGGTCACGATGCAGTACCTGTTCCAGGGCTGGAACTGCCGGATGCCCGGCAAGTACAAGGACCTGATCATGGACATCGCGACCGAGGAGATCGGGCACGTCGAGATGCTCGCCACGATGGTCGCGCGGCTGCTGGAGGGCGCGCCCGCGACGGCGGTCACGAAGATGGCCACCACCGACCCGGTGGTCGGCGCGGTGCTGGGCGGGATGGACCCCCAGCAGGCCATCGTGGCCGGCGGCGGCCCGCTGCCCGCCGACAGCAACGGATACCCCTGGAACGGCCGCTACATCGTGGCGAGCGGCAACCTGCTGGCCGACTTCCGGGCCAATGTCGCGGCCGAGGCGCACGGCCGGCTGCAGACCGCCCGGCTTTACCACATGACCGACGACCCCGGCGTCAAGGACATGCTGAAGTTCAACCTCGCCCGCGACACCCTGCACCAGAACCTGTGGCTGAAGGCCATCGAGGAACTCCAGTCGGACGGCCTGGAGGACGTCGTCGTGCCCGACGACCTGTTCGACGAGGAGCACGCCGAGCACGCGGAGACGATCTGGGACCTCTCCGACGGCATCGAGGCGCAGGCGGGCGGCTGGGCGAGCGGGCCGCAGCCCGACGGCCGCCACCAGTTCGCCTATCTCCTCAACCCCGAACCGCTCGGCGGTCTCGCGCAGGCCCCGCCGCCCGACCCGAAGCTGTACGACACCTACGACGGCAGCATGGGCGAGCCGCAGAGCCCCGCCCTCGGCACCGAGGTCGGCCCCATGGGCAAGCTCAAGGACAAGCTCACCTGACGCCGGGACCGCTCCCGCCCGGCCTCCCGGCGGACCCGCCCGTCCCGCCTGCGCCCGTTCCGGCACGACGCCGGGACGGGCGAGGCGCCGCCTCCGTCCCGACCTCTCCTCAGCGAGGCTTCCCTTGCCCGACCACCGCCGTAGCACGCCCATGCCCGCTCCCGGGTCCGAGCCCGAGCCCCGGTCCCGGTCCGGGTCCGGGTCCGTACAGACCGTCGAGGCCGTCACCGCCGCGGGACGGCCGCCGTCGCCCGGGCGCCTCGCGCGGCTGGCCGGCCTGTGCGGTCCCGCGTTCGTCGTCGCCGTGGCGTACGTCGATCCCGGGAACTTCGCGACCAACATGTCCGGCGGGGCGCGCTACGGGACGATGCTGCTGTGGGTGATCGCGGCCGCGAACGTGCTGGCCATGTTCGTGCAGGCGCTGTCGGCCAAGCTCGGCATCGCCACCGGCCGCAACCTGCCCGAACTGTGCCGCGACCACCTGCCGCGGCCGGTGAGCCTGCTGCTGTGGGCGCAAGCCGAGATGGTCGCCGTCGCCACCGACCTGGCCGAGTTCATCGGCGGGGCCGTCGCGCTGAACCTGCTGTTCGGCGTGCCGCTGCTGCCCGCCGCCGCGATCACCGCGCTGGTCTCCTCGCTGCTGCTCATGCTTGCGCCGCGCGGTCGCCGCCGGTTCGAGCTGACCGTGGCGGCGATGCTCGCCGTGGTGCTGGCCGGCTTCGCCTACCAGGTGATGCTGTCGGGATCCCTCGCGGGCGTGGCGGGCGGCTTCGTGCCCCGCCTCGCCGGGCCGGACAGCCTGCTGCTGGCGACCGGGATCGTCGGAGCGACCGTCATGCCGCATGTCGTCTACCTGCACAGTGCTCTGACGCAGCACCAGGGGGCTCTCCTGCGGCAACCCGGGGCCGTCCCTCAGCACCATGGGGCTCTCACCCGGCAGCCCCGAGCCCTCACCCGGAGCGGCGGCGCCTGGGACCCGCGCCGGGCGGCCCTCCAGGCCAGCCGCGTGGACATCGCCGTCGCGCTCGGCGCGGCGGGGCTGGTGAACATGGCGATGCTCACCGTCGCCGCCGCGACCTTCGACGGGAGCGACATCGGCGGCCTGGAGGCCGTCCACGCCGGTCTGGGCGAGGTGCTCGGCCCCGGGGCGGCGGTCGCGTTCGCGCTCGCCCTGCTCGCCTCCGGCCTGGCCTCCTCCAGCGTCGGCACGTACGCCGGGCAGGTGATCATGGCGGGCTTCCTGCGCCGCCGCGTGCCGCTCCTGGCGCGCCGCCTGGTCACGATCCTTCCGGCCATGGCGATCCTGGCCGTGGGGACGGACCCCACCCGGGCGCTCGTCCTGAGCCAGGTCGCGCTGTCGTTCGGCATCCCGTTCGCCCTGGTCCCGCTCGTCGTGTTCACCGCCCGCCGCGCCCTGATGGGCGACCTGGTCAACCACCGGGCGACCACCGCCGCCGGCGTCGCCGTCGCCGCCGTGATCAGCGCGCTGAACGCGTTCCTGCTGGTGGAGGTCTTCACCGGCTGAGGATCCCCAAGGACCCCCGAGGACGCACAGAATCACCCACCACGCTCAGCGGCCACGGCGCCCACCGACCAGCCCACGGGCCATGTCACCGGCCGCAGGCGGCCCTCTGAGCGGCCGTCACAGCAGTGCCGCGAACCGGGCCGCGACGCGTTCCCAGCCCCACTCCTCCTCGATCCAGGCCCGGCCCCGCTCGCCCATCGCGCGGGCGCGGGCCGGGTCGGCCAGCAGGTCGCACAGCGCGCCGGCCACCGCCGTGTGCGACCTTCCGTCGACCACCAGGCCGGTCTCGCCGTGCCGTACGGCGTCGGGGGCGCCTCCCGAGGAGCCGGCGACCACCGGCAGGCCGGTCGCCGACGCCTCCAGATAGACGATGCCGAGCCCTTCGACGTCGAGCCCCCCGAATCTGCTGCGGCACGGCATGGCGAACACGTCTCCGGCGTCGTAGTGGGCCGGGAGATCCGCCCACGGGACCGACCCGGTGATCACCACCGACCCGCGCGGCCCGGCTCCGGCGACGGCCCGTTCCAGTGACCGCCGTGAAGGGCCGCCGCCGACCAGCAGCAGCACCGCTCCCGGCACCCGCCGCAGGACGAGCGGCCAGGCCCGCAGCAACACGTCCTGGCCCTTGCGGGGCACCAGCCGGGAGACGCAGACGACCACCGGCCGGTCGCCCAGGCCGAGCGCCGCCCGGACCCGCTCGCCGCCCGCGCCGGGGCGGAAGGCGCCGGTGTCCACGCCCGGAGCGAGCCGTACGAGCCGGGGCGCGGGGATCACCGGGGTGAGCAGGCGGCGCGTGTACTCACCGAGGTAGGTCACGACGTCGGCGCCCGCCCCGATCCGGCGCAGCACGCCGCGGGCGCCGGGCAGCCGCGCCCAGGACGCCTCGTGCCCGTGCGTCAGCATGACGATCCGCGCCGCGCCGGCGGCGCGCAGGGCGGGGGCGAGCAGGCCCAGCGGCGCGGCGGCGCCGAAGACGACGGTGGCGCCGTCCTCGACCAGCGCCGCCGCCCTGCCCGCCACCGCGCGCGTCGGCAGCATGAGCGTGGAGGGATGGCGGACCACCTCGTACGGCTGGCGGGCGTCGAACTCCTCACACCCCTTCCACCGCGGCGCGTACACGACGACCGAGCCGGGCGGCCTGCGGGCGGCGAGGCCGTGCACGAACGCCTGGATGCCTCCCGGTCTGGGCGGGAAGTCGTTCGTGACGATCAACGTCCTGTTCGCCATCCTCACCCCCGGTATCGGCGCGGCGGACGGCCCACGGCCACGCGGCCCGCCCGGGAACGCATTCTCGCAGGCCCGTCCCGCCTCCCGCCTGCCCCAGGATCAGGACCGGGATCAGGGCCGCGATCAGGACCGGGCCAGCTCGGCCCGTACGGAGGACCGCCAGAGGCGGGTCAGCTCGGCGGTGGTCAGCCCGAGGACGTTCCGCAGCGCGGTGTCGGCGTCCTCGCTCAGCGCGGCGCGGTAGAGGGCGACCAGCCGCCGCTCGCCGAACCGGGCGGCGATGTAGCGGCAGGCCAGCCAGGCCTCCTCGTACGCCTGGGCGGGCCTGGCGGCGAAGTCCGCGGGCTCCGGCAGCCGGGCCAGCGGCGCGCCGGCCACTGTGTCAGCCGCTGTGTCAGCCGCTGTGCCGGCCTCCCTGTCGGCTTCCGCTCCGGCTCCACCGCCGGCTCGCAGGTCCGCGGCGAGTTCGGCGGCGACCGTGTGAACGGGCAGGCCGCTGTCGAGGTAGCCCACGTAGTCGGCGAAGCCCTCCAGGAGCCACATCGGCACCGCGCGCGGCCCGGAGGCCGCGACGTGCGTCAGCTCGTGGGTCACGACGACCTGGCGGCCGACCGCGGACAGGCGGGCGAACGCGGCGGGCTGCACGATCACCCGGTCGCCGGTCGCGACGGCCGCGAGGCCGCCGACCACCGCCGGAGCGGCCAGGAGGGCCGCCTGCTCCTCGGTGCGGGGCACGAGGACCACCGCGCCGCCGTGGGCTCCCCAGACCCGCGTGACCGTACGGTCGGCGCGGCCGGCCAGCCGGGCGATCTCGGCGACCAGCCGCCGCGGCGCGCCGACGACGACGGTGTGCTCACCGCGGGCGACGGAGGCGCCCGTCCACATGCCGGGCTGCTCGCGCACGGCTGCGCGGGCCCGGGACAGCAGGGGCGAGAGGGGGTCGGGCGGCGCCGCGGCGGCCGAACCGGCCAGCAGCGCGGCCAGCACCAGGGCCACGGACACGGACCGGCGGGGGCCGAAGCCGCGAGCGTGTGCGCTTCGGCGTGGACGCCGGAGATCCGGCCTGTGCCGCGCGCACGGCGCTTCCGCGGCTTCCTGCTTCGCCGGCCTGTGCCACATAGGGGTCTTACCGGGTCTCCACCGGCGTTCGAGCCGTCCAGCGACGTCCCGCCCGCGGGACCTGACGCGAGCACGCTACCAGGCGCCGGCGAGCCGTCGGCCGATCCGTCGGCCGATCCGTCGGCGGAGAAACGCCACGGCTCCGCCCACCCGTGCGGGAGGACGGAGCCGTGGAAGTGATGCCGGCGACAACGGGCTCGGCACCGGGCGAGGGGGACGGATCAGCCGCCGGGGCGTACGGCGCCCACGAAGGTCGCCCTGCGGTAGGAGTCGAGCTTGTCGATCCTGACCCGCGTGCCGCTGTGCGGGGCGTGGATCATCCTGCCGTGCCCGACGTACATGCCGACGTGGCCGCCGCCGCTGGTGAAGATGAGGTCGCCGGGCTTGAAGTGGCCCCAGGACACCTTCTTCCGTACGGCGCTGCGGATGGACCACGTCGTGCGCGGCAGCCGTACGCCGGCCTTGCGCCAGGCGTAGGTGACCAGGCCCGAGCAGTCGAACGCGCCCGGTCCGCTGGCGCCGTAGCGGTAGGGATCGCCGATGTGCTTCCTCGCGGTCGTGACCGCTCGCTGCGCCTTGGCCAGCTGGAGCGTGGCCTTGCTGAGCTTCTTCCGCTTGACGGCGGCCTTCTTGGTCGCCTTCCTCGCGGCTTTCTTGGCCGCCCCGGTGGCGGCGGACCTCGTGTTCGTCTCCGTGGTCACCTTCGTGACCGTGACCGTCACCGAGTCGGCCGCCGCCGGCTGCGCGCCGGCGATCCCTACGGATGCCGTCAAAGCGGCACCACCAAGGGCAATTCGGGCAAGACGGGACAGGCTAGCGGGGGTGGTAGACAGGATCTCTCCTTGGATCTTCCGCGTACGCCTACCGGGTTAGCTGACGGGTTCGGGCGGGGAAGTCGCCCTACGGCGCGTGGACGCGCCGATTCACCCCGGACCTTCGCGAAGAAGGTCGATGGTTCCCCGGCTCCGTGCCTCCTGACTGCACGGACTCGGCAGGTCCCCGGCGCCCGGAAATCCCCTGAGGGGAGTGAATAGACGGACGGCGCCGGCGACGGTGGATGACGCGGGCCCGGCCGGCCGGACCGGGCTCGCCGCGGCGAGGCGTGCTCGCCGCGGCCCAGAAGCTACCGAGATCCGGCGGCTCTCGGCAAAGCCGCCCCGGCGCATAAAGATCGGATAACGAAGGCGGCGCGGGAGAAACCGCAGCGTACCCACGCCGCATAAGGCTAAGTGTGACTCTGCTCACAGCAGGCACCACAGCGCCCAAATTGGGCACTTAGCTCCCAACCGGAACAAAGATCACGCCGACTGTCAAGGACGGACGGCACCGATCGCGTGATACTCCGCGAGTGTGACAATCTTCACAACATCGCCGGTCTGCGGCGCGTGGACGACCTTGCCGTCTCCCGCGTACAGGCCCACGTGGCCGTAGCCCGCATGGAAGAGCAGATCGCCCGGCTGGAGCGCGTCGAGGGACACGCGGCGGCTCGCGCCCCAGGCCCACTGCTCGTAGCTCGTCCGCGGCAGGCCGACCCCGCCCGCCGCCCAGGAGGCCTGGACGAGGCCGGAGCAGTCCCAGGAGTCCGGCCCGCTGCCCCCGTAGCGGTACGGCTTGCCGACCTGTTTGTAGGCGAACTGGAGAGCCGACAGGGCGTTGCCCGAAGCGGAGCCCTTGTAGGCGACGCCCGCGCTGTTGGGATTGCCGGGGTTGTAGGTGCCGAGCGAGCGCAGCAGCTTCATCTGCTCGTTGACGAGCTTGTCGACCTTCTTCTTCTCGTCGGCGAGCTCGCTCCTGACCTTGGCGGCCTCGGCGTAGACCGCCTTCGTCTCGTCGCGCCGGTCCTTCAGGCCCTGGATCGCGCCCTCGTACTGCTGGAGCCGTCCGATGCGCTCGGCGGAGATGTGGTTGTACGTGGCGAGACCGCTGAGCATGGTGTCGGGGTCGGGGTTGTAGAAGACGCCCCAGGTGCCGATGCCGCCCACCTGGTAGCTGCTGACCGCCATCGTCACCAGCCCCGAGCGCAGCGCCTCGACCCGCGCGTTCTGCTTCTTGTAGTCGTCGTTGAGCGCCAGATACTTCTTCTTGGCCGACTTCCACTTCTCACCGGCCGCGTTGTAGCGGTCCACGAGCTTGTCCGCCTGCGCGTTCAGCCGGTTCAGCTTCGCCTTGGCCTGGGCAAGGGTGGGTTTCGGATCGGCCTGCGCGCCCGTCAGCGGCGTCAGCAGGACCACGGCGGCCAACCCAGCGGCCACCGGCACACGCCCTCGCACTCGGGCCCCCTTCGGGATCAACGAACCTGCGGCGCGACTCTATCTAGGCGATCTTGACGCTTCAACCTATTCGCAGCTATTCGCGGCAGTCATCACTCACCGAAGCGGCCTCCGCACGGAGCGTGCCGTACTGGATCGGCCGGAATCAGCCGCGGCCGAGACGGCGCAGCAGCAGGAGCGAGGGCACCGGCCGGGCGCCCATGCGGCGGACGGAGTCGGCCACCTCACGGTCGGAGGAGACGACCGCGATGCCGCGCCCCGGCGGCTCTGCGCGCACGAGCGTGCGGATGAGGTCGTCGGCGATCTCGCCGGGCGCGCTGAACATCACCCGCACCCCGCGCGGCGCGGAGACCTGCACGGGCCCGTTCAGCTCGGCGCCGTCGAAGACGCACGTCACCTCCACGCGCGCCTGCACGGCGAGGCCGCCCAGCCCGGTGAGCAGGCGGGCGCGCTGGTCGGCGAGGGTCAGCGTCGGATAGCCGGTCTTGGTCACGTTGTAGCCGTCGACGATCAGGTGCAGGTTGGGCAGGGCGAGGAGCTGGTCGAGGAGCTGGGGGTCGTCGTTCGCCAGCGCCCGCGCGGGCACCGCCGTCACGCCGGGCTCGCCCGGCACGACCGCGTTCACGTAGTCGGCCGGCCTGCTGATGGTGGTCGGCAGGCCGAGCTCCTTGCGCAGCCCCGCGGCGGCGTCCTGCAGGGCGTCCAGCAGCACCCGTACGCGGGCGTCCTCCATGCTGCGGCCCTCGCGGGCGGCGCGGCGGTTGGCCTCCAGCTGCCGCTCGGTGTCCGCCAGGCGCTCCTTGAGCCTGCGCAGCTCGGTCTCCGCGGCGCCGTTGGCGCTCGCCACCCTGGCTCGCGCCTCGGCCGTCTCGGCCTCCAGCTCGGCCGCCCGGGCCTCGGCCGCTTTGACCCGCTCACGCGCGTCGTGCAGTTTGCGCCTCAGGTCGGAGTTCTCGGCGCGGGCCGCCTTGAGCTGCTCGCGAACCCGGTCGATCTCCTCCTTGGCGGACGCGCGCTGCGCCGCGAGCTGCTCGCGCAGCCGCGTCTCCGCCTGCTCCCGCTGCGTGCCCGCCGCGGCGGCCTGCTCAAGGTCGGTCCGCGCCTGCTCGACCAGGTCAGGCCAGCCGGGCGGACGGGTCAGGTAGGCCGCCGCCGCGACCAGCACCGGCTCCGCCGCCGGCGGCACCGTCCCCTCGGCGAGGCTCGCCACCAGCTCGGGCCAGGCCGCCTCCAGTGCCTCGGCGACCTGCTCGCGGAACTCCTTGTCGTTCTCCAGCTGAGCCGCGATCGGCGCGCTGCCCAGGCGCGCACGCTTGCGCGGGTCGAACCTGGCGATGCCGCGCAGCGGCGGCGGCACGGACGCGGCGGGCATCGTGCCCAGCACCTGCGCCGCGACCTCGACCACGTGTAAGCGGACCTGCTCCGGCAACGGACGAGACAGGCCTTCACCGGCTGAACTCATCTCGTCGCTCCTCGGCCGTGTCCTGCAGACCTGCCGCCTGCCGGGATCGCCCGGCGGCGCCTCGCGGAGCTGTCGCCCCCGGGTGTGGGGGCCCAGGAGCGGGCTCCCACGAGGCCGGGCCTCGTGGCGCGCCCACCCGGCGCCCCTCACACGGCAAGATCTGCGAGACAGTCCTCTGTTCTTGTCCTTCTTCAAGGGTACGGCCGTCGCACCGTGTCCATGTCCTGTTCATGATCTGTCACCGGGCCGGGCGGCCGTCCGCTGGCGCCCGGGGCGGTCCGGTCCGTACGCTCGGCGGCGTGTTCACCCCGCCGTACCCGATCATCACCCCCCGGCTGGTCCTGCGTCCCTTCACCGAGGCGGACCTCGACGACCTGCACGCCTTCCAATCGCTTCCCGAGGTCACGCGGTATCTCTACTGGGACGCCCGTACGCGGGAGGAGACGAAGGCGGCACTCGACCGCAAGATCGCCGGTGTGAGCCTCGCCGCGGACGGCGACGCGCTCAGCGTGGCCGCCGCGCTGACCGGCGGAGGGCCGGTGATCGGGGACCTCACGTTGTTCCTGCGCAGCCGGGAGCACCGCCAGGGCGAGATCGGCTTCGTCTTCAACCCCGCCTACCAGGGCCTGGGCCTCGCGACGGAGGCGGCCCGTGAGGTTCTCCGCATCGGGTTCGAGGGCGTCGGGCTGCACCGGATCCACGGCAACTGCGACGCGCGCAACATCCCGTCGGCCCGGCTGATGGAGCGGCTCGGCATGCGCCTTGAGGCCCGTCTGGTCGAGAACGAGTTCTTCGCCGGCGCGTGGAGCGACGAACTGGTCTACGCGATGCTGGCGCGCGAGTGGCGGGCCTCCCCCGCCGCCTCCGCCGGGCACCGAGCCTGACGCCTGCCCGTCCGTTTCCGGCCGTACGGCGCCGCGCGGAGCCGTGCGGAATGAAAGAACGGGCCGTTCGTTTCACGCGTCGCCGCAGCGTACGGCGGCGAATAAGTTTGACGCGTTGACTAACTCCTCGGTGGATTTTACGGTACGGGCACTTCGGACGCGGACCCGCGGCGACGGGGAGCCGCACGCGGCCGTCACCGTCGCAGGCCGGTGCGGGCGCTCCCGGGCCTCGACACGGCGTCACCCGTCACTCAGGAGATTCGATGCGCCTCACCATCCCCCGGGCCCGCGCGGCTCGCCTGGCCGCCGGGGCGGCGGCGGTCGCCCTCGCCGCGTCGGCGCTGGCGGCCACGGCCCCCGCCCAAGCCGCGGCCGGTTGCGCCGTGACCTACACCTACAGCGAGTGGTGGGGCGGGTTCAGCGCGAGCATCACGATCCAGAACCTGGGCAGCGCGATCAACGGCTGGACCTTGGGGTTCGCCTTCCCCGACCCCGCCCAGAAGGTCGACGTCGGCTGGTCGGCCACCTACAGCCAGAGCGGGCAGAACGTCACCGCCAGGAACATGGACTACAACGCCGCCATCGCCACCGGCGCCTCGGTGATGATCGGCTTCAACGGCACCTGGTCGGGTTCCAACCCCAAGCCGACCGCGTTCACCCTGAACGGTGAGACCTGCACCACCATCAACGTCAGCCCGAGCGCGACCCCCACCCGCACTCCCCAGGCAACCCCCACGGTCACCCCCACATCGACGCCGACGTCGACGCCCACCTCCACGCCCACGTCGACCCCGACGTCCACACCGACGGGACCGTCCGGCTCCGCGCTGTACGTGTCGCCGGGCGGCGCCGCCGGGGCGTCCGGGACGATCTCGGACCCGACGACGCTCGCCTCGGCGATCACCCGCGTCGCCGCAGGCGGGACGATCTACCTGCGCGGCGGGACGTACAACCTCTCGCAGACGGTCACCATCGCGGCGGGGAACAACGGCACGTCGAGCGCCCGCAAGAAGCTGTCCGCCTACCCCGGCGAGACCCCGGTGCTGAACTTCTCCGCCCAGAGCCAGTCCTCCTCGAACCGGGGGCTCGCGCTGTACGGGTCGTACTGGCACGTCTACGGCGTCGTCGTCCAGCGCGCCGGAGACAACGGGATCTACGTCGGCGGCAGCAACAACATCATCGAGCGCGCGGTGACGCGGTTCAACCGGGACACCGGGCTGCAGCTCGGCAGGATCGCCTCCGACACCCCCCGCGCCCAGTGGCCGTCCAACAACCTCGTCGTGAGCTCGGAGTCGCACGACAACGCCGACGGCTTCGCCGCGAAGCTGACCGTGGGCAACGGCAACGTCTTCCGCTACGACGTCTCCCACAACAACATCGACGACGGCTGGGACCTCTACACCAAGACGGACACCGGAGCCATCGGCCCGGTCACCATCGAAGACTCCCTGGCCTACAACAACGGCACCCTCACCGACGGCAGCCAGGCCGGCAACGGCGACCGCAACGGCTACAAGCTCGGCGGCGAGGACATCGGGGTCAACCACGTCATCCGCCGCAACATCGCCTATCACAACGGCCACCACGGGTTCACCTACAACCGCAACCCCGGCACGATGACGATCTCGGACAACGTCAGTGTCGACAACGCCGAGCGCAACTACTCCTTCGACGCGGGCACCTCGGTGTTCCGCAACAACACCTCGTGCCGCAGCGGCAGCGGATCGAACGACAAGATCGTCGGCAACTCCGACGGCTCGAACCAGTTCTGGTCCGGCTCGAACGGGTCCCGCTGCTCCTCCTACCGGGGCACGCCGCGCTGGTCCTTCGCCTCCGACGGCCGCCTCGTCGTGACCTTCGGCTAGTTCCCGCCCGGGGCGGTCCGGCCAGGCCGGGCCGCCCCGGAAGGCAATTGTCGGTCGGAATCTCTATGGTCTTGGCGTGGACGCGGTACAGGGCACGCTGGACGAGCTCGGCACTCCCCTGCAGGAGGTGACGTTCGTCGTCTTCGACCTGGAGACCACCGGCGGATCGGCCGCGGAGCACGCCATCACGGAGATCGGGGCGGTGAAGGTCCGCGGCGGCGAGGTGATCGGCGAGTTCGCCACGCTGGTCGACCCCGGCGGCCCGATCCCGCCGTTCATCTCCGTGCTCACCGGCATCACCGACGCGATGGTCATGGCCGCCCCGAAGTTCCCCGAGGTGCTGCCGAGCTTCCTGGAGTTCATCGCGGGGGCGGCGCTGGTGGCGCACAACGCGCCGTTCGACATGTCGTTCCTCAAGGCGGCCTGCCAGGCGGGCGGCTACCCGCCCCCGGCCAACCCCGTGGTGGACACGGCCGACCTCGCGCGCCGGGTGCTCACCCGCGACGAGACCCCCAACTGCAAGCTCGCCACCCTCGCGCGGGTCTTCCGCAGCTCCACCGAGCCCTGCCACCGGGCGCTGGCCGACGCCAAGGCCACGGTCGACGTGCTGCACGGCCTCATCTCCCGGGTCGGCTCGCTCGGCGTGCACACGCTGGAGGATCTGCGCGGCTTCGTGCGCGCCCCCACGCGCGAGCAGCAGCGAAAACGCCACCTCACCGACGGCGTGCCCGGCGCGCCGGGCGTGTACGTCTTCGAGGACGCCAGGGGCGAGGCGCTGTACATCGGCAAGAGCTCCAACCTGCGCAATCGCGTGCGCAGCTACTTCACCGCGAGCGAGACGCGTTCGCGCATCCGCGAGATGGTCGGCATCGCCGAGCGGGTCAGGACCATCGTGTGCGCCACCGCGCTGGAGGCGGAGATCCGCGAACTGCGGATGATCGGGGCGACCAAGCCCCGCTACAACAGGAGGTCCCGCTTCCCCGAGCGGGTGGTCTGGCTGAAGCTGACGAATGAGCCGTTCCCGCGGCTCAGCGTCGTCCGGGAGGTGCGCGACGACGGAGCGGCCTATCTCGGGCCGTTCGGCAGCAGCCGTACGGCCGACGACGCGCGCACGGCGATGCACGAGGCGCTGCCGCTGCGCCAGTGCACCGAACGGCTGTCGGCCCGGGTGCGCCGGCCGGCCTGCGCGCTCGCGGAGATCGGCCGCTGCGGCGCGCCCTGCGAGGGCCGGGAGAGCGAGGAGGCCTATTCCCGGCACGCCGGCCGCGCCCGGCACGCGATGGAGCACGACGCCGAGGCCGTCTTCTCCGCGATGGAGGCGCGCATGCGGCGCCTGGCCGACGAGCAGCGGTACGAGGAGGCGGCGGTCGACCGCGACCGGCTCGCGGCCTACGTCCGGACCGCGGCGCGCATGCAGCGCCTGCGGTCGCTGACCGGCATCCCCCAGATGGTCGCGGCCAGCCCTGCCTTCGGCGGCGGTTGGGACATCCACGTCATCCGGTACGGCAGGCTCGCCGCGGCGGGCGTCATGCCGCGGGGCGCCCACCCCACGCCGTACGTGGACGCCCTCGTCGCCACCGCGGAGACCGTGACGCCGGGCCCCGGCCCGACCCCCGCCGCCAGCGCCGAGGAGACCGAGTGCGTGCTGCGGTGGCTCGACTCTCCCGGCGTGCGCCTGGTCCAGGTCGACGGCGTCTGGAGCCTCCCGGCGTACGGCGCGGGGCGGCTGGTCGGCCGGATCGAACGCGCCTACCTGCACCTGCGCGGCGACCGCCGCGAGGGCCGCCCCCTGCGCTGAGCTTCCGCCCCGGGTTAGGGATCACGCCCCGGGTCACCGCGATCGACGATGACGCGAGAAGTTCAACGGCGGCGGATTTCCGGAGAAAGGCTACGGGGATTCCGCCGGGCGCCGACGCCCTCTTTTCCGTCCGGTCCGGACTTCGTCGGCCATATGGCCCGTGCCGCGCGTCGTCGAGGCCGCTTCGAGGCATGGTCAAGTCTTGATACATTTCATTTCTTGAAGCCGTGTGAGCGGAGCGTGAAACGAAAAAGGGGGTCGTCGGCTATGACGAATGTGCTTATTCGGGTCGAAGCCGACACCGGCGCGGAGACCAGGGCCCTCTATCGAGCGCTCAGACGCGATCCCGACCTGGGCCGGCTGGCGAAGCTGTCGGCCTGCGACGGCGATCCCCCGGCGGCCGACGAGCTCGGCCCCGATCTCGACGCGATCCTGGCCGTCGTCGACAGCGCCGGCGCGCTCGGCGCGCTACTCGTCTCGATCGCCGCCTGGAGAGACGGCCGGTCCACGAAATGGACGGTCTCCGTGGAGAAAAACGGGGTGCGCGTCGAACTGCGGGGCGGTTCGAGGGAAGAGCTGGAACGGGTCGTACGCACGCTCGAGGGGCCCCGGGGTGGCGATTCCTGATCCCGCGCGGTCCCGTCTGATTCTTATTGGATTCTCCTCATTTGTGGACTTCGCACGAGTTCCCGCCGCACCCACCAATCTCCGCCGATTGAAGACCCTTTTCTGCGATGAGACGATTTGGGGTATCCCCGGCCGCAATGTCGCGATCCTGGACGGAACGCGCGGGCTGGGCCGCAACGCCATACTGAGCCGGATCCACGAGGTGGCGAGCCAGGCCACCGACACCCTCGTCGTCTACTACGTCGGACACGGCTTTCTGGACGAGGACGACGACGACAGCCTCCTGCTCGCCCTACCGGGGACCAAGAGGCGGGAACACTTCACGGCGCTCCCGTACGAGGAGATCCGCCGTGCGGTGCGCGGCGCCGGCTCGCGGCGCAAGGTCGTCATCCTGGACTGCTGCTATTCCGGCCGCGCGCACTCGGACGCCTTCCTCGACGGTTCGGAGGAGGACCGGGAGCTCGCGCATCAGGCGCCCATTGAAGGCGCCTGCGTGCTCACGGCGACCTCCGACTACGCCCGGGCCCGCGCGAATCCCGGCGACCGCCACACGGCGTTCAGCGGAGCCCTCATCTCGGCTCTGGAGAACGGGATCCCCGGAGCGGGGCCGTACCTCGACGTCCGTTCCGTCTTCGCCGCCCTGCGGCGGGAGATGCTCGGCCGCGGTCTGCCGCGGCCGCACCTCAGCACCCGGGACGACGGCGGCGCACTCGTTCTGGGACGGAATCGCGCGTACCGGGGTCCCGCGGAGGCGCCGCCGAAGGGTTCGGAGGTCCCTCCGCCGAGGACCGAACCGGTCCCCCGTCGATTCCGCCCGCGCCTCACGCGACGGGCGGCCGTCGCCATCACGGCTCTCGTCGTCGTCCTTACCGTCGTCCTTACCGTCGCCCTCCTCCCGAGGGTGACGGCCCGCTTCTCGGCCACCGGCGTGTGCCCGGCCGCTGAACCGGGAGGATCCGAACTCTCACGTGCCGACCGGCCGGGCAGGGCCACCCGGTTCCCCGAGTCCCGCATCAGCCTGCTCCGCGACCTCACCGGGCCGACGACGGTCATCGGGTTCGAACCTCCGCGAGGGGACCGCCCGAATCCGAAGACGTATCTGTGGCAACCCGATCGCCGCTGCTTCGCGACTCCCCTGGGCTTCGGGAGCGACTACCTGGACGTCGCGGTCTCCCCCGACGGCAGGTGGATCGCAGGTGTCGACATGCGCGCGGTGCCCGGTGCCGACGTGGTCGTCATGGACCGGGCAGGGACCAAGCGGAAGGTCATCGACGTGCCGGGCACCGTGTTCGCCACCAACCCGCAATGGAACAGGACGAGCACGACACTGCTCTTCACGGAGGCACCGGTCGACGCGAAAGGCAAGTACAGCTATCCGCGCGGGGCGAGCGCCGTGACGGCCGGCTTGCCCGACATGAAGCCGACGGTTCTCGCTCTGGGTGCCACCGCCCCCTACCAGTGGGGACCGGACGGCAGCGTGGCCGGGAACTTCGGGCAGGAAGATCCGCTCGACGTGCGGTTCTTCAGCGTCAGGGGCCGGAGGGAACGGACGTTCCAACGGGTCGGGCTGCTCGGGCAGTACGGGATGGGGGCCTTCTCCCCGTCGGAAGAGCGAATGGTGACCCACTGTCCCCGAGGCCGTCACGACGACCAGGTCTGCGTCTGGGACGCACGGCGGGGAGCTCTGCTCGGCGCATACCCCGCGAACCGCCTCTACGCCGACCGGCCGTATGGCAACGTCGGCTGGTACGACGAGAGGTCCCTGCTCACGACCGCCTGGGACGCGAAGACGAACTGGTGGGCGGCGGCCACCATGGACATCGCCGGCCCGGACCCGGGCACCGTCGCCGGCCGCACGACCCTGCTCGGCCGGGTACCCGACGAGCAAGGCCATATCATCTTCGGATTCGCCCCGGCCTGAGCCCCCCAGGCCGATCACAAGGAAAGGTGGCAGGAGGCTCCGGCGGGACGCGGTGGTCGTCGATCGGCTAACCCAGGCTGAGGTTGTGCTGCTCCAGAGCGCTTTGAAGGATCTCAAGCGCTTTTGGCCCCATGCCGTGCAGCTTGGCCAGCTCGGCGCGCGGCACCCCTGCGAGGTCACGCAGGGCCGGGTAACCGGCGTTGGCCAAGGCCCGCGTCGCCGGTGCACCGATCTTCGGCAGGGTGTCGAGAGAGGTGTCCACGCCCTTCATGATGCCGTGTCCGGCCCGCGCCACAGCCAGGCGACATCGGACTACCGGCCCGAAATAGAGCGCGCCGACGAGGGCACTAGGGTCGGGTGGGACAGCGAAGCCGCGACACAGCAGGAGAGGCCCGAATGGTCACCGCGATCGTCCACATCAAGGCGGATGTCGACCGGATTCCCGAGGTCGCCGAGGCCATCGCCGAGGTCGACGGCGTCAGCGAGGTGTATTCGATCACCGGCGAGTTCGACCTGCTGGCGATGGTCAGGGTCGCCAGGTACGACGAGGTGGCCGAGGTCGTGCCGGGCCGCATCAACAAGGTGACCGGCGTGCGGCACACCGAGACCCACATCGCCTTCCGGACCTACTCCCGCCACGACCTGGAGGCGGCCTTCTCGATCGGCCTCAGCGACGCCGACTGACCCTCCCCGGGCCGCCGTCGCGGTCAGGCGGGGCGCAGGAGGCGGACGCGGACCTCGAAGCCGCCCGGCAGCGGATGCTCGGCCACCGAGCCGCCGAACAGCGCCGCGCGCTCCCAGGTGCCGACGAGGCTGTCGCGGGGCAGCCCGTCGTCGTGGACGGCGACCTCCAGGATGGCGGGCAGCCACCGCAGGGTGACCGTCGCCGTGCGGGCCATGCCGTACCACAGGGCGCTGCCCAGCGCCTCCTCCACGATGCGGTACGCCGACAGCTCCAGCGTCGGCCCGCCGCTCCGCGTGCCGGTCTCGGTGAGGGAGACGGCGAGCCCGCTCGCCCGGAAGTCGTCCAGCAGGTCCGGCAGCTCGCCCAGCCCCGGCTGCGGTCCTCGGGACAGCCCGTCCATGCGGAGCAGGCCGATCATGCGCCGCAGATCGGACAGGACCCGGCGGCCCGACTCCTCGGCGTCGCGGAACGTCTGCCGCGCCCGCTCCGGGTCCTTGTCCATGATCACCCGGCCCGCGCCCACCCCGAGGGTCATCACGCTCAGGTCGTGCGCCACCAGATCGTGCAGCTCCGACGCGATGCGCAGCCGCTCCCAGGCCGCGGCGTCATCCGGGCAGAGGTCGCTTTCCCGCGCGACGGACGCCGCGCCCTCCACGCCCGTCTCCCGTCCCCGTCTCCCGGCCGTCCCACTGCCGGGACCCACACCACCGGGCCGGAGGCCGGCAAAGCGTACGGGCACGAGAGAGGCCATCCTGCCATGGGTGAGGACGGCCCAGCGGCGGAGGGCTCGGGCAATGAACAGGCGCATCATGCCCGAAAGGTACGGCTCAGGCGGAACCCGGCACGTCCCCACACAGGCGGACGCGTCATCCCTCCAGCGATGGAGACGGCCGGAAACGGTCAGCCGGGCAGCCGGGTCAGGCGCCAGAGGAGCCGAGCGTGCGGCTCAGATCCACCCACCGCTCCAGGGTCTGCGCCGCCCTGCCCGAGTCGACCGCCTCCACCGCCCGGGCGTACGCCGCCCGCAGGTCGGCGACGAGGTCGTCGCCGGGGCCGTCGTAGGCGACCAGGCCGGCCGCCGCGTTGAGCAGCACGGCGTCCCGTACGGGCCCGGTCTTGCCGCGCAGCAGGTCGTGCACCGCCGCGGCGTTGAAGTCCACGTCGCCGCCGCGCAGGTCGCCCGGCTCGGAACGGGAGATGCCGAGGTCGGCCGGGTCGAAGACGGTCTGGGTCGCGGTGCCCTCCCGGACGACGAAGACCGTCGACGGCGCGGCCGTCGACAGTTCGTCGAGGCCGTCGTCGCCCCGGAACACGAGCGCCGACACACCGCGCTCGGCGAACACGCCGGCCATCACCGGCAGCATCCGGGCGTCGAACACGCCGATCGCCTGGGCGGCCGGACGCGCCGGGTTCGCCAGCGGCCCCACGAAGTTGAAGACCGTCGGCACGCCGATCTCCTTGCGCGGCGGGCCGGTGAACCGCAGCGCGGAGTGGTAGAGGGGCGCGAAGCAGAAGGCGATGCCCGCCTCCACCGCCACCCTGGCGGTGATCTGCGGCGCCAGGTCGAGCGCGACGCCCAGGCGTTCCAGCACGTCGGCCGCCCCGCACAGCGAGGAGGCGGCGCGGTTGCCGTGCTTGACGACCCTCGCTCCGGCGGCGGCCGCGACGATCGCCGCCATCGTCGAGACGTTCACCGTGTGCGCCCGGTCGCCGCCGGTGCCGACGATGTCGAGCACCGGCCCCTCGACCGTGAGCGGGGTGGCCAGCTCGAACATGGTGCGGACGAGGCCGGTCACCTCGGCGACCGTCTCGCCCTTGGCCCGCAGCGCGACGGCGAAGGCGGCGATCTGCGCCGGGGTCGCCGCCCCCGACATGATCTCCCCCATGACCCAGGCCGTCTCGTCGGCCGTCAGGTTCTCACCCGCGAGCAGGGCGTTCAGCGTCGAGGGCCAGGTGGTGCGCGTGTCCATCGTGGGCTCCGCGATATGTCGAGGTCAGGTCGGAGATGTCAGGCCGGAGAGGGCGCCGGGTACGAACCGGGTAAAACTTGCGGCAAAACCCGGCTGGAACGCCGGAAGAGAGGTCAGTGCGCCCGGGTGACGCTCAGGCGGCGCCGCATGAGATCGGCGACGGCCTCCGCGAGCACGACGGGGTCGAGCGGGTGCGCGACCACCGCGTCGGCGCGGGACCAGTTGGCCAGCCAGCGGTCGTCCCTGCGGGCGATGAGCAGCAGGATCGGCGGGCAGTCGTGCACCTCGTCCTTGGCCTGCCGGCTCACTCCCATGCCGCCGGCCGGCACCGCCTCGCCGTCGAGCACGGCCACGTCGATCTCGCCGGAGTCGAGCTGCCTGAGCACGGCCGGCTGGGTCGCGCACTCGACGATCTCGACGAGGGGCACGTCAGCGGCGGGGCGCCGCCCGATGGCCAGCCGCACCTTCTCCCGGGTGCCTGCGTCGTCGCTGTAGACGAGAACCCTCATTACACGCTCACTGTCGAATCGCGGGGTATGGTCATCGTGATGCTACCGGCGCGGCTGCCAGGCTCGCAGCCCCGGGGCTCTTGCCATGGCATGCCCGCTCCGCGGGCGCGGACGGACCCTAGCGGGGGGTCGTGGGGCGACCCGACCTGGAGAGCCGCAATAATGCTGGGCGTGGCGACAGCATCCGCAATTACTACGACGACGAGACCGCACGGGTCCAGCCGGCCGAACCTGGTTCAGGTGGGCACCATCGTGTGGTTGTCCTCTGAGCTCATGTTCTTCGCGGCGCTGTTCGCGATGTACTTCACCATCCGGTCGGTCAGCCTCGGCCAGGGCACGCACTGGCCCGAGGCGCACCTCGAAGTCCCGTTCGCGACCTTCAACACGACCGTTCTGGTCCTGTCGAGTGTCACGTGCCAGCTGGGCGTGTGGGCTGTGGAAAGAGGCCAGGTCAAGAAGCTGCGATTCTGGTATGTCGTAAGCTTCCTGATGGGCGCCTTCTTCGTGGGCGGTCAGCTTTACGAGTACGGGAACCTGGCGCGCGAGGGCCACGTCCTCTCGCACACCCCGTACGACTCGGTGTTCTTCCTGACCACGGGCTTCCACGGTCTGCACGTGACGGGTGGTCTGATCGCGTTCCTGTTCATCCTGGGACGCACGTACGCCGCGAAGCGCTTGACGTATGAGCAGCAGACCAGCGCGATCGTCGTGTCCTACTACTGGCACTTCGTCGACGTGGTCTGGATCGGCCTTTTCGCGACCATCTACATCATCAAATGATCGGAACGGGGATTTCGGTGAACTCCATCACCGCCCGACGGCGCCATCCCCTCGCGCGAGTCGCCGTCGTGGCGCTCGCGCTGGGCCTGCTCGGCGGCGGGTACGCGCTCGCCGCGCCGAACGGCAGCACCGCCGACGCCGCGATCGCGTCCGGCAAGGCCGACGACGCGGCGGAGGGCAAGAGCCTCTTCGTCGCGCACTGCGCGAGCTGCCACGGCATGAACGCCGAGGGCACCAACAAGGCCCCGACGCTCATCGGCGTCGGCGCGGCCGCCGTGGACTTCCAGGTGAGCAGCGGCCGCATGCCGGCCGCCGACGCGGGCCCCCAGGCTCCGCGCAAGCCCAGGCCCGACTGGGCCACCGACCAGGCGATCGACCAGCTCTCGGCGTACGTCCAGTCGCTGGGCGGCGGCCCGACGCGGCCGACCGAGGAGCAGGTGAACCCCGCGCTGGGCGACCCCGCCAAGGGCGGTGAGCTGTTCCGGGCCAACTGCATCCAGTGCCACAACTTCGTGGGCGCGGGCGGCGCGCTGACCTACGGCAAGTACGCGCCGCCGCTGAACCCGGCGACGCCGACGCAGATCTACGAGGCGATGGTCACCGGCCCGCAGGCCATGCCGGTGTTCAACGACTCCACGATCACGCCGGAGCAGAAGCGTGACATGATCGCCTACATCACCCACGTCAGGTCGCAGGTCGACCCGGGCGGCTCGGGCCTGGGCCGCATCGGCCCCGTCACCGAGGGCCTCGTGGCGTGGGTCGTGGGTCTCAGCCTCCTGATCCTGGCCTCCATCTGGATCACCGCGAAGAAGCGACGGGCGCAGGCATGACAGAGCAGAACGAGTATCCCGAGAGCGGCCGGGTGCCGACGCGCGTGATCGGCACGCCGCCCGCCGACGCGCCCATCGAGGAGCACGACCCGATCCACGTGCCCGCGGGCGTCGAGGGCGTGATCCCCCAGGACCCGGTCAAGGTCCGCAAGGCGGAGCGCATGGTCGCGTTCCTCTTCCTGATCACCTTCCTGGCCGGCGCGGCCTTCATCGCCGCGTACGTGATCTTCCAGGTCGGCACGATCGACAAGACGGCCGCGTCGAACTACGCGCTCGGCGGCACCCTGGCCCTGGCCCTGCTCTCGCTGGGCGCGGGCGTCACGGTGTGGGTGCGGCAGATCATGCCGAAGTACAACCTGGTCCAGGAGCGCCACCTGATGGCCTCCGACGCGGACACGCGCGGGTACGTCAAGGAGACCTTCCTCCAGGGCGCGGACGAGAGCGGCTTCGTCAAGCACAGACTGCTGCGCCGCACGCTGCTGCTGGCCGCGGCGCCGCTCGGCCTCGCCCCGCTGGTGCTGCTGAAGGACCTCGGCCCGCTGCCGGGGACCTCGCTGCGGCACACCGTCTGGGGAGAGCCCATGAAGGGCGGCAAGCCGCGGCGGCTCGTCGTCGAGGGCACCGGCCAGCCGATCCGCGCCGCCGACTTCAACTCGCCCGGCGGCATCCTCTCCGTGGTCCCCGAGGGCTACGAGGAGGACCTGAACGCGCTGGCCAAGGCGACGCTGATCCTGCTCAAGTTCCGCCCGGAGGAGATCAAGTCCGGCACGAACAAGAACTGGACCGTCGACGGCATCGTCGCCTACTCCAAGATCTGCACCCACGTGGGCTGCCCCGCCGCGCTGTACGAGCAGACGACGCACCACATCCTCTGCCCGTGCCACCAGTCGACCTTCGACGCGGCCGACGGCGCGAAGGTCATCTTCGGCCCCGCGGCCCGGCCGCTGCCGCAGCTGCCGCTTGGCATCGACGAGGAGGGGTACCTCGTCGCGAAGTCCGACTTCAAGGTCCCCGTCGGCCCCAGCTTCTGGGAGCGCGGCGACGCCGAAGCTGAAGTAAGAGAGAAGGCGTGATGAACGCTCCTCCGAAGGCCATCACGGGCCCGTCGACGTTCCTCGACGACCGGCTGGGAGCGGGGAACTTCCTCAAGCGCAACCTGCGCAAGGTCTTCCCCGACCACTGGTCGTTCCTTCTGGGGGAGATCGCGCTCTACTCGTTCGTCATCCTGCTGCTGACCGGCACGTTCCTGACGTTCTGGTTCAAGCCGAGCATGGGCGAGGTCAACTACCTGGGGAACTACGCCCCGCTGTACGACGTCCGCATGTCGGAGGCGTACGCCTCGTCCCTGCACATCAGCTTCGACATCCGCGGCGGCCTGCTCGTCCGGCAGATGCACCACTGGGCGGCGCTGCTGTTCGTGGCCGGCATGACGGCGCACGCGCTGCGCATCTTCTTCACCGGCGCCTACCGCAAGCCGCGTGAGCTCAACTGGCTCATCGGCGTCGGCCTGCTCACGCTGGCGCTGCTGGAGGGCCTCACCGGTTACTCCCTCCCCGACGACCTGCTCTCCGGCGCGGGCCTTCGGATCACCCAGGGCGTCGCGCAGTCGATCCCGATCGTCGGCACCTACATCTCGTTCTTCCTGTTCGGCGGGGAGTACCCGGGCCACGACGTCATCCCGCGGTTCTACACGATCCACATCCTGCTGATCCCGGGCATCCTGCTCGCGCTGATCTCGGCCCACATGATCCTTATGTGGGTGCAGAAGCACACGCAGATGCCGGGCAAGGCGCGGACCGAGAAGAACGTCGTGGGCGCGCCGTTCTACCCGGCCTTCATGGCCAAGTCGGGCGCGTTCTTCCTGTTCACGTTCGGGGTCATCGCCCTCCTCGGCACGTTCGCCCAGATCAACCCGATTTGGCTGTTCGGGCCGTACAACCCGGCGAACATCTCGGCCGGCTCCCAGCCCGACTGGTACATGGGCTTCCTGGAGGGCGCGCTCCGTCTCATGCCGGCGTGGGAGATCAACTTCCTCGGCCACACCGTGACGTTCAGCGTGCTGATCCCGGCGCTGGTGCCGATGGGCATCATCATGACGGGCCTGGCGCTGTATCCGTTCCTGGAGCAGTGGGTCACGGGCGACCGGCGCGAGCACCACGTGTGCGACCGGCCGCGCAACAACCCGCACCGCACCTCGATCGGCATCTCGGCGATCACGTTCTACGGCATCCTGTGGCTGCTCGGCGCCAACGACGAGATCTCGGCGAACTTCCACATCGACCTGTACACGACCACCTGGTTCGGGCGGTTCGCCGTCTTCATCGGCCCGGCGATCGCGTACTGGATCACCTACCGGACCTGCATCGGCCTCCAGCGCAAGGACGCCGAGGTGCTGTCGCACGGCGTGGAGTCCGGCGTCATCAAGCGGATGCCGAACGGCCAGTACATCGAGGTCCACACGCCGCCGGCGGAGGACATCGCCGAGCACATCCGCGGCAAGAAGGAGATCCCGATGCTGGTCGGCTCGGCGGACGGCGACGGCATCCCGCCCAAGGGCGCCCGCAGCGCGATCGGCCGGCTCCGGACCAAGATGAGCGAGGCGTACGGCACCGACCACGTCCCGCTGACCGACGGCCACCACAACGGCCACCATGAGGAGGAGCACGCCGCCGTCGGCGCCGGCGAGCGCAAGGAACTCCACTGACGCACGACCCGACCGGTACGACCTGACCGGCACGCAGCGGCCCGGCAGGGGGAACCACTCCCCCGCCGGGCCGCTGCGTTTCCCGCTTCGCTCATCGGGGCGCTCACGCCCGATAGGTCGTGCCGGAGGCGCGCCATGAACGCCGCCCTCGTCGCGCTCTGGTCGCTTCGCTCCCGCGCACTCCTCAGTCCAGACACCGGCGCGCCTCTCCGGCTCGCTCGGTGTTTCCCGCCTCACTCGTCGGGGCGATCTCGTGCTCCCGGGCGGGGGGACACGAGGCCCGTCTCGTAGGCGATGATGACGAGCCGCACGCGGTCGCGGGCGTCGAGCTTGGCCAACAGCCGCGTCACGTACGTCTTGACGGTCGCGGGGCTGATGAACAGCTCGGCGGCGATCTCGGCGTTGGACAGTCCGCGTCCGACGAGGGTCAGCACCTCGGTCTCCCGCTCGGTGAGCCCCGCGACGCGGCGGGGCCGCGGGCCGGGCGCGGGCCGCTCGGCGAACTCCTCGATCAACCGGCGGGTCACGCGCGGGGCGATCAGGGCGTCGCCCGCCGCGACGACCCGGATCGCGGCGAGGATGTCGTCCAGGGCCATGTCCTTGACCAGGAACCCGGACGCCCCCGCACGAAGCGCCCCGTAGACGTGTTCGTCGTCGTCGAACGTCGTCAGGACGAGGACATGGGCCCCGCCGCCCGCGGTGATCAGGCGGGTGGCCTCGATGCCGTCCATCTCCGGCATGCGGATGTCCATCACCACGACGTCGGGACCTACCTCCCGCGCCATCCGCACCGCCTCCGCGCCGGTGCCCGCCTCTCCGGCGAGGTCGAGACCGGGTGCGTCGGAGATGACCATCTGCAGGGCGGCGCGGATCAGCGGCTGGTCGTCGGCGAGCAGCACGCGGACGGTCACGGGACCGCCGCGGAAACCGGCAGGCGGGCCTCGACCCGGAAGCCTCCCCCGGGACGTGGTCCCGCGGAGAAGGACCCACGCAGCAGCCCGACCCGCTCGCGCATCCCGACGAGGCCATAGCCGGCCCCCACGCTGCCGCCGCCCCGCCCGTCGTCGAGAACCTCGACGCGCACCTCGTCGTCCCGGTAGTCGATCGACACCCGGCAGGACGTCGTGCCGGCGTGACGCACCACGTTGGTGACGGCCTCCTGGACGACGCGGTAGGCCGACCTGTCGATCTCCGGCGGCAGCGGACGCCGCTCGCCGCGCCAGTGCACGTCGACGCGTACCCCGGCGTCCGTCGTCCTCGCGGCCAGCCGCTCGACGTCGGCCAGGCACAGCCCCGCATCCGGGATCGGCTCCAGGAACGGTTCCAGGGACGCCGGATCCGGCCCCGGTTCCCGGAGTGCCGGCCGCGGTGAACGTCCCGGCTCGGGGCTCCGCAGCGCGCCGAGCATCCGGCGCAGCCCGGACAGGGTCTGTCTGCCCGCCGTCTCGATCTCCCCGAGCGCGTCCCGTGCCCGCTCCGGCTGGGTGTCGATGACCCGCCGCGCGGCGCCGGCCTGCAGCGCGATGACGCCGATGGTGTGGGCGACCATGTCGTGCAGCTCACGGGCGATCCTGAGCCGCTCGTCGGTGACCGCCTGGGCCGCGGCGCGGGCGCGCAGTTCCTCTGCGTGCTCACGGGACTCGCCCACCGAGTTGCCGAGCAGCCAGGCGATCACGGTCGTCAGGGCCACGGCGGTCTCGGACGACGCCGCGATCGGCCACCCGCACCGCCAGATACCCGCCAAGCACGGCGAGGGCCGTGAGAACGGCGGCGACGCCGGTCGCGCGCGGCCGTCCGATGGCGATGAAGAACACCGCGATCTCCGCCGCGAGGAACTGGGGCAGCGGGATTTCCGCCACGCCCAGGGGTGTCGTGCCGGCGACGGACGCGGCGAGCAGCAGGGCCAGAGCCGGCAGTGGGCGGCGGCGCAGCAGAGCGCCCCCGGCCAGCGCGAGTGCGGTGGCCACCGCCATGCCGGCCAGGCCATCCGGCCGGAAGAACTGCGCCGCCGGGCGTGCGGCGGGGTACCACTCGCCGGGCAGCCGCAGCCGCATCAGGAACGTGATCGCCAGACCGGCGCCCCAGGCCAGGACCACCCAGCCACCGGGCGACAGCCGCCTCAGCAGCGGGCTGGGGAAGGTGACCTGCATGATCAGAGCGTAACCGCCGGCCCTCGGCCCGGCATCCGACCAGGGGTCTACATCCGCGGTCGACCGGTGCCGAGGCGAATGTCCCTGACGGTCCGATGTGGTGCGTGCGCGCCGCACGACACCGTGAACCGGGTGATCGACACCCCACGACCGCCGGCCCCTGACCGGTTACCGCCGTCACCCGCCCTCCCGCCCGGCGGCAGGGGCTTAGGACGCGTCTCCCTCGCCTTCCTCCGTCACGGCCCGGCCCGGGGTCCCCTGGGCCAAAGCCCGCTGGCCCAAAGCCACCCTCGCCCGGCCTGGAGCGCCCTGGCCCGGAGCCCCATCGGCCGGCGCCGTCTGGGCCGACGTCGTCTGGGCCGGAGCCGCCCAGGTCCGGCCCGGGGACGTCGGAGGCTGCTGGCCGCGCTGGTCACCGCCTCGCTGGCCGTCCCCGTGATCGGCGCGGCGCGTCCCGAGGCGGTCCCCGCGCCCGTACCCCCGCCCCTGCCCCCGCTGCGGGCCGCGACCCCCACCGCTCTGGCGGACCGGTACGCCGCCACCCGGGGCGCCGTCGAGGCGGCCATGCGGGCCGCGGCGGCGCGGGGCCACCGGTGGCGGGCCGCCATGCTGCGGGCCATGGCCGATCCCGCGCGGCACTTCCTGTCCTTCGACAGCCGGGACGGCGGACGGGCCGCCGAGATGTTCGGCGACCTGGCCAGGGCCGACCGGATCGCGGTGATCGTCCCCGGATCCGGCACCGGCCTCGACACGTACGGGCTGCTGCGGGGCGGCTCTATGCGGCTGCAGCGGGCGCTCGGGAACCGGGGGACCGTCGTCGCCTGGCTCGGTTACCGGACCCCGAGCACGGTGAGCCTCGCGGCGGCGACCCCCGGCCTCGCCGACGAGGCCGCCCCCGCCCTGCGCGCCTTCGTACGGGACCTGGCCGGGCTCAAGCCCGCCGCCCGCGTCAGCCTGCTGTGTCACTCGTACGGCGCCGTGGTGTGCGGCCGGGCCGTGCACGGCCTGGACGTCGCGGACGTCGTCCTCTACGGCAGCCCCGGCGCCGGGGTGGACGACACCGCGGCGATGGGCACCCGGGCCGCCGTCTGGGCCGCCCGAGGCACCGGGGACTGGGTCGGCCGCCTGCCGCACGCGGCGGTGCGCCTGCCCTTCGGCACGGTCGGGCTCGGCGCGGACCCCGTGGATCCCCGGTTCGGCGCACGGATCTTCGCCGCCGGGGACGGCGGCCACAGCGACTACCTGAACGACGGCTCCCCCGCGCTGGCCGCCGTCGCCCGCATCGTCTCCGGCCAGACGACCGCCGAGGCGGGGTCGTGATCGGTGACCTCGTCCGGCGGGTCGATGAGGCGACCCCCGCCGGGCGCGACCGCGCCGTCGACGCGCTGCGTGCCCTCGCCATCCTCGGGGTGGTGCTCGGCCACTGGCTGGTGACCGCGCCGGTCGCCGACAGCGGCGCTCTGCGCGTGACCAGCCCGTTGAAGTACATGCCGTGGCTCGCGCCCGCCTCCTGGCTGATGCAGACCATGGCGGTGTTCTTCTTCGTGGGCGGGCGGGTGGCCGTGGAGAGCCACGGCCGGGCCCGGGAGCGGGGCACCGGCCACCTGCGCTGGGCCGCCGCCCGGACGGCCCGCCTGTTCCGCCCGGTCGTGCCCGTGCTGGGAGTGTGGAGCGCCGTGGCGGTCGCGACGCTCGCCGCGGGCGCCGACCCCGGGACCGCGTACGCGCTGGTCAAGCTGGTGTGGTCGCCGATGTGGTTCCTGGTGGTCTTCGCGGCGCTGACGGCGGCGACCCCGCTGATCGCCCGATCACGCCCCGTCCAGCTACACCCCGTCTGGCTGCATCCCGTGTGGCCGCTCGCCGCCGTCGCGGCCGTCGACCTCGTTCGGTTCGGCCTCGGCGGGCCCTCCTGGCTCGGCTGGATCAACGTGGGGACCGGCTGGCTGGTGCCGTACTGCCTCGGCGCCCTGTGGGCGCGCGGGCGCCTGGGCGGCCGGATGACCGGATGGGCACTGCTGCTCGGCGGGGCCGCCGCCACCGGAGGCCTCGTCCTGTGGGCCGGTTATCCGGCGTCCATGGTCGGGGTGCCGGGCGCGCCGGTCTCCAACCAGGCTCCGCCCACGCTGGCGGCCGTCACCTTCGGGCTGGCCCAGTGCGGGGCGGCCCTGGTGCTGTCCGGCCCGCTGCGACGGGTGCTGCGCCGCCCCGCCGCCTGGGCGCTCGTGGCCGCGGCCAACCTCTCCGCGATGACGATCTTCCTCTGGCACCAGACCGCGATGATCGCGGTCACGGCGGCGGCCCTGCGGCTCGCCGGCCGGGCGCTGCCCGGCCTGCACACCGTCCCCGGCGACCCCGGCTGGGTGGCCGCCCGCGTGGCGTGGCTGCCGGCCTTCGCGGCGGCCCTGGCCGTCTGCTGGGCCGCCTTCCACGGCTCCGAGAGGCGGCGTGAACGGCCCCCCGGACAGGCTCCGGCCCCGTCCAAGGCCGTTCGGGAAAGCCGGTGAGAGAGCGGGCCGGTCACAGAGGGCCGGTCACAGAGGGCCGGTCACAGAGGGCCGGTCACAGAGGGTCGGAGAGGGCGGCGCGCAGGCGGCTGCGCTTGAGCCACGCCGGCCAGTCGTCCTGCCAGTAGCTCCACCCGTTGTCCGCGTCCAGCCTGCGCGGGGTCCCGGTCACGATGATCGGGTCGCCGATGAGGGTGTTGTTCTTGAACCACTTGGCGTTCTCCGGGCTGACGTTCACGCAGCCGTGGCTGACGTTGGAGTTGCCCTGGTCGCCGACGGACCAGGGGGCGCCGTGGACGTACTCGCCGGTGTTCGAGATCCGGACGCTGTTGTAAACGGTCGTCTCGTAGTAGCCCGCCTGGCCGGGACCGGCGTCCGGGGAGGTCATGACCGTGACGTCCTCCCTGGACATCGCCACGTGGATGCCGCTGGTGGTGTGGTGGCGGAAGACGTCGCCGCTCCCGGCACTGATCGGCATGTCCTTGATCTGCCGACCGTCCAGCTCGATCTTCATGTGGTGCGTCCGGGTGTCGGCCACGCTGATCTGCGACCGGCCGACCTTGAAGTCGCGGACGTAGTCCTTCTTGCCGTACATGCCGTCGCCGCCCCTGATCCCGGCGAGACGGGCGGTCACCCGGACCTTCGTGTACGGCGGCCAGTAGTGCCGGGGCCGGAAGACGACGTTCTTGGCGTCGAGCCAGTGCCACGCGCCGTCGACGGGCTTGGACGCCTGCACGAAGAGGTTGCGCTCCACCGACACCCGGTCGGTCACGGGCTTGTCGAAGGTCAGGATGATCGGCATCCCGACGCCCACCGTGAGGCCGGTGTCCTCCTTGTTCGGCACCAGGGTCGCGACGGCGAAGGTCTTGGCGGCCGGCCGGGTGGAGAAGCGGGCGGTCCGGCTCGCCGGGCCGTCCGGGCCGGTGGCCGTCGCCTCGACGCTGTAGGACGTGCCAGGCGTCATGGGACGGGCGCTGCGCCACTGGGACCGGTCGGCGCTGAACACGCCCTCCACGGGCTGTCCAGCGGCCTTCACGGCCACGTGGGTCAGGGTGCCGCCGGCGGCGCCGACGAGGATGGGCAGCTCCGGCGGCAGTTCCCCGGCCCCGTCCAGCGGGGTGATGCTGATGGGCGTTCCCGACCGGCGTTCCTCGCCCCCTCGGTCAGAGAGGGAACACCCGGCCACCACCACGAGAAGGGCCAGCGCCCCCGCACGAGCACGCACGTCCGTCTCCCTCAGGTCGCTTTCCGGGAAGTATTCCCGGGGCACGTCCCGAGCGAGCAGACGCCGTACCGAAGGTCGGCAAAGAACCTCGGCACCGCGGGCCGGGGGGAACGCGAACGACCGGCCGGCGGGATCGCCGGCCGGCCGTCGCCGGGTCAGGGGTCAGTGCGAGAAGTTGCCCCGGTAGTACTGGAAGACGAACCCGATCATGCTCATGAGCGTGCAGAACACGCCGAGGAAGAACAGCCACATTCCGACGGCGAAGCCGAAGAACGTGAGCGCGGCCGACAGGCAGACGAACAGCGGCCACCAGCTGTGCGGACTGTAGAAGCCGATCTCGCCCGCGCCGTCGCTGATCTCGGCCTCCTTGTTGTCCTCCGGCTGGTCGCCGATGCGCCGCGCGGTGAACAGCAGGTAGTAGCCGATCATCAGGGCCAGGCCGACGGAGATCGCCATGGCGGTCGTGCCGGTCGGCTCCTTGGACCAGAACCAGTAGACCACGTCGGCCGCGGCGAAGAAGACGCCGCAGAGCAGGAACATCCAGCCCTGGATCTTCATCGGGCCTCCTCCACGAGCTCGGGCTTGGCCGTGATGTGCGGATACTTGAGGTCGAACGCCGGGCGCTCGGACCTGATCCGCGGCAGCGACAGGAAGTTGTGCCGCGGCGGCGGGCAGGAGGTCGCCCATTCGAGCGAGCCGCAGAAGCCCCAGGGGTCGTCCACGGTGACCTTGGGCGCGAAGCGCCAGGTCCGCCACACGTTGTAGAAGAACGGCAGCGTGGACGCGCCCAGCAGGAGCGCTCCGGCCGAGGAGATCATGTTCAGGTCGGTGAAGCCGTCCACCGGCGAGTAGTCGGCGTACCGCCGCGGGAAGCCGATGACGCCCAGCCAGTGCTGCACCAGGAAGGTCAGGTGGAAGCCGAAGAACAGCATCCAGAAGTGGACCTTGCCGAGCTTGTCGTTGAGCATCTTCCCGGTGAACTTGGGCCACCAGAAGTAGAAGCCCGCGAACATCGCGAACACCACGGTGCCGAAGACCACGTAGTGGAAGTGGGCGACGACGAAGTAGGTGTCGCTGATGTGGAAGTCGAGCGGCGGCGAGGCCAGGATGACGCCGGTCAGGCCGCCGAACAGGAAGGTCACCAGGAAGCCGACGGCGAACAGCATCGGCGACTCGAACGACAGGTGTCCCCGCCACATCGTGCCGATCCAGTTGAAGAACTTCACCCCGGTCGGTACGGCGATGAGGAACGTCATGAACGAGAAGAACGGCAGCAGCACCTGGCCGGTCACGAACATGTGGTGCGCCCACACCGTGACCGACAGGCCCGCGATGGCGATGGTCGCGCCCACCAGGCCGATGTACCCGAAGATCGGCTTACGGCTGAAGACCGGCAGGATCTCGGTGATGATGCCGAAGAACGGCAGCGCGATGATGTAGACCTCGGGATGGCCGAAGAACCAGAACAGGTGCTGCCACAGCATCGCGCCGCCGGTGGGCGAGTCGAAGATGTGCGCGCCGAGCTTGCGGTCGGCCTCCAGGGCGAGCAGCGCCGCCGCCAGCACCGGGAAGGCCAGCAGCACCAGGATGCTGGTCAGCAGGATGTTCCAGGTGAAGATCGGCATCCGGAACATCGTCATGCCGGGGGCCCGCATGGTGAGGATCGTGGTGATGAAGTTCACCGCGCCGAGGATGGTGCCGAGGCCGGACATCGCCAGGCCCATCACCCACAGGTCACTGCCGAGGCCCGGCGAGGTCACTGCGTTCGACAGCGGCGCGTACGCCGTCCAGCCGAAGGAGGCGGACCCGCCCGGGGTGAAGAAGCCGAGGACGGCGATGGTGCTGCCGAACAGGTAGAGCCAGTAGCTCACCATGTTGAGCCGCGGGAACGCCACGTCGGGGGCGCCGATCTGCAGCGGCATCAGCTCGTTGGCGAAGCCCGCGAACAGCGGCGTCGCGAACATCAGCAGCATGATCGTGCCGTGCATCGTGAACAGCTGGTTGAACTGCTCCGACGACACGAACTGCAGCCCGGGCTGGGCGAGCTCGGCCCGCATCACCAGCGCCATGACGCCGCCGATGAGGAAGAACACGAACGACGTGATCAGGTAGAGGTGCCCGATCACCTTGTGGTCGGTCGAGGACAGCCACTTGGCGATGACCGTGCCCTTGGTGTACGGCCGCGCGGCGACGCCGGCCGGTTCCTGGATGGCGGTCACTGCGCACTCCCCGCCTGGCTCTTGATGTACTGGTCGAACTCGGCCTGGGGGACGAGCTTCACGGAGAACAGCATCTTGCTGTGGTCGGTGCCGCAGAGCTCGGCGCATCGGCCGACGAAGACGCCCGGCTTGTCGAGCGTCGTGATCTGGAAGTGGTTCTGCACGTTGCCCGGGAAGACGTCCTGCTTGAACAGGAACGCCGGCACCCAGAACGAGTGGATGACGTCGGGCGAGTGCAGGTCGAACTGCACCTGGGTGTTGACCGGCAGCACGAGCTGCGGACCCTGGGGGTTCTCGACGCTCTGCTTGCTCAGGTCGACCGGCACGCCCGCGACCACGGCCTTCTGGCCCTGGTAGTCGGTCGTGAAGCGCCAGCTCCACTGGTAGCCCTCGACGGCCACCTTGACCGGGGCGGCCTTGGTGATCCGCGTGATCTCGGTCTCGTCCCGGGCCGTGAAGTAGAAGAAGACCGCCACCATGATGACCGGGACCACCGTGTAGAGGATCTCGATCGGCAGGTTGTAACGCACCTGCGGAGGCAGCTCGTCAGGGCTGTTCTTCTTCTTGCGGTGGAACACGCACGCCCACAGGATCAGGCCCCAGACGACCACGCCGGTGGCGAGAGCCGCGATCCAGCTCCCGTTCCAGAGCGTCTGGACGATGCCGGCCTGCTTGGTGGCGCCTTCCGGCATGCCCCCACGAGACCACTGATCGATCGCCTGGCTGCTACACGCCGTCCCGGACGCCACCAGCAGCGCCAGGGCGGCGGCTCCGGGCAACCGGCGGCGTGCCCACGGTCGCCGTGTCGTACGGCGGGTCGGACTCACGGATCGCCTACCCCACAGATGAAGCCCAAGAGTTCCTCCCTTGGGCGGGTTTTCCAATTTGACCCAAAGGTGCGACCGGCTGCGGTGTTTCCGCCGGTCTGCCCTTTACTTGGTTGAGTTCACGCTGGGGGACACATTAGCGCGGACCGGCGCCGCCCCTCTGAGCAGCCCCCGTTAATGTCCTAACTGTGGCCTACCTCGACGCGGCGTCGACCGAACCTCTCCATCCCGCGGCGCGTGACGCCCTGCTGACGGCGATCGACGCCGGATGGGCCGATCCCGCCCGCCTGTACGGCACGGCGCGCCGCGCCCAGATGTTACTGGAGCGCGCGCGGGCAGAGGTAGCCGAACTGATCGGCGCCCGCGCCGACGAGGTGTCGTTCACCTCCTCCGGGACGCAGGCCGTCCACCTCGGGGTCCTCGGCACGCTGGCGGGCCGCCGCCGGGTCGGGCGCCTCCTGGTGGCGAGCGCGGTCGAGCACTCCAGCGTCCTGCACGCCGGGCAGGTCCACGAGCGCGACGGCGGCGAGGTGGAGATCGTGGGCGTCGGCCGTACGGGGCGGGTGGACGCGGAGGCGTTCGCCGCGGCCGTCGCGCGCCCCGGAGCGGCCCTCGCGTGCCTGCAGACGGCCAACCACGAGGTCGGGACCATCCAGCCGGTCGAGGACGCGGCGCGGGCGTGCCGGGAGGCCGGAGTGCCGCTGCTGGTCGACGCCGCCCAGTCGGCGGGCCGCCTGCCGGTCCCCGGGGGCTGGTCGGTGCTCACCGCGAGCGCCCACAAGTGGGGCGGCCCGGCGGGGGTGGGCGTGCTGGCGGTCCGCAAGGGCGTCCGCTGGCGTTCGCCGCTGCCGGAGGACGAACGGGAACGGCGGCGCGTGCCGGGGTTCGAGAACGTGCCCGCGATCGTGGCCGCCGCCGCGGCGCTGCGCGCGAGGTCGGCGGAGGCGGAGGCCGAGGGGCGGCGGCTGTCGGCCCTCACCGCCCGGATCCGCGCCGAGGTGCCCCGGCTGGTGCCCGACGTCGAGGTCGTCGGCGACCAGGACCTGCGCCTGCCGCACATCGTGACCTTCTCCTGCCTGTACGTCGAGGGCGAGGCGCTGCTGACCGAGCTCGACAAGGCCGGTTTCGCCGTCTCGTCCGGAAGTTCCTGCACGGCGAGTACGCTTCGTCCATCGCACGTCCTCGAAGCAATGGGCGTGCTTACGCATGGGAATGTCCGGGTATCGCTGCCCCGTGGCGTGTCCGAGGACGACGTCGATCGTTTCCTCGCGGTGCTGCCGGGGATCGTACGGCGGATCCGGTCGAGCTTGGGGGTGCGGTGATGTGGCGCAGACGGCCGGACGGCCGGGACACCCGGACGGATCGGCATCGGGAGGCCGAGGAACCGGAGGCGCCACCCCAGCCCGCGGAGCCCCCCGCGCTGACGATCGACGCGCTGGGGCGTAAATGCCCGATCCCGATCATCATGCTCGCCGAGCGGATCAACCAGGTGCCCGTGCGCGGGGTGGTGGCCGTGCTGGCCGACGACCCCGCCGCCTTCACCGACGTCCCCGCCTGGTGCCGGCTGAAGTCGCACGAGCACGTGGCCAGCTACGAGCTCCCCCAGGGCGGCTGGTCCATCCACGTCCGCCGCAACTACTAGGTCCGCCGCGATCACCGGCGACCTCGTGATCCGCCGCGGTCTCCGGGGCGGACCACGAGTCAGGGCAGCAGGGGGAGCCGAGCGTCAGGCGTAGTGGCAGCGGGCGTGGGCGGCCACCTCGTCCGCGGCCTCCTGGCCGTACGCCGAGGCGAAGCGCTCGACGAACACGCTCTGGCGCAGCTCGTACTCCTGGCCGCCGACCCGCTCCAGCACGTGGGTGGCGATGAGGTTGCCGATCTGGCCGCAGCGTTCGAGCGACAGCCCCCAGGCGAGGCCCGCGAGGAACCCGGCCCGGAAGGCGTCGCCCACCCCGGTCGGGTCGGCCTTGCCGAGCTCGGGAGCCGGCGGGACGTGGATCGAGGGCTCGCCCTTGCGGTCGATCCTGGCGCCCTTGGGGCCGAGGGTGGTCACCCGTACGCCGACCCGGTCGAGGATCTCCTCGTCCGACCACTCGGTCTTCTGCGCGATGAGCCCGAGCTCGTAGTCGTTGCTGAACAGGTAGGCCGCGCCGTCGACGAGCCTGCGGATCTCCTCGCCGGGCATCCGGGCGAGCTGCTGCGACACGTCGGCGGCGAACGGGATGCCGCGGGTGCGCGCCTCGTCGGTGTGCCGCAGCATCGCGTCGGGGTCGTTGGGGCTGATCAGGACCAGGTCGAGCCCGCCCACCCGCTCGGCGATCGGGGCCAGCTCGATCTCCCGGGCCTCCGCCATGGCGCCGGTGTAGAACGACGCGATCTGGTTGTGGTCCTCGTCCGTGGTGCACAGGAAGCGCGCGGTGTGGCGCAGCTCGGAGACGTGGAGGGAGCCGCAGTCCACGCCGTGCCGCTCCAGCCAGGAGCGGTAGTCGGCGAAGTCGGTGCCGACCGCGCCGACGAGGATCGGGGTGAGCCCCAGGCAGCCCATCCCGAAGGCGATGTTGCCCGCGCAGCCGCCGCGGCGGATCTGCAGGTCGTCGACGAGGAACGACAGGGACACCCGGTCGAGCTGCTCGGCGATCAGCTGGTCGCCGAAGCGGCCGGGGAACGTCATCAGGTTGTCGGTGGCGATGGAGCCGGTGACGGCGATGCGCACGGGGTCATTCTCCTCGTTGTCAGCATCAGGGAGACAGTCAGGAAGACAGGGGCGGGGACAGTGGTCCCGCCATCCCGCCGAACCTGTCGAGCGTACCGTCTCGGGCACGACGACGCCCCGCACGGACGGTGTCCGTACGGGGCGCTCGGATCCTGGCCGCCGGGCGCGGCGGCGCCGTCAGTTGAACGAGTCGCCGCAGGCGCACGAGCCCGTCGCGTTGGGGTTGTCGATCGTGAAGCCCTGCTTCTCGATCGTGTCCACGAAGTCGACCGTGGCGCCGACGAGGTACGGCGCGCTCATCCGGTCGGTGACGACGTTCACGCCGCCGAAGGTGGAGACCACGTCGCCGTCCATGGAACGGTCGTCGAAGAAGAGCTGGTAGCGCAGACCGGAACAGCCACCCGGCTGGACGGCCACCCGGAGCTGCAGCCCTTCCTCGCCCTGCTGCTCGAGCAGGCTCTTGACCTTCGCGGAGGCCGCGTCAGTCAGGATCAGGCCCTGCTGCGTGGTCTCGCTGCTCTCAACCGTCATGTGCTGACTCCCGCGTCTGCGCCAACCGCCCACCCGGAGCGGTCGAATGGTTCTGACGTCCTACCTAGACGCTACCAACACCCGCCGCTCCCTACACATTCCACGACCGTCCCCGCAACCCTGCGGACGAACAGGGCGAAACGATGTGTAATGATTAGTCGTCAGTTAGACGATAAGTCCCCGAGGGGGTGTGGTCGTGACGATCACCGAGACCGGCCTTCCGCTCTTCATCCTCGGCCAGGGCACCGACGCGCACAGTGAGCGCGGCGTCGACTGCCCGGGCGAGCTGCCTCCCGCGTCCGACCCGGCGCTGGTGGAGCGAGCCCGCGCGGCCAAGGAGCGGCTGGGCGACCGGCTGTTCGTGCTCGGTCACCACTACCAGCGTGACGAGGTCATCCAGTTCGCCGACGTGACGGGCGACTCGTTCAAGCTCGCCCGTGAGGCCGCGGCCCGGCCGGAGGCCGAGTACGTCGTCTTCTGCGGCGTCCACTTCATGGCCGAGTCCGCCGACATCCTGACCGGCGACACGCAGAAGGTCGTCCTCCCCGACCTGGCCGCCGGCTGCTCGATGGCCGACATGGCCACCTTCTCCCAGGTCGAGGACTGCTGGGACGCGCTGGAGGACGCCGGGATCGCCGACCGCGTCGTGCCGATCACGTACATGAACTCCAGCGCGGACATCAAGGCGTTCTGCGGGCGCAACGGCGGCGCCGTGTGCACCTCCTCCAACGCCCGGCGCGCCCTCGACTGGGCCTTCGAACAGGGTGAGAAGGTGCTGTTCCTGCCCGACCAGCACCTCGGGCGCAACACGGCCGTGCTGGAGATGGGGCTGTCGCTCGACGACTGCGTGGTCTACAACCCGCACCGCCCGAACGGCGGCCTCACCCAGGAACAGCTTGAGAACGCGAAGATGATCCTGTGGAAGGGCCACTGCTCGGTCCACGGCCGCTTCTCCGAGGCGTGCGTGGACGAGGTGCGGGCCCGCATCCCGGGCGTGAACGTGCTCGTCCACCCCGAGTGCCGCCACGAGGTCGTCACCAAGGCGGACTTCGTCGGCTCGACCGAGTACATCATCAAGAAGCTGGAAGAGGCTCCCGCCGGGTCCTCCTGGGCCGTCGGCACGGAGCTGAACCTGGTGCGCCGCCTGGCGAACCGGTTCCCCGACAAGACCATCACGTTCCTCGACAAGACCGTGTGCTACTGCTCGACGATGAACCGCATCGACCTGCCGCACCTGGTCTGGGCGCTGGAGTCGCTGGCCGCGGGCCAGGTCGTCAACCAGATCACGGTCGACGCCGACACCACCCACTGGGCCAAGGTCGCCCTCGACCGCATGCTCGCCCTGCCGTAACCACGAGTAGTGAGAGGCGCCCCCGAAGTGGCTTCGGGGGCGCCTCTCCGTTGAGGGCCCTCGGCGTCTCCGCTCGGCCTCCAACCGTTCTCGCGGCGCGTACTCCGGCGTCCCGGCCCGTGCCGGGACGTCTGCGCTCAGATCTGGGCGCGTTCGCGCCACCATCGCAGCAGGGCGGCGTCGCCCTGGACCGCGGCGGGCTCGCGCCGCCCCCACAGGGTCAGCATCAGGTCCCCGGTCGTCCGCGCGCGCACGGTCACGTCGCCGGGCGCGTCCGACCTCTCGTACGCGAAACCGGCGGGCGTGAGTCGCACGAGCCAGGCCCCGCCGGTCTCCGCCCGCCAGGAGATCGTCTCCCCGTCGCCCTTCAGCTCCGCGAGCAGGGGTCGCCACCGGGCGTACGGAAGCACGTCGAAGAACTCCTCCACCCCGTCCGCCGCGACGTCCTCGCCGATCAGAGGCGCGACGCCGAGGGCGATCTCCGCGTCGGCGCGGTGGACGACGGTCTCGTGCAACTGCCGCCGCGACCAGAACGCCGCGCTCCGGTCCCCTGCCCAGCCCCACACCTCCGTCTCCGGGTCGCGGCTCTTCAGGGCCTCGGTCAGCAGCACGGCTCCGGCCCTGAGCCACTCGGCGAAGCCGGAGAAATCGGCGGGATACCCGTGGTCCATCTCCTCGCGGGGATAGCGGTACGCGGCGGCGTCACGGACCATCGCGGCCGCCCACCGGTGGACCGCCCCGGTGTGCTCGGCCAGCGCCCGCAGGTCCCATCCCGGGCAGGTCGGGACCAGCGTGCCGCCGTCCCGGTCCCGTAGGAC
Source organism: Microbispora cellulosiformans (assembly GCF_008728085.1). Lineage (NCBI taxonomy): Bacteria > Bacillati > Actinomycetota > Actinomycetes > Streptosporangiales > Streptosporangiaceae > Microbispora > Microbispora cellulosiformans. Next base: position 211,584 of record NZ_VYTZ01000003.1, on the reverse strand, counting down.
GTCGGCCATCAGGCCGATCTCCCGGGCCGTCGCCTCGGTGTGCCTCAGGTGGGTCCAGTCACTCATGTCGCCTCCGGCATCGGGGTCCTACAGGCCCGGCGCGCCCCAGACGGGGAACCAGCTCGCGAGATCGGGCTCGATCTTGAGTTCCTGGTCCAGGACCCCTCGCACCTGCAGTTCCAGGGCGTTGTCGCGGCGCGGCTCCCCGGCGGGAGCGAAGGGGTAGAACGTGCCGCGCTTGTAGAGATAGACGATCGCGAGCTTCCGCTGCGCGGAGTCGGCGAACGTCACCAGCGTGCACAGCAACGAGGGCCCGAACCCGGCCGACTCCAGCGACGAGTTCGCGGCGTGCAGGTCGGTCACGAGCCCGGCCACGTCGGGGTTGCGCACCGACAGCCAGGTGTAGCCGTACGCGTCCTGCGACACCCGCGTCTCGCCCATCAGGGCCTCGATCTCCTGCTGGAGCCGGGCGAACGCGCCTCCCTCGGCCGCCCGGAAGCAGACCGACCCGGTGCCCGCCGGGGCGAACCCGGTGGCGGCCCGCAGGGTGACGGCGGCGGACGGCAGGGCGAACAACGCGTCCAGGTCCGGTTTCGCGGCCTTGGACCGGCCGAGCAGGGCGTCGAACCAGCCCATCAGCGCTCCCAACCCGTCGACCGGCAGGTCATCAGCGGCCCAGGGCCGCGGAGATCTTGGCGAGCTGCTCCAGCCGGCGCTCCAGCGGCGGATGGGTCGACAGCAGCGCGGCGACGCTCTGGCCCGACAGGGCGGGCGCGAAGTAGAAGGCGTTGAACGGCTGCGCCTCGCGCAGGTCCCGGGTCGGGATCCGGGCGATGTCCCCGCTGATCTTGGTGAGGGCGCTGGCCAGGGCGCTCGGCCGCTGCGTGAGCAGCGCGCCCGCGCGGTCGGCGGCGAGCTCCCGGTACCGCGAGAGCGCCCGCGTCAGCAGGAAGCTGACGGCGTAGACCAGGCCGGAGACCGCGAAGATGATCAGCCCGATCGGCGGGCCGTTGTCGTTCCTGCGGTTGCCCAGCCCGGCGTACAGCGAGAAACGGGTCATCAGCCCGGCGACGATCCCGAGGAAGGAGGCGATCGTCATCACGGCGACGTCCCGGTGGGCGACGTGCGACAGCTCGTGCGCCAGCACCCCTTCGAGCTCCTGCGCGTCGAGCCGGCGGAGGATGCCGGTGGTCACGCAGACCACCGCGTGCTTCTGGTCGCGCCCGGTGGCGAACGCGTTCGGCATGTCGGAGTCGGCGATCGCCACCCGCGGCTTGGGCATCCCCGCCATCGCGCTCAGCCGGTCGATGATCCCGTGCAGCTCGGGAGCCTCCTGCGGGGAGACCTCCCGTCCGTTCATCGCGAACAGCGCGATCTTGTCGGACAGGAAGTACTGCACCAGCAGGAGGCCCGCGGCGATCACGAGGACCATGACCGCCCGGACGCCCACCGCGACCAGGACGGCCATGAACGCCACGTAGAGCAGCCCGAGCAGGAACATCGTCACGGTCATCCGCACGCTGAGGCCGCGATCAGGGGCGAACCGCGTGGAGGCCATCAGCCGGGGATGAGCCCGGTGTCCCCGAGCATCTCCCGCACCTCCTCGATCGAGGCGTCGGCCGGCGGCAGGATCAGCTCGGACGGCTCCAGGGAGTCGTCCGCCAGCGGCCTGCCCACGTCGCGGACCTTGTCGAGCAGCGCGTGCAGCTTGGCACGGAACTGCGTCTCGTCGTCCGTCTCGATGGCGGCCTCAAGCTCGCCGTCGAGCTCGTTCAGCACGTCGATGTCGGCGGGGGCGATCTCCACCTGCCCCTCGCCCATGATCCGGACTATCACAACCCCTCCCCCGGCTTACGGAGCTGCTGCGTGTGCTGCTGGGCAGCCGGGGCCGCCTGGCCCTGCTGCCCCGCCTCGATAGCGCTCTGCGGCGCCGGGCCCTGACCGAGCTCGGCCTTCATCCTGGCCAGTTCGAGCTCCACGTCTGTGCCGCCGCCCATCCGGTCGAGCTCCGCCTGGATGTCGTCGCGCTGCCCGGTGAAGTCGTCCAGCGCGCCGCTGGCCAGCAGCTCGTCGATCGCACCGGCACGGGCCTGCATCTGCGCGGTCTTGTCCTCGGCCCGCTGGATGGCCAGGCCGACGTCGCCCATCTCCTCGGAGATGCCCGAGAACGCCTCGTTGATGCGCGTCTGGGCCTCGGCCGCCGTGTAGGTGGCCTTGATGGTCTCCTTCTTCGTACGGAAGGAGTCGACCTTGGCCTGCAGCCGCTGGCTGGCGAGGGTGAGCTTCTCCTCCTCGCCCTGGAGGTTGCTGTACTGGAGCCGCAGGTCGGCGATCTGCGCGTTCAGTCCGTTGCGGCGGGTCAGCGCCTCGCGAGCGAGGTCCTCGCGCCCGGCCGACAGCGCCTGCCTGCTCTGGTTCTCCAGCTTCGCGGTCTGGCTCTCGAGCTGGTTGATCTGCAGCTCCACCCGCTTGCGACTGGTGGCCACGTCGGCCACGCCACGGCGGACCTTCTGCAGCAGCTCAAGCTGACGCTGATAGGAATAGTCCAGCGTCTCCCGCGGATCCTCCATCTTGTCCAAGGCCTTGTTGGCCTTGGACTTGAAGATCATGGAAAGTCTCTTCATCACGCTCATGCGCGTCGGCCGTCCCCTTCTCCAAGGTCCTGCGTGGGTGACCCCAGCCGTCTAAAGCCCCTTGCCCAGGCGGCGGAACCGCCTGGGTTCACCCTACGCATAACGCGCGAGGGCGTCACTAAGTTGCACTCCCGGTAGGCTGGGCGACGTGTTCCGACGTCGCACCCAGACCTCTGCGGAGGACTCCCCCGTCCCTGTAGAGGATCCTAAGCCCCACGGCACCCCGGGCAAGGGCCGTCCCACTCCCAAACGGAGCGAGGCGCAGGGCCGCCGCCGCTCCCCGGTGACCGCGCCCTCGAACCGCAAAGAGGCCTACCGCCTGGCCCGCGAGCGCGACAAGGCGCTGCGGAGCCGGCAGCGTGAGGCCATGCTGCGCGGTGACGACCGGGCGCTCCCCGTACGCGACCGCGGCCCGGTCCGCAAGTTCGCCCGTGACTGGGTCGACTCGCGGCGCCTGCCGGGGCAGTACTTCCTTCCCGTCGTCTTCGTCATCATGCTGCTGTCGATGGTGCCGTTCCCGATCCAGATCCGCTCGGCGGTCCTGCTGGTCTACACGCTCTCCCTGCCTGTCGTGATGGTGCTGGTGCTGGCCGGCTCGTTCTACGTCGCCGGGCGCGTGAAGAAGGAGGCGGCGGAGAAGTTCCCGGGTGAGAACCTCAAGGGCATCGGCTTCTACGCGGCGATGCGCTCGTCGCAGATGCGGCGCCTGCGCTTCCCCAAGCCCACCGTCCTGCCCGGCGGCATCCCGGTCGAACTCAAGAAGTGACGCCCGTACGGTGATCGCCGCATGGTGATCCCCGTACGGTGACGCCGGCGCGGTGCCGCCCGCTCGCCGGATCAGCTCAGCCGTGGATCAGGCGGACGTCCAGTCCAGCACCCCTCCATGCACCACCGGCCGGAAACCGTCGGCCGTGGCGCCACGGGTGAGCGCGTCGGCCGTGGCCTTCAGCAGCGCGTAGTAGGACGAACAGTCGGCCTGGTAGTACGACTGCTCCGGCGACGCCTCGCCGACCCCGCCGGTGGCGGCGTCGGTCACCAGGTAGTCGCCGAAGTCGTCGGCGTAGGCGACGGGAACGCCGCCGCCCATTCCGCACGCCTCGGGCCAGGCGGCGACCGTCTCGCGCGTGCCCATCATCAGGAAGTACGGCGGGAGCCGGAAGCTCGCGCCGCCATGTGAGCCGTCGTGGCGCAGCAGCGACGCCCGCAGGGAGTCGGGCAGCCGGGTCCCGATCCGTGCCTCCGCCCTGGCCACCAGCCGCGGGGCCGCCGGGCCGTTGAGCGAGGCGTACGTCCGCGGCGCGTGCGCCTTGAGCCATCGCTCGATGCGCCGCCACTGCCGGTTCACCCCGGAGGTCACGCGGCGGGAGACCGGCCGGACGGCCGGCGTTCCCCGGCGCGCCGGATGGAGCACGCAACGGGGGTCGGGCGACGTCTCCGGCTCCGCCGTCATGGGGTCCCCGCCGTCCGCTGTCACGGGCTCCCCGTCCTCGGCGTACACCGCACCCGGCGCCTCGCACCCGGCCGCCGGGCAGGCTCCGTCATCGACGAATCCGGCGGAGAGGAACGCGTCGCCCTGCCCCGGCTCGCAGGCGTCCGCCGGGCACGGTTCGTAGGACGTCCAGGCGTCCGGACCGAACACGGCGTTCTCCAGCACCTGTCCGCCGAGGGCCAGCAGGCCGAGCGACACGACCGCCGCCGCCGTCCAGCGGCGCGCCCTCGTCCCGCGCGGCGGCACGAGCCCCCTGACCGGCGGGAGGCCCCCCAGGAGGCGGAAGACGGGAGCGCCGCCCTCCGGCCGCCGGTACCGCTCCAGGTCCTCCTCGGCGGCCCACCCCAGCACCGGCTCCGGGCCGCGCCGGTCCTCCGCGTCCCCGCTCCCCCCTTCGGGCTCGGCGGCTCCGGACGGCCGTACGGGAGCTGCGGCCCGGCGTCGCCGCGCGGCCAGGACCAGCCCGGCGGCGGCCCCGGCGACCAGCGCGGCCAGCAGTGCCAGCCGTACGGGACGAGAAGAGATCAACCGGCGCACGCCGGGCACCTTACCGCGATCCGATCACCGGGGTGCCGTGACTCATGACCTAATGTCAAGCACATGGAATACCGTCATCTTGGCCGCAGCGGCCTCATGGTCAGTGAGATCAGCTACGGAAACTGGATCACCCACGGTTCCCAGGTGGAGGAGGACGCCGCCGTCGAGTGCGTCCGCGCGGCCCTCGACGAGGGGATCACCACCTTCGACACCGCCGACGTCTACGCCGGGACCCGGGCGGAGGAGGTGCTCGGCCGCGCGCTGAAGGGCGTGCGCCGCGAGTCGCTGGAGATCTTCACGAAGGTCTACTGGCCGACGGGTGAGGGCAGGAACGACCGGGGCCTGTCCCGCAAGCACATCACCGAGTCGATCAACGGCTCGCTCCGCCGCCTGCAGACCGACTACGTCGACCTCTACCAGGCGCACCGCTACGACGTCGAGACGCCGCTGGAGGAGACCCTGCGCGCGGTCGACGACCTCGTACGGCAGGGCAAGGTCCTCTACGTCGGCGTCAGCGAGTGGACGGCCGACCAGATCGCGCGGGCGCTGAAGATCGCCGACGAGATGGGGTTCGACCGGCTCGTGTCGAACCAGCCGCAGTACTCGATGCTGTGGCGGGTCATCGAGTCCGAGGTCGTGCCGCTGTGCGAGAAGGAGGGCCTCGGCCAGATCGTCTGGTCGCCCATCGCGCAGGGCGTGCTGACCGGCAAGTACCTGCCCGGCCAGCCGCCGCCGGCCGGGTCGCGCGCCACCGACTCCACCGGCTCGGGCTTCATCAACCGGCTGATGCGCGACGACGTGCTGCGGCGGGTACAGGACCTCAAGCCGATCGCGGCCGACCTCGGCCTGTCGATGGCCCAGCTCGCCGTGGCGTGGGTGCTGCAGAACCCCAACGTGTCGTCGGCCATCGTCGGGGCGACCAAGCCGGAGCAGGTGCGCGACAACGTCAAGGCCGCCGGTGTGAAGCTCGACGCCGAGGTGCTCAAGAAGATCGACGATGTGCTGGAGCCGGTCGTCGAGCGTGACCCGGCGAAGACGGTCAGCCCGTCCAGCCGTCCCTGACGTCTCACCCGCTCAGGTAGGCGCGCCGCCCGGCTCCCGCGCTCACGGGGCCCGGGCGGCGAGCGCCGCGCGTCTCACTCGGCGCGCAGGGACATCCCCGAGTATTCGACCCGCTCGTCCTCCAGCAGCGACACCTGCTCGACACCGGCCTCCAGCAGCTCGCGCCAGCTCTCCCCCAGCCACGACTCCGCGTCCGACTGGCTGGAGAAGATCTCCCGGGGCAGCGGGCGGTCCGTGACCTCGCCGCCGTTCGCGTCCTCGTAACGCCACCGCCAAATCATCCGCACCCGCTCCTTCGCTTCCTCGCCGTCCCCGCGCCCGGGACTCACGCCGGGCCGCCGCGACGCGACGCCCGTGCAGCCGGACCCTATCCTCTCTCTCCCCGGCGTCCACTCCCCCGCCGGTACGGGAACCATCCGGCGGCAAGGACGCGGAAAGGCGGCGGCGCATGGAGATTCTCCTGGAGGGAACCGGCGGCCCGGAGGGCTGGCCCGTCCCCGGCTGTCCCTGCGCGTCCTGCGGACGGCTCGCCCCCGGCCACCGTCGTCTGGCCTCCATCGTGCTCGACGGCCGCGTACGGCTCGCTCTCCTCGAATCACGCCAGGCCCCGGAGGCGGCCGCCCCGGCCCTGCCGGACACCACGACCCTGCCAGGCACCACGACCGGGCCGGATACGGCGACGGGACCGGACACCGTCGGCGGACCCGGTGCGGCGGCCAAGGGGCGCCTGCCCGAGGGATACCGGCTGCTCCACACCTCGGACGGCCGCGAGGTCACCGCGCCTGACGGCGGCCGGCTGCTGTACGCCGTGGGCCCGTCGTCCGGCCTCGGCGAGCCGGACGACGGATCGCCTCTCGACGCACCCTTCGACGTGGTGCTCATCGACCTGCCGGACCGGCCGGAACGGCTGGGCGACCTACGCCGGAGGGGGCGCGTGACGCCGAAGACCCGGATCGTCGCGGTGAACCTCTGCCACCGCGTCCCTTCGGAGGACGAGCTCGCCCGCAGGCTCGGCTTCTGGGGAGCGGAGGCCGTCCCCGACGGAACCGTCATCGGCACGGCGAGCGCACCGCTCACAGATGGTCCTCCCGAGGTCACCGGCGTCCAGCGCACCGCGAACGGACCTTGTCCCACCCCGGCTGGTTCCGCCGCCGTCACCGGCGACCAGCCCCGCGCGGGTGGCCTCGGGACCATGTGTTCGGCCCCGGACGTCACGGTCACGATCGGCGTCCGCGGGCGGGGACGCGGCGGGCAGCCCCGCCGCACGCTGCTGCTCGGCGGGTCACGGTCGGGCAAGTCCGAGGAGGCCGAGCTGCGCCTCGCCGCCGAGCCCGAGGTGACCTATGTCGCGACCGGGCCCTCCGGGGGCGACGACCCGGACTGGCTGGCCCGCGTACGGACTCACCGGGAACGACGCCCCGCGCACTGGCGGACCGTGGAGACCACCGATCTCGCGGCGGTGCTGTCCGGCGGTCAGGGGACGTTCCTCGTCGACGGGATCGGCACCTGGCTCGCCGCCGTGTTCGACGAGTCCGGCGCCTGGCCCGACGACACTCGCCCGGACGGGCCCCGCCGCCTCGCCCTTGACCGGGTGGAAGCGCGGTGTGAGGCGCTGGTGGACGCCTGGCGAGGCACACACGCCCGCGTGGTGGCGGTGAGCGACGAAACCGGCTTGGGGGTGATCCCGGCCACCGCCGCCGGCAGGCTGTTCCGCGACGCGCTCGGCCGCCTCAACCAGGCACTCGCCCGGGAGTCCGAGGAGGTCGCCCTCGTGGTCGCCGGCCGGGTCGTCCCCCTGCCGATCTGATCGCGACCGCCCCCGACGCCCCTCACCGCCGGCGAGCCGCGAGCCAGGAGGTCCGTGAGCCACGAGCTGGAAGTCGTAAGCCGGGGGGCCGCTACTATCGGCCCTCGTGCCCGATGACCCCCGCGTGAGTCGTCCGAGCCCCGGCGCGGCCTGGTGGTTCGCCGTGGGAACCCTCACGATCTTTCCGGTGCCGCCCGTGCCGGTCGACCGTTCGGTGGCGGGGCGTGCCATGTCCCTGGCGCCGTTCGTCGGGGTGGCCCTCGGCCTGGTGGGCTCCGCCGTGTTGGTGGTCGCCCACGCGGCGTCCGGCTCGCCGTTGATCGGCGCCGTCCTCGCGGTCGGGATGCTCGCCTGGCTGACCCGGGCCCTGCATCTCGACGGCCTCGCGGACCTGGCCGACGGGCTCGGCAGCGGAAAGCCGGCCCAGGGCGCGCTCGACGTGATGAAGCGCTCCGACATCGGGCCGTTCGGGGTCGTCACCCTCCTGATCACGCTGTTCCTCCAGGTCGCGACGCTCCAGCGGGCCGGCCCGTTCGCCTGGGCCGTGCTGGTGACGGCCACCGCGACCGGCAGGCTGGCCGTCACCTGGGCCTGCCGCTCGGGGGTGCCCGCCGCCCGGCCGGGCGGCCTCGGCGCTCTGGTCGCGGGCACCGTACGGCGGAGCGCGGCGGTCGCGGCGACCGTCGTCACCGCTGCCGTCGTGGCTCTTGCCGCCTTGATCGCGGCGGACGGCGGGCCGCACCTGGACGGGCTGTGGGCCCTGATCGGCCTCGGTCAGGGTCCGCCCGGCGACTACTCCGACGTGTCCGACGTCGCCGGGAGCGTCGCGGTGGCGGTCGCCGACGCGGGCGTGCAGCCCGCCGGTCTGCTGTACCGCCTCTCGGGTGATCCGTATTTCAGCATCCCGACCGGCCTGCTCCTGGCGATGGCCGCCGGGCTGGTGTCCGCCGCCCTGCTGCGCCGCCGGGCCGTACGGCGGCTGGGCGGCATCACGGGCGACGTGCTCGGCGCCCTGGTGGAGACGGCCACGACGACGGCGCTGCTGGCCGCCGCCGTACTCGTCTGACGCCTGACGCCGGCTGGGCGGTTCAGCGTGGCGCGCTGACCGGACGCAGACGGAAGGCGACGAAGACGACGACCGCGAGCAGCACCCAGCCGACGATCCCGGTGATCCCGGCGAGCGCCGGGTTCGGCGGGGCGGCCGCGTCGCCGAGCAGCAGCGCCAGGCCCGCCACCGCGTTCAGCGAGGCGTGCGCGATGACCGCGGGCCACACGCTGCGCGAGCGCAGCCGCATCCAGCCCAGGAGCGCCCCGAAGATGACGCAGAAGCCGACGAACAGCACCGCCGCCCAGGCGCCGAGTGCCGGGTAGTTGTATCCCTTCAGCGTGAGGGGAGCGTGCCAGAGGCCCCAGATCACCCCGGACAGCACCAGTGCGGGCCACACCCGGCGCCCGCGCCGCTCCCCCGCGGCCGCCTCTCCCCCAGCCTCATCCCCGGCCCCCGCGGCCTGGGCCTCGTCCCCGGCCCCCGCGACCCCGGTGTTCACGCCCCCGGCGCCGACGTTCCCAGGGGCAGGCGGGGGCGTGACGGCGGGGTCGCCGAGCAGGCGCGGCAGCAGCCAGCCCCGCCAGCCCCACTCCTCCCCCAGCGCGGGAATCGCGTTCAGGAACGGGGCGATCAGTACGGCCTGCACGACCTGCACGACGTACAGGATCCGCGGGTCCATGGGAACCTGCCCCAGGGCCGCCCCGAGTTGCGCGCGGAAGAGGCCGAGCCCGGCGAGATCGAGGCGCATCGTGCCCACGGCCGCGCTCGCCGCCACGGCGACCGCGCCGAGGAACGGAATGCCGAGCAGGGCCGTCGCCAGGAGCGCGGCGGTCCTGCTCCGGTCCGGGCCGAGAGTCAGGCCGGTCGCCCTCGCCCACTGCCTGAACGGCGTGTCCCGGCGCCGGGTGAGCCACACGGCGAGCACGCCCAGGGAAGGCGTCGCCATGATCAGGATGCCGAGGATCACGAACGCCGGTGTGCCCAGAGACACCGCGCCCGTCCAGACCGGCAGAGCGATCAGCCACGACGCCCCGAAAGCGACGAGGAGGAAGAGCCAGACATCGGCGTTGCGGCGAATCAAGGTCGTCGCCTTTCGAACGAGGACGGACGTGGACTGAGGCCGGTTTCCCTGCGGACCGCCCGAGACGGTGGGGCGACGTCTCAGGCGGCCTTGCGGGCGGCAAGGGTGTTGAGCAGGGCGGCACCGGTCTCGGCGTCGTCCACGCTGATGGCGAGCTGCCCGCCGGAGGTGTAGCGCACGACCAGGCACTCCCCTCCGCGGATCATGACGGTGGCTCTGCCGGGCAGGCCACGGATACCCCATCCGCCCACCTGCACAGGCGATCTCCAGTCCACCCAGGCCCGCTCGACCCGCTCCAGCCGTACGGTGCGCGAGGGCCACCGCAGCGGGCCGAACGCCATGGTCAGCCCTTCGGATGCGATCCGTACGGAGACCGACGACACCGCCAGGCCGATCACGCCGACCAGGGCGAGCGGGAGGGCGGTGGCCCAGCCCGCGGGGGCGAGGCCCCACAACGCGGCGGCCGCGAACGACAGCGCCACCGCGAACGCCACGACCCCCAGCGCCACCGCCCAGGGCGCCGTGGCGGTGGACACCCAGACCGGCCGCTTCCGGGGATCGAGGTCGATCAGCGGACCCGGCCGCTCCCGCTCCGGTGGCGCGTCGTCCGGGCCGAGCCGCCCGGCGAGCCGGCCCAGCGCCCCGAGCGCGAACGCGACGCCGACGACCACCGCAATCTCCCAGTTCAGCGACGCCGCCTGGGTCCAGTCGTCCCGGCCGAGGTTGGCGGCGACCGTGACGGCCTGGATGCCGATCAGGAAGCCGCCGATCCAGCCCAGCCCGGCGGCGTACCAGGCGCGCGTCTCCCTGCGGATCTCCCCTCGCGCCCGCGCCAGCCCGGCGAGACCCGTCCCCGCGATGACTGCCCACACCAGGGCGAAGAGCGTCAGCGCGGCCGACGGCATGGACCGGTCGGGCTGCCCGGACGGCCCCCAGTGGCTCGCGACGGGATCGGGGAGCCGGCCGGCGAACGCCAGCGGTACCGCCACGAGCACGGCGGCGACCAGGACGGTCCAGGCCGCGGCGGCCAGGAGGAAGCGGGCGCGCACGCCCGGGTCCGAGGTCCGGTGCGGGTGGGTCATGGCGATTCCTCCATGAGTTCCTTCACGATGGCGAGGACGTCTTCGGGACCGACCCCGTACTGGGCGGCCTCGTCGAGCAGGTCGCGCACACGGGTCCGGAGCGCCGCACGCCCGTCGGGCCGCCGGAGCACGGACACGCCGCGCCCCCGGCGGAACTCCAGCAGGCCCTCGTCCCGCAGTTCGCGCAGCGACCGCAGGACCGTGTTGGCGTTGACCCCCAGTGCGGCGGCCAGGTCCCGGGCCGGCGGCAGCCGGTCACCGGGTGTGACGTCCCCGGTGGTGATCGCGCGCTTGATGGCCGCGCTCACCTGCTCGTGCAGGGGACGTGGGTCGTTGAGATCGAGCGTGAGCAACATGGTACTAGCCACATTAGCATTAACTGCCGGTTGGTGCTGTTTCCATCAGCACCATCCATCGAGCCAATAGATGGGATGACCCCTCGTTTATGCGTAGCCGAGTAAGCCCAGCTAGCATCGGCTCACGTGACCACAGTGCGTATCAACGCGTCTGACGCGGTCTCCACCGAGACCGGCGCCCTCATAGTCGGCATCCACACGACCCCGGACGGCCCACGCACGGCCCCGGGCGGCGAAGGCCTCGACCAGGCCCTGGACGGCCGGCTGGCCGAGATCCTCACGACGATGGGGTTCACGGGCAAGGCCGAGGAGGTCGTGAAGATTCCGACCTTCGGCGCGCTGCCCGCTCCCGTCGCCGTCGCCGTCGGTCTGGGTGAGGCGCCCGAGGGCGACTACGACCAGGAAACCCTGCGCCGGGCGGCCGGAGCGGCCGTACGGTCGCTCGCCGGCACGCCGTCCGCGGCGCTGGCCCTGCCCGCCCGTACGGCCGCGGAGGCGGCGGCCGTGGCGCTGGGCGGCCTGCTGGGGGCCTACGACTTCACGCGATACCGCACCGGCGGCGACCGCAGGGCGCCCGTCGGCGAGATCGTCGTCCTGTCCGGCGCGGCCGGGGCCGAGGAGGCCGCCGCGCGCTCGGCGACGGTCGCCGAGTCGGTCACCCTCGTCCGCGATCTGGTGAACACGCCGCCGTCCGACCTGTGGCCGGCGCGCTTCGCCGAGATCGCGCAGGAGAAGGGCGGCGAGGCCGGCCTCTCGGTGGAGGTCTGGGACGAGGTGCGGCTCAAGGAAGAGGGGTTCGGCGGCATCGTCGGCGTCGGCCAGGGGTCGGTCAACCCGCCCCGCCTGGTCCGTCTCGCCTACAGCCACCCCGAGGCCACCCGCAAGGTGGCCTTCGTCGGCAAGGGCATCACGTTCGACTCCGGCGGCCTGTCCCTCAAGCCCAGCGCCGCGATGGACTGGATGAAGTCCGACATGGGCGGCGCGGGCGCCGTGTTCGGCGCGCTTCTCGCAATCGCCCGGCTGGGCCTGCCCGTCAACGCGGTCGGCTACCTCTGCCTGGCCGAGAACATGCCCTCCGGCAGCGCCCAGCGCCCCTCCGACGTGCTGCACACCTACAGCGGCAAGACCGTCGAGGTGCTCGACACCGACGCCGAGGGCCGCCTGGTGCTGATCGACGGCATCGCCCGCGCCACCGAGGACGCGCCCGACGTGATCATCGACGTCGCCACCCTCACCGGCGCCCAGATCGTCGCGCTGGGCTGGCGTACGGCCGGGGTGATGGCCAACGACGACGCGTTGCGCGAGGAGGTCGTCCGCATCGCCGGCGAGCAGGGCGAGGGCGCCTGGGGCATGCCGTTGCCCGCCGAGCTGCGCAAGGGGCTCGACTCCGCGGTCGCCGACATCGCCAACCTCCAGCCCGAGCGCTGGGGCAGCATGCTCGCCGCGGGCATCTTCCTGCGGGAGTTCGTGCCCCAGGGCGTCCGGTGGGCGCACGTGGACATGGCCGGGCCCGCGTTCAACAAGGGCGAGCCGCACGGCTACACGCCCAAGGGCGGCACCGGCGCGCTGACCCGCACACTCGTCGCGATCGCGGAGCGGTACGCCGGGAACGGCACGTCCGCGCGGGCTGTTTAACAGGAAGACGGCTTGACACCAGGCCGGATCGACAGGAAGACGGCGTGTGGCGGCGTGCCCGCGGGCCGGGGCCATGATCGTCCGGGACAAGTGAGAAGATGCCGCCTTATCCGGCGGAGTCAATACGATCAAGGAGCATTCAGTGGCTGATGGCAGCGGCCCCTACGACATCGTCGTCCTAGGTGGCGGTAGCGGTGGATACGCCTGTGCCCTGCGGGCGGCCGAGCTCGGCATGAACGTCGTCCTCATCGAGAAGGACAAGGTCGGGGGCACCTGCCTGCACCGCGGCTGCATTCCCACGAAGGCGCTGCTGCACGCGGCCGAGCTGGCCGACCAGGCCCGCGAGGGCGAGTCGTTCGGCGTGCGCACCCGGCTGGAGGGCATCGACGTCCCCGGCGTCCACGCGTACAAGGACAAGGTGATCGGGGGCCTCTACAAGGGCCTCGCCGGGCTCATCAAGAGCAAGAAGATCACCGTGGTCGAGGGCGAGGGCCGCCTGGCCGGCCCGGGCCGTGTGGCGGTCGGCGACCAGGTGTACGAGGGCCGCAACGTCGTGCTGGCGACCGGCTCGGTGCCGAAGTCGCTGCCCGGCCTCGACATCGACGGCGAGAAGGTGATCAGCAGCGACCACGCGCTGGTCCTGGACCGGGTGCCGTCCTCGGTGGTCATCCTGGGCGGCGGCGTCATCGGCGTCGAGTTCGCCAGCGTGTGGCGCTCGTTCGGGGCCGAGGTCACGATCGTCGAGGCGCTGCCGCACCTGCTGCCGCTGGAGGACGAGTCGAGCTCCAAGCTGCTGGAGCGGGCCTTCCGCCGCCGGGGCATCAAGTACGAGCTGGGCGCCCGGTTCGAGAGCGTCAAGACCACCGGCACCGGGGTCGTCGTCTCCCTGGAGAACGGCAAGACCCTCGACGCCGAGATCATGCTCGTCGCGGTCGGCCGCGGCCCGGTCTCGGCCGGCCTCGGCTACGAGGAGAACGGCGTCTCGATGGAGCGCGGCTACGTGCTCGTCAACGAGTTCTGCCAGACCAGCGTGCCGGGCGTGTACGCCGTGGGCGACCTGATCCCCACGCTGCAGCTCGCCCACGTCGGCTTCGCCGAGGGCATCCTGGTCGCCGAGCACATCGCCGGGCTGGGCCCGGTCCCGATCGACTACGACGGCGTCCCGCGCATCACCTACTCCGAGCCCGAGGTCGCGTCGGTCGGCATCGGCACGTCGGTCGCCCGTGAGCGCGGCCACGACGTCGTCGAGCTGAGCTACAACCTCGCGGGGAACGGCCGGAGCAAGATCCTGCAGACCCAGGGCGAGGTCAAGGTCGTCGCCGAGCGCGACGGCCGGGTGCTCGGCGTCCACATGGTCGGCAGCCGGGTGGGCGAGCTGATCGCGGAAGCCCAGCTGATCTTCAACTGGGAGGCCACGGCCACCGACGTCGCCCAGCTGATCCACCCGCACCCGACCCAGTCCGAGGCCCTCGGCGAGGCGATGCTGGCCCTGGCCGGCAAGCCGCTGCACGTCCACAACTGAAGCCCTCCTAGCGAACGCGAGAGAAGAAACCATGCCGGTCTCCGTAACCATGCCCCAGCTCGGCGAGAGCGTTACCGAGGGCACCGTCACCCGCTGGCTGAAGAAGGAAGGCGAGCGCGTCGAGGCCGACGAGCCGCTGCTCGAGGTGTCGACGGACAAGGTCGACACCGAGATCCCTTCGCCGTCCGCCGGTTACCTGACCAAGATCATCGTGGCCGAGGACGAAACAGTCGAGGTCGGCGCCGAGCTCGCGCTGATCGACTCGGAGGCGGGCGCCGCTCCGGCCGCCGCCGAGGCCGCGCCGGCCGCGCCCGAGCCGGCTCCGCAGCCGGAGCCCGAGCCCGAGCCCGCGCCCGCGCCGCAGGCCGCCGCGCCCGAGCCCGAGCCCGCTCCCGCGCCGATCTCCTCGATCCCGCAGCCCGCGCCCGCCGTGGTCACGCCGCAGCCGGCCCCGCAGGCCCAGCCCGCCCCGCAGCCGCAGGCCCAGCCGGCTCCGCAGCCGCAGGCCCAGCCGGCGCAGCCCGCTCCGGCGGCCGAGCCGACCCCGCTGCCGTCGTCCGGTGAGAGCCCGTACGTCACGCCGCTGGTCCGCAAGCTCGCCGCCGAGCACGGCGTCGACCTCGACGCGCTGACCGGCACCGGCGTCGGCGGCCGGATCCGCAAGCAGGACGTGATCGAGGCCGCCCGCGTCCAGCGCGAGCAGGCCGCCGCCCCGGCGGCCCCCGCCGCCCCGCAGGCGGCGCCCGCCGAGGCCCCTGCCGCTCCGGCCGCCGCGGCTCCCGCCGCGTCGGAGGTGCGGGTGGACACCACGCTGCGCGGCCGCACCGAGAAGATGTCGCGCCTGCGGCAGACCATCGCCAAGCGCATGGTGGAGTCGCTGCAGGTCTCGGCCCAGCTCACCACCGTGGTCGAGGTCGACGTCACCCGCATCGCCCGCCTGCGCGACCAGGCCAAGGGCGAGTTCCTGCGGCGCGAGGGCGTCAAGCTGTCGTTCATGCCGTTCTTCGCGATCGCCGCGATCGAGGCGCTCAAGCAGCACCCGAAGCTGAACGCCACGATCAACAGCGAGACCAACGAGGTCACCTACTTCGACGTCGAGCACCTCGGCTTCGCGACCGACACCGAGCGCGGCCTGCTCGTCCCGGTGATCAAGAACGCCGGCGACCTCAACATCGCCGGGCTCGCCCGTAAGATCGCCGACCTCGCCGAGCGCACCCGCACCAACAAGGTGAGCCCGGACGAGATCACCGGCGGCACGTTCACGCTGACCAACACCGGCAGCCGGGGCGCGCTGTTCGACACGCCGATCCTCAACCAGCCGCAGGTCGGCATGCTGGGCACCGGCGCGGTCGTCAAGCGCCCGGTCGTCGTGGACACCCCGGAGGGCGAGGTCATCGCGGTCCGCTCGATGGTGTACCTCGCGCTGAGCTACGACCACCGCCTGGTGGACGGCGCCGACGCCGCCCGCTTCCTCACGACGATCAAGCGTCGTCTGGAGGAGGGCCGCTTCGAGGCCCAGCTCGGCCTGGCCTAGTCCGAAAGCCAGGCCCGGGACTGTCGCCGGGCGCGGAGCCGGCGCGTAGCCGCACCGCGCCGGGCCGTACCGATCCTGGCGTGACACCGTGAAGCCGTCCCGCATCCCGCGGGGCGGCTTCCGGCGTATAAGGGGCTGTGGAGATGATGACGACTGTGGTGACCGGTGCGTCCGGTCTGCTCGGCTCGGCCCTGGTGAGCTCGCTGCGGGACGACGGGCACGAGGTGCGCCGCCTGGTACGGCGCGAGCCCGCGGCGCCCGACGAGCGCTTCTGGGACCCGGCGGGCGGGGTGCTCGACCCGGCCGCCCTGGAGGGCGCCGACACCGTCGTCCACCTCGCCGGGGCCGGGATCGGCGACCGCCGGTGGTCGGACGCGTACAAGCGGGAGCTGGTGGAGAGCCGGGTCTCCGGCACGCGGACGCTCGCCGAGGCGCTGGCCCGCGCGGACGGCGGGCCGCGTGTCCTGCTGTCCTCCTCGGCGATCGGCTTCTACGGCGACACGGGCGACCGGGCGGTGGACGAGTCCGCCCCGCCGGGGAAGGGCTTCCTGGCCGACCTGGTGCGTGCCTGGGAGGACGCCACGGTCCCCGCCGCGGAGGCGGGCCTCCGGGTGGCGCGGATGCGCACCGGCGTGGTGCTCAGCGGCCGGGGCGGCGCGCTCGCCCGGATGCTGCCGATCTTCAAGATGGGCGCGGGGGCCGTCCTCGGCAACGGCAGGCAGTACGTGTCGTGGATCTCGCTGCCCGACTGGGTGGAGGCGGTCCGCTTCCTGCTCTCCCGCGAGGACCTGTCCGGGCCGGTCAACCTCACGGCGCCCGAACCGGTGACGAACGCCGACTACACCGCCGCCCTCGCGAAGGCGCTGAAGCGCCCGGTGATGCCGGTCCCGGCCCCGCGCCTCGCGCTGCGCCTGGCGCTCGGCGAGTTCGCCGACGAGGCCCTGCTCGCGGGCCAGCGGGTGCTCCCCCGGCGGCTCCTCGACGCAGGTCACCGGTTCGCCCATCCCGCCATCGGCGACGCCCTGGCCGCCGTACTCTGAAGAGCCAGTCGATCCGCACACGGAAGTGGTGGGGCATGAGCCGCATCGGGCAGTCGCACATCGTCGCCATCGGGGGCGGCTCGTTCCGGCAGTCGGAGCGGTACGGGTTCATCGAGCCGACCGCGCTGCTGCGCTACGTCCTCGACCTGACCGGGCAGGACCGGCCCAAGCTCGGGCTGCTCGCCACCGCCACGGGCGACGACGCCGACTGGCTGCTGAAGATGTACGGCGCGTTCGCCCGCTGGGACGTCGAGGTCAGCCACCTGACGGTGTTCCCGATGCCGAACGTCGCCGACCCCCGCGAGTGGATCCTGGAGCAGGACGCGATCTACGTGAGCGGCGGCAGCGTCGCCAACCTCGCCGCGCTGTGGCGGTTGCACGGCCTCGACGAGGCATTCGCCGAGGCCTGGCGGGCGGGCGTGGTGCTGTCCGGGCAGAGCGCCGGGGCGCTGTGCTGGCACGTCGGGGGCAACACCGACTCGTTCGGGCCGAGGCTGCGGCCCTGGTCCGAGGGCCTGGCCCTGCTGCCGTACTCCTGCGGCGTCCACTACAACTCCGACCCGCAGCGCCGGGCGCTGCTGCACGAGTCGGTCGCCTCGGGCGAGCTGCCGGAGGGGTACGCCGCCGACGAGGGCGTGGCGCTGCACTATGTCGGCACCGAGTTCATCCAGGCCGTGACCACCGATCCCCGGGGGTACGCCTACCGGATCGAGCGCGACGGGCCCGCCGTCAAAGAGCTGCGGGTCGAGCCCCGGCTGCTGACCTCCACTACCCTGTCCTCGTGAAGGGCTTGGCCATCGTCCGCCTGGGAGTGGACGTTCCGTACGAGCAGGTCTGGGCCCTGCAGCGGCGGTTGCACGCGCGCCGCGCGGCCGGCGAGATCTCCGACCTGTGCCTGATGCTGGAGCACGCCCCCGTCTACACCGCGGGCAAGCGGACCCTGCCGCACGAGCGGCCGGCCGACGGCACCCCCGTCATCGACGTGGACCGGGGCGGGAAGCTCGCCTGGCACGGCCCGGGCCAGCTCGTCTGCTATCCGATCATCCGGATCACCGACGTCGTCTCCTACCTGCGGCTGCTGGAGGAGGTCCTGATGCAGGTCTGCGCCGACTTCGGGCTGGCCGCGCGGCGGGTCGAGGGGCGCGGCGGGTTGTGGGTGCCCGGCGACCCGTCCCACGGGCTGCCCGACCGCAGGCTCGGCACGATCGGGATCCGGGTCGCCGGCGGGGTGACCATGCACGGCTTCGCGCTCAACTGCGTCAACGACCTGAGCTGGTACAACCGCATCACCGGTGACCTCACCGGCGACGACGCGGGGGTCACCTCGCTGTCGGCGGAGACCGGCAGGCGCATCACGGTCGACGAGGTCATCCCCTTCGCCGGCAAGCGCCTCGCCGAGGCGCTCGGCGAGGAGCCGTACGACCTGTACGAGGAGGACCTCGCCTGACGGCTACCCGCCGCGGCCCCTCCGGCGGATCTTGATCTGGCGCATGTCGGTCACCGCGACGTGCAGGATCTCGTACGGGTGCCCGTGCGCGTCCAGCGCGGCCATCGCTCCCAGCGCGGCCTCGTCCTCGCCGTCGTCCGGCCCCGCGGGCACCTGGCAGCGGAAGGTGAAGGCGGACACGCTCACGTCGTGGGTGAACGTGCCGTCCCCGGTGTAGGCCGCCCCGCCCGCGGCCGTCACGGCGGCCCGGCCGGCGTCGTCGAGGCCCTTGAACTTCCCTCTGATCGTCACTCTGAACACGGTCATCCCTCTCGTACGGCATAGGTGCGGACGCGCTCACCCAGGAGGCTCTCGGCGACGTCGAGCAACTCCAGTACGGCGGCCGCGACGGCGTCCGGACTCTCCCCCTCCGTCGTACGCCGCCCGATCTCGGCGTACACCAGCGAGTGGAGGCAGCCGATGTGCCAGGCGACCACGCGCGGCAGCGGATCTCCGGCGTCCGCGCCGGTCTCCTTGGCCAGCGCGACCGCCAGCGCGTCGGTCATCTGGCGGCCGAGGTCCTCCAGCCGGGCGGTCAGTGTGGGGGCGGCCCGCATCATCTCCAGCACGCGCCCGAATCCCGCGCTCAGCCCGACCGTGCGTTCCCGCCCGTGTATCTCCCGGCGCAGGCGCTCCAGCACCGCGACGGCCGCCGACCGGCCCGGCGGCCGCTCCCGCACGATGTCGGCCAATCTCCGGGGCGACGCCTCCTCGGGAGGAAGGACCAGGTCCTCCTTGGCCTGGAAGTAGTTGTAGACGGTGTTCACCGACACTTCCGCGGCCGCCGCCACCTCGGCCATCGTGACGTTGTCGAAGCCGCGCTCCACGAACAGCCCGACCGCCACCTCGGCGATGCGCTGCCGGGTCTGCCGCTTCTTGCGCTCCCGCAGCCCCTCCACCATTTCTGCACTCTACTGCAAAGTTGCAATCGATTACACTTTCGGGACCTCGTCGAGAGGGTCGGCCTCGGACATGCTCGAGGCATGAACCTCTCCTCACCCCCGCCGGGTTCCGTGCCGATCCGCTCCCCCGCGACGCCAGGAGGCGGTTCCCGCGGCTGCTCTCCAGGGACGCCGGCCCCGGCCTGGTGGACGCGCGCCGGGTCACCTCGCACGGACGGTCCGGGAGCTGTCCCGGTTCACCTGAAGGCAGGTAATAAGCTGGGTTCGTGAACGAGCGTTCCGACCGACACGCAGGTCCGCGTACGGCGCCGGGCCCCGTGCTCCCGCTCGGACCCCGGGCCCGCGGACCGCTGCCGCGGAGTGCTGTGAAGGAAGTCGCATGACCGTCGCTCCGGAAGGTCGAAAGCTCCTCCGCCTGGAGGTGCGCAACAGTCAGGTCCCCATCGAGAAGAAGCCGCCGTGGATCAAGACGCGGCTGCGCAACGGCCCGAACTTCACCGAGATCAAATCGCTGGTGAAGGGCGCGGGGCTGCACACCGTGTGCCAGGAGGCGGGCTGCCCCAACATCTCCGAGTGCTGGGAGGACCGCGAGGCCACCTTCCTCATCGGGGGTGACCAGTGCACCCGGCGCTGTGACTTCTGCCAGATCGACACCGGCAAGCCCGCGGAGTACGACAGGGACGAGCCGCGCCGCGTCGCCGAGTCGGTCCTCCAGATGGGCCTGCGCTACGCCACGGTGACCGGCGTCGCCCGCGACGACCTGCCCGACGGCGGCTCCTGGCTGTACGCCGAGACCGCCCGGCAGATCCACGAGATGGTCCCCGGCTGCGGCGTCGAACTGCTCGCGCCCGACTTCAACGGCGACCGCGGCCAGCTGGAGGAGGTCTTCTCCGCCCGGCCCGAGGTCTTCGCGCACAACATCGAGACCGTGCCGCGGATCTTCAAGCGGATCCGCCCGGCGTTCCGCTACGAGCGGTCGCTCGCGGTGATCACCATGGCCCGCGAGGCGGGGCTGGTCACCAAGTCGAACCTCATCCTCGGCATGGGAGAGGAGCGCGAGGAGATCGTCCAGGCGCTGCGCGACCTCCACGAGGCCGGATGCGACCTGGTGACGATCACGCAGTACCTGCGGCCCACCCCGCGCCACCACCCCGTGGACCGCTGGGTCAAGCCCGAGGAGTTCGTCGAGCTGCAGCACGTGGCCGAGGAGATCGGTTTCGCCGGCGTCATGTCCGGCCCGCTGGTCCGCTCGTCCTACCGGGCCGGGCGGCTCTACCAGCAGGCGATCGCCGCCCGTGCGTGAGTCTCGTTTTCATTAAGTCAGCTCGGCGTTTGTATCCTTCAGGACATGGCCAAAGACGCAGCGGCTCCGGGACGCCTCAAGCAGATCCGGATGGTCGCACAGATCATTCAACAGGCGAATCCGAAGGGCATGCCGATCGTCTACGCGTCGGCTGCCGGGACACTCGCCCTGTTCGTCGTCATCGGCGTGATCTTCGGCTGGACGTGGATCGTCTTCGGCGTCTTCGCCGCCATCCTCGTGGGCATGTTCGTCTTCAGCCGTTTCGCGCAGAAGTCGCAGTACTCCATGCTGCACGGCCAGCCGGGCGCGTCGTACGCGATCCTGCAGAGCCTGCGCGGCACGTGGTACGTCGAGGAGAAGCCGGTCGCGGTCAACCGCGACCAGGACATGGTCTTCCGGGTGGTCGGCTTCCCGGGGGTCATCCTGGTCTCCGAGGGCCCGCCGAACCGGGTCCAGCGGATGCTCGTCGCGGAGAAGAAGCGCGTGCAGCGGGTCGCGATCGACGTGCCGGTCTACGACATCCAGTGCGGTGACGCCGACGGCCAGGTCCCCCTCGCCAAGCTTCAGCGGCACATGATGAAGCTGCCCCGCAACCTCAAGAAGGGCGCGGTGTCCGAGGTCAACAACCGGATGCGCGCGCTCACCCCCGCCGTGCCGATGCCCAAGGGGCCGATCCCCAAGGGCATGCGCATGCCGCGCGGCCCGAAGATGCGCTGACGAGACCGTCCGGAAGACGACGACACGTGGACGTCGGACGGCGGCCGGTCTCCCGGTCGCAGACCTCCCGGGCCAACCGGGGCTGGTGGGACGGCGCGGCCGACGACTACCAGGCCGAGCACGGCGGGTTCCTGCGCGACGACGGCTTCGTCTGGTGCCCCGAGGGGCTCGACGAGGCCGGCGCTCGCCTGCTGGGCGAGGTCGCCGGCCGCCGGATCCTGGAGATCGGGTGCGGGGCCGGGCAGTGCGGCCGGTGGCTGCTCGGGCAGGGCGCGACGGTCGTCGGCGCCGACCTGTCCCACCGGCAGTTGCAGCACTCCCGGCGCATCGACATGGCGGCCGGGGTGCGGCTGCCCGTCGTGCAGGCCGACGCCGAGACGCTGCCGTTCGCGGACCGCTCGTTCGACCTCGCGTGCTCCGCCTACGGCGCTCTGCCGTTCGTCGCGGACGCCGCGGCGGTGCTGGCCGAGGTGCGCCGGGTGCTGCGTCCCGGCGGCCGGTTCGTGTTCTCCGTCAGCCACCCCGTCCGGTGGGCGTTTCCCGACGATCCCGGGCCGCGCGGCCTGACCGCCGACCGCCCCTACTTCGACCGGTCGCCGTACGTCGAGTACTCCGACGAGGGCGAGCCGTCGTACGTGGAGCACCACCGGACGCTGGGCGACTGGGTCGGCCTGATCACCGGCGCCGGCCTGACGCTGACCGGCCTGACCGAGCCGGAGTGGCCGCCCGGCCACGACCGCGCCTGGG
This sequence comes from Microbispora cellulosiformans, assembly GCF_008728085.1. NCBI lineage: Bacteria > Bacillati > Actinomycetota > Actinomycetes > Streptosporangiales > Streptosporangiaceae > Microbispora > Microbispora cellulosiformans. The sequence continues at coordinate 189,603 of NZ_VYTZ01000003.1, read as the reverse complement.
GCGGCTGGAGCCCACTGCGCGGACGCCTGCTGCCCGGCACGGCGATCTTCCACTGCACCGCCCCATGAGCGCGACTGGTCAGAGGAAGTAACGCAGCCAGACGTAGGCCCAGGCCATCGTGATGCTCAGCAGGGTGACCAGGATGCCGTACCTGGTGAACTGCCAGAAGCCGATGCGGTGGCCGGTCCGGGCGGCGATGCCGACGGCCACGACGTTGGCGCTCGCCGCCACCGCGGTGCCGTTGCCGCTGAAGTCGGCCCCCAGGGCGAAGGACCACCACAGCGCCTGGCCCGTCTGCCCGTCCGGCGCCTGGGCGACCATCTCCTCCACGACCGGCACCATCGTGGCGACGTAGGGGATGTTGTCGAAGAACGCGCCCAGCACCCCGGAGCCGAACAGCAGCGCCGTGGCCGCGAGGAAGTAGTCGTCGCCGAGCGCGCCGACCGCCCAGCCGCCGATCGTCGCGATGACGCCGGTGTGCACGAGCCCGGCGACCATGACGAACAGGCCCATGAAGAAGACCAGCGTGGTCCACTCGACCTCGCGCAGGACCTCCGGCACGTCGGCGCGGGACACCAGCAGCATCACCCCGGCGCCCACCAGGGCGACGATCGACGGCTCCACGTGCGCCACGGCGTGCAGGCAGAACCCGGCGACGACCCCGGCGAGCACGATCAGGCACCGTACGAGCAGGCGGGGGTCGGTGATGGCCCGCCGTTCCTGCAGCGCCATCACCGCGGCCACCCGCTCGGGGTCGTAGTGGAACGACCTGCGGAAGAGCACGCGGGTGAGCAGCACGAACACCACGAAGACGACGACCACGATCGGCGCCATGTGGGCGAGGAAGTCGTTGAAGGTCAGCCCGGCGCGGCTGCCGATGATGATGTTGGGGGGATCGCCGATGAGCGTCGCCGCGCCACCGATGTTGGACGCCAGGACCTCGGCGATCAGGTACGGCTGGGCCGGGATGCGGAGCCGGTCGCAGACGACCACGGTGACCGGCGCGACGAGCATGATCGTGGTGACGTTGTCCAGGAACGGCGAGGCGACGGCAGTGATGATCATCAGCATGACCATCAGCCGGTAGGGCCTGCCCTGAGATCTTTTCGCCGCCCAGATGGCGAGGTAGTCGAAGACGCCCGTCTGCTTGACGACACCGACGATGATCATCATGCCGAGCAGCAGGAAGATGACGTTCCAGTCGATGCCGGCGGTCTCGGAGAAGAACACGTCGTCGCCGGGGATCAGCCCCAGGACGGCCATCGCGCCGGCGGCGACGAGGACCACCTTGACCTTGTGCACCTTCTCCGACGCGATGAGGGCGAACGCCGCCAGGAAGATCGAGAAAGAGGCGACGGCGCTCACGTACGGCGCCCCGGGGGTCCGGCGAGGCGGGCGCGGCGTGCGTGGTCGGCGGAGGTCCGGCACGGTGTCCCGGCGGGAGGGCGCGGCGAGGACGGCGACGTCAGGGCGAAGCGGTGGATGGCGGAACCTCCGGAGCAGGGACGTGCCGCACGACGCGACGCGACAGCGGAAGCGACGTGACGGCAGGAAGCAAGGTGACGGGAAAGCGCCGCGGAAGGCGCGACGGCGACGCGGCGGGCGACGTGACAGCCGGGAAAGGCGGGGGCGGCCCCCGCGGCCCGGGGGCACCGGCGGCCGCGGGGGCCTGGGGGCGCCGGCTGACCGGGGCTCCGGCGGACCGGAGACTCCGGCGGACCGGAGACTCCGGCGGTCGCGGCGGCCCGCTCGTGGCGGTCAGTCGCCCGGCGGGACGAGGGCCAGGCTGGTGAGCAGCCGCTCCAGCGTGATCGCCCCGTCCAGGGCGCCGTCGCGCTCGACGACCGCGACGATGGGGCTGCGCAGCCGGGTCATGAGGGCGGCCACTTCGAGCAGGGTCGCGTCGAGGGGCACCGTCACCGGCCTGGGCGGCTGGGGCGGCAGGCAGTCTCCCACCGTGATGCCGGCCAGTTCGTGCCAGAAGCGGTCGGCGTGGGCCTCGTCGATCGCCCGGGCGAGCGCCGCGTCCTCCTGGTAGGCCCCGGGCACCGTGAGACGCAGCACCTGCGTGCCGGGCAGCACCCAGCTCGGCCGTCTCCGGTCGTCCACCACGATCAGGCCCGGCATCCGGTTCAGCACCATGATCCGTACGGCCCGGGAGACGGGGTCGTGGACGGTCACCGTCGGCAGGTTCACGACGACTTCGCGCGCTTGCATCAGGTCATCACATCGATCGGGGAGACGGAGGTTCCTTGCCATGGTCATCGGGCCGCCTTGGTGCACGCCGTCTGGGTGAACTCGGTGAATCGACGTTCGAGATGGGCGAGCCGGTCGAGGACGGGCCTGCTGTGCAGGATGTCCGCGAGCTGGTCGGCCTCGCACTGCTCCAGGCTGATCGCCTGCAGCACCGTGTCGGGCTCCGCGGGGTCGTAGACGAGGAGTCGCCGGCGGCCGGACTTCTCGACGAGCACCCCGAAGCGCCGGCCGTCGCGGGTGACGCACTGGTGCACGGTGGCGACGCCGGGCAGGGTGGCGCTGGTCACGTCCATCTCGGATACCTCCCGTCCGTCGTTCCTGCTGTTCCAGTCTTCGCACTGGCCCGGCCGGGGACCATCGGGTCCGGCACCCATATCGGGAGAGGTATGACATGTAGGGACCCCCACGAGATGGGGAGCACCCCGCATGGACACCCGCGTACGACGACGAGCAGGCTGGGAGACGTGAACGAGCGCACCGACCGGCACGACGACCGGCGAACCGGCCGTCCGCCGGCGGCGCCGCGGCCGCGGCGCCCGGCCCGGGCCCTGTTCTGGCGGCTGTTCGTGATCAACGGACTGGTCTTCACCGCCGGGACGCTGGTGCTCGCGCTCTCCCCCGCCACGGTGTCCTCACCGGTCCTGCTCACCGAGATACCGGTCCTGACCGTGGGGCTGGCCCTGATCATCACGGCCAACGCGTTGCTGATCCGCAGGAGCCTCGCCCCGCTCGACGCGCTCACCACCCTCATGCGGCGGGTCGACCTGCTGCGGGCGGGCGACCGGCTGACCGACAGCGGAAACGGCGACCTCGCCCAGCTCATCGGCACGTTCAACGAGATGCTCGAACGGCTCGAAGCCGAGCGCAGCGCGAGCAGCGCGCACGCGCTGGCCGCGCAGGAGGGTGAACGGCGGCGGATCGCGCGGGAGCTGCACGACGAGATCGGCCAGAGCCTCACCGTGGCGCTTCTGGAGCTCAAGCGCGTCGTGGACCGCGCGCCCGAGGAGCTCCGGGGAGAGCTGTGCTCCGCGCAGGAGACGGTGCGGGCCAGCCTGGACGAGGTGCGGCAGGTCGCCAGGCGGCTGCGGCCGGGTGTCCTCGACGACCTCGGCCTGCACAGCGCGCTGAGCGCGCTCGGCAGCGACTTCTCCCAGGCGAGCGGGATCCGGATCACCCGCGACGTCGACCCGCGGCTGCCCGCGCTCAGCGAGGAGGTCGAACTCGTCCTCTACCGGATCGCGCAGGAAGGGCTGACGAACGTGGCCAGGCACTCCCGCGCCCGGCAGGTGGAGCTGTCTCTCACCGAGGAGGACGGGCGGCTCATCCTGCGCATCGCCGACGACGGGTGCGGGGGCGCCCAGACCGAGGGCGCCGGCATCCGCGGGATGCGCGAGCGGGCCTTGCTCATCGGCGCCCGGCTGACCGTCGACTCCCCGCCCGGCGGCGGCACGGACGTGCGTCTCGTCGTCCCCCCGGGCTCGACGTCCCCTCCCGTCTCGACGTCCCCTCCCGTCTCGTCGTCCCGTCCGGTGTCGTCGTCCCCCCACACGTGGTGAAGGAGAACTGAGCGGTGGAGAGCACCAGGACCCGCATCCTGCTGGCGGACGACCACGCGCTGGTCCGGCGCGGACTGCGGCTGATCCTCGACGCCGAGCCCGACCTCACGGTGGTCGCGGAGGCCTCCGACGGCGCCGAGGCGGTCGAGGCAGCCCGCTCCGAGGCGGTCGACCTCGCCATCCTGGACATCGCGATGCCCCGCATGACCGGGATCCAGGCCGCACGCGAGATCTCCCGGCGCACCCCCGGCATCCGCATCCTGATCCTGTCAATGTACGACAACGAGCAGTACTTCTTCGAGGCGCTCAAGGCCGGCGCGTCGGGCTACGTGCTCAAGTCGGTCGCCGACCAGGACCTGCTGGAGGCCTGCCGGGCGGCGATGCGCGGAGAGCCCTTCCTCTATCCCGGCGCGGTCACCGCCCTCATCCGCGACTACCTCCAGCGCGCCCGGCAGGGCGAGCGGGTGCCGGACAGCATCCTGACGCCCCGCGAGGAGGAGATCGTCAAGCTCATCGCGGAGGGCAACTCCGCCAAGGAGATCGCGGAGACGCTCTTCATCAGCGCGAAGACCGTCGACCGGCACCGCGCGAACATCCTGCAGAAGCTCGGCATGCGCGACCGGCTCGACCTGACCCGCTACGCCATCCGGGCCGGCCTCGTCGAACCGTGACCGCGGGCCGGGCCGTTCCCGCACAGACCGTTCCCGCACAGACCGGTCCCGTACCGGGCAGTCAGAGGTTGACGACGACCGTGCCGGACGCGCGGTCGTGCAGGCCGCGCCGGTCGCGGTCCCAGATCAGGGCGGGTACGGCGAGGCACAGCAGGAACGTGCGGATCAGTACGCCGAGGAAGCGCGGCCGCCCGCCGTCGAGCCCGGCCACCCGGATGCCGAACAGCCGCATCCCCAGGGTCATCCCGATCGTGCCGACCAGCAGGACGTACTCCGCGGCGAACACGCCGAGGCCGACCGCGCCGACGTCGGCGCCGCGGGCACGCAGCAGACCACCGGCGATGGCCCACGTGCACAGGAGCCAGTCGACGACGACCGCGCCGAGCCTGCGCCCCCAGCCCGCGACCGCGCCGGGGCCGTGCTCGGGCAGGCCGAGCCGCTCGCCGGGGTAGCCGAGGTCGATCCCGGCGGCGCGGGTGCCGCCGAGCCAGGTCTGCGTCCAACGCGGCTGCCGGTCACTCATGGTTCACCAGCGTATCGGGGAGGGTCACCGCCCTGGCGTGCGGCCGCGAAGCCGTCCATGATGGGCAGGTCGAACCCATCAAATGCCCTGTATGGTGGGCCATTTACGACTTAGGCGTTTGGAGGGAACCGTGCGGCCGGCGGACCCCGATGACATCGACGCGCGTTTCGAGGCGCTGGTCGCGCAGTTCGACGAGGACGAGATCCGCAGCATGATCACGGCGGCGGAGCGGGACCCGCTCACCCGCCGGACGAGGCGGCGCCGCCTGCCGGCCGTGCTGGTGGCGATCGCCGCCGCCGTCCTGGTCGTGGGGCTCGTCGTCACCGTACGGCCCGACGCCCTGGAGCGGCTGGGCGTCGGCGGCACGGCGCCCGGCGACGACGACCGGTTCGTCACCGGCGCGGTGGTCGCCCGGCCCGGCCCGGTGCTGACGCCGATCCCCGACGGCGAGGAGGGCCTCGCCGACCTCGACCCGGCGCCCGCCGGCCCGTTCACGGGCACCCCGGCCGCCGGGTTCGCCGACGGCGAGGAGGGGCTGGTCATGCCGCCGGCCCGAAAGCTGGGCGGGCTCACGGAGGACGAGGTCGGCCGCGCACTGCTGCGGGTGCGGCGGCTGCTGTCGGCCGCGCACCTCGACCCCGCGACGGTCCGCGGCGGCCGGCCGGATCGGTTCGCCGGCCTGCTGCACCCCCGGCAGCGCGAGACGTTCCTGAGCGGCCTGGACGAGAGCGGCCCGTCCGGCACCCGCTCGTGGGTGTTCAGCCTCGCGCCCGGCGCCGCCGAGCCGGCCGGGAACGTCGTGAAGGTCTCCGGGGCGACGACAGTCGGCGCGCGGACCGGTGGGGGCGTCAGGATCGAGGCCGACTACCTGTTCGTCCATCCGGTCACCCGGCCTGGTGACTCCCTGACCGTGACGAGGGTCGTCGAGCACCACAGGAGCGAGTTCGCCGCCTACCGGGAGGGCGGGAAGCTGGTCGTCTGGCTGGACGGCGACCGGTCGGCGCTGTTCGGCGCGAGCTGCGACACGGGCGACGGGTTCGTCCATCCGTACTTCCCCGGCGACCCGCGCGAGGCGCGGCCCTCCGGCGAGCCCGTCAACCCGTACGACCGCGCCTCCGCGGTCGCGCGGCGACCGGCATGTCCGGCCGCGTATGCCACCTGACCTGCGAGAAGGCCGTACGATGGAGGCCGGGGACGAGCGAGGCCGGTGTTAACGCGGCGGCCGCCCGGGTAGCGCTTTCCCTTAACACGCGCGAAACAATCGAGACATGGGGCGGAAACGGCATCGGCCTATTTTCGGGTTGCGCTAGCCCATGCCCCTGGGAGGTTCGAGAGTGTTCAACTCCGCCGATGACGTCCTCAATTACATTCGGGACGAGGGTGTGCAGTTCGTTGACGTCAGGTTCACGGACCTGCCGGGGACGACGCACCACTTCACCTTCCCGTCCGAGAACTTCGGTTCCAATGTCTTCACCGACGGCCTGATGTTCGACGGATCGTCGATCCGTGGTTTCCAGGCCATCCACGAGTCGGACATGCTGCTGCTGCCCGACCCCACGACGGCCGTGATCGACCCGTTCCGTCAGCACAAGACGCTGAACATCAACTTCTTCGTGCACGACCCGCTGACCGGCGAGGCCTACAGCCGCGACCCGCGCAACGTCGCGCGCAAGGCCGAGGAGTACCTCAAGGGCACGGGCATCGCGGACACCGTCTACTTCGGCCCCGAGGCCGAGTTCTACATCTTCGACGACGTCCGCTTCGAGACGCGCCAGAACGCCGGTTACTACTACATCGACTCCATCGAGGGCGCCTGGAACACCGGCAAGGCTTCCGAGGGCGGCAACCTGGGTTACAAGCCCCGCTACAAGGGCGGCTACTTCCCGGTCCCGCCGATGGACCACTTCACCGACCTGCGCTCGGAGATGGTCCGCAACCTCATCGAGGCCGGCATCGAGACCGAGATGCAGCACCACGAGGTGGGCACGGCCGGCCAGGCCGAGATCGACTTCCGGTTCGGCACGCTGCTCCAGACGGCCGACAAGCTGATGCTGTACAAGTACATCATCAAGAGCACGGCCATCCAGGCGGGCCGCACGGTCACGTTCATGCCCAAGCCGATCTTCGGTGACAACGGCTCCGGCATGCACTGCCACCAGTCGCTGTGGAAGGACGGCGAGCCGCTGTTCTACGACGAGGTCGGCTATGCCGGTCTGTCGGACACCGCGCGCTACTACATCGGCGGCCTGCTCAAGCACGCCCCGTCGCTGCTGGCCTTCACCAACCCGACGGTGAACTCCTACCACCGCCTGGTGCCCGGCTACGAGGCCCCGGTCAACCTGGTCTATTCCCAGCGCAACCGCTCGGCCTGCGTCCGCATCCCGATCACCGGGTCGAACCCGAAGGCCAAGCGCATCGAGTTCCGCGTGCCGGACCCGTCCTGCAACCCGTACTTCGCCTTCGCCGCCATGCTGATGGCCGGCATCGACGGCATCCGCAACAAGATCGAGCCGCCGGAGCCGGTCGACAAGGACCTGTACGAGCTTCCGCCCGAGGAGGCCCGCAACATCCCGCAGGTGCCGGGCTCGCTGGAGAAGGTGCTCGACGCGCTCGAGGCCGACCACGACTACCTGCTTGAGGGCGGCGTGTTCACGCCGGACCTCATCGAGACCTGGATCTCCTACAAGCGCGAGAACGAGGTCGACCCGATCCGCCTCCGCCCGCACCCGCACGAGTTCGAGCTCTACTACGACGTGTGATCCGCTGAGCCGCCGACCCGGGCAGGGAATCCGCCAGGGTCACGACCGGCGCACTTCGCGTCCGCAGAAAGGCCATCGGCCGGCGCCCCACCACGGCGCCGGCCGATGGCCTTTCGCGTGCCCGTCGATGTCATCATGATCGAGTGGATCAGGCGTGGAACGTGTGGGGGCACGTCGTCGGGGCGGCTGTCGTGGCCCTGCCTGTCGCGGCTCTGCTCGCGTTCGTGCTCGCGCGCCATCGGGGCCGGAGGGGGCACCCCTTCCCCCGTCGTACGGCCGTCGCCGATGTCGCCATGGTCGCCGGAACCGCTCCGTGGATCTGGATGATCCTCACGCCCGGGACGGGGCAGGGCGTGCAGCTCATCCCCCTGCTCGATCTGGCGAACCAGATCACGCGAATGCCGCCGGGGGCGGCGTTCGTACAGATCGGGGGAAATCTCCTGGTGTTCGCGGCACTCGGTGCGATGCTCCCGGTTCGCTCGGCGCGCTTCGCGTCGCTCAGGGCGGTCGCCGCCGTCGCGGCCACCGCCTCGCTCACCGTCGAAATCCTTCAGTACGTCCTGCGGCTCGGGCGGGTGAGCTCCGTGGACGACGTCATCCTGAACACTGCCGGGGCGGTGCTCGCGGCCCTCGCCACTCGCCGATGGCGGATGCCGAAGCGCACAGCGGACGAAAGAGCGGTTACGCCGTCCGGTCCGGCGGGAGGCGGTAGACGGAGACGTGCGAGGGCGACTCGGCGGTGAACTCGGTGCCGGCCCAGTCCGCGTGCCTCGACTCCAGCTCGAAGCCGGCCAACTGGCCCATGAGGTCGAGCTCGGACGGCCAGATGTAGCGGTGGGGGCTGCGGAACAGGGTGGCCTGCCTGCTCTCGTCGAACGTGAAATGGTGCGACACGAGGTGCTGGCGCAGCAGATCGTAGGTGTCCAGGCCGATGTAGCCGGGCTCCGAGTGCCACACCACGGCCTCCCGTCCCGGTGGGAGCGCCCGCAGCTCGGGCACCCCGAGCTCGATCACGAACCGGCCGCCGGGCGCGAGGTGACGCGCGGCGTTGCGGAAGCAGGCGACCTGCTCGGCCTGGGTGAGCAGGTTCGAGATGGTGTTGTAGACGAGGTAGACGAGCGAGTACTCCCCCGGCGCGACGGCCGTCGCCATGTCACCGACGATCACGGGAGTGGTCGCCTCGTCCGCCTTCGTCCGCAGTTGTTCGATCATCGGAGGGGACAGTTCGATGCCGGTGACGGGCACTCCCCGCTCAGCGAGCGGGACGGCCACGCGCCCGGTCCCGATCGCGAACTCAAGGGCCCGTCCGTCCCCCGCGAGCTCGGCGAGACGATCCACCATCGGCCCCAGGACCTCGGGCGCGAACATGCCCCGGCCCGGCGTGTCATAGCGTCCGGCGGCCTCGGCATCCCAGATCTCCTCTTGGCGCATGCACACCACCATTGCCCTGAGATATTCGTACCGTCCAGTGGTTTTCTGGTCCTCGAAAAAGGAACAATGTGCGGGCGACGGCGCGGCAGGAGACACAACCGGACAGCGGCCGTACGCGCTGGAGCCGTTGGCGACTCGCGGCGCTCACCATTCCGGTGATCACGACCGCGATTGTGACCCTGATGGCCGTGATGCCCCCCGGCGGCTACTTTCCGCTGGTCCTGGCCGCGATACCCGCCTGGTTGCTGTCCGGGCTGGTATGGCTCGGGGCTCTCCTGTTCCGTGACTACCGGCGGAGCCTTTGGGTCCTGGCTCCGCCCCTCGCCGCGCTTGTGACCTTCGCGCTGGCGGCCTTGGACGTGCCGATGAAGGCGGCTTTCCTGGTCTCCGAACCCGCCCTCACGAAATACGTCGAGTCCGTGCCCGGTGAGAAGCGCTGGGAGAGCACGAGCGATCACGTAGGGCTGTTCACGGTGGGCCAGGTTTTCCGGCAGGACGGCATGACCGAGCTGGTGATGGCCGATTCCGGCGGCTTTCTGGAGGAATGCGGGTTCGCCTACAGCCCGCACGGAGGCGCCGGGCTTCTCGACTTCTCCAGCGTCGACCGCCTGACCGACAGGTGGTACGCCGTGTGCCTCGACTACGACTGAACCGGCGCCGCCGTGCCCGTCAGGTGGGCTGACCGATGGGCCGGACGACGACGGTGTTGACGTCGACTCCGGCCGGTTGCCCGACGGCCCAGACGATGGCGTCGGCGATCTGGTCGGCGGTGAGGAGGTTCCCCTCGGGCAGAGCCCCCAGCCCGTCCCAGAACGGGGTCTCCACGCGTCCGGGAGCGATCAGGGTGACACCCACGCCGTCGGCGGTCACCATGCGCCGGGTGTTCTCGGCCAGGCCCGTCACCGCCCACTTGGTCGCGCCGTAGATGTTGCCCGGGGTGTTGACGAACCCGGCGACGCTGCCGACGAGGACGATCCGGCCCTTCGACCGCTTCAGCGCGGGCAGCGCCGCCCTGATCAGCAGGGCGGGCCCGAGCACGTTGGTCAGCACCATCTCCCGCCACCCGGCCGGGTCTCCGTCGGCCAGGGTGTCGTGGGTGGCGAAGCCCGCGTTGGCGACGGCGGTGTCCAGCCGCCCGAACTCCTTCACCGTCGTCTCGACGGCCGACAGGACGGCGTCGTAGTCGGACGCGTCGGCCGGAATCGTCAGCAGGCGGCCGGGGTCGGCGATCGACTCGGCGAAACGCCTCAGGCGGCCCTTGTCACGACCGGTGACGCTCACGTGGTGCCCCCGGTCGAGCAGGCGCCGGGCGGTCGCCGCCCCGATGCCGCTGCCGCCCCCGGTGATCAATGCGACAGGAGAGTCCGTCATCCGTGCCCCCGTGGTGATCGATGCGTCGCGGGCGCGATCACGCCCGGTCGGGCATTCCATCATCTGGAGTGTGCTCCAGGTCAACTCCTTGTGACACGGCGCCCGTGTCGCGGGAGGGCCGTCCTCCACGCGGACGAGCCGGCGGCCCTCGTCACTACCGGGTCGGGAAGGTCAGCCGGACGAGCCCTGGGATCGGCTGCGCATGCCGCTGACGCGGCGCAGGATGTCCCACCAGAACGGCGCGCCGAACAGCACGGCGACCAGGGTGAGCAGCAGTCCCGGCCAGTGGCCCGGGGTCGTGAGACGCCGCCACCAGTCCTCGGCGTGCCACTCCCAGACCGGGCCGCCGGCGTCCATGCTGACGCTGACGGGGGCGTGCGTGAAGATCTTGACGAACGCCGGGGTGCTCAGCACGTCGGTCACGCACGCGTACGTGTCCTGTGCGGGCGCGCACCGCTCGCGCAGCGGCTCCAGCGCCTGGGGGCCCGACTGGGCGAAGGCGGTCACCTCGCTGCGGTAGGCGTTGTCCTGCAGCAGCGTCTTGCCGTACTCCAGGGAGTCCAGGCCGAACACGAGCGTGACGACGAGGCCGAGCGCGGCGATGACCCAGCGCACGTAACGGCGGTAGAGCAGGGTGAGCCGCTCCATCTCCCCGTCGAACCAGTCCTCCACCCCGCGCCGGAACGCCTCCAGGTCGTGGCTGGCCCTGTTCCACACCGCCTTGAGCGGCCGGGAGAGCGGGCTGTTGAGCGCGTCGAGGTCGCGCATCAGGGCCTCGACGCCGCCGTGCTCGGTGGCGATCTCCAGGACGGCGACGGCGAAGCGCGCCGGAGGGATGTCGGCGATGCTCGTCCGGCCGCGCTTGGAGTGGTCGATCTCCTGCAGGCGCTCGTGGAGCAGTTCGGCCATCGACTTGCCCTCGCCGGGCAACGCCACCCCGCCCACCGCCGCGCCGTCCACCGCCGCGCCGTCCACCGCAGCATCGACCGCCACCGCATCGGCCACCCCGCCGACGGCGGTCGCGTCCGCCACGCGCGCGTCCGTCCCGCCCGCGTCACGGGTGCTCGCGTCCAGGGTGAGTACGGTCTGCTCCAGGGGGTCGGCCTGATCGGCGGAGTGCGCGGGGTCCACCGACGCACCCGCCGAGCCGCCTACAGAACCGCCCACCGGGCCGGACACTGAGCCGGCCGCCGGGCCGCCGTCCGGCGACCCGGTGGCGTCCTGCCGTACGACCGCCTGGTCGGCGGTCGCCTGCTCGGCGGCCATCATCTGCTCGGCCGCGACCGTCCCGGTGGCGGGCGCGAGCGGTGGGCTCTGCGCGGGCGGCGGCTCCTGGCTGAAGGCGGGCCGCGGGTCCCGGCCGAACGGCAGCCGCGCGAACACCCCCAGCACGGTCGCCGGCAGGCGCGAGCGCCCCTCCCCCGGCGACGGCGCCGCCGTGAGCGGCGTGCTGATCCGGCGTACGAGCCTCTTCAGCACGTCCACGATCCGGTCGAGCCGCGAGGTGCCGTCGGCCGTCTCCGCGCCGTCGAGCGTGTCACGGAGATAGGCCCACAGGAACTTGCTGCGGATGCCGAGCAGCCTGACGATGCCCTCGTTGATGCCGCTGACGAGAAGCGACAGCAGCAGGAAGGCCAGGATCAGCCCGATGGCGAGATCGGCGTAATACGAGATCAAAGAGATCACCCGTCCCCGTTGATACACCGTCACGGGCTGCGATGGCAACGCTCCGATCCGCACACATATGGGTCATAACGCCGCAAGCATCGCCGGAGGGCGGTAATCCCCTACCGCACGCTCGTAGCCGTCGAGGTGCCCCGTAGCCGTGGCGGTACCCGCACCCCCTGTGGCGCCCGCGGACCGCGATGCCCGCCGCCATCCAGGTCGGACCGCACACACCCGCCGTGATCCATCCTCAGGACACACGCCTGCGGCCGTGCGCCCAGATGCGCGCCCCCGGAAACGGGCCGCGCCGGCGCCGGGGCGGATCGCCCAGGCGCCGGCGCGGATCATGAAATCAGGAGGCGGTGCAGGTCAGGGATGCCGGAGCACCGTTGCTCCCGCTGGAGGAGCCGGTGAAGCCGAACGTGGTCGATGCTCCGGCCCCGAGGGCGCCGTTGTAGGAGACGTTGCTCACCGAGACCGCGGACCCGCTCTGGGACAGGGTGCCGTTCCAGACCTGGGTGATGGTCTGGCCGCTGGGGAACGTCCAGCTCACCGACCACGAGGTGGTGGCGGTGGCGCCGGTGTTCCGCACCGTCACCTCGCCCTGGAAGCCGCCGGGCCACTCGTTGACGACCCGGTAGGCGGCGGCGCACCCCCCGCCGCCCGGCGACTGGCTCGGGGACTGACTCGGGGACTGACTCGGAGACTGGCTCGGAGACTGGCTCGGAGACTGGCTCGGAGACTGGCTTGGCGAGGACGAGGGAGAGGCCGACGGCGACGGCGACGGAACGGTCTCGTTCTTGATGTCCTGGTAGGCCGCCTCAAGCCCGGCGGCGGACATGACGGACCGCGCGCCGGTCGGCCAGTTGCCGTTGGTGACCGTGGTGTTGCCGTAGACGGTGTTGCCGTGGTCGCCGTTCGTCACGTCGGTGGAGCTGCTGGACGCCCAGTTGTTGGTGACCGTCAGGGCTCCGGTGTTGTTGCCGCCCTGGTAGTTGCCGTGGGCGAACATCCACCAGCTGCCGTCGAAGACGTTGTTCGTCGCCGTGATGGAGCGGGACCCCTCGTCGAAGTACAGGCCGAACTGGCCCGTGCCCGCCCTCAGGCAGTAGTTGCCGCTGATCTGCCCGCCGGGGTTGGCCGACAGAGTGTAGACGCACGCCCCGTCGTTCATCTGCTGCATGACGTCGTGCACGTAGTTCTGCGTGATCTTGTTGTTCGACGCGGTGGTCGCCGTCGAGTACCGCGGCTGGTAGTTGTACAGGCCCCGGTTCGTGTAGTCGGGGCTGCCGCCCGCATCGTTGGAGCCCCATCCGTACCCGAAGGCGACCCCCAGGTACGGCATGTTGTAGATCTCGTTGTGCGAGATCGTGGCGTTGGTGACATAGGTGGGCAGGAACGAGGTGATGCCCCGGTAGTCCACGCCGATGTCGTGCACCAGGTTGTCGGTGAAGGTGAGGTCGCGGTTGACCATCCGGGAGTCGCTCGGATGGTGCGCGTCGGCCTGCACTCCGCCCGCGACCACCGCGCCCGCCGCGCTGTACGCGAACACGTTGCCCGTCACCGTGATCGAGCTTGCCCCCAGCCCCACGCCGGATGCGTGGGCGTTGGCGTCGTTGCCGATGCCCAGCGCCGTCTGGCCCAGGTTCAGGAACCGGTCGCGGACGAAGCTGATCGTGTTGGCCGCCGACACCTGGACGGCCGCGGGCATCTGGTTCCAGTGCGGACGCACCGACTCGAACTGCGTGCACCCGTACTGGCAGGACGACAGCGCGTTGCTCGGCCAGTTCCAGTCGCCCGAGATGTACGCCCCCGTCTGCTGGTCGGCGTACCCCTGGTTGCTGCTGGGCCCCAGCCAGCTCGTCCCGGTGAACGTGATGCCGGAGAAGGTGATGTGGTGCGCGGGCGCGGCATAGGTGCCGCCGAGCTGCACCAGTGACTGCAGGAGGGGAAGCTCCACGTCCGCGGTGCTCATGTTCTTCCCGGACGGCGGGATGTAGTACAGCACCCCCGTGCCGGTGTTGAGGTACCACTCGCCGGGCGAGTCCAGGAACTCGTACGCGTTCTCCAGGTACATCGGTCCCTTGCGGTAGGGGTTGACGATGGTGTCGTACCCGAAGGTGTTGTTGTTCCAGGCCGGCTGCTTCATCGTGATGAAGTTGCCGGAGATGCTCTGCACGGGCACGTACCGGTCGGTGAACGAGCCGATGCCCTCCAGCTCGATCCGGCTCTGGCCGGCCAGGTTGTTCAAATAGCTCAGCGCGCTGTTGCTGAACCGCAGGCCGGTGCCGGTGGCGGTGAAGTCGGCCCGGTTCACCGTGGTACGGGCCCGGGTGGCCATGCGGCCGTCGACGTACAGCTGCCGGGTGTCGATCCCGGTGCCGACGCTCGCCTTCCAGATGTTCTTCCCGGAGTCGGCGACGGTCCATCCGGTGACCTGCCTGGCACCGCTGATGACCGGGCGCGCCCCCGGCGCCGCCTGCCAGACGACCCGGTAGCCGTCGCTTCCGGAGTCGGCGGCGGTGAACCTGAGCGGCGAGGTGCGCCGGTACACGCCGTCGGCGAGCTGCACGACGATGTCGCCGGACATGGAGCCGTTCTGCGACCGGACCGCCGTCTGCGCCGCGTCCAGGGAGCACGGCTCCGCGGAGGAGCAGGCGCCTCCGGTTCCGGAGGGCGACACGTACAGGGTCGTCGTGGCGGCGAGAGCCGGGATCGCAGGGGCGGCGGCGACCGCCGTCGCCGCCGTCACGGCCGCGGCGATCCCGGTCACAAGCGGTCTCAGCACCGCCGCCCGAGGGAAAAGGCCGTGCCGGCGCGGCTTGTCACGATGGTTCACGTGTTCTCCAGGGAGTGCGCGACGCGTCTCGTGGTGGGCCGAGGACGCCGGACAGGCCGGCCAGGCGAGTGCCCGCGGAGCTACCAACCGCGGTCGCCGTCCTGGCCGGGTCACCGGGGGCCCAGTGGCTTGAGTACTAATTACGAGGTGATCAGCGAAGTCAGTCAAGGCGCTTGTGCATGCCTATTTCCGGCTCCGCACGTCGGGGAGCGTGGCCCGGAAGCTCTCTACCTCACCAGATATCACGATCTACCTCAGCATTCGTCTCCCTCAGTCCGCCACTGGCAGGCGATGAGTCGTACTCAATGAGGCTCCCAGCCGGGGGTTGCGGGATGAATGAAACCTGAAACAAAGCCGCGGTCGCGCGGCGCCAGGCATGCCGGACCGTCGAAGCCAGGCCGCGCGTGCCGGCCCGTCGGGAGACAGCGGGCCGAGAAGGACCCGGAGAGTCGCGAGGGATCTGGACAAGGGGGACGGCGGCCGCGCCCGGCGGGTCCCGGAGACGGGGGACCCGCCGGGCGGCGGGGGTCAGCCAGGGTGGGGGGCAGCCAGGGTGGGGGTCAGCCCTCGTAGAAGACGCGCTCCACGACGGTCCTGGCCCGCCGCGTGGCGCGCCGGTAGTCCTCCACGAAGTCCTCGGTTCCCTCGGGCGGGTAGCCGAGGGCCCGGGCGAGCAGCAGCCGCTCCTTGACCAGCGTGGGGATGCTGTCGGCGGCCCGGCCGCGCACCAGCATCAGGGCGTCGCGGATGCGTGAGGCGAACAGCCACGCCTCCGCGAGCACCGCCTCGTCGGCCGCGTCGAGCAGGTCCTCCGCCGCCGCCGCGCGCAGCGCGTCCAGCGTGCGCGTGGTGCGCAGCGCCGGTACCGCTCCCGCGTGCCGCAGCTGGATGAGCTGGGCCACCCACTCCACGTCGGTCAGCCCGCCCCTGCCGAGCTTGGTGTGCAGGGCCGGATCGGCGCCGCGCGGCAGCCGTTCGGCCTCCATCCTGGCCTTGAGCTTGCGGATCTCCCGTACGGCGTCGACCGATATGCCGCCCTCCGGGTAGCGCAGCGGATCGACGAGGGCCGTGAACTCCCGGCCGAGGTCGGCGTCGCCCGCGCAGAACCGGGCGCGCAACAGCGCCTGCGCCTCCCAGTGCGAGGCCCAGCGGTCGTAGTAGGCCTTGTAGGAGGCGATCGTGCGGACGAGCGGCCCCTGCCGTCCCTCCGGCCGCAGCCCGGCGTCGATCTGCAGCGGCGGGTCGGGGGCGGGCCGCGCGAGCAGCCTGCGCGTCTCCTCGGCCACCGCGTGGGCCGCGTCGGTCGCGTCCCGCTCGGCCACGCCGGGCAGCGGCGCGTGCACGAACATCACGTCGGCGTCGCTGGCGTAGGAGCTCTCCAGGCCGCCGAGGCGGCCCATGGCGATCACGGCGATGCGGGTCGGGAACGACTCCCGCCGCTCCAGCGTGACCTTGTTGATCGCCGCGCCCAGCGCCGCCTGGATGGTCACGTCGTTGAGCGACGAGAGCGCCTGGCCGACCTCTTCGATGTCGATCAGGCCGGACAGGTCGGCGCAGGCCGTACGGAGCAGTTCCCGGCGGCGCAGCGCGCGGGCGGCGGCAACGGCGGTCTCGGCGTCCTCCGCGTAGCGGCTCACTGCTGCGGCGGCCTCGCCCGCCAGCGTCGCGGCCGGCCGTACGGCGAGCTCGGCGGGCGAGCCCAGCATGCCGACCGCGTCCGGGGCGTGCAGCAGCAGGCCGGTGACGTACTTGCTGGTGCCGAGCAGGTGGGCGAGGCGCTCGGCCACGGCGGTCTCGTCGCGCAGCAGGCGCAGGTACCACGGCGTGCTGCCGAGCTTGTCGCTCACCTGGCGGAACCCGAGCAGCCCGGCGTCCGGGTCGGGGGCGTCGGCGAACCAGCCGAGCATGACCGGCAGCAGCGTGCGCTGGATGGCCGCGCGGCGGGAGACGCCGCTGGTGAGCGCGGCGATGTGCCGTAAAGCGCCCTCGGGGTCGGCGTACCCGAGCGCCTGGAGGCGCGCGGTGGCGGCGGCCGTGGACAGGCGGGCCTCGGACTCCGGCAGGCGGGCGACCGCCTGCAGCAGCGGCCGGTAGAACAGCTTCTCGTGCAGCCGCCGCACCTCCAGCGCGTGCCGCTTCCAGGTGGTGGTGAACTCGCCCACCGGGTCGGTCGTCATGCCGAGCCCGCGGCCGATGCGCCGCAGGTCGGCGGTGTCCGACGGCACCACGTGCGTGCGGCGCAGCCGGTGCAGCTGGAGCATGTGCTCGACCTGCCGCAGGAAGGTGTACGCCTCGGCGAGGGCCTTGGCGTCGTCACGCCCGACGTAGCCGCCCCGCGACAGGGCGGCGAGGGCCGACAGCGTCGCCCTGCGGCGCAGCAGCGGGTCGGAGCGGCCGTGCACGAGTTGCAGGAGCTGGACGGCGAACTCGATGTCCCGCAGCCCGCCGGGGCCCAGCTTGATCTGCCGGTCGGCCTCGCCCACCGGCACGTGCGCCTCCACCCGGCGGCGCATGGACTGCACGTCCTCGACGAAGTTGGGCCGCGCCGCGGCCTGCCACACCAGGTCGTTGACCGCGGCCACGTACTGCTGGCCGAGCTCCAGGTCGCCGGCGACGGGCCGGGCCTTCAGCAGAGCCTGGAACTCCCAGGTCTTGGCCCAGCGGCGATAGTAGGCCAGGTGGCTTTCCATGCTGCGGACGAGCGGGCCCATCTTGCCCTCGGGACGCAGGTTGGCGTCCACCTCCCACAGCGCGCCCTCACGGGTGCTCGACGAGCAGGCCCGCATCATGCCCTGCGCGAGCCGCGTCGCGATCTGCAGCGCCTTGGTCTCGTCGACGCCCTCCCTGGGCTCGGCCACGAAGACGACGTCGACGTCGGAGATGTAGTTCAGCTCGCGCGCCCCGCACTTGCCCATGCCGATGACGGCCAGCCGCACGTCACCGGCGCCGGCCACCTCCGCCCTGGCGATGGCGAGGGCGGCGTCGAGCGACGCGGCGGCCAGGTCGGCCAGCGCGGCCGCGGTCTCCGCGAGCGTGCACTCGCCGGTCACGTCCCGGGCGGCCAGGTCGAGCAGCCTGGTCCGGTGGGCGACGCGCAGCGCGTCCATCGCCTGGGCCGTCGCCCCCGGCTCGGCCGCGCCCACTGCGGCCCCGCCGGCCACCGGCTCGGCGTCGTCCGGGTCCGCGCCGACCGCCAGCAGCATCTCCTCACACAGCTCACGGGCGACCGGCCACTGCGGCGACCCGGCCACCGCCAGGCACTCCGGGTGCCGTACGACGTGCTCGCCGAGCGCCGCGCTGATCCCGAACACGCCGAGCAGCCTGTGGCGCAGGGCGGGATCGTCGCGGAACGTTCCGAGCACGCTCGGGTCCCGCTCGACCAGGCGGCTCAGCGTGGTGAGCGCGAGATCGGGGTCGGCCGCCCTGACCAGGTCGTCGAGCAGCGCGAAATCGCCGACCGCCTCGGGGCCGAGGTCGTCGAGCAACCGTTCGGCCCGCGCGCCGTCGGCGAATCCCAGTGCGGCCAGGCGCCCGGCCGTCGTCTGTATCCGCGGCGCCGCGTTCACCGTTCCTTCCTCCACCCCGACGTCGATCACGTCGGTCCCCCGAGACATGCCTTCCCAGTAACCGTACACAGGGATGGACGCCTCCTCGCAGAGATCGGTCCCCCCTCGGGACCCGATTCTCGACCGGACGCCTCCCGGCGTCCATGGATGTCGCAGCTCGGCACGTGCCGGGCTCGCGCACACGGTAACCCGGTGGGTTGTGCGGCGTCCTTAGCGGTTTCTCTGCGTAATCGGCGCATCACGCGGTTTGCCCGCGCCCCTTAGCCCCTGTCCGGCGCGGCGGGACGGCAGGTCAGAGCCGCGTCACAGCCCCGTCATCTGGGCCGCGAACGCCTCGGCCAGCGGCCGCCAGGTCTGTTCGAGCTCCCGTCCGGCCGCCGTGACCTGCGCGTTCAGCTCTGCCGCCGCCTCCGGCGGAAGATCGCCGCTCTCGGCCCAGGAGGTGAAGATCGCGGGCGTGGCCTCGGGGTGGAACTGCACCGCCCAGGCGCGGTCGCCGAGCCGGTAGGCCTGGTTGGCGTACCGCGCCCCGGTCGCGAGCCGCACCGCGCCGGGCGGCAGCGTGGTCATCGCGTCGTGGTGGTACTGCACCGCCCGCAGCGGCGCCGTCCGGGAAGGCACCGGCTCAGGGAGCGCCGTCACGCCGGGCGGCGCGGACAGGAGCGGGTCGTCCGCCGCCTCGGGCAGCCGCTCGACCTCGCACAGGCCGATCTCCGGGCCCGCGTCGCCGCGCTCGACGGTCCCGCCGCAGGCCATGGTCATGAGCTGGGCGCCGAGGCAGATGCCGAGGACCGGCACGCCGCCGTCCACCGCGCGGGCGAGCAGGTCCCTGGTCGCGGGCAGCCACGGATATCCCTCGTCGTCCCACGCCGCCGCGGCGCCGCCGAGGACGAGCAGCCCGCCGCCGGCGGTCGCGGGCACCGCCTCTCCCTTGTACGGCCGGACGACCTCGACGCCGACGCCGGCGGCCTCCAGCCAGCCGGCGAAGTAGCCCAGGCCCGCCTCGGCCTCGTGCTCGATGACGAGCAGACGTTCACCCATAGCGGGCAGCTTAAAGACACATAACAGGACAGGCGATACCTGAGCAGGTCGTACCGTACAGTCCGCTCATGAAGTTCGACGAAGTCGCCGTCCCCGGCGGGCGGCTGAGGATCGCCCGGTTCGGCGACGGCCCCCGCCTGATCATCGCGGCGCACGGCATCAGCGCCTCCCTCATGTCCTGGCGCGCGGTGGGCGACGCGCTGCCGCCCGGCTGGTCGCTGATCGCCGCCGACCTGCGCGGCCGCGGCCACAGCGCCGGCCTGCCCGGCCCGTACGGCCTGGACCGGCACGCCGACGACCTGGAACTGGTGGCCGAGCACGTGGGCGCGGACGGCACCAGCGTGCTCACCGGGCACTCGATGGGCGCCTACGTCGCCGCCCTGCACGGCGCCGCTCGAACAGGGGCCGGGGGGTGGCGCTACGCCCGGGTCGTGCTGGTGGACGGCGGCCTCCCGCTCCCGCTGCCACCGGGCGCGGACCCCGACGCGGTGATGGCGGCGACGCTCGGCCCCGCCATCGCCCGGCTCTCCCAGACCTTCCCGGACGTGGAGGCGTATCTCGACCTGTTCCGCGCCCATCCCGCGCTGGCGGAGAACTGGTCTCCGGCGGTCGAGGAGTACGTCCGCTACGACGCCACCGGACCGGACGGCGCCGTGCGGTCACGCGTCCGCGAGGAGGCCGTCCGGCAGGACGGCCGCTGGCCGCTGACGAGACACGCGGAGATCGGCGCGGCGCTGAAGGCGATCGAGCCCGCGCCGCTCCTGCTCCGCGCGCCGAGGGGGTTGCTGAACCAGGACGTCGGGCTGCTGCCCGACGACCTCACCGCGCGGTGGAAGGCGGAACTGCCGGGGCTGCGCGACGAGGTCGTGCCGGACTGCAACCACTACACGATCCTGTTCGATCCCCGCTGCGCCGCGCTCGTGGCCGCCCGCCTCACCGCCGACTGATCACTTGGGTCACTTGGTCACTTGGGGGTGATCCAGGTCGCCTGGGCGGCGGCCACCAGCGTGCCGTCCACCTCGTAGACCGCGCTCGTGCCGAAGATCTTGCGGCCCTCGCGGCCGGTCGCGCGGGCGACGACGGAATACCTGCCCATCGGGTAGACCCGGCGGAACACCTGCCCGGTGAGCCGCCCGAGGAGCGGCGGCCGGGCGGGTTCCGCGCCGGTGAACGCGCGGTGGTGCGCCCACCCGGTGGCGCAGTCGAGCGCCGCCCAGACGATCGAGCCGGGGACCACGCCCTGCTCGTCGGTGACGTTGAACGGCACCCGCCATCCGGCGGCCACCAGGTCGGTGCCGTCCACCGGACCGGGGAAGATCCGCAGGCCGTCGCCCGGCTCGCGCAGCCCGCAGGCGAAGCAGCCCGCGATGGCGTGGCCGTCCCGCCCGGGGAAGCCCGCCTCCGCCCGCGCCGCGTCGGTGAACGACACGAACGGCGGCGGCGTCAGCGGCTCCGCGACGGGGATGGCCTCGGCGAGATGGCTCTCACCGCCACTCTCCCCCCCGCTCAGGACGACGGCGTTGCCGACCTGTTCGAGTGTCAGCCCGGTTTCGAGCGGGACCGGTCTGCGGAGGGTGACCTCCACCGGAGATTCATGACCGGCCCCCGTCAGCGTGCCGGCGAGGGTGCCCGCGATCCATCCGCCGTTGGCGGTGCCCTCGGGTCCCCGGAAGCGCTTCGGTACGGTCAGAACGGTCTGCAGCCCCGCAGCCGCCGTCATATGGCCACGCCCTCCCTGAGTCACGTCGATACGGCTCACCCGTAAGGGTCGCAACAAGTGTGCCGATTTTACTGTTCCGGCATAGGAAACAGTTAAACAGACGGGAGTGTCAGGAAGATTTGCAACCTGTAACGTCGCCGTGACGCCCGGCCGGGCGGCGGATCAGAGCACCGGCAGGTAGCGGCCGAGCTCGTACTCGGTCACCTGGCGGCGGTACTCCTGCCACTCCGAGCGCTTGTTGCGCAGGAAGTAGTCGAAGACGTGCTCCCCGAGCGTCTCGGCGACGAGCTCGCTGTGCTCCATCGCCGCGATGGCCTCGTCGAGCGACTGGGGCAGCGGCTGGATGCCGAGTGCCCGCCGCTCCGCGCTGGTCAGCGCCCAGACGTCGTCCTCGGCCCCCGGCGGCATCTCGTACCCCTCCTCGATCCCCTTGAGCCCGGCCGCCAGGATGACGGCGAAGGCGAGGTAGGGGTTGCAGGAGGAGTCGAGCGACCGGAACTCGATGCGGGTGGATCCGCCCTTGTGCGGCTTGTACATCGGCACCCGCACGAGCGCGGAGCGGTTGTTGTGGCCCCAGCAGATGTACGCGGGGGCCTCGCCGCCGGCTCCGGCGATCGCCTCGGCGCCGCCCCACAGCCGCTTGTAGGAGTTCACCCACTGGTTGCACACGGCGGTGATCTCCGCGGCGTGCTTCAGCAGCCCGCCGATGAACGACCGGCCGATCTTGGAGAGCTGGTAGTCGGAGCCGGGCTCGTAGAAGGCGTTGCGGTCGCCCTCGAACAGCGACATGTGCGTGTGCATGCCGGAGCCGGGGTAGTCGGTGAACGGCTTGGGCATGAACGAGGCCCACACGCCCTGCTCCAGCGCCACCTCCTTCATGACCAGCCGGAACGTCATGATGTTGTCGGCGGTGGTGAGCGCGTCGGCGTACCGCAGGTCGATCTCCTGCTGGCCCGGGGCGCCCTCGTGGTGGCTGAACTCCACCGAGATGCCCATCGACTCCAGCATCATGATCGCGTTGCGGCGGAAGTCGTGGCCCGCGCTGTGCGGGGTGTGGTCGAAGTAGCCGCCCTCGTCGATCGGCTCGGGCCTGCTGCCCTTCTCCGGCCGGTTGCGCAGCAGGAAGAACTCGACCTCGGGGTGGGTGTAGAAGGTGAAGCCCATGTCGGCCGCCTTGGCCAGCGTCCGCTTGAGAACGAAACGCGGGTCGGCGTGCGACGGCGAGCCGTCCGGCATCAGGATGTCGCAGAACATGCGGGCGGCGCCCGGCGTCTCGCTGCGCCACGGCAGGATCTGGAACGTCGAGGGGTCGGGCTTGGCCAGCATGTCCGACTCGTAGACCCGCGAGAAGCCCTCGATCGCCGAGCCGTCGAACCCGATGCCCTCGGCGAAGGCGCCCTCCAGTTCGGCCGGGGCGATCGCCACCGACTTCAGGAAACCGAGCACGTCGGTGAACCACAGCCGGATGAACCGGATGTCTCGCTCTTCGAGCGTGCGGAGGACGAATTCCTGCTGGCGGTCCAAGGCGTACCTCTCGGAGTTCACAGAACGGCGTGTCTACCAGTCTGCCTCGTCCGTGTTTCACAGGGGTTACGAGGGGGTGTGAGAGCGAACCAACCGGGCCCGCGCGTCGTCGATGCCATTGATCCGGTGTTGATCCGGCGTCCAGTGAGCATCGACCCGCGCGTTCTACGGTCCCCGCATGCCGGTGCACGACCAGAAGGAGTTCCCACCCGTGGCACGACCGCCGCTCGACACTCGCGCCCTCGACTGGCCCGGCCGGGTGCGGGCGTACGGCCCGGCCGTCGCGGTGGCCATCGCGTGCGCGGCGATCGCCCTGGAGATCGGCGACATCTGGGTGACCGCGCAACTGCCGCCGTCCCCCTACAACCCGCTGCCGTTCGCCCCGGAGGACGTGGCCGGCACCACGTTCCCGATCTTCGGGGCACTGCTGGTGATCTCCCGGCCCCGGCTGCTGCTCGGCTGGCTGCTGTGCCTGGGCGGCCTGGGCTCGGCCGCCAACATCCTCGCGGCCAACACGGCGGCCCTGCTCGTCCTGAACGGAGGGCATCCGCTGGTCCACCCGCTGTGGGTCTTCGCCGACGGGGTGTGGAACCTCACGACGTACGCCCTCGGCGTGCTGCTGCCGTTGCTGTATCCCACCGGGCGGATCCTCTCCAAGCGGTGGTGCGTGCCCGGGGCGATCACCGCGACGGCCCTCGGCCTCGACTGGCTGTGCTCGTGGATCGCCCCGTCGAGCGTCCGCACGGGCGGCAACGCGCTGGAGGTGGCGGCCTTCGCGCCCTACTACGACCACACCCGGCAGGGCCTGCACATGGTCGTCGCGGTGGGGATGGCCCTGGCGTTCTCCTCGCTCGTCGTGCGGTTCCACCGGGCCGACGGGATCGAGCGCCGGCAGATCCTCTGGCCGCTGGTCGCCATGGCCGGCCTGGTCGTCCCGTGGGTGATCGGCTATCCGGTCTGGTGGACGGCCACCCTGACACTGCCCCTGGTGCCGGCCGCGATCGCGGTCGCCGTGCTGCGCTACCGGCTCTACGGCATCGACACGCTGATCAGCCGCACCCTCGTCGGCGCCGGCCTGGTCGGCGTGGTCGCCGCCGTCTACGTGCTCGTGGGCGCGGGCTCCAGCCTGGTCCTGTCCGGCGTCGACCGGTTCGCCGGGCTGGCCGCGGCCCTGTTCGCCGGGGCGTTCTTCCATCCGATCCGCCGCGGCCTGCAGCGCCTGGCCGACCACGCGCTGTACGGCAGGGGCGGCGACCCGCACGCGCTGGCCGCCGGTCTCCGGCGGCGGCTGCCGCACACCGACCCCGCGCACGCCCTGCTCACCGCCCTGGACGTGCTGCGCGACGGCCTGTCGGTCACCGGCATCGCGGTGCAGATCGACGGGGACCCCGACGGGAAGACCACGACCAGCGGCCGGGTCGGCCCGGTGGCGCGCGAGATGCCGCTGGTGTGGCACGGCGAGCCGGTCGGCCGCATGCTGATCGGGCCGCCGGGCCGCCGCCGGTTCCCCGCCGCCCACGACGAGCGGGTGATCGCGGTGCTGGCGCCGTACGTCGCGGACGCCGCGCACACGGTGCTGCTGACCACCGCTCTGCAGCGCTCCCGCGAACGCATCCTGACCGCCGGGGAGGAGGAGCGGCGGCGGCTCCGCCGCGACCTGCACGACGGGCTCGGGCAGACGCTGGCGTCGATGGCGATGACGCTCAACGCCGCGCGGGTCAGCCTGGAACGCTCCCCCGACGCCGCCGACACACTGCTGCGCGACCTGCGCGAGGGCATGGACACCGTCACCGCCGACGTCCGCCAGCTCGTGTACGGCCTGCGTCCCCCCGCGCTCGACGACCTCGGGCTGGCGGGAGCCGTACGGGCCCTGGTGGAGGAGGCCCGGCCGGGCCTCGCGGCCGGAGCGGAGTCGGTCGCCGAGGTCGAGGTGACCGGTGACCTGGCCGGGCTGCCCGCCGCCGCGGAGGTGGCGGCCTACCGGATCGTGCAGGAGGCGCTGACCAACGTGCGCAAGCACGCGCGGGCGCGGCACGTGCGGGTGGCCCTGCACCGGAACGGCGAGCTGCGGGTGACGGTCGCCGACGACGGCGTGGGGCTCCCGGCAGACCGCAGGGCGGGGGTCGGCCTGTGCTCGATGGCGGAGCGGGCGGCCGAGCTGGGCGGCACCTGCACCGTCGGCTCCGAGCCCGGCCGGGGCACGACCGTCACGGCCCGTCTGCCGGCCGTACCCGGGCCCTCCCTCGGCGGCGCGTGGTCCTGACGGCCGCGCCGAATCGGCGTGCACAGCCCGGCGGACACAGGCCGGCGAGCCCAAGTCGGCGAGCTCAAGTCGATCGGGCCGGATCAGCGGGCGGCGGTCAGCGCGTCCCCGACCGGGGTCCGCCGGTAGAGCACCTCGCGGCCGAGCCGCTGCCGCGTCACGAGCCCGCCGCCGGACAGCACGGTGAGGTGCTGGCTCACCGCGCCCGGCGTGAGGCCGAGCCGCCGGGCGAGCGCGGTGGTCGTGCCGGGCTCGGCCAGCGCGGTCAGCACCTGGGCCCGGGTGCGGCCGATGAGCGCGGCCAGCTCCGGGGCGCAGGGCACGCCGGCCGACCACAGCGTGCCCACCCCGCGCGCCGGGTAACACAGCATGGGCCGGTACGGCTCGTACATGACGGCGACGCCCGGCCGGGAGAAGGCGCTCGGCACCAGGACGAGGCCGTCGCCGCCGAGGTCGCCGTCGTAGGCGCATCTCCTGGCCGTCACCAGCCGGTCGCCGTGCCAGGCGACCTCGGGGTGCAGGTCCGCGAACAGCTCACGCACTCCCCCGGCCGCGAGCGTGCGGGCGCGCCACATCACGTCCGCCTCCAGCAGCGCGCGGACCGCCGGCCAGAACTCCTCCAGGGCGACCGTCCAGTACCGTTCCAGCAGATCCGCCACCCGCCGTACGCCCGCGGCGGGGTCGGCCGTGAACCGCGCGAGGGCGGCGGGATCGGGCGTCTGCACCCACGCCGCCTCCTCGTACGCCGTGCCGGGAGGCGTGGCGCGGACCCGCTCCAGCTCGGCGGGGAAGCCGGGCAGCGGCGTGTCCGGCGGCGGCGTGAGGAAGTCGGGCAGATAGCCGCTCACCGGCACGAGCGCGAACAGGTCGGTGAGGTCGAGCCCCCGCAGGCGCGGCCGTACGGCCCTCAGCCACGGCAGGTGCGGCGAGTGGCGGTCCGGGGCCCGCAGCACCCTGAGGCTGGCCACGAGCTCCCACATCGGGGAGAAGGCGAACCGCAGCCGCGCCACGTCGTCCGGCGTGAACCGCCACTCCACCGGCACCGCGCGCCCCCATGTTTCAGTGGCCCATGTTTCAGCGAGGCCTAAAACATTCGCACGGCGGACCCGGCATGTCCAACAGTGATCGGCGTGACATCCGTTACCAGCAGGGCTGGGTTCCTCCGGTCGAGGGCCGGCGGCCTGCCCCGGCCGTTCTGGGTGCTGTTCGGCGGCTCGTTCGTGAACCGTCTCGGCACGATGGTGGAGCCGTTCATCGGCGTCTACCTCACACAGGAGCGGGGCCTGCCGCTGACGACCACCGGACTGGTGATGACCATGTTCGGGGTGGGGTCGCTGCTGGCGCAGCCGGTCGCGGGGTGGCTGAGCGACCACCTCGGGCGCCGCGCCACCCTGACGGGCGGGATGGTCGCGACGGCCGTCACCATGCTCGCGCTCGGCTACACCACGAGCGTGCCGGGGCTCGTCGCGGGGATGCTCGTGCTGGGGATCGTGGTGGACGCCTACCGCCCGGCGTCGCAGGCGATCGTCGCCGACCTGGTGCCGCCGGAGGACCGGCCCCGGGCCTTCGGGCTGCTGTTCTGGGCGGTCAACCTCGGGTTCGCGGTGGCGATGGTGGCCGGCGGCTGGCTCGCCCGCTCAGGCTTCACAGTGTTGTTCTGGGTGGACGCCGTCACCTGCCTGGTCTTCGGCGTCCTCGTGTGGCGGGCGATCCCGGAGACCCGCCCATCCCGGGACGACGCGCCGCCCGGCCGGTTCGCCGACGTGCTGCGCGACCGGGTCATGGTGGCCTTCGTGCTGGCCAACCTGGTGTACGCGCTGGTCTACCTGCAGGTCCACAGCGCGCTGCCGCTCGCGATGACCGGGCAGGGCCTGCCGACCAGCGCGTACGGCATGGCCATGGCGGTGAACGGCCTGCTGATCGTGGTCGTGCAGCCGGTCACGACCGTCTGGCTGGCCCGGTTCGACCCGTCCAGGGTGCTCGCGGCCGGGTTCGCGCTCGTCGGGCTCGGCTTCGCGCTGACCTCCCTGGTGTCGTCGGGAGCCGGGTACGCGGCGACCGTGGCCGTCTGGACGCTCGGCGAGGCGCTGACCGCCGGGATCCCGGGGGCGATCGTCGCGACGCTCGCCCCCGCGCACCTGCGGGGACGTTACTCCGGCCTGTACGGACTGTCGTGGTCGGCCGGGGCGCTGCTCGCGCCCCTCGTCGGCACCCGGCTGCTGGCGGACGCGCCGGGCCTGGTCTGGCCGGTGCTTGGCGGCCTCGGCCTGCTCGCGGCGGGAGCCCAGCTTCTCCTCGGCCGCGCGGTCCGCCGCCGCTCCGCCGCCTGACGAAAGGGCCCGCGTCCCGGCCAGCGGCGTCCCGGTTTTCTGTTCCAGGGCGGAACGGGACAGGTCATAATTCGGTCCAGAATGGACGAGAACCCCCCTGCCTTCCCCGCGCGCACGATGGCGTACGCGATGGCGGCCGTCGCGCTCGGACTGACTCTCCTGGGGGTCGTGGTCCAGCTCCGGCTCCCCGCCGAATGGCAGCCGCATCCGGCGATCCCGCCCGACGCCGGCATCGCCCTCACGTTCCCGGCCACGGGGGCGTTCCTGGTGTCCCGGCGGCCCCGGCTCATCATGGCCTGGCTGATGTGCGCCGGCGGCCTGCTGGGGTCGGTGAACGTCGCCTTCACGGCGTTCTCGTTCCACTGGGCCTCGCAAGGTGAGATGGGCGCGGCCATCGCCGCACGCGCGGTGTACCTCGTGGGCTGGGCGGTGGCGGGCCTGATGCTCGCGGTCCTGCTTCCGCTCTACTCCCCCGACGGCCGGCTCCCCTCACGCGGGTGGCGGGCCGTCGTCGTGCTGGGCGTCCTCACCACCGTCTTCCTGATCGTCATGGGCCTGGTGCGGCCCGATCCGGATCCCGCGGACTACCCCTGGCCGGAAGTGATCCACAATCCGCTGGAGATCAGAGCCCTCGCCCCCTACTACCAATCGCTGTGGATGGCACCGCAGGTGCTCGTCCAGGTCTGCGTGGTCGCG
This sequence comes from Microbispora cellulosiformans, assembly GCF_008728085.1. Lineage (NCBI taxonomy): Bacteria > Bacillati > Actinomycetota > Actinomycetes > Streptosporangiales > Streptosporangiaceae > Microbispora > Microbispora cellulosiformans. Next base: position 161,392 of record NZ_VYTZ01000003.1, on the reverse strand, counting down.
GCGCTCGCCTCGCTCGCCCTGCGGATGCGGCGGGCCGACCCGGCGACGCGGCGGCAGATCGCCTGGCCGCTCCTGTTCTTCGCCGTGTACGTCCTGCTGTACCTGCTGGGGATGTCGGCCTCGGTCGCGGCCACCCTGTGGACGGCGCTGATCCCGCCGTCGATCCTCTTCGCGGTCCTGCGCTACCGGTTGTACGGCATCGACACGGTGATCAGCCGGACCTTCGTCGCCGCGGGCCTGCTCGTCGGGGTCAGCGCCGTGTACTTCGGCGCCGGGGCGCTGTCCAGCCTCGTCGTGTTCGGGTACCACCAGGTGGCCGGGCTCGCGGCGGCGCTGTTCGCGGGCGCGTTCTTCCAGCCGCTGCGCCGGGCGCTGCAGCGCGTCGTGGACCGCGCGCTGTACGGGCCGGTGGGCGACCCGGCGCTGCTCGCCGAGCGGCTGACTCAGGAGGTGCGGCGGGCCGACCCCGCCGACGCGCTCGCCTCGGTCGTGACGGTCGTGCGGGACGGCCTCGCCGTGGAAGGGGTCGCCGTCGAGATCGCCGACGGTAGTCCGAGGTACGTCGAGAGCGGCCACGTCGGTCCCTCGCCCCGCGAGGTGCCGCTGGTCTGGCACGGCGAGCCCGTGGGCCGGCTGCTGGTGGGCCCGCCGGGCGCCCGGAGGTTCGCCGCCGCGCACGACGAGCGGGTGCTCGCCACCCTGCTCCCCTACGTGGCCGACGTGGCCCACGCCGTACGCATGGCCGCCGACCTGCAGCGGTCGCGGGAGCGCATCCTGGCCGCCCGCGAGGAGGAGCGCCGGCGGCTGCGCCGCGACCTGCACGACGGGCTGGGCCAGACCCTCGGGGCCATGGCGATGACGATCAACATCGCGCGGATGAGCCTCACCCGGTCGCCCTCCACCGCCGACGGCCTGCTGCGGGACCTTCGGGTGGGCATGGACGCCGTGGCGGGCGACATCCGCGAGCTCGTGTACGGCCTGCGTCCGCCCGCCCTCGACGACCTCGGGCTGGCGGGAGCCGTACGCGCCCTCGCGGAGGAGACGCTGCCCGCCGGCGGCTCCGGGCACGAGGAGGACGCTCCGGCGCCAGTGGACGTCACGGTGCGGGCCGAGGGCGACCTCGCCGGCCTGCCCGCCGCCGTGGAGGTCGCGGTCTACCGCATCGTGCAGGAGGCGCTGAACAACGTGCGCCGCCACGCGCGCGCCACGCGGGTCCAGGTCGAGGTCACCCGCACCGGAGCGGAGCCGGGAACCGAGGCGGAGACGGAGGCGGCGGCGGGGCCGGGAGCGGAGGCGAGGCCAGGAGCGGGGGCGGCGGCGGGATCGGGAACCGGGGCGGCGGCAGGGCCGGGAGCGGAGGTGAGGGCAGGAGCGGGGGCGGAGGACGGCGGTGGCGAGCTGCGGGTGCGGATCACGGACGACGGCATCGGCCTGCCCGCCCGTCTGCGCGCGGGGGTGGGCATGTCCTCGATGCGCGAACGCGCGGCGGAGCTCGGCGGCAGCTGCACGGTCACCGCCCCCGACATCGGCGGCACGGTCGTCGAGGCCCGGTTCCCGCTCACCGCCTGACCCTCGCCGCCACGGGAACCCCCGGCTCCGCTCCCGGGCGGTGCCCCACCCCTGGGGAGAGCCGCTTGAGCCGCACACCGGCCGCGTCCGCCCTCTGCCGGGCGGCGTTCGCGCTGTGCCGGGTGGCGCTTCCCGACCGGCGGGAGCAGAGCGGAAGTGGGCCGGGAGCAGGCATGTCACGACCTCGTGACACAACCGAGAGGCGCTCGGCGCGTCTTCGGCGGTCGCTGCCCTTACGCTTACCCGTGCGATGGTGATTTTTCGTGCTCTGGGGCCGTTCGAGGCTATTTCCGATGGTGAGACGCTCGATCTGGGCGGGCAACGGCAGCAGGCCGTGCTCGCCCGGCTACTCGTGGCCGGAGGGCGCGCGGTGCCGGTGAGCGCGCTCATCGACGAGCTGTGGCCCGGCGAGCCGCCCGCCCAGGCGCTGTCCACCATCCAGGGGTACGTCTCGCGGCTGCGGCGGGCGCTCGAACCCGGCCGCGCGCCGCGCGAGGAGGCGGGCATCCTGGTCTCGGCTCCCCCCGGGTACGCGCTGCGCGCCGGCGTCGAGGACGTGGACTCCTGGCACTTCGAGCACCTCGTCAAGAACGAGCACGACGGCCCGGCGGCGACGCTGGAGCGGATGGAGACGGCCCTCGGGCTCTGGCGGGGGCCCGCGCTCGCCGGGTTCCAGGAGCTGATGTGGGCGCAGGCCGAGGCGATGCGGCTGGACGAGCTGCGTCTCCTCGCCGTGGAGCGTCGCGCGGACGCCGCCCTGCGGCTCGGCCGCACCGGCGCCCTGATCCCGGACCTGGAGGCGCACGCCTCGGCGCACCCGCTGCGGGAGGAGGCCTGGCGGCTGCTCGCGCTCGCGCTCTACCGCGCGGGGCGGCAGGGCGACGCGCTCGGCGCGCTGCGGCGGGCCAGGGAGGCCCTGCGCGACGAACTCGGCCTCGACCTCGGCCCCACCCTGCAGCGTCTGGAGCAGGACATCCTCGCGCAGGCGGGGCACCTCGACGCTCCCGATGCGGGCGCTCCGGCCCCCGCGCGGGCCGCTTCCGCCGTTCCCAACGCGCCCGACGGGTCGCGTGGAACGGAGCCGGCGCGGGCCGGCACGCGGGCCCTGCGCGTGCTGATCGCCGACGACCAGGCGTTGGTGCGCACCGGCCTGAAGGTGATCCTCGACAGCGAGCCGGGGCTCGACCTCGTCGGAGAGGCGGAGAACGGCGAGCAGGCCATCGCGCTCGTCCGCGACGCACGGCCCGACGTGGTGCTCATGGACATCCAGATGCCGCGCCTGGACGGCCTGGCGGCGGCCCGGCGGATCCTGGCGGCGGAGGCCCCGCCGAAGGTGATCATGATGACCACCTTCGGCACCGACGAGAACCTGTACGCCGCGCTGCGGGCCGGGGTGAGCGGTTTCGTGCTGAAGACCTCGGCGCCCGAGCAGCTCATCGCGGCGGTCAGAGCCGCCGTCGCGGGTGACGCGCTGCTGGACCCGGCGGTCACGACCCACCTCATCTCCGCCTTCGCCGGGCGGCGCGACCCGTCGGCGCCGGAGGGCCTGTCCGACGCCGACATCGACCTGATCAAGCTTGTCGCCCGGGGCTTCACCAACCGGCAGATCGCGATGACCCTGGACGTGCCGGAAGGCGAGGTCGCCGGCGACGTGACGGCGCTGCTGCGCGCTCTGGGGCTGGTCGACCGCGCCCAGCTGGTGGTTCTCGCGTACGAGAGGGGTCTGGTCAGCCCGGGATCGCCCGGAGCCTGAACTACTTATCGTCAGTTTGACGACAAAAAATCGGACACCTTAGGGTGGGGGCGTGGCTCAACTGCGTATCGCTCTCGCCCAGACCAATCCCGTCGTCGGAGACATCGCCGGCAACGCGGAGACCCTCGTCGAGTGGACCCGCCGGGCCGCCGGGCGCGGCGCTCACCTCGTCGTCTTCCCCGAGATGTTCCTCACCGGTTACCCGGCCGAGGACCTGGTGCTCCGGTCGTCGTTCGCCGAGGCGTCGATCGCGACGCTGTCCGAGGTGGCGGCGCGGCTCGCCGGCGAGGGGCTCGGCGATCTCCCCGTCGTCGTGGGATATCTCGACCGGGCCGACCTCGCCCCGCGCGTCGGGCAGCCGAAGGGCGCCCCGCTCGACGCCGCCGCCGTGCTGTACCGGGGGAAGGTCGTGGCGAAGTCGGCCAAGCACCACCTGCCCAACTACGGGGTGTTCGACGAGTACCGCTACTTCGTGCGCGGCGACCGGCTGCCGATCTTCCGGCTGCACGGCGTGGACGTCGCGGTGGCCCTGTGCGAGGACCTGTGGCAGGAGGGCGGGCCGGTCTCGGTGGTCGCCGAGGCGGGCGCCGGGCTCCTCGTCGTGCCCAACGGCTCGCCGTACGAGACGAACAAGGACGACGTGCGGCTGGAGCTGTGCGCGCGGCGGGCCCGCGAGGCGGGCTGCGCCCTCGCGTACGTGAACATGGTCGGCGGCCAGGACGAGCTGGTCTTCGACGGCGACTCCCTCGTGGTGGACGCCTCCGGCGCGCTGGTCGCCCGCGCGTCCCAGTTCCGGGAGGAGCTGTTCGTCACCGACCTGGAGCTGCCGGAGGCCGGGGCCGAGCCCGGCGAACTCGGCGAGCCGCGTCACGAGGCCTACGACGCCCACGACGGGACGGTCATCACGGTCGAGCGGGTACTGCTGTCGGCCGCCCCGGTCGAGCCGTACGAGCCGGAGCCGCCGGTCGTCGCCGAGCGGCTGGACGACCTCGCGGAGATCTACCAGGCGCTCGTGACCGGGGTGCGCGACTACGTGCGGAAGAACGGCTTCAAGTCGGTCATCCTCGGTCTTTCCGGCGGCATCGACTCGGCCCTGACCGCCACGATCGCGGCCGACGCCATCGGGCCCGAGCGGGTCCACACGGTGCTGATGCCGTCGCGCTACTCCTCGGACCACTCGATCACCGACGCCGAGGAGCTGGTGCGCCGCCAGGGGGTGCACGCGCAGGTCGTGCCGATCGCCGACATCGTCTCGGCGTTCGAGAAGGAGATCGGGCTGACCGGCCTGGCCGCGGAGAACCTGCAGGCCCGGGTGCGCGGCATGCTGCTGATGAGCCTGTCGAACGAGCACGGCCACCTCGTGCTGACCACCGGCAACAAGAGCGAGCTCGCCACCGGCTACTCCACGCTGTACGGCGACTCTGCGGGCGGCTACGCGCCGATCAAGGACGTGCTCAAGAGCGTCGTCTGGAAGCTCTCGGAGTGGCGCAACGCCCAGCCGGGGCGGCCGCCGATCCCGGAGAACTCCATCACCAAGGAGCCGAGCGCGGAGCTGCGGCCCGACCAGCGCGACACCGACTCGCTGCCGCCGTACGAGGTGCTCGACGCCCTGCTGCGCGACTACGTGGAGGGGGACATGGGACGCGACGAACTGGTCGCGGCCGGGCACGACCCCGAGCTGGTCACCAAGGTGATCCGCCTGGTGGACCTGGCCGAGTACAAGCGCCGCCAGTACCCGCCGGGCCCGAAGATCACGCCCAAGAACTTCGGCCGCGACCGCCGCCTGCCCATCACCAACCGCTGGCGCGAATGTCCGTACAGTACATAGGTTGACGGGCTAGGGTGCTGCTCCGCGGCCTGCCCGGGCCGCGCTGACCCTGCGGGGACGCCGCGGAGTGGTGGGCATGGGCACCTTGGCTCGCCTACGATCCGGGCTGTCCCACTGCGCGACGCGCGAAGTGGAGATGCCATGACCGACCGCAACCCCCCATGCGCGGCCCTGAGCGCCCCTGTGGCGGCCGAAACCGGCCCCGGCGGGGACTCGGAACCGCCCGGCGCCCACTGGGTGCCCTACGCACGCTACAGACCCGGGAGTGAATCCCTGGATCTGGACCTGCTGAGGGCCTGGGCGACGCGGGAGGGCGCCCAGGTCGTGGACGAGGTGGCCGACCGGGCAGGCGGGCCGGCGACGTCCCCACATGGGTGCGGGCGTTCGACGGCCAGGCGGCGCAGGGAGGTGCTGGCCACCGCCGGGAACATGCTGGCGGCTGGCGAGAAGTTCACCTGCCGGGCGGCGGCAGCACGAAGGCGAATGCGCAGAGAAAGGGGGGTGGGGAACACCGCCGCTGACGGCGAGGCGTGAGCCCTATCGGGGCTGGCTCTTCCGGTCTGCGGTGGGGGATCTATGCCCGCCTGTCGATGGACCGGCAAGGTTCCGGCCTGGCCGTGGAAAGGCAGATCGCCGAATGCACCGACCTGCTCCACCTCATCGACCCCCAAGGCGTAATCGTTGACGTGTACGTCGACAATGACATCTCGGCGAGTAAGAAGAAGTGGCGTCCTGATTACGAAAGGATGATCAAAGACGTCGAGGGTGGGCGGATCAATGCCCTCGCCGTCTGGCATATTGACCGGCTGACCAGGCGGAACGCCGAACTGGAACGCGTCGTCGAACTCATCGAGAGCAAACGCGCGTTCTTCAAATGCGTTCATGGCGACGTGGACCTGTCCACGCACACCGGCCGCATGGTCGCCAGGATCCTGGGGGCTGTGGCGCAAGGTGAAGTCGAACAGAAAGCCGCACGGCAAAAGTCGGCGAACCGGCAGAGCGCCGCAAAGGGAAAGACGTGGAGCGGCGGAATGAGGCGCTACGGATACGAGGCTGATGGGGTCACCCTTGTACCGGATGAAGTGAAAGTCGTCCGGCACATGGTGGAGCACGTCTTAAAGGGCGGCTCGGTGCGTTCCCTCGTTGATTGGCTGGACAAGAACGGACACAAGACCACCCAGGGCAACCCGTGGCTGGCGCGCGGCATCACCCGCCTGCTGGTCAACCCCGCCATGGCGGGTCACCGCACCTACCTGGAGGCGGGGCGGCCGGAGGAAGAGCGGCAGATCGTGGCCCGCGACGTGTGGCCGGCCATCATCACCGACGACGAGCAGCGCCGCCTGGAGGTGATCCTGCGCGACCCGGCCCGGGTCACCAACCGGGAGGGCAACTCCCGCAAGTACCTGCTGGGCGGCGGGGTGCTGATCTGCGGGCTGTGCGGCAGAGCCCTGGCAGGGCACCGCTCCAACTCGGGCAAGCCCGGCTACAACTGCCGCAAGTCGCCGCCGTACTCCGGCTGCGGGAGGATCCGTATCGCGGCGGGACCGCTGGAGGTCGACGTCGCCGGGCAGGTGCTGGCGCGTTTCGCCTCTCCCGCGATCCGCCGGCGGCTCGCGAAGGCGGTCACCCCGGAAGGCGAGGACGCCACGCTGGGGCAGGAGATGACCGACCTGCAGGAGAAGCTGGAGCAGCTGGGCCGCGACTACGCCGACCCGGAGGTCGGCCTGCCGAGGGAGGCGTTCGTGGCGGCGAGCCGCAGCCTGAAGGCCCGGCTGGTCGAGCTGAAGGCGAAGGTGAAGCAGGCGCAGCGGTTCGAGGCGCTGCCCGAGAACATCAACCCCCGTTCTCTGGCGGAATGGTGGGCTGACGCCGAGATGGAGCAGCAGCGCATGCTGGTCCTCACCGTGCTTGAACACATTGTGGTTCACCCGTCCACCCGGATCGGATTCCAGGGCCTCGACCCTGACCGGTTGACCTATGTCTGGCGTTAATGTCACCTCCTGAGGGGCGCTTCAAGATTAGATAAAAAAGGGTGTTGCGGTCTGCCGATATGGAAGGGTGACCGTCCGCCCGGCCTGGGTAGGTGCCTGCGCCGCCGCGCGGTGAAAACAGGAGGAGCCCCAGGTGGAATGCGATGCACAGCCCGATCTGGCCGACCGCATCGAGCAGGCGATCCGGGACGCGCTCCGACGCCCGCCCTGCGCGGGGCTGAGCGACCTGCAGGTGGAGCACGCCGCTGACATCCTCCGCCCGGTCCTGCTGGGCAGGGCCGCGCCCGCCAGGGCCGAAGAGCCGCGCCGGGCCAGCTGACCGGACCCGCCTCAGGCACTCCGCGGGGGCCGGTGCACCCGCACCGCCCCTGGGCCGCCCACAGGGGTGGGCTGCCGCGACGTCGCCACCTGGGGCTTCGGATCGGCGCCCACCCTCGTGTGATCACCCGGGGGGGCGGCGGTCACAGGCACACGTCGACCCTCGCGACGGGAGGTATCCGCACCTCCACATCCAGCAGGCGGCAGTCCCGGCCCGCCGGTGGCTGCGACGGTTGTTGAGTCGGTTGTTGAGACGGCTCCTGCGTCGGCTCCTGCGTCGGCTCCTGCGTCGGCTGCTGAGACGGCTGCTGTGTCGGCTCCTGCTGCGGCCGCCGGGTGGGCAGATGAACGGTGGGGCCGGGCTGGGAGCGCGTCGGCTGCGGGGCCGATCCTTGCGTCCCGCTCGGCTGCGGGGTTGTTTCTCGCATCCCGCGTCCCGAGCTGCCGCGGCCGCCACCGCCGGAACCGCCCGCGCCGCCCGGCCCGCCGGATCGGCCGCGTCCGCCGGTGGGTGGCTGCACGTCCCCATCGGCCCGCACCGGCTGGGGTGACGGGCTGCGGCGCGACCTGGCCGGTGCAGGCGTCGGCGCCTCGGTCTCCTGCTCGGCTTCGGGGGTGACCGCCAGCTGCACCGGCGGCGGGGCCTCCGCGCCGACCGCCGGTTCCCGCGGCGGGGGCTGCTGGGCTGCGGCCAGGGCGACACCCACCGCGACTGCCGCGGCGACGGCGACACCAGCGGCGCCCGCCCGGCGGGGCTGCTTGCGTAGCAGCCGCTCCAGGACCGCCAGCGGTGCGGGCAGAAACGCTCCATGCCGCAGCATGCGGATGGCCACCCGCGCGACCGCTCGCGACTGCCCGGCGTTGAGGACGATCGTCGCGCCGGTCTGCACCGCGAGCACGGCCGCGTCCATGCCGCGCAGCTGCTCGCCGGCCAGCTCGGTTCCGGCGACGGCCGCCAGGACGTCGGCCCACACGGCGACCTGCCGTTCGGGGTCGTCCCGTCCGACCGGCTGCAGCACCACCTGCACCTGGTGGGCGCCGATGTCGACGGTGACGGTGCGGGGCTGGCCGGGTTCGGCCGCCAGCGCCCGGGCCAGGGGCCGTGGCACCGCCTGTTCCGCCAGGACGGCGAGCGTGCCCTCCAGGTCGGCGATCTGCTGCCGCAGCAGCCGATGCTCGGCCAGGTCCGGCACCGTCTGGGTGCGGGTGAGCGTGGACAGCCGCAGGCGCAGGGTCCGCAGAACCTGCCGGACAGCCAGCAGCGCGTCAGAGGGGTTGTCGGGCAAGGGCAAACACCACCTCGGGAGGCAAGGAGGTTGGCGCAGCCAGCGCGGGGCTGCGTGAAGTCAGGTCACGCGGTCCGCGCCGGCGCCGGGGGGTCGGGGGCCGCACTGGCGCCGCCGCGGGCGGCGGCGCCAGTGAGGGCAAGGTAGACCTGCACCAGGGCTTCGCGCTGGGATTCGGTGAGGCCGGGGTCGGGGGTGTCCCACAGGTACTGCAGGACCGGGTCGTCGTAGCGGGGCGGTTGCTGCGGCCGGGCCGGGGCGTCCGCGTCGTCGTCGAGGAACTGCAGCGGCGCGCCGGTCTCCAGGTAGGAGCGGATGCTGCCGGGCTGCAGCCGGTAGGCGGCTTCGGCGGCCGCGATGGTCTCCCGGGTGTAGTTGTCCCGCTCACCGAGCTCAAGGCTGGTGATCACCCTGTACCAGGCGTCGGAGCTGGCGGCGCGGGTGGCGGCGACGAACCCGCGGCGGGTGCGGTAGGCCGGGTCGAGCTGCACGCGGCGACGTACGAGCTGGTCGCCGAGGTGGCGCCAGGTCTGGTCGACGGGCAACGGAATCCTCCCTGGTTTGGAGTCATCCTGAGTGTGCACCAGTTGGCGTCAGATGGAAACAGTTTGAAAACGTGCGTTAGGCAGTCGTTGGTCGTCTGCGCGGCCTGTTATAGCTGAGATTATTGGGAACTTTCGGGTTCCAAATGTCCTAACTGATTCCTATTGGTTCCAAGGAGTTGGCCGAAACTCCTTGACGTGATGCCTACTGATTCCTACGGTACCTGAGCATGACTCAGGTTGTTTCCGTAGGCAACGACCCCTTGTCGCCGATCCCATGCCCCGGCGGTCTGCCCTGATGCGGGACGAATCAGTAATCACGGCAATCGAAGCGGCGATCATCGGCGCAGGACCTGTCGACACCGAACTCAGCGACGAGCAGATCGAACACGCGGCCGAAATCCTCGGCCCCCGCCTGTTTGGGTCGGCCTCATCCTCGCCAGCGGCCTGACCACGACACACCCAGCAGGAAGAATTTTTCCGCCCTCCCGTGCGCGCGTCGGGGGCGCGCACGGCCGACCTACCCGCACAGGCACTCTTGAAAAGCTTTTGTACATAGGCGTACGGTCCATCGTGCACACTGGCGGTCGTGGAACCACACCCCGCACCTGGGGCCGGTCAGCCGACGCCGACACACCAACCGTCCCGGCGGGACCGCAAAGCCTGCCGGTTACGGGTCGGCGACTACGTGCATGACCGGCTGGCCCCCATGACCGTCGACCGGTTCGAGCCGGCCAGCCCCGGCTCGGTCCGCATCGTCGGGACGCTGGACTCGGGCACGGTGATGCGCGTCACGCACCCGGCATGGCGCGAACTCGACGTCACCCGCCTGATCCCGGCCCCCGGCACCCGCCACCTGACACCCTGCAGATCGGAGAGGCAATGAGCCGCAACCTGCTGTTCGTGGCGATCTCCCGCACCGGGAACGACCCGCTGCGGCACGAAACGTTCGAGATCGCGGCGATCCTGCGCCGCCCCGGGGCCGCCGACGTCTCCCTCCACTGGGCGATCCGGCCCGAGCACCTGGAGGCCGCCGACGACGCCGAGCTGCGCCGCACCCGCTACCTGGAGCGGCGCGAAGCCTGGGAGCACAACAACGAGCCCGTCGTGTCCATCGACCCCAACCTCGGCAACACCATCCCCACCACCCGCCGGGCGGTAGCCGACAAGCTGGCGTCCATCATGGTCGACGCCCACCTCGTGACGATCGGCCGCGACCGCGAACCGGAGTTCCTGCGGGAGTTCCTGCGCAAGCAGGGGTTCCCCTGCCCCCACCTGGGCCACCTGGACGTCACCGCGCACGCCGCCGGGGCCATGTTCGGGTGGGCGCAGGGCTGGCACGCCTGCGCCCAAACCTCCGGCGCGGCCGTCGCCAACCGGGTCGACTTCGGCCCCGAGCTGCCGTACGACCCGTTCTGGATCGCCCGCGCGCTCGGGCTGGTCCTGCCGGCCGAACCGGAGAACGCACTGGCCCGCGCCCAGCTGGCCGCCGCCCTGTGGGCGACGACGACCGCCCGCCCGGCCCCGCTGCCCGTCCCGCCGCCGGAGCCCGACCCGGCCGTCCCCGCCGACGCGGCGGAACTGCTCGGCGCGCTGGTCGCCCCCGCGCCCCGCGGCGACGGCCAGGCGGGGCCGAGCCCCGACCGGCGGCCGCCGTACGTCGACAGCGACAGGACCGCCGCCGCTGACACGATCGCCATGCCGGTCCCCTGACGGGTTTGCGCAAACGCCCGTCACAGCCCGCCCAGTCGGGCTAACGTGGCGCCACCTATGCGGGCGCGTTCCTCGGATGCGCCCGCGTAGCCATTTCTGGGGTCAAGCAAAAGGGGGGTAAAGCGCGTGACAAGAACCGTCTTCACCGTCGAGTTCCAAGACGACGACCTGGACGACATGCAGGTGGTCGCCAGACAGTACGACACCGACGACCAGGCGCGGTTCGTCCGCTTCTACGACGACGGCCGGGAGGTCACCGCCGTCGTGTTCCACCTGGTCAAGGCGATCCGCATCAGCGGGCCTACCGCGGTGAACGGCACCGGCCGCCCGGCCGACGGCCCGCAGCCCGCCCCGGGCATGCAGGCCAACGTGTCGCCGCAGTTCCCGCCGCCCGGCCCTCGGCAGGGCGAGCCGCCCATCGCCGCCCAGGCCATCGCCGCAGCAGCATCCGGCCGCCCCTGACGATGGACCTCGTCGGCTGGTCGTGGCCCCACACACCGCGCGCCCTGAGCCCCGTCGCACCAACCGGCGCCCCGAGCCTGCCCCGCTGGGCGCACCGCCTGGCCAGCGTCCTGCTCCCCGGCTCGCACCGCGACTGCTGGACCTGCGAGCCGTACCGCGCCCGCTGGGCGCCCCTGATCGACGAAGACCGCCGGCGCCGTGGGAGGGGTCCGACGGCGCCGGCGCCCCATCCCGGACTGCCACCGGCCCGCCCTTCGGCCGCCACGCGCGGCGCTCACCCTGATCAGAAGGGCACCGTCTCCCCGCCAGGCCTCACCCCTGAGGGCCTGCCGCCGGGTCGAGACGGCCACGCCGCCGCGTAGTCCGGGACAACGGGGGGCGCCCCTGCACCTATCCGGGGGGACTGGTGCAGGCGGCGCCCCCCTTTTTCATGCCACCAGCAGCCGCCCGCTGTGCCAATCCTCGCCTGAACAGTAGACAGTCCATTATTCTCCTGACCTATGCGTGAGCAATCGAACGCTGACCGCCCCCACGTAGTGCCGGGCGGCGACCCCGACGACACGCCGACGCTGGTCTTCGGCCCTGCGGTGCAGGTCGGCCCGGCCGAGCCGATCCGCGGCGTGCGGCTGGCGCCCCGCCCCCGCCACGACGACCCCACGGGCGGCCCCGCCGACGAGGACGGCGACGGCACGGCGGAGCTCGACGACGACCCGCCCGCCCCCTCCCCCGCCTGGCCCGGCCGCGCCGCGCGCCCGGCCGCCCGCACCGGCACGCGCCCCGCCAAGGGCACGGCCAGACGCCCGGGCGGAACCGGCCGGGCCTCGCGGCCGGGGCGGCGGGTGCGCGCCCAGCTCGGCGTCGGCCTGCTCGTCGTGATGGCCGCCACCGCCTGGGGGGCGTACACCCTGGCGCGGGACGTCGCCGGGCTGCACCGCGACGTGTCCCTGCTCGGGGCGGGGCTCGCCGCCGGGCTCAGCACCCACCTGGGGGCGTGGCTGCACCGGGCGCGCCTGGCCCTGTCCGGGTGGATCCACCCCGGCGGGGGCCGGTCGTGAACGCCCGCGCCCGGCAACAGGCCGGTTTGTGGGCGCGGCGCGGCCTGTCGCTGACGCTCGCCGTGGCGGTGGCCGCCGCCGTGGTCGCCGCCGCCACCGTGGCGGCGGCCGCCGTGGTGTGCGGCGGCCTGGCCGTCGCCGCCGCCGCCCTGGCGTGGATGCGGCTGCGGCCCGCCGAGGGCCACCAGCTGTGGCACCACGCGACCCGCCCCACCGGCCCCGCCCCCGACGAGGACCCCGGCGATCCCCCGCACATGACCCTGGAGGTGTGACGTGGCCAAGCGCGCGGAGGAACTGCGCAACCTGCAGACCCGCAAACCCGAGCAGGTCCGCACCTACGCCCGCTTCTTCGAGGAGCACCTGACCGACCTGATCACCGAATCCACCTGGCGGCGGTCGGAGCTGACCGCCCGCATCCACGCCCTGCTCAAGGAGGCGCAGCGGCAGGGCGTCGACAAAGGCCACGACAAGTGGGTGCGCGCCCGGCTGTGCACCGTCGGGCTGGTCACCTGCGCCATGGGCCTGCGCATGGCCCGCATGGGGCTGCGCACCCTCTACCCCAACCTGGAGCAGTACGCCGGGGTGGCGATCGACGGGCTGCGCGACAAGAAGTACGGCACCGACTGGCGGAAGAAGGCCGCCCGCAACGAGGCCATGGAGGTGTGATGGTCGCGTTCCTGACGTCCGACCCCAAGCGGCGCGGCAAGGCCGAGGAGCGCAAGCTCCGCCGGCAGATGTCGGAGGCCGGGGAGATCTCCGCCACGCTGCGGCTGCTCGCCCCGTGGATCATCCTGCTGGCGTCGATCGGCCTGGCCCCGCTGGCGTACCTCGGGGCGCAGGCCGCCGACGCGCAGGGGTTCACCGCGTTCTGCGCGGCCGCCTGCGGGACCGTGCTGGTCGGGTCGTCGCTGCACCTCAACAGGGGGCGCGAGATCTTCGCGACCTGCCACGAGGCGTTCAACTTCGGTGCCCCGTTTGCCGTGTTCGCCTACACCGTGCTGTACGGCCCGAACGCTCTCCTGGAGATCGGCACGTTCTTCGCCGGGCTCGCGTCGGCGATCATCTGGCACAAGCGGCACGGCAACCACACGCTGCGGGACCTGGAGCGGCGCGGCGCGGCCTCGCCCGCCGCGATGTCGGCCGCGTGGCGGGTGTTCGCCGCCGAGCACATGCCGACGATCCGCGACAGCGAGATGGTGGTGCTCGCCAACACGAAGGACGAGTTCCGCGGCGGGATCGACCTGGGGCCGGGCGAGGTGCCGGGCGACATCGACGAACGCGTCATCGACAAGATCACCCGATGGGCGGGGGGCATCGCCGGGGGCACCACCCTGTTCGTCGGGGAGCAGCTGGACCGGGTCGGTGTGCAGGTGCTGCGCCGCGACCCGCTCAAGCAGCCGTTCCCGTGGCTCGGCCCGTCCGGGCCGGGCGAAAGCATCATCGAGACGATCGATGGGCTGGGCCGGTACCGGGACTTCGTGCCGCTGACGATGCTGCTGCCGCACGTCGCCGGGAAGGGCGACCTGGCGGAGGACAAGCAGCAGTCGCACATGGCGTTCACCGGCATGTCCCGATCCGGCAAGGGCGACGCCGGGGAACTCCTGGACGTCAACGTGGCCTGCCGCAGGGACTCCGGGGTGATCCTGCTGGACCCGGTGAAGGGCGCCCAGCAGCTCGGGGTGATCGGCGACGCCGCGATCTGGTCGCTGTCGACCATGTCGGCGGTGCGGGCGTTCCTGTGGTGCCTGGTCCACCGCACCATCCCGATGCGCGCCCAGCACCTGGGCGAGCCGTGGCGCAACCCGCTGGGGAAGAACCTGCGGGAGTGGGTTCCCGGGTGCGGCCTGACGTGGCTGATGGTTCACATGTACGAGGCGTCCGCGCTGTACGGCAACGAGAACATGGTGAAGATCACGGAGCAGGCCGCGTCGGTGGGGATCATGCTGCTGACGGAGGCGCAGCGGTTCGTCCACGACCGGGTCGACACGACGCAGCGGGCCAACACCGCCGACATCGTCCACTTCGGGTGTAAGGACCCGGACGACGCGCGGTTCACCCTGCCCCCGGAGCTGATCGACATGGGGGCCAAGCCGTGGGTGTGGCGCAACAAGCAGCCCGGCATGTGTCTCACGGCGTTGACGCACCTGCCGCTGAACCGGCAGGTGATCCCCGCCCGGTGGGCGCGGCGCGCCCGCGACGGGTCGGATGTGGCGGCCGCGCTGGACGAGCACCGGCCGTTCGTGGAGATCGACCTGGACCCGGTGACCGCCGCGTCGTTCGGCGACCCGTACGCCAAGTTCGCCGCCGCCCGGCAGGCCAGGCGCGACGCCCGGCCCCGGCAGCACGCGTTCACCGGCCAGCCCGGGCCGCGCTACGCCGACCCGCTGGGGCAGCCGCCGGTGACGCGCGGCGCGGTGCTGGTCGGCCAGCCCCCCGCGCCCGCGCCTGCCCCGGCCGAGCCTGCGCCGGGTCTGGTGGTGCCGCCGGCGGCGCAGCGGCGCAGCACCCCGGCCGCGCCCGCCGAGCCCGCGCCCGCCCCACGGCAGGTGCCGGGCACCGGGTTCGACCTCGACCCCGGCGACGACCCCGAGTTCGACGGCACCGAGCCCGGGGCGGAGGAGGACCGGGCGGAGCTGACGGAGGTCGCCGAGCGGGTCATCGGCGACATGGCGGCGGAGATGGACGGCGACCCCGACGCGGTGCACGTCCTGCACCAGGCGGTCGACGCGCTGGAACGGATGGGCGACCCGCGTGACGACGAACCGCAGACCGGGCCCCCGGTGGAGCGGTTCGACGACATCGACTTCCCCGACCCGGACGAGGACCTGGAGGAGGTCAGCCGGGATGAGGCCATGGACGTCCTGCTCGACGTCCTGGCCATCGACATCGGGGTGGGCAACCAGTTCCGGCCGTCGGATGTGTACGCGGCGATCCGCGGGCGGGCCAAGCGCTCCGACTCGTGGGTGCGTAAGGAGATGGCCACCCTCACCGCGTGGGGCTGCATCCGCGACACCGAGGTGTACGGCGTGTACGAGGTGATCCACACCCAGCGTCAGGACCGGCCCGGCCCCGCCGACGGCGGCGGCGGGTCGTGGCCGGTGCAGGACCTGTGACGGGTCTTGATCACCTCACTGTTACGCCCATGATCACCTCACAGTGAATCGGGGCAAACCGCCCCCTCCCCTGGCACAGCCCTTATAGACCCGGGGCGTCACAGCCCGAACGTCACAGTGCGCCTCACACTGCCCGCCCAGCCCCCGCAGGGCTCGGCGCACGCGCGCGCACCGCACCCAGACAAGATCACGAAGAGGAGCTGAGATGACCGACGACACCCGCGACCAGGCCCCCGAGCATCCCGCAGAGCCCGCCGCGGACCGGCCCGGCCGCCGCTACCTGCGCAGCCACCCGACCAGGCCCGCAGGGGTGATCAACACCGTGTCGCTCGCCGCGCTCATGGTGGTGATCCTCATGTCGCGGCCGCAGGTCCTGCAGCTGGCGCCGATCCCCGAGCCGGCGTTCTGGGTCGCCTTCGCCGTCGTCGCGCTGGCCGCCGCGCACTGCGCCGCCGCCAACCTTCGCGGCCGCCGCTCGGCGGTGCCCGCCGTCGTGGCCGTCACCCTCGGCTGCGCTGTGTCCGTCGTCGCGCTCGCCCTGTACGGCTAACCCACCTTGATCCTTTAGCGGGAGGTGCAGGGGCGCGGACCTGGGATTGCTCCCGTACGGCTGCGCGGACCCCCCGCAGGTCGCTTTCATGGCCACCAGCTGACCAACCCCGAGGACCATGCCCATGCTTCGATCACTGCTCCGGCGCACCCCCGCCCCTGCCCCCGACCCGCTGGCGGTTGCGGAAGTTGCGGAAGCTGCCGCACTCGCCGCACAGGCCGACGCCGAGCGGCGCGCCGCACTCGCCAAGGCGGCCGTCGCCGACGCCGAGACCGCCGCCAAGCTCGACGCGATCCGCCACCGCGCTGCCCTGGAGCGGCGGCGGCGGGAGCGCCGCGCCTCCGCCGAGGAGGCGCGTGACGCCGAAGCCGCACGCTTGGCGCACGTTGCGGCAGGCCGCCGCAAGCGCAGCACGACAGCCGCACACGTCCGCACGGTGCTGTCGGACAACGCGTCACGGCTGCGCCGCCTCACCGTCAACGTGATCGTCAACGGCGGCGCCGGGTACGGCCAGTTCCGGTTCTTCCACCTCAACCTGCACCTGCCTGCGGGGGCGGCCGTCATGCTCGCCGCAGGGCTGGAACTGGTCGCCGTGACCGTCCTGGACTACGGCATCGTGGCCCGCCGGGAGGGCCGCCGCTACCACGCGAAGTTCGCCGCCGCGGGGCTCCTTGCGGCCCTTGTGGCAGCCATCAACTACACGCACTGGTCGGGTGCGCCGGGCCTGCACGGGCTGGCCATCCCCTCGGCGCTGCTGTCGCTGCTGGGGCCGCCGATGTGGATGTGGTACGCCGACGCGACCCGCCCCGACGGCGGCCCCGTGCGGGCGGTTGCGGGGGGTGCGGCAACCGCCCGCACGGTTGCGGAAGGCGGCGACACGGTTGCGCACGGCCCCGCATGGCGGGTCGCGGAGTTCGACTGGGCGCAGTGGCTGCTGTGGTCCCGGCTGGTGTTCGCCGCCAAACGGCAGGCTGTGATCCACCGCATCACCGACCCCGAGCAGGCGTTGCGTGCGGCCCGTGCGCACCTTGACGACAAGCGTGCGGCACGTGACGACAAGCGTGCGGAACGCGCCGCCAAGATCGCGCAGCGGCGTGCGGAGCGCACCGCGAGGATTGAGGCGCGGCGCCTCGCCCGGCTGGAGGCCAAGCAGCGCAAGGAGCTTGATTCCGGCCGCGACCCCTACCTGCCGACCCCGCAGGAGGTCGCGGGGATGAGCGACGAAGAGAAGCGGGAAACCGCCCGCGACGCGATCCGCGCTGCCAAGCTCGACGGCGTCGCCCTGAAAGCCGACAAGATCGCCAACGCGCTGGGCATGTCCGAGTCGTGGGCGCGGATGCGCATCAAGGAGGTGCGGGAGGTGCTGCAGGGTGAGATCGACGACACGCCCGACGAACAGGAGCAAGCGAAGTGAGCCCCACCCCCCGTCCCGAGCCGATGACAGCCGCCCGGGTGCTGAACAACGCGTCGGAGGCCGCCGCGCACGGGCGGGGCGTGCTGCCCCCTGATGTGACGGTCCGCCGCCAGTACGAGGACCTGCTGGCCCTCGCCGGGGAGCTGCTGCCCCGCGTCACCACCCCGGAGAAGCTGCTGGAGGCCGCCGACGACCTGCACTGGCGGGCGACCCGGCTGGCGGCAATGGCGACGCTGCCCGGCGTGCCGTCGTTCGCCGAACAGGAGCAGATGTTCGACCGGGACCGGCTGGCGGCAGCGGCCCGCAGCGTGGCCGCCGCCCGCCAGGCCGGGACGCCGGTGACGCTGGACCTGCTGACCGCCGCCTACGACATGAGCGACGACCTGGCGGCCCGGGTCCTGCGCGGCACCGGGCCCGGCTGCTGACACGAAGGGCATAAACGCGCGTGTTGCGTCGTTCCCCTACACTCCGATCATGCCTGGCGAGGAACTTCCCCACCCCGACGAGGCTGCCCCGGACGTCGACGAGCTGTACGCGGCGGCGGAGCGGGAGAAAGCCGCCTACGCGCGCATGGCCCAGGAGGCGGAGGAGCAGATGGACCGCTGGTACGCGGCGGTCAAGGCGCTCGACGCCGCCAACGAGTCATGGCCGCGGATCGCCGCCCGCCTGGGCATCTCGAAGTCGAACGTGCAGTACATGGTGAACACGGATCTGGACGCGCGGCGGCGCCGGCGCGCCCAGCGCAGGCACCAGCCGTAGGATTGGCGCGCAAACGGCCGCCATGCCGCGTGCCCACCCGCGAGGACCCCGGGACGACGCCCCGTCGACCGGGGTTCTCGCACTGGACGGGGCTGGAAAAGGCGCAGCCCGCAGGGGCTGACCATCCCTGCGGGCCGCGAGGTCCGCGTTTCCGCCGACCACCTGACAGTCACCGAGAGTACCCGAGCCCTGCCGGAACGGCGAGGGGCGGCGTACTCTCGCAGGTGTAGGGACCTGACACACTTCGCTGACCCCCGAGGGACGTCCCCATGCGTGACACGACACCCACGATCCAGTCAAACGGCGACAGGCTGCGCAAACTCCGCCTGGCCAAGGGGTGGAGCCGCGACCAGCTGGCCGCCGCCGCCGACGGCATCTCCATCCACACCATCCAGGCGTACGAGCAGGGCAGGCGCGGCCTGGAGAACTGGCACACCATCACGCTCCTGGCCGACGCCCTGGGCTGCCACCCCACGCAGATCACCGGCGCCCCGTACCCAGTGGCGCCGAGCGACCGGGACGGGCAGGTCGCGTCGTCGGCGATGCCCGCGCTGCACCGGGCGCTGCTGTGCCACGGCCGGCCCGGGCAGATCACGGCCGCGGAGGCCGACGCCGTGGACCTGCAGGTGCTGGCCGCCCGCGTCGGCAAGGCGACGGAGTTGCGGCAGCGTGCCGCGCTGGCCCGCTCCGGGGAGTTGCTGCCGCAGCTCGTGCGGGACCTGCAGGTGGCGGTGGCGGTTCTGGCGGCGGGCCCGGACCGGCGCGCGGCGTACGACCTACTGGCGTCGGCGTACGAGTGCGTCATGCAGGTCGCCTACAAGCTCGGGCACATCTCCACCGCGACGCTGGCGACGGAGCGGGTGGTGTGGTCCGCCCTGGAGACCGGCGACCCGCTGCGGGTGATGGCCTCCCGCTGGTACGAGGCCGGGGAGTACATCGCGGTCGGCGAGCACCAAGTCGCCGCCGACATCATCGACGGCGCGTTGGTGGAGCTCGACGAGTACGGGTCGCGCACCCCGCAGGCGGTCAGCCTGCGCGGGGCGATGCACCTCAAGATGGCGCTGAACGCCGCCAGGGCGGCGGACCGGCCGCAGGCGGAGGCGTCGTGGCGGAGCGCCATGGAAGTCGCCGAGCAGCTGGGCGAGGACCGCAACGACTACCAGCTCATGTTCGGCCCGACCAACACCCTGATCTGGGGGGTGACGGTGCCGATCGAGTTCGGCGACGGCCGCGAGGCGATCAAGCGGGCGGAGCGGGTGCGCATCCCGAAGGGCTACTCCAAGGAGCGGGCCGGGCACTTCCACATGGACGTGGGCCGCGCCTACTTCTACGCGGGCAACCGGGACCGGGCGCTGGCCGCGTTCCTGCAGGCGGAGCAGGTCGCGCCGCAGCAGACCCGCATGCACCCCGGGGTGCGGGAGACGCTGACCACGATGATCCGCACCGCCCGGCCGGGTGCGCTGCACCAGCTCGCCGTCCGCGCGGGCGTGATCTGATCGTTACTGTCCGTGGGGGCAGGTGGTACGCCCTGTACCAGTTGCCTCCGCGGGCCGGTCTTACGCTGCGTGCGGACCTGACAACCCAGCGGAAGCACCGATCAGACATGACTGAAAGGCGACACACGCACGGCACCACCCGCCCCCGTTCGCAGGGGGAGCAGCTGACCCACATGATCGACGCCTTGCGGGATGAACTGACCGCCCGCGGCTTCACGGTGAACCAGCGGCGCACGCGCACCTACGTCCTGCTGGAGGTGCGGCAGTCGCTCGTGCCGACCGCCGCCGACTACCAGCACGACCTGGACGGGTTCGCGAACTTCGCCGGGCTGACGCAGGACGTGGTGTTCTCGACCGACCCCGAGCGTCCCGGCTCCTACGCCTGGCATCTGCTGTGGGGTGAGGGGCTGCGCGGCGAGGGCGAGCCGTCGCTGCAGCGGATCTGCCCCGCCGAGGACACCGGGCACGCCGTGCGGGTGCTTGAACAGATGCTGCGGCTGCTGCCCGAGCAGGCACCCGCCTCCACCTCCTGAGAGCCGCCGGCGGCCCGCCCCCCCATGCGGGCACGTCGGCCCCCAGGCCCGGCCCGGGCCCCCCGCGTGGGCCGCGCCTGGAACTGCCAGCCGCCCGTTGCCCCCATGCGGGCTGGCCGGCCCCGCGGCCCCGGCCTTCATCCCCACGAAGGCCGGGGCCGTCTGTTCCCCTCCCACCACCGGCGTCCGGTCCATCTTGCGAACGCGCCCGCATAGGTGTACGGTCTATCTTGCATAGCTGACCAGCACGGGACGGCAAAACACGACCACACTTGTACGGACCACCTTGCAATGGCAGCGAACATAGGCGTACGGTCGGTCTTGCAAGCCTTCCCCCCGAGAAAGGCACCACCATGATCCGCATCGTCCCCGCCCGGCGCTCCCGCGCCGGACTGTCGTGGACCTGACCCGCTGAACGCCGGGCGGGCGCGCACCAGGACGCCAGCTGACCACCGCGTCCCCCGCGCGCCCCGCCCCGGCCATCCGCCACCCGCGCACCTGACCGCACGAACGGAGATCACCACATGGCTGACCGCGTCTGCCCCCGGTGCGGCGTCCGCTGGGACACCCACCGGGCCGCGACCTGCGCCAACCCCCTCACCCCCGCCGAGGTGGCCGACCGCTACCGGGTGGAGGTGCACCCGACCACCAGCGCCGACCTGTTCCGGGTGCTGCTGGTCGACGTGACCGGCACCGCCGTGCTGCGGGAGTACGGGTTCGTCCCCGCCGACCGACTGGAGCCGGTGGCCGCCGCCCTCATCGCCAACGAAGACACCCCGACCCGCGAGTGGGCCGTCGCCTACACCCGCGCCGACGGCGCGACGTGGCTGTCCTACGACCCCCACACGTTCGACCCGCGCGACCGCGCCGGAGCCGACACCCGCGCCCGGACGCTGCGCAGCTGGCAGTCGGAGGAGGGCATCCGCCAGGACGCCACCCTGGTCCTGCGTGACGGCCAGGCGGAGATGTGGCGCATCGACCCCGAGTGGGAGCACATGGCCGAAGGCCACCACGGGCAGTTCATCTTTATGGTCACCCCCACCGGCGGGTGCACCGTCACCAAACCCGCCGACGGCGACGCCGAGCTGCGCCGCGTCGCCGAACAGGTCGGCCCGTTCCACCGGGTGCTGGTCGACGGCGTCGCCTACGAGCTGCGCGCCACGGGCCCCTACCGGTGGGATGTCCACGGAACCGGCGCGCACACCGACCGCGTGTACGGCAGCGTCCGCGCCACCGGCAGCCCGCACGGGGTGGTGTGGCGGTTCGGGCTGCGCTCCTACGTCGGGCAGGACGTCGGCCGCCGCTACCTGGCCAGCGCCATCCGCGACATGGTGGCCGACTGGCCCGCCGCCGTCGACCCGCTGGAGCTGGCCGCCCGCGCGGAGGCGACGCTCGACCGGCTGGTCACCACCCTCAACGACCCCGCCGCGGGCTGGTCCGGAGACTACGCGGCGCTGCTCGACCGGCTGTCGGGCGCGGCCACGCACATGGGCGCGGTGTTCGAGCACGCCAACCTCGTCGGTGTGCGCCTGGAGGACGACCACGACGTGGAGGACTTCGGCCGCATGGCCGAACGCGCCGCCGTCGCCGCCCACCAGGTCGGCGCGGCCGCCGCGCACGCCGCCGACGCGGGCGGCGCAGCCCGCACCGCCCTGGGGCTGCTGCCCCGGGAGGCGTTCGTGCGGGGCCTGCTGAGCGCGTACTTCGCCGCCTCCGCCGAGGTCCCGGCGGGGGGTCGCCGCGCATGACGACTCCCGGCGAGGCGCGGGCCGCGCTCGACGTGCTGCGGCACTTCCTGGACATCCCCGGCACGCACGGCCCCGTCGGGGCCGACAAAGCCCGCGACTCCGCCTGCCACCTGCTGACGCGCGCCGCAAAGGTGATCGACACCGGGCTGACCGCCACCGACCTCAAAGGCGCGATAACCCGCCGTGAGGAGGCGCGCGAGCAGGAGTGCCGGATGCGGGAGGCGGTCAACTGGTTGTTCACCGGCGAGCACGTCGACCCCGGGATCGTGCAGCTGTTCTGGGGCATCGCCGACGGCACGCTGAGCTGGGACGACGCCGACGCCGAGGCGCGCCGCCTGCTGGGGCGGCGCGAGCCGTGACCACCTA
Source organism: Microbispora cellulosiformans (assembly GCF_008728085.1). Lineage (NCBI taxonomy): Bacteria > Bacillati > Actinomycetota > Actinomycetes > Streptosporangiales > Streptosporangiaceae > Microbispora > Microbispora cellulosiformans. Next base: position 138,896 of record NZ_VYTZ01000003.1, on the reverse strand, counting down.
CGACAACGTCCGCAGCGTCGACGACGTGGTGCGGCTGGCGCTGCAGCGCGGCGCGCTGATCAACGCCCTGTCGGAGGAGGTCGCCCAGCTCGCCGGCCGGGTCCAGCGGGGCGAGGTCGCCCCCGTCGACACCGCCCGCCAGCTGCAGCAGATCGCCGCCCGCCTGGCGGCGGCCGAATGACCACCACCACGACCACGAGAAGAGGAAAGCCTGTGCGCTGGCCGCCCGTCACCGCCGCCGCGGCGGCCCTGACCGCCGTCACCACCCTGGCCTCCGTCACCATGGCGGGGTGCGGCGGCGGCCCCACCACGGCGGCGCCGAGCACCGCCGCCCCGACCACCCCGGCCGCCGAGCCGTGCCAGGCTGCCGTGGACCTGGTCACCGCCCGGGCCGGTGCGGCGATCACCCGGATCCGGTCGCTGACCGTCGACACCGATGTGACGCCGCTGGATCTGACGGACGCCGACCTGGCGACCACCGGCGCGGCGATCGCCCTGACAGACCTGCAGAAGACCGCCGAGTGGCAGCAGGCGATCGGCCCGTGCCGGGCCGACGCCACCCGGCACACGCAGGTCGCGCTGCTGCCGCTGACGATCGGGCTGGCCGCCCAGCGGCTGGCCGAGGCCGACGAGGCGGGCCGCTTGACCAAGGAGCTTCGGCGGGCGCTGGAGGCGGCCGTCGAGCTCATCGACACCGGCCTGCACGGCGACGCCGACACCACCAGCTGAGGAACGGAGAACTCCCATGGACCAGCAGCCGAGGCTGCGCATCCCCGCCGTCCTGTCGGGCCCGGCGGCGTACGAGGCGGCCGACACGCACGCCTCCCACCTGGAAGAGCTGATCAACGCCCACCGGGCCGAGGCCGAATCGCGGCTCGCCACCGCCAGGGCGAAAGGCAACGACGTGGTGCAGCTGGCCGAATACCTGGACCGCGACCAGCTGGCGGTGATGCACGGCTTCGCCGGGTTCATCCGGGCGCAGATGGCGGCGGCCGCCGCCACCGACCCGTCCATCGCCGCGCAGGGGGCGGAGCTGTGACCGGCCGCCGCCCGCTGGAGGAGCCGCTGTCCGACGAGCAGGAGACGGCGGCGGAGAACGCCATCGACCGGTACCTGCGGGCCAAGGTGAGGGCCGCGGAGGGTCTGGTGCGCCGCGCGAACGAGGCGCTGCACGACGCCCGGACCGGCCGGGAGCGGTGGCTGGCCGACATGGTGGTGGACGACGACATGGCCGCCGAACTGGTCCGCGTGTCCGTGGACGCCTACCAGATGGCCCTCAACGAGCAGCACGACGGGCGGGCCGAGCAGCCGGGGACGGCCGACCGGATGCGCGACGAGCTGGACCTTGTCCGGGCCTACCTGTTCCAGGTGCACGGCCACCGCACCGAGTTCCCCCGCTGACCCTCCGCCTCCCACCACGACACGAAAGGTGATCACTGTGGACGCTAGAGACTTCGCCCGCCGCATCCTGGATGCGGCAAACGCGATGGACGACGTCGCGTACGCCGGGCTGCTGCCCGCCGACCCGGCGGTGCTGAGCATCACCATGGACGACGGCTCCGACCTGTTCGTCCAGGTGCAGCCGGCGTGACCGGCCCGGAGTTCCACGAGATCCCGCCGCAGCGGGTGCTGCGGTGCGGGGTGTGCCACGCGCCGGTGCCCGAGCAGCACGTCGACGGCCACACGCAGTGGCACGCGCAGCTGGCCGCCGCGCTGGACCTGCTGGGCGACCAGGAGCAGGCGGCGGGCGGCACCAGCGGCGCGCTCACCGCCGCCCTGCGGCGCGCGGGCCGCCCCCCGGCGCCGGTGCTCGACGACGACGAGGTGGGCTTCGGCCCCCTGTCGCCTGACGAGCGCGGCAGGGCGGTGCAGGTGGAGCTGACCGGCCGCCTCACCGACGTACAGGCGGCGCTGGCCCTGCTCGACGCCAAGCACATCCACCTGGACCACCGGACGAGGCCGGTGCCCCACAACGAGTCGCAGGTGACGGTATACGCGTCGCTGGACCTGGAGGAGTGGTTCCGCCTAGCCGTGCAGCGGGCGGGTCGGCAGCCACGTGCACGGAACGGCACCGCGGAAGGCGGCGCGCAGGCCGGGGACGGGTAAGGAGGGGAACCCGTCCCCAGCCATGGTGGTGCCGCCCCCCGGCGCGGAAAGGGGGGCGGCACCACCCATGTCCGGGGGGATCGCGACACGCCAAGATGCGGGGGTGCGCATACGCATCGCGCCCGCGCACCTGCCGTACGGTTGAGCAACACACCCGCCCGTTTCCGAGTCTCGGGGCCTCCACCAATGAACGCCACTGTCGCGGCGCGTGCCGCGATCGTTGTTGCCGTGCTGCTCGCCGTCGTCGCCGCCGTCTTCATGCTCTATGAGGCGGTGCAGGTGCTGGTGGGGTTCGTCGTCGCCGCGGTGGTGCTGGCGTGGCTGCCCTGGTTCACGTCCTTCTGCTGACCGCCCGCCGGGTGTTCCTCAACGCGTGGTGGTGCGTTCACCACGCCCCGGTCATGCCCGCCCCGCCGAACCCTCAGCAAATACGCAGGCGCGGCACGTCGCGGTGGCCCTGGCAGTGGTAGGGGGTGACCATTCGATCGCGCCCCCGCATCTTGCCCGCGCGGGGCGTCCGCGATCACAACGAGGGGGATGGGTGACCGTGATACCGGCTGACGCTGGGCGCGGCGGTGAGCCGCCGGAACGACGGGACGGCGGGGACCGCCCGGGGCCGAAGCTGTTCACGCTGGACCAGGCCCGCCGGGAGCTCGCCCAGCGGGAGTGCGCCGAGTTCGGGCACGACGTGACGGTCCTGCGGGACGGGTGGGGGCAGCCGGCCCGCCTGGTGTGCGACCGCCCATGCGGGCACCCGGGCTGGATGGTGCTGGACGCCGGCGCGCCGGACCTGCATTTGGAGTTGCTGCGTGCCGCCGTGCTCGACCTGTGGGCCGACCTGGCGGTGGCGTACCTGGGCAGCGAGTCCCAGCCGAGGGAGGCGAGCGTGGCCTGTCACGGGCTGATGACCCGCATCCAGGACATCGCCCGGCACATCGGCCCGGTGGAGCCGGAGAAGGTGCCGCCGCTGGTCGTGACGACCGGGCTGTACGAGCTGGTCCACGCGGCCGCCGGGTGCGAGGTGCAGGTACCGCCGCAGGTGATGGAGGCGGCCTGGTCGGCGCTGGAACAGTCGACCGGCGGGAAGGCGGCCCGCGCATGACCGCGCACGAAAACGTGCGTTCATGTGGGCAGGGGGCGGGTTGCGACCCGGACCTGTGCGACCCCGACTCCTGCGGCGGGGCGTGCCCGGGCGGGGCGGGCTGCTGCAGGTGCGGCCCGCACCCGCCGCCCCGGCCGCCCCGGGGTCGAACACCGGGGGGCGGGCGTGAGCGCCGACCCGCGCGTGCGCGAGGCCCTGGAGGTGCTGGGCGGCACGTACGGCCCGCTCGGCGTCGCGCTGGTGTTCGCCTTGGCGGCCGCCGGCGTCGACGACAAGCAGGTGCTGCGTGACCAGCTGCAGGCGGTGCTCGGCGCCGAGGGGCAGCCGCAGCAGCCGGCCCGGCCGCCCGACGTCGCGGCGGGGCCGCCGGTGCCGCCGGTGCCACCGGTGCCGAGCGTGGGCCGCGTCGTCCACTACGTGTCGTACGGCACCCCGGCGGGGGAGTTCCCGTCGGTGTGCCGGGCCGCGACGATCGCCGAGGTCGGGGCGTGGGTGCCGGAGGTGCGGCGCGCCCCGTTCGTCGCCGAGGACAACACCCGCCTGCGGGAGGTGGTCGAGCAGTGGCACGGCGACGCGTGCGCGCTGGTCGTGCTCAACCCGGCGGGGGTGTTCCACACCACGGTCAAGCACCATGAGCAGGTCGACGGGCGTCACCTGCCGGGGACGTGGCACTGGCCCGAGAGGGTGTGACCCCAGGCGTTCGCCTGCGCCCGCCCAGGTGGGGGCGGTACGGTCGTGCCGCGACGATCTCCGCCACGCTCGTGGCGGGGGTCCGACTCCACATAGCACCCGGTCATTCAAGGCACCGGCCGGGTGCGCGGCGCCTCCCACCTACCGCGCTGGTGGGGGGTGTCGCCGTTAGTGTGGCCCTGGTCATCTGTTCCCCCTCGGTCGCCCGGAAGGCCGGGGGTGTGCCCGCCCGCCTGTTTCTCCAGTAGCGGGGGCACCTGCGCCGCCCTCTCCCGTGTCGCTTCGCAGCCCTGCGGGAGGGGGCGTCGTTGTGTTTGTGCAGGTCAGCCCACCAAAACCACTTGATATCAGAGTCAGCACATCATATGGTTTTGATATGACGCAGGGTATTGAGTTCGCCGTCCGCTACACCGACCGGATCTTCGGCAACGTCCGCACGATCCGCGACGCTAAGGCCCCGACGCTGGACCGCGCGCAGGCCGCCCGCATCCGTACGGTCGCCGAGTGGCCCGGCTACGACATCGGCTGCCACATCGTGTACCGCGCGCAGCCCGGCGCCGACTGGCGGACCCTGGACCGGATGCCCGCCCCCGGCGCGTGCCGCTGGTGCGTCCTGCTCCCCCCCGACCACGGCCGGTGCTGGTCGAGCCTGACCGGCGACGACGGCAAGGTGGTGGGCGACCACGCCTGGACCGCCCCCACGGCGGAGCAGGTGAAGGCCCGCATGCTGGTGCGCCGCCTGCTCGCCACCGCCGGGCCGCGCACCTACCGCGTCCAGGCCGACATGTTCGACGGCGCGTGGTACCGGTACACCCTGACCGTGGCGGCCGACGGCGACGACGCCGCGTACGCGCTGGCCGCCCAGCTCATGAGCGACGCCCGGCCGGGTGAGTTCCGGTTCCTGCGCAGCCTCGGCCTGACCGCGAAGGCGGCCGCCCCGGCGGTGGAGCGGCTGCCGTGACCGGGGCGGCGCTCCGCGCCGCCGTGGAGTGCCGCCGCCTGGTCGTGTTGTCGTACGGGCTGGGCGCGGACTCCACGGCGATCCTCCTGCGGTGGCTGCTCGACCCGTCCAGCCGCGACTTCGACCTGTCGGATCTGGTCGTGGTCACGGCGCAGACCGGCGACGAGTGGCCGGAGACCGGGCACCTGGTGGAGCGGCACATCTACCCGCTGCTGGCCGCGCACGGCGTGCGCACCGTGCAGGTGGCCCGGGCCGGCCACTACGAGCGGGACGGGTTCGTGGTCCTCGACGACACCCGCCACCCAACGGTGTGTCACATCGGCGGCGTGTACAAGCTGTCGACGGAGATGGTCACCATGGGGACCGTCCCCCAGGTCGGCGGCACCCGCAAGTGCAGCATCCGCTTCAAGGGCTGGGTGCTGGACCAGTGGATCTCCGCCCACACCGGGGGCCGCCCGTACGACCACGTGGTGGGGTTCGAGCTGGGCGAGCTCGACCGGGTCGCCACCGACCGGGAGCAGGGCCGCCTGCCCAGCCGCAACCCCGTGTACCCGCTGGTCGAGTGGGGCTGGTTCCGCAGCGACGCCCTGGCCTACATCCGCCAGCACCTCGGCGTCGACTGGCCCAAAAGCGCCTGTACGTTTTGTCCGTTTGCGTTGACGCATCGGGAGGGGCTGCAGCGGACGCTGCCGCGTTTCGTCGCGCACCCGGAGGTGGCGATGCTGCCCCTGTCGATGGAGCACGCCGCGGTGGCGCTCAACGCCAGGCAGGGCCTCATCGGCGGGCAGAGGCTGGTCGACGTGCTGGCCGCCCACCCCGACGCCGCTCCCCTGCTCGCCGAGTTCCGTCGGCACCTGGACGCCCAGGAGTGGGCGCTGTACCGGGTGCGGCGGGCGTTCCGCGCGAAGAAGGGCGACGAGCGGAAGATGGGCAACGCGGTCCGCGACGTCGAGGTGCTGGGCGCCGGGGACCGCGCCCGGGTGCTGGCGTCGCTGCAGCGGGTCGCCGCCCGGCACGGCCGCGCCTTGGAGGTGGACGGCCCGCACCGCCGCCTGTGGCTGCACCGCCGCAACGACCTGTTCCCGTGCGTCGAGGAGCTGGTGACCGCCGCCCCGGCTGTCGTCGAGACGAAGAAAGGCCCCGGGTTCGATAAGGCGTGGGCGGCGGGGCTGAACGGCCCCCGGCAGCTGGCGGTGGTCGCGTGACCGGCCGCCGTCCTGCGTCAGGTGGCCGGCACGTACAGGGTCAGCCACCCGGCGACGCGCACCGGCCGCTGCCCGCCCTCCACCTCCACGGCGACGCCCACGACGGGCTGGCCCCAGGAGGGGCGCCCTTGACGTCGAGCAGTTCCGCGCTGGCCCGCACCCGGGAACCGACCGGCACCGGGGCGGGGAAACGCACCTTGTTCATGCCGTGGTTCACCGCCGCCACCACCCCGCCGACGTGCAGCAGGTCACCCATCAGAACAGGCAGAAGGGCGAGGCTCATAAACCCGTGGGCGATCGCCGAACCGAACGGCCCATTTGCTACCCGCGCCGCATCGACGTGGATCCGCTGGTGGTCGCCGGTGGCGTCGGCGAACATGTTGACCTGCTGCTGCGTCACCGGCCGCCATTCACCAGGGCCGAATGTCTCCCCCGCCGCCGCTTTCAGCTCTTCCACGTTCGCGAAAGCCCGCACGGCGGCACCTTACCGCCCGGATATTTCCCCGGGAATTGCAGGGACTTTGTCGGTGAAGCGATTTACCATTCACCTATGCGGGCGCATTAAAAGTGCCATAACCGCAGGAGGTGATTGCCGTGACGGTGCCCTGTCCGTTCCCGGCCTGCTCATGCACCCATGTGGGGTGCGTCGCCGGGTGGGTGGACAGCAACGGCGACAAGGCCGTGCCCTGCCCGAACTGCAGGCCGGAGGTGTACGACGAGCTGCGGCGCGGACGTGGCACGCTCGCCGACCGGCGGCGGCGCATCCGCAACATCCCCCGGCCGTCCCGCACCTCCTCCGGCAAAACCCATTAGCTCGCCTGTACGGACTTTCTTGCAATGGCCAGTACCTAGGTGTACGGTCTGCCTTGCACCCGATGAGGAGGACACTGGCTGATGTTGCAAACCCACGGCGAGGCCTTGGCCCGGTTGACGCTGGGCGCGTACTTCCGGGACCAGGTGAACGACGCGCAGAAGCGCCTGATATTCGCGCAGCTGGACCTGGAAGCGGCCCTCAACCGCGCGCAGGCGTGGGAACGCGGCGACGACCTCACCCCCGAACAGGGCGAGGCGATCTACCGGGCGTTGCAGCAGCGCGTCGCCCAGGCGTCGAACGTCACCCAGGCCAACCCGGGCAGCGCCGTCGCCACGCAGGACGCCCGGGAGGCGGCGGCGCAGTTCCACACGGTCTGCTACTGGCTGGCCGGGCAGGGCCTGCCCGTCGACACGTGGGCGGCCCAGTGAGCCGCCGCCCCGGCACGCAGCCGGCTACGCCCGCCCCCCTGACCCCGGCCGAGCGGGAGGAGGCCGAGCGCGCCATCCGTGATGCCATCGCCCGCCGCGTCGGGGCGCTGCACCAGCAGCTGGAGGACCTGCTCGGGCAGTGGCGGAGGCTGGAGGGCCGCCGCCGCGCGTTCGAGGAGTACCGGGCGCTGGACGACCAGTTCGGGCTGGCCCTGTTGTCCGACCTCACCGGCACGGCGGTCGGGGCCGGGCAGGACGCGGCGTTCCGCGGCGGCGACCAGGACGCCTACCGGGCGGCGCGCCGCGCCGAGCTGCTGGTCGGCCGCTACCTGCGGGAGACCGGCAACGAGTTCATGCAGGAGTACGGCGATGAGCAGTAGCCCCGGCCTGGCCGCCGCCCTGCTGGCGTGGGCGGACGGCAACGACAAGAACGTGCGGGCCGCCGTCCGGCTGCTCGTCGACCACGGGCACTGGCTGACCTGCCCGGAGTTCACCGCCGCCGCGATCGAGTTCACCGAGGACCGGCGGCTGGCGTTCATCGACTGGGACCGCGCCATGATCGCCCTGCGGTCCGGGGTGGCCGTCGGCACCGCGTCGGAGAAGGCGATCCTGCGGCTGGCCCTCGCGCTCGGCTCCGACGTGTTCGAGTTCGACCGGCTGGACCACATCAACCGGGGGCTCGTGCGGAACGCGGTTACGGCCGCGCTCGGCGGCACCTGACCCCGCCCCCTCCCCCACCCCCTCACCACCTGACACCGGCACCCGACCAAAGGGGAACTGATCATGAGTAGGCGCATCAACGAGCCCCGCCCGTACTGGCCCGCGCAGGGCCTGGCCGCCCTCGGCGTCGTCGCCGCGGCTGCGATCCTCGGCGTGGTCCTGGCGGCCGTCATCCTGCCGCTGCTGGGGGGCTGACCCCGATGGGCGCCACCCCGGAGATGCGGGTGGAGGCGGTGCTGCACGGCTTGGCCCGCTGCGGCCGCTGCGACGGCCGGGAACTGGCGGAGCACCTGGACGCCGACGGCCGCGCCTACGTGTGTTTCACCCGCCGCCCCGGCGGCTGCACCCGCGCCGACGCCGACCACATGGAGTGGCTGGTGGCGGTGCGGACCCTGGCCGCGTTCGACCGGGCCATGACGGTGCACGGACTCACCCGCCCCGCCCCGGGTTCCGCCCCGCCCGGGGCGGGCCTGCCCGCCGTCGACAACCTGCCCGGGCTGGTCCACTGGTGGCACTCGGCCGGCTCCCCACAGCAGCGGGCGTTCCTGCGGGCGCTGCTCGACCACCTCACCGTCCGCACCGGGGACGGGGAGTTCACCGAGCGGGTCGAGCTGACCTGGAAAACCTGACCCGCGCCCCTTTCGAGCTGTCCCCGCCCCGGCGACCCCCGCCGGGGCGGCACCCTGACCACGACAAGCGAGGACCCATGGCATACACCGAAACCGGCGCGGAGGCGGACGACGCGACCCGCACCGTGCCGATCGCCCCCGCCGAGCTCACCCTGGACCAGCGCAGGGCCGCCGTCCAGGCTGAGGCGGAACGCCTCGGGATGCGGGTGGTCGACCCGCATGTGCGGCCCGCGTACCGGCCGGTCGAGGTGCGGCTGCGAGGGGAGGAGGACGACGTCGCCGACGCGCTGGACATGCTGGTCCGGCGGGGGGTGCGGCTGACCAACCCGTCGGAGATGACGAAAGTCGGATCCAGCGGGCGGATCGATCGGTGGGTGACGGTCCGCATGGACGACGTCGCCAACGACCCGTCAGCGCCGCCCCCCAACCGGGCGTTGTGGGAGCCCGCGTACGACAGCGTCGAATGGGAGGGTGTGCTGCTGCGGTTCGTCAGCGAAGAGGAGCAGCAGCGGCGGCGGCCCGACGACCGGGAGCGCGGCATCGTCGCCCCGTACGACTGGACGCCGAAGGCCGGGTCCCTGCCGGTGCCGCTGCTGGACCGGCAGGGCCGGCAGATCGGCGAGGTGCGGCGCGCCGAGGTGCGGCGCGCCGAGACGGGCGAGGTGCTGCTGCTGGCAGGTGTCGTCGCCGAGTCGCAGGTGCGGGCGGTGATGGAGTCGCCGCGCCTCGGCTCGCACGTGCGGGTGAAGGCGGTCAACCCGAAGACGAACGACGGGCTGCACCGGATGGTGTCGCCGTGGTCGCTGCCCGCCGTGTGCCTGTGCACGGACGGCAACGGGGTCATCCAGCTTCGGCAGCCGGGGAGGCGGCCGTGACCGCGCAGGATGCGCAGGTCGTCGGCGACGAGGAGCAGCTGGTCGGCTACGTGCGGGCCCGCCTCGCCGAACAGGGCGACGCGCTGGAGGTGGCGTTCGACGCGGCGTGCCCGGGCCTGCCGCCGGGGGTGACGGAGGACCAGGCGCGCCGCCGCACCTGGGCGGCGCTGGACGCGGCCAAGGCGGGGGCGGACCTGGCGGTGCTGCGGCAGGTCCTCGCGATGTACGACGGCGCGGCGGAGACGCGGGCGGCGCTGCGGCGCGGCGGCTGGAAGGCACTGTCGCACACCGGGGCCGTTGAGGCGCTGGTCAACGTGATCCGGGTGCACGCCCAGCACCGGTGGGGCGACCGCCCCGACTTCGCCCCGTTCCGCCGCCGGTGGGTCGACAGCCTGCGGGTGACGGCTGCCGCGCTCGGCGGCCCCGCCCCCGGGGGGTGACCGCTATGCGAGTTGTTATCGCGTCCATAGTTTGCGATGCTGGCGGTATGGCAGAGGAGATGAACGCCGCCGCGGAGGCTGCGCTGAACGCTTTGCGGGCCGCCCGCAAGGCGCGCCTTGACGCGGAGAACGAGATCGAGCGGTCGGTGATCGACGCGCGGCATGTGAACGCGGGGTGGCGGCTGATCGCCGAGGAGCTGGGCATCCTGCAGCCGAACTGCACCCGCAAGTACAAGCCGATGATCGAGGCGGGGAAGTGGAAGCCGCGCCCCAAGTGGGACGCCCTGCCGGCGGAGGACCGGGCGGCGCCTGCGCTCGTGGCGGTGCGCCACGCCAAGCAGGCGCTGGTCGACATGGAGGCGGCCGAGCTGCAGGCCGTCGCCGACGCCCGCGCGGCGGAGGTGACGTGGGACGACATCGCCGAGGTGTTCAGCATGCACCAGCCGAACGTGATCGCGAAGTTCAAGCCGCTGCTGGTGGAGGAGCGCATCGTCCGGGTGTGGGTGAAGGGCAAGGAACCCGGCGCCGGCGGCAAGAAGGCCGAGAAGGCCGGGACGGCCGCCAAGGGTAAGGCCACCAGGGACGGGGCCGACGAGCTGCTGGGCAGGTGGCTGCGGGAGGAGTAGCCCGCTGGTCCTCGACGCCCCCGGCCCCGCACCGCGCGGGGCGCGGGGGCGTCGCGCTGTCACCGCCCCATTGAGCTGCGGTTTTTCCTTCCGCGAGCCCCCACCAACCCATTCATTTCAAAGCAAGCGCAGGCTATGCTTTTGATATGACAGAGATGACGGCCACCGCCACCGCGCCCGACGCCGCGGCGAGCTTCACCGAGCGCGCCCGCAACCTGATCGCCCGCCACGTGGTGGGGGGCATGACGCTGCGCGCCGCCACGGTGCGCGCCGCATGCGACGCCAAGGCCGAGGCGCTGGCCAAGGGCTGGCCCGCGGACCTGGCCGACAAGGCCGGGGTGCTGGTCGCCCGGATCGGCGCCGAGTGGGCGGCCGAGATCATGCTGCGGGTGGCCCGGTGACCGCGCACTTCCTGGTCACCTGCCCGGATCACCGCCTGTACGCGGCGGGCTGCGACGACGACGCCTGGTACAGGGTCGACACGGCGGCCGCCGCGATGGCCCTGCACGAGGCCCGCTTCCCCGGCACCACCGCCCGGAAGACGGCGCGGGTGGTGATCGGCTGCGAGATCGGCGGGTGCCGCACCCACATCAGCTTGACCGCCGCCAGCGTGGCCGAGGCCCGCGCCCTGCTGTCGGAGCACAACGAGGGCTGGTACCAGGCGCGCCGGTCGGGCGGGCGGCTCGTCGACGGCTGCCAGTGGCACCTGGGCTCCTGCTGTGTCCACCACGCCGCCCTCTACCCCGACAGCCCCACCCTTGACCCGACGGCGGTGTTGCCCGCCGTCGGCCAGCCGGCGCCCGGCCCGGAGCCGGTGCAGCTGGACCTGTTCGCCCCGAGGGCGGCCTGACCGCCCCCAACCAGAAGGGAGGCCCCCGCATGGGGACCCTGCCGAACATCACGACCACCCGCGCCGCCGACGAGGCGGCCCGGCGCAGGCAGTCGCGCGCCGCGCTGGTCCTGGCCGACCTGCTGGCCGAGGACCTGCCGGAGCTCGTCTGGATCATCCCGCCCCGGGAGGTGGCGGTGCCGTTCCTGCGCGGGGCCGTGCCGGGGGCGGCGCGCTTCGACGCCGAGTTCGCCGAGCACGCCGCCGCCGTCCACGCCTGGGCGGGGTTCCTGCAGGCCGCCCCGGAGTGGGTGCCGCTGCACGACGGCGGGCCGTGCGGCGCCGGGGGCGAGCTGACCGCCACCGGCTGGCACATGGGCGTCCGAGTCGTCGTGCGGGCGTGGCTGCCCGCCGCCCCGGAAGGCGGCCCCCGGTGACCGCGCTGGTGCCCGCCCCCCGCGCCGGGGACGACGGGCTGCAGGCGGTGCGGCGGGAGCGTGCGCTGGCCGGTGTCGCCGCCGCCCGCCGCCGCATCACCGAGGCGGAGAAGGCGGAGGTGCGGGCGGTGGCCGTCGCCCGCCAGGCTGGCGCGACGTGGGATGAGGTCGCGCAGCGGCTCGGCATCAAGCAGCCGAACGCGGTGCGGAAGTACCGGGCACCCGTGCTGGAGCTGCTGCGGCGCGGCCTCTGCCCCGCCGCTGACCGCGCAGGGCTGTGACCAGGGAAAATATCCCGGCCAGTCCTGCGGAACGAGTGATATCAGGAGCGGTGCAGGCTATAGTTTAGATATAAGAGAGAGGAGCCCGCCCCATGAACCACCTCACCTGCACCGCCCCGAGCACCGGCCACGTCCACTGGGCCGTCCGCCCCGGCGAGCCGCTGCACGTCGCCGACGTCGACCACGCCCGCGGCCTCGCCCAGGTGCGCGGCGAGGACGGCCGCACGCACATCGCGGTCGCGCAGAACCTGGTGGTCTGCTCCCCCGCCGCCGCGTCCGCCCCCGCCGACGACCGCGCCGAGGTGTCCGAGGCCGAGGCGCTGGAGGAGATGCTGGCCGACCTACAGGCCGAGGCCGACCCGGAGACGTTCGAGCTGCGCGCCGAGCTGGCCTCCCGCCTGGCGCACATCGCCAGCCCCGCCGCCGCCTGATCCCCTGCCCGCCACCCGCTCCGGAAGGAGCAGCCCCATGGACGTCGTGAAGTGCCTGGACTGCGGCCGAGCCCTCCGCTCGGCCAGGTCGATCGCCGACCGTCGCGGCCCCCGCTGCAAGGCGAAGGTCCGGGCCGCCGCCCGGGTGGCGGACCTGCGGGAGTTCACGCCTGTGCAGGTCGACAAGGCGCGGGAGGTGATCGAGCTGGGCGGGCTGCTGCCGACCCGGCGGCCCACCATGTGGACGGTCGTCAGCAGCGACGGCGAGGCCACCTACCTGACGGCGGTGCAGGCCTGCACCTGCCCGGCCGGCCGCAGGCAGCGCCGCTGCTACCACCGGGCCGGTGCCGCGATCATGGCGGCGGCGCGCGGCCTGCGCGCCGCCTGACCCCCCGGGGACTGACCGCCGGTATTTCCGCAGGTCAGTCCCCACAACCCCATTGATATCTAGACAGCAGTCCACTACGTTTCTGATATGACCTTTCGTGTTGCGGCCCCCGCCGCGACCGGTGACGCAAAGGAGCGTTTCATGACCGCCACGACCGCCGACGCCCCCGCGACGACGACGCGCAAGGGCAGGAAGCCGCGCGCCCGCGCCGCCGCCCCCGAGGTGGAGACGACCACGGAGGCCGCCGTGGAGACGGCTGCCGCCGCCCCGGCCGGGCAGGACGCCCCGCAGGAGCGGGCCGCGCCCAAGCGCGGCATGCGGCGCGGCCGCGCCGCGCAGGCTGCCGCCGCCGAGGCGGAGGCTGCGCCCGAGGAGGTCACGCCGGAGGCGGCGGCCGGCTCGGAGCCGGAGCCCGCGCCCGCCGAGGAGGTCGCGCCCGCCGAGCAGGCGGAGGCTGCCCCCGCGCCCGCCGAGGACATCGCGCCCGTGGAGGACGCGCCCGCCGACGACGCGGAGCCCGCCGCGCCGCAGGCGGAGCCCGCGCCCGAACAGGACGCGCCCGCCGAGGACGTCGCGCCGGACACGGAGGCCGCACCCGCCGACGAGGCCGCGCCCGCCGACGGCGGCCAGGGCGACCAGGAGCCGGAGCCCGCGCCCGCGCCGGTGGTGCTGCCGAAGCGGCCCGCCCCCGTCAAGGCGTCGTTCCGGGTCGACCGGGACGAGTTGGCGAACGCGGTGGGCTGGACGGCCAAGTCCCTGCCGCCCATGCCGTCGGTGCCGGTGCTCGGCGGGATGCACCTCACCCTGTGGTCGGGGGCGTTGACGGTCGCCGCCTACGACTACGAGGTGTCGTCGCAGGCGACGATCCCGGTGGACGGGGACGGCCCGGCCACGGTGCTGGTCCCGGGCAAGCTCCTCGCCGAGATCACCAAGGCCCTGCCGGACCACCCGGTGGACGTGACGGTGGACGGCCCCCGGGTGACGCTGGAGTGCGGCCCCGCCACGTTCCAGCTGACGACGATGCCGGTGGAGGACTACCCGGCCCTGCCGGTGTCGCCGCCGCAGGCGGGGCAGCTGGACGCCGCCGCGTTCGCGGAGGCCGCCGCCCAGGCGGTGGTGGCCGCCGGGAAGGACGACACGCTGCCCATGCTGACCGGGGTCCACGCCACGATCGACGGGGAGCGGGTCACCCTGGCGGCGACCGACCGCTACCGGCTGGCGGTGCGGGAGCTGACGTGGCAGCCGCCGTCGCCCGGCTTCCGCGCGACGTTCATGATCCCCGCCCGCACGCTGGGCGCGGCCGCCAAGACGTTCGGCTCGGCGGGGCTGGTGGAGCTGGCCGCCCCCGCCGACGGCGACGAGCAGGCGGACCTGCTGGCCCTGTCCGGCGGCGACCGGCGGGTGACGACGCGGCTGCTCGACCCGGAGTTCCCCAACTACCGGGACCTGATCCCGTCGGAGTTCAGCGGGTTCGCCGACGTGGACGTCGCTCCGCTCACGGAGGCCGTCAAGCGGGTCACGCTGGTCGCCGACCGCAAGACGCCGGTCCGGCTGACCCTGTCCGGCGGGCAGGTCACGGTCGAGGCCGGGGCGCGCGATGACGCGCTGGGCACGGAGAAGCTGCCCGCCGCGTGGGACGGCCCCGACTTCGAGATCCGGTTCAACGCCGCGTACCTGCTGGACGGGCTGGGCGCGATGGGCGCGGCTCGGGCGCGGCTGAACCTGACCACGCCGAAGCAGCCGGCGGTGCTGGTGCCGCTGGGCGAGGACGGCGAGCCCGACACCGCGTACCTGTACCTGATCATGCCGGTGGCGGTGGCCTGACACGGGGTCCCCGGGGGGGCGGGCGAGGCGGCACGGCCGCCGCGCCCGCCCCTGCTGTGACCAGGGAAAATTCCTCAGCCCAGTCCCCCGAGCCCTCTTGTATCAACTGCGGAGCAGGCTATTATTTGGATATAAGGAAGCGCGATCGACGCGCACCAACCTCAGCCCCAGGAGGCCGAAATGACCGCCACCACCGCCCCCGCCGCCGTCACCACCACCATGAAGGACATCCCGGTCGACCGGATCGACCGCGACGAGACGCAGCCCCGGGAGATCTTCGACGAGGCGAAGCTGCAGGAGCTGGCGACCTCCATGCAGAAGCTGGGCCAGCTGCAGGCGGTCACCGTCCGCTACAACCCGGTCAGCCGCCGCTACACCCTGATCATGGGTGAGCGCCGGTGGCGCGCCGCCCAGATGGCCGGTCTGCAGACGCTCAAGGCGATCGTCATGCACGGCCTGACCGAGGGCGACCCGGAGACGTTCCTCAAGGCGATGTCGGAGAACCTGACCCGCGCCGACATGACGCCCATCGAGGAGGGCCGCGGCTTCCAGCGGCTGCTCGACGGCGGGTACACGGTCGAGCAGATCGCCGACAACCTCGGCAAGTCCGCCGCCTACATCGAGTCGCGGACCGAGCTGCTGAACTGCACCCCGGCCGTGCAGGAGGCGATCAACAAGGGTCACGTGAACGTGGGCCTGGCCCAGGAGATGGCCAAGCTGCCCGCCGACGCGCAGGCGGCGATCCTCCGCAAGACGCTGCGCGGCGAGTTCGCCAACGGCCGCGACGCCATCGCGTTCGCGCAGGCGGCGGTCACCCAGGAGACCGAGCGCAGGCAGGGCGGCCTGTTCGTCGTCGAGGAGCTGTCCGAGGAGCGCAAGGCCGCGATCCGCGCCGCCCGCACGAAGGTCACCTCCAAGCTTGACCGGCTGGGCATCGCCGGTGAAATCCTCGCCGAGATCGCCGCCATGGACCCGGAGGAGCTGGCCACGGTGCTGGGCGGTGCGACCGGCGGGATCGGCGCATACCGCCAGCGGATCACCGACCTGCGCACGGTGGCGTGGCGGGCCAACGACCGGCTCCGCCAGGCTGAGGCGGCCCTGAAGCTCCGCGCGGGCGGCGTCGACGTCGACCCGCAGGCCGTCGCCGACGCCCCCGCCGAGGACGCGGCCGACGCCTGACCGCCCGCCGCCCGGGGTGCGCGCCGCACCTCGGGCGGCACCATATCAATCCCATACCGCCCTACCCTTACGATATGAGGAGGTTCGCCATGAGCTGCCCCACCGCCCCCCGTTCGCAGGTGTTCGTGTACCGCAACCGCAACCGGCGGGGCGAGCGGTGGCTGCCTGGTGACCGGCTGGCCCCCGCCTACACCCTGACCCTGCCGGAGGAGGTGGCCGACATGTTCGCCGGGCAGGTCGCCGAGCGGCTGCGCTGGGTGTTCGGGGCGGGCGACCACGACGAGGACGCCCTGACCGGCGACGAGCGCCACCACCGCGCCGCGTGGCGGGCGGCCGGCCTGCCGCCGTTCGCCCGGGGCGACCTGCTGACCGTCGGCCGGTGGGCGTTCACCTGGGACGCCTATGGGCTGCGCGTCGGGCTCGACTCCGCGCACGTGACCGCCTCCCCCGCACGCTGACCCCCCGACCGAGGAGCCTGTGATGAGCATGCCGAACCTGCGGGGCTGGGAGTACCCCCGCACGCCGCCCGTGGAGCCGATCGCCTACAACCTGCCCGGCGGGCGGGTGCTGTGCGCCCCGGGCTGCATGTCGCACCAGGAGGCGCAAGACCTGGCCGACGCGGGGCGGGAGGCCGGGGAGGTGCACCCCTGGACGGTCGACCTGTGGCCGGGGGACCCGGACCTGGTGTGCAGCGGCTGCGGCCGGCCGCTGGTCAAGGCCCCCGCCTGCACCCCCGACGACGACGAGGACGACGAGGCGGAGGCGTGACACCCAGGGGGCGGAGGCCGCGCGCCGCCCCCCGCCGCCGCCGGAAACCCGAGCGTAAAACCCCAGCTCAGAAGGCATATCAGAGGAATAGTAGGCTATAATCGAGACATGAACGCTGACTCGATCACCGCCCCCGCCGCCGCCCTGCCGACCATCCCCGTCGGCGTCCGCCGCGACGCCGAGGCGCTGCAGCCGGTCCGTACCGCCGAGCAGCGCGCCGCGATCCTGGCGATCGCCGCCCGCGACGGCTTCGCCTTCGCCACCGGCAACCCGTGCAGCGAGCTGATGGCGCAGCTGCGGCCCGACTACGTCGGCCCCTTCTCCTTCGTGTACTACACGACCGACGGCCAGATCCACGGGGCCCGCATCGGCATACGCGGCACCATCCTGCGCGAGGTGCACGGCCCCGCCGCCCACCGCATGAACGGCTGACCCGCCGCGCGGGCCCGCCCGCGCGGGCAGGCCCGCACCCCCGGTCATATCACCACCATCGCCCCATCTGATCCTGACACCGAGGAGGCATCCCGAATGATCACACGCCCGGCCGCCGCGCCCGTCGTCGTCACCCTGCCCGCCGAGCAGTGGACGCAGGTCATCGACGCCCTGCTGTGGTCGGCCAGCCGCCTCGACGGGCCGGGCTGGTGCTTCTGCCCGGACCTGGACCCGGAGACGGGCCTGTGCGACGACTGCGCGGCCGGCGAGGCCCGCGCCTACGACCTGCGGGACCTGGTCGACCGGCTGCGCCCGCAGGTCGCCGGGCGGGGCCGCTACCGCCCCGCCGCCCTGCTGGCCGCCGAGTGGGCCAGCGTCGCCGAGGGCGTTGCCGACGGCGCGGCCCGGCTGCTCGACCGGACCGGCGGCGACTGCGCCGACCAGCCGCACCCGTGCTGGGAGTGCGCGAACGAGCGGCGCGAGACCGCCGGGATGCGGAAGGCCGCGGCGCGCATCGCCCGCAGGGTCCGGCGCACGCACCACACCGCCGCGCACCCGCTGGCCGCCGCCGTCCTGGCCGGCTGTCTGGCCCGCCTGAACGAGGAGGTGGACTGGACGGGCCGGGGCCTGGGCGACATGACCCGCACCGTGCCCGCCCCCGCCGACGAGTGGGAGTTCTTCGACCGGCTGCGCGCCCGCCGCGACCAGGTCGCCGCCCGCCTGAACCGGCGGCCGCGCGCCCCGCGCGGCACCCGCGCCCGCACCCGCTGACCCCGGGTGCGCCCGCCCCGCCGGGGGCGGGCGCACCCCTCCTGGCCTGCGAAAACACTGGACATCATTGCCAGTGTAGGCTATGGTTTTGATATAAGGAGTTCGTGTCCGACCTGAGGAGGCGCCCCGATGATCCCGTTCGAGCTGATGTGGACCGAGGACGAGCCCGCCCCCGCCCGCGACCGCCTGGTGGCGACCGGCGACCCGGCGGCGGACGCCTACCTCCGGGCCGGGCTGGGCCTGCCCGGCGCCGAGTACGCCGACCACCTGGCCCGCCAGTCCTGGCAGCAGGCCGTCGCCGACGACGACCGCCTGTACGGGTTCCGGGGCACGGCGGAGCGCAGGCAGACGGCCGAGCGGCGGTACGACACCGCCCGCCACGAGCGGGTCGTGGCCCGCACCGCCACCCGCCTGGCCCGCCGGGATGCGGAGCAGTCCAACCCGGCGGCGGCCGCCCTGGTGACGGCCGAACTGGGCACGGTCCGCGCCGTCGCCGCCGAGCGCACCGCCGCCCGCGCCGCCAAGGACGCCGCCCGCCAGGCCCGCGCCGAGCGCGACGCCCGCGCCGCCCGTGAGGCGGCCAGGCAGTAGCCCCGCCGGGGTGGCGGCCACCGGGCCGCCACCCCGCCACCCCTGACGCAAAGGAGCGTTTGAGCATGAGCGTTGACGCCGCACCCGGCACCGCCGACCCGGCCCCGAGCCCGACGGGGCAGTGCGTGGTGGCGGTCCTGTCGTGGTCGCACAACCCACCGATGCCGAACCCGCCGACGGTGCGGGATCCGGAGCGCCACCTGCGGTACCGGTCGTTCTGCGACGGCTGCGGCCACGCCGGGCCGATCCGGTCCGGGGAGGGCGAGGCGGTGGAGGACGGCCACGACCACGCCTTCCCCGGCTGGCGGGGCATGCCGGTGCTGGTGCACTGCCCCTACAACATCGACAGCAGCAGCAAGAAGAAGATCGCCAAGTGGGAGGCCGACGCCCGCAGGGCCTACCCGGAGGGCTGGTTCGAGCGGGGCGGCCCGGTGCTGGAGTGGCGCGGCTCCGCGGGGACCCGCCACGTGCCGGGGCGGGCCCCGGGCGGCGGGTACGCCATGGCGGTCGTCCGCCCCGACCGGCCCGACCGGCCCGGCGCCGGGCGGCGGCCGGCGGAGCAGCCCGTGCAGACGTCCCTGTTCGGCTGACCCCACGCGGTGGGGGCCGGCACCCGGGGAGGGGGTGACGAGGTGACGAACGAGGAGCTGGAGCGGCTGGTGCGCGACCAGATGCGCATCGTCGACCGGGTGGTGCTGCCCGGCAAGGACGGCGACGACCACGGCGACGGCGGGCAGTAGCCCCCGGGGTGGGCGGCCGGTCTGCACCAGTCCGACCGCCACCTTCATATCAAGAGCAGCACAGGCTATGATTTAGATATAAAGTTGGACGATGAGAGGAGCGCCCCCATGCAGTTCGCGTTCGGACGATTCAAGGCCGAGCACGCCGCCCAGTGGGCGGGCAAAACGGTCGACCTGACCACACACGACGGCGACAAGACCGGCGACGACGCCGCCGAGTACCGGCGGCTGGTGTTCACCTACGAGCGGGGCCGTGCCTTCGCCTGGCTGTGCCCGCCCGGCAGCGACGAGCCGCAGGCGGTGGTGTTCCTGGAGCAGGTCGCCGACATCGACGAGGCGGCGGCGTGACCGCCCAGCGGCAGGACGACCTGCGCCACATCCCCGCCGGGCTGGCCGAGCTGCTGTCACCGCGCGGCGCGCCCGGCGGCGTGACCCGCGCCCACATCGAGCTGTACGACGGGGAGGGCGACTACGCGGGGTTCGCCGCGTGCCGGGTCGCGGCCGGTGAGTGGCGCATCGAGTTCCACGACGAGGCGGGCCGCCGCGTCGGCGGCACGTCCGGGGCGTGGTCGCCGCCGCACCTGGCCGTGGAGGAGTACCTGCGCGTCAGCCTCGACGGCGGCCGCGTCGGGGTGGCGCACATCAACATGCCCGACGTCCCCGCCCCCGAGCCGGCCCCGGAGCCGGACCCGCCCGCGCTCCTGCCGTAGCCGCCTGACCAGGGAAAACTTTCCGCCAGTCCCGCCCGGTCCCTTGTGCTATCAAAATCAGTGCGTGCTATGGTTTAGATATAAGAAAGTACGACGAAAGGACGAACCGATGACCGCCACCGCCGCCAGCGCCACCACCGCGACCACCTCGTTCGTGATCGTCGCCGAGGGCCGGGAGGTCCGCGTCGACGTCCCCACCGCCGACCGCGAGCAGCTGGCCGCCGAGCTGGCCAAGGGCGGCCTGCACTTCTGGATCGCCTGACCCCCGACCGGGGCGGGGCCCGCGCCCCCGCCCCCGACCCGCCCGCACCGCCCACCAGCAGCAAGGGAGCCACCCGCATGATCCCCGGCCAGTTCACCCGCCGCGACCAGGTCGCGATGCGCCGCGCAGTCGTCGACGGCACCCCGCACCGGAACACCGCCGTCGGCGAGGTCATCGGCGGCGGCCACACCGTCAACCACGGCACCCCCTACGTGCTGGTGTGCTGGCCCGGCCCCGAGGGCGGCACCGACGCCTACCACCCCGACCGGCTGGTGCGGGTCCAGCGGGACGCCGACGGCATCCCCCGCGCCACCGCCTGACAACCCGACCACCTGACCGCCCCAGAACGGAGCTTGCGATGCCCACGAGGATCGACGCCGACACGCTGCGCGCCCACTGCGCGGACCTGGCCGCCCGCGCCGCCGCCGACCCGGCCGCCCTGGCCGGGGACATGACGGCCGACGGCACGGCCCTGCTCGACCGCCTCCACCGCGGGGAGCACCTGGACGACGGCGACGCCGCCCGCCTGGCCGTGGCCCTGCACATCATCTGGGTCCGCGACGCCTCCGCCGCCCGCATCACCCGCCTCAACGCGCCCCGCATGGCGGTGCAGTGGTCACGGCTCGGGGTGCGGGTGCCGCCGGTGTTCGTCGCCCCCGCCGCCGTCCTCGCCGCGCACGCCTGCCAGCTGTACGGCAACGTGCGCGGCGCGCACCTGGCGCTGAGCATCGCCCTCGAAGCCCAGCCCACCTACCGGCTGGCCCTGCTGCTGCGGTCGGGCCTGTTCTTCCAGGCCGGCGGCGGGTTCGACGTGTCGGACGTGGAGCTGCCCCCGGCCGAGCCGACCGCCGAGTGGCTGGACCCGCTGCGGGAGCGCCTGGACCTGTTCGACCTGTTCGACCGCGCCGGTGCGGCCGGCTGACATCGGAGGAGGCCAACACCATGGACCTGTTCGACCTGGGCGAGCACGTCGAAGCGATCACCGAGTGGCAGGAGGCCCGCGCCAAGCTCATCGCCCGCGACGCCGCCGGGGAACGCGTCCGCGACGCCGAGTGGGACGACAGCGACACCAAGGGCCTGGACCTGCTGTGGGACCTGGCCAAGCTGGTGGGCGGCACCGGCCGCCCCCGCCTGATCATCACCCACAGCCGCGCCGACGGCACCCACATCGACGGCACCGAGCCCGGCAACGGGGTGCTGGCGGTGGCCCGCCTGCACGGGTTCCGCATGAACCGCAGGCGGGGCCGCGTCGAAATCCCCCGTTCGTCCGGCCGGGCGGCGGACTGGGACAGCATCCAGGCGGCGGCCGCCGCGCTGCGCGGCGCCGGGTTCGCCGTCGGCTACGCCATCAACGACACGCCCTGACCCCAAGGGACCCGGCCACCGCGCGGCCGGGCCGCCCCGCAACGGAGGAAAACCAGCATGAGCAAGGGCACGCTGCGCATCGTCCACACCCGCGCCGACGGCACGATCCTGCACGGGTCCCGCAAGGGCGACGGCGTGTGGGACATCGTCCGCGCCGTCAGGGGGTGGCACTGGTCCCGCAACGTCGGCCTGTACATCCGCCACTCCCGCGACCGCGCCGCCGACCGGTGGACGATCGACACCGCGGCGGAGGCGCTGCGCGCCGCCGGGTGGACGGTGCAGCTCGACATCGACAACACCACCCCGGGCCGCCCGGTCGCGCAGGTGGAGGCGGAGCGGCGCGACGCCGCCCGGGAGCGGGCCGCCCGGTTCGCCGCCCGCGCCTGGCGCAACACCTCGGCCGGCAACGCCCGGTGGGAGGCGACCCGCGCCCGCATGCAGCACCTGCCGCCGGGGCAGCCCATCCTGGTCGGGTCGTCCGGGGAGCGGGGGCACCGCCGCTTGCTGCGCTGGGCCGACACCCAGGACGGCCGCGCCGTGACCGAGCTGCGCAAGGGCCGGTACTGGGCGGGCCGCGCCGAGGGCGCCACCGCCAACCAGGCGCACCGGGAAGACGTCGGCACCACCCGCCGCCGCATCGACCGGCTGCAGGCCGACCGCCGCCGCCTGGCCTCCCGGCTGGAGGACGGCTGGACAACCAGCATCCGGGCGGGCGTGCCGCTGCCCGAGCGGTGCAAGGTGCTGGACACCCTGCCCGACGGCACCCGCTGGTGCCGGGTGTGGCCGTCCGGGGAACGCCTGGCCAGCGACCAGGCCGACCTGGCGCACCTCGACGAGCAGATCACGTACTGGCAGGGCAGGCTGGCCGCCGCCGAGCAGGCCGGGGTGAAGGTGTGGACCCGGGCCGACTTCACCAAGCACGACTTCGTGATCTACATGGGGCACGCCATCGAGGTGATGCGGGTAAACCCCAAGTCGGTGACCATCCCGTGGGGCATCTACTGGGCGGGCAGCGGTCTGCCGCTGATCACCGTGGAGTGGGCGAAGGGGCAGCACCGGTTCGGCGGCCCGCTCAACACCGCCACCGTGCCGTACGACAAGGTGCAGGGCCGCCTGTCGGCGGAGGAGGGGCGGGCTGCGGCCGGGATGAGCGTCGCCGACGTGAAGGCGCTGATCAACCGGCGGTTCCGCGAGGCGCGGGGCCTGCCCGCGCAGGACACCCAGAACCCATAACCATCTCCATATCAGAGTCATTGCGTGCTATAGTTAGGACATGAAAGAGGTTGTGTTGATGTCCCGCCCGAGCGCACCCCACGCCCAGCAGCAGCTTCGCCAGCTGCTCGACGACGCCTACGGCGGCGACCCGGTGGCCGCCCTGCTGGACCTGGCCGACATCGGCGACCTGGCCGTGGCCTACCTCAACCGCGACTGGTTCGCCGACTACCTGCACCGGGCGCACGGGCTGCAGCTGACCCCCGAGCAGTGGCGGGACATCAGCAGCCACCTCGACGACTTCCACGACCACGTCCGCGCCTACGGCCAGCCCAACATCACCCACGAGTTCGCCGCCGAGGTCTGCCGCATGGCCGGAGTCCTGCCCGCCGACAACTAACCCGCCCAGCCGGGCGTCCGCGCCGCCCGGCCCCCAACCGCTTGGAGGACACCACCCATGACCGTCACCTCAGAGCGCGCCGTCGGCGAGCACACGGTGAGCGGCCGCCGCGTCCGCGTCGTCGAGATCACCTGGCGCGGGCAGGACGGCCGCAGCTACGACGTCGAAGACGCCGCGACCGGCGACACGCTGACCCTCGACGAGTCCTTCGACGCCTACCCCACCCCTGACCAGCTCGCCGACCTGGTCACCGAGCACGACCACACCGGAGGGAACGAGCAGCCATGACGGACGTCACCACCTGGCAGGCCCTGCCCCGCGAGGACAACCCGATGGAGTCGGACCTGGGGGTGTGGCAAATCGTCGACACCCCGGCCCGCCCCGGGCAGCCGCCGCTGGTCGTGGACGTGACCGCCTGCCCCAACGGCAGGGTCGTCGCGGACCTGATCGTGGCGGCGGTGCAGGCGACCGCCCCCGCCGCCCTGGCACCGCGGCGCACCCCCGGGGCGGGGCGCGGCTGGCGGGACGCCCCCGACTGCGCCGCCTGCGGCGACACCGGCCTGCACCCGCAGGCGGGGCCGGGCGTGCCGTGCGCGTGCAAGCGGGGCCGCCGCCTGGCCGAGCTGCACCAGGCGGCCCGCGGCTGCGAGGTCGACCACCCCGACGACGAGCCGCTGCCGCCGTACGGCGGGGCGGCGTCGTCCCGGTTCAACCCGCTGGAAGCCGTCACGCTGGTCCCCGCCGCCGGGAAGGGGCAGACGCCGTGACCGCCCAGCACGTGACGGATGAGGAGGTAGCCGCCTGGGTGCAGCAGGCGTGGGCGGCCGGGGACGCCGCCCGCGCCGAGCACCTGCGCCGCTGCGCGGTGCGCCTGGCCCGCCTGGTGCGGCAGCACTTCCCGGGCGCGGCCACGGTGACGGTCGACCTGACCGACTGCATGCCGCGCGGCGACGTGCGGCCCAGCCTGGTGCGCATCGGCGAGCCGGCCGGGGCGGTGTGGGACTGGGACGACCCTGACATCGAGTGGCGGCTCACCCTGCCGGAGACGCGGGAGATCGAGGAGCTGCTGTTCGACGCGCTGGCGTTCGACGTCACCCACCAGGTGCTGGCCGAGGCGGGGTGGCAGCAGGCCGAGCACGACCACGAGCAGTACACGCTCCCCCTGCCCGCCGTGGAGGTGCCCGCCGCGCGGGTGCCGGTGGTGTGGCTGCTGCACCACGACGACGACGCCCGCACCACCGGGGAGGTCACCGTCCACCCCAGCGAACAGGCCGGGGTCGCGCACCTGGCTCCGAAGGTCCGCGAGTCGTGGCACCGGGTGGCCGGCGAGCCCGGCGTGCCGGAGGTGCCGCCCGCCGACGACGCCCAGGCGGTCCGGGTGTACTTCGACGCCCGCGAAGGCGAGGACGGCTATTCGCTGTACCCGGTGGAGGTGCCCGGGCTGGTCCTCCCGCCGCTTGAGGGGGCGGGCGGGTGAGCCAGCTGTCGCTGCTGGGCGACCCCGGCCTGCCGCGCCCGCACGCCGCCCGCCCGATCGTGCGCCGCCTACGCGGCGGCGGGGTCAGCGTGGTCTGCCCGTACGGGCACCTGATCTGGCACGTCCGCGCCGGGGAGTGGGCGGGGTCCACCTACCAGGCCCGCCTGGGTGACCCCGCGTACACGGTGACGTGCGATGGGCCGGTGCCCGTGGAGGTGTGGTGGCGCGAGCAGTGCCGGTGACCGCCCGGCGCGGGGTGCGGGTCGGTAACCCGGGGCGTGCCCGCCCGGCAGCCGGGCTGGTCCAAACAGCCCTGCCCCTGCCGCCACCTCGGCGGCGGGGGCCGGCGTGTTCCGGCGGGGCGGCGCCGGACCTGAACGCCTACCGCCTGATCGTGGTGTGCACCTCGGCCGGGAAGGACTCCCTGGCCATGCTGGCGCACGTTTGCCGCCTCATCGAGGAGCAGGACTACCGGGGGCGGGTCGTCGTGCTGCACAACCACCTCGGGGTGACCGGCTCGGGCGAGCCGGTGGAGTGGCCAGGGGTGGAGGCCGCCGCCCGCGAGCACGCCGCCGCCTACGGGCTGGAGTTCGTCACCGTCACCCGCAACGGCGGCGGGCTGTGGCACCAGGTGCTGGTGCAGCGCCGCCGCTGGATGAGCAACAACGCGCGTTTCTGCACCAGCGATCAGAAGACCGGCCCCGCCATGGCCTGGGTGACCCGGGCGGTCGCCGAGGTCCGCGCCGCTGAACGCATCCCGGCCGGGCAGCCGGTGCCCGTGCTGTACTGCCTCGGGCTGCGCGCCCAGGAGTCGCCGGGCCGCGCCGCCCAGCCGCTTCTGCAGGTGGACCGGCGGCAGTCGTCGCGTAACCGCACCATCACCCGGTGGCTGCCCATCCACGGCTGGTCGATCGCGGAGGTGTGGGCGGAGATCCGCCGCGCCGGGCTGCGCCCCCACGCCGGGTACAGCTGGGGCCTCGCCCGCCTCTCCTGCGCATTGTGCGTCCTGGCGAGCCTGGAGGATCTGATGCTGGCCGCCGCGCTGCGGCCCGCCCTAGCCGCTGACTACCGCGCGGCGGAGCTCGAGTTGGGGCAGCCGTTCACCGAGCGGCTGTCGATGGGCGAGATCCTGGCCGGGCTCGACGCCGCCCGCGCCGAGGCAGCCGGCGACCCCGCCGCGGCGGACGCGGCGCTCCTGCTGTACGGGCTGGTCCGCGACCGCCTGGCCGCCACCCCGCAAGCGCGCGGCGAAGGCGTCACCAAATCCGGGAAGGCGCGAACACCGTGGACGGCCGCCACGCTGGCGGCCCGGGCCGGCGCCCGCACCGCGGAGGTGCTGGCCGCCGCCCGCCGCGCCGTCGAGCTGGCCGCCCGGGCGGACACCAGCCAGGTGATGGCGCCGCCGCTCGACGAGGCCGCCGAGACGGCCCTGGTGGCTGCCGCGCGCCGCTGAACCGCCGCCGTTCACGCATGGCGGCCCCGGCTTCCGATGAAAGCCGGGGCCGAACTACGGGGAAAAGGCGTACAGTTTGGGAGTTCAGTCCGCTAGATGTGCAGTTCACCTCCAGCCTTGGCGGGTGCGGGGAGGACGATGTCGATGCGGCACTGGGGCGGCTCCTCCTGCGAAGAGGACGTCGCCCAGTGGTAGACGGCGATCGCTCCTGCTGCGAACAGGAGCAACACGCCCAGCCGGGCGGCCTTGGACCAGTCACTGATCGCGTCCCGGACCGTCCGGCCGCCCTGCCTCACCACCTCCACCCCGAGGATGTCGCTGGTTTCCTCCGCCCCATCTGGTTGGGGCTCTTCACTGGACAAAGGCGCATTCTCCTTCCCGGGAAATAAAAAAGCGCCCACACGTCGCACCTACGAGGAACCGGGTCTCCTGTAACCCGCATGTAGGCGCAGCGCATGAACGCAGCGGAATATTCAGTTGTCACGTCGGATGCTGCCCGTCGGCCGCGCCCAACGCGTCATGCCGCCAGCCCTTGGCTAAGGGGCTGACAACAGCCAATCCAGGGTCTCCCAGGAAAGAGACCCGAACCCGAGCCGGTTACAGCCGGCCAGGGGCGCCACCAGGTTAGGGAACTAGTGGCGGTGTGGTGTTTCCCTTCGCGCTGCGTCCCGCGAGCTCCTATGGGCCGCTCGTGGGGTGGTGTGCAGCACCTAAGAGTGTGCCACAGGTTTCCCCACCGCGCGTCACGAATTGGGTGGGAACGCTGGGGATTCGTAGGGCTGCGGTGAGATGCCCCGCTTTTCCCGACGCCCCGCCACCCCCGCGAGGGGTTTTGACCTGGGGAAATCCCCGGGGCCTGTCCGGCCGGCCGCCGCAACGCCCCAGCTCTACAGCCCGCGCCGGGTGCGGAAAAACCCTGGGCAGTCCCCGCGAAACCGCTTGATATCAGTAGCAGTGCAGACTATTCTTAAGATATAAGTTGGATCTGGTGATCCCCCGACTGACAGGAGTACCGATGACCACGACCGCCGCCCACCCCGCCGCCGCCCCCGCCGACCCGGGCGACGGCTCGGTCACCTCGGCCCGCCTGCGGCAGATCGTCGCCGAGCTCGACGCGACGTACCACGAGCGGTCCAGCGCCATCCGGGCGATCGTCGCCGCGATGCTGGCCCAGCAGCACTCCCTGCTGATCGGCCCGCCCGGCACCGCCAAGTCGGAGCTGGCCCGCGACCTGACGGACCGCATCCAGGACGCCCGCCTGTGGGAGATCCAGCTGAACGCCTACACCGCGCCGACGGCGATGTTCGGCCCGATCGACGTGGCCGCCCTCATGCAGGGCCGCTACGAGCAGGTGTGGGACGGCCGGGCCACGACGGGGCACATCGCGTTCATCGACGAGATCTTCAAGTGCTCCCCCGCGTCCCTGAATGCCCTCCTGGCGTTCCTCAACGAGAGGGTGTACCACCCGGAGGCGGGCGGCGCCCCCATCCCCTGCCCGCTGATCAGCGCGGTGACGGCCAGCAACGAGCTGCCGACGGCGACGGAGTCCGCCGCGATCTATGACCGGCTGCTGGTCCGGGTCGAGGTCGACTACATCCAGGACGCCACCAGGTTCGCGGACCTGCTGCGGACCAGCTCGGCCCCGGCCGCGTCCCGCACCAGGGTCCTGCTGACGGACCTGCAGGCGGCCGTCGGCGTGCACGTCCCCGCGGTCGGCGTCCCCGACCAGATCATCGACGCGGTGGTCACGCTGCGGGCGGCGCTCCGCCACGAGGGCCTGGTGCCGTCGGACCGGCGGTGGCGGCAGATCGTCCGGCTGCTGCAGGCCCACGCCTGGCTGGACGGCCGCGCCGAGGTCGCTACGAACGACCTGGCGGTCCTCGCGCACGCCCTGTGGGACAGCCCGGCGACGCGGCCCACCGTGGAGAAGGAGGTGCTGAACCTGGTCAACCCGTCGGCCCGGGAGGCGCTGGAGCTGCGGGACGCCGTGGAGGAGCTGAACGCCCAGCTGGACGCCCTGCAGGGCAAGTCCACCAACGAGATCAGCACCTGGGCGATGCAGGAGGCCATGCCAAAGCTCAAGGCGGCCGGGAAGAAGCTGCAGGAGCTGCACGCCGACTCCGCGAAGGCGGGCCGGTCCACCGCCACCCTGGAGGAGGTCATGCAGCGGCACACCGGCGTCTTCGTGAAGATCATGACGGAGGCGCTGCAGATGCCCGCCGCCGTGGCCCGCGCCACCGTCAGCCAGCTCTAACCCCCTTCCCCTTCCCGAGATGATTGGAGACGCGTGATGCGACTGACCGCCAAGCTCAAGGACCTCGCCGCTACAGCCGGCCGCTGGCTGGGCCTGGCGGCGGCCACCCCCGCCCCCGCCGCTGCCCCGGGTGTGCGGGTCGTGACCTGCGACCGGTTCGACGACATGACCTGGCGCGACACCTGGGGGCAGGCGGCCGCGCTGCGGGCCCTCGCCGAGGACCTGAACACCGAGCACGACTACACCGAGGACCTGGTGCGCGACGCGTGGACGGCGGCTTTCCGGGCGTTCCCCGAGGTGCTGCCCGCCGACCAGGTCCACCCGTCCCGCCACGTCAACCGGCAGGTCGTGGCGTCCCTGCTGGACGCCCCCGACTTCGCGGAGCTGCGCCGCCACACCGTGGGCGACGCGTACGCCTCGGCGATGGCGGTGCTGGCGCAGGGCGACGCGCTGCGCACCATACTGGAGCGTTCCAAGGAAGCCGCTGAGGCGGCCCGCGCCGCGCAGGACGCCGCCGAGCAGGCGGCGCAGGCTGCCGCCGACATCGCCGACGCCATGCACGCCGCCGAGCAGGCCGGGGACGGGGAGGCGACGACGCAGGACGCCGCCGACGCGGTGGAGGCCGCCGTCGCCGCCGCCCAGCAGGCCGACGCCGCCGCCCAGCAGGCCGCGCAGCAGGCGGCGAAAGCCCTCGACCAGGCCGCGCCGGGGGTGCGGGCGGCTGCCCGCGCCGCCGCCCAGCAGGCGTCGGAGCAGGCCGGGCAGGACGCCGCCCTCGCCGCCGGGTGGGGGCTGGAGCCGGGCGAGCTGCAGCGCATGAGCTTCGACGAGCGGGCCCAGCTGGCGCAGGCGCTGCGCGGGCACCGCCTGTCCCGGTTCGCGCACCTCATCGGCAGGTTCCGGCAGATGGCGGCCGGTGAGCGCGCCCACCGGGTGAACAACGCCGCCGGGGAGCTGGTCGGCGTCGCCCTCGGCTCCGACCCGTCCAAGCTGGTCCCCTCGGAGCTGGCGAACCTGGCGGTGCCCGCGCTGCGCGCCGACTTCGCGGTGCGCCTCGCCGAGGGCCGCCTGCTGACGTACGAGACGCGCGGCGACGCCCCCGCCGGGAAGGGCGCGATCATCGCGCTGGTCGACACCTCCACCAGCATGGACCACGAGGAGGGCGGCATCACCCGGGAGGCGTGGGCGAAGGCCGCCGCCCTGTCCCTGCTGGACCAGGCCCGCAGCGAGGGCCGCGACTTCGTCGGCATCCTGTTCTCCGGCCCTGGCAGCCAGCGGGTGTTCCACTTCCCGAAGGGGCGCGGCCCCATCGCCGACGTCCTGGAGTTCGGGGAGACGTTCCTGCGGGGCGGCACCAGCTTCCCCCAGCCGCTCGACACCGCCGCCGACATCCTGGCCGAGCCCGCCAACGGGGAGGCGGTCCGCAACGGCGACATCGTGCTCATCACCGACGGGGAGACCCGGGTGCCCGCCGAGTGGCTGGAGGGCTGGCAGCAGCGCAAGGCCGCCCTCGGCTTCCGGGTGTTCGGGGTGGCGGTGCAGCACACCCCCGGCCAGGTCCTGGCCGACCTGTGCGACAACCTGCGGCACGTCGCCCGCCTGGCCGACCTGGACACCCCGCGCGACCTGTTCCGCCTGATCTGACCGGCCCGGGGGCGGGCGCACCGCCCGCCCCCGCCCCCCTTGACGGCCCCGCGGAGGTGCCCCGTGACGACCTCGGCCCCTGACCCCGCCCCGCGCGACGGCGAGCACGCCGGCTGCTCGGAGGCGGTGCTGTCGGTCACCGAACTGCAGCCCGACGGCGGCCACCTGCACCAGTCGTGGGCGGTCTGCGGGTGCGTGGCCGGCGACCTGCGGGCCGTGCTCGGCGTGCCGCTGCACCAGCTGCTCGCCACCAGGGAGCAGGCCGACGCGACCGGCCGGGCCGTGCTCTCCGTCCCCGGCATCGTCGAACTGTGAGCGGCATTTCCGCAGGTCAGAACACCAAAACCCCTGCACATCATGCGCAGAGGATGCTATGGTTTAGATATAAGTGCTGATGTGATGAAAGGACGGCCCCGATGAACACCCCCACCCCCGCCGCGACCACCCCCGCCGAGCAGGGCGGCACCGTCGAGACCCTGGCCGGGCTCAACGCCTTCACCGCCGCCATGGCCGACGCCCCGCACCTCGGCCACATCCTGTGGTACTCGGTGTTCGAGCCACAGGCCCCCGTCAGCCGCGACCAGCTGGAGCTGTGGTTCCGGCAGCTCGGCCTCGACGAGACGTTCCTGCCCCCCGCGATCCGCCAGATCGACGCGTTCGAGCAGATCACCGGCCCGCGCGGCGTCCACGCCTCCTACCGCCTGGCCCACGCCCACGGCGAGGCCCCCGTGACCACGACCCGCCGCCGCAACCGCCGCGACGACGACAGCCGCACCCTCGGCGTCACGCTGATGATCCGGCACGTGTCCCGCGAGGACAACAAGCTGGTCCGCAACCTGGTCCGCGAGGTCCGCGACGAAAACGCCTCGGAGCTCGAGTACGACCCGCGCCTCGCCACGATCGAGTTCTGGCGCGACCCCGCCCAGACCGGGGTGCCCGGCGCCGGGGTCCTCAACATCGAGCCGAACGAGACGGCGATCGCCCTGCTGTGCGAAAGCGAGCAGGCCAAGGTCCGCGCCGTCCTCGACGAGGTGCGCGAGACGTACGCGCAGGCCTGCCGCTACTACACCACCGACCGGCTGCGCGCGGTGGTCCGCACCTACGTGGAGGGCCTGAGCGCCGTCAAGGTCCGCCCGTCGGGCGGGGTGTACTTCGTGCACCGCTACCACGACGGGGCCATTGACGCCCTCAAGGGCCTGGTCGACCGGCTCGGCGGGGACAGCGAGCTGGTGCGGGTGCCGCTGCCCGACACCGCCGAGCAGCGCGACATGGTGGTGCGGGCCATCACCACCAAGGCCAAGGAGGACCTGCAGAAGCTGGCCGCCGACATCGCCACCGCCAACCGCGACGGCGCGACCGAGGCGCACATGCAGGGCCTGGTGAAGCGGTTCCAGGAGCTGCAGAAGCAGGCCGACGAGCACGAGCGGATGCTGGCCACCAGCCTCGGCGAGACGCAGGACGCCCTCAAGGTCGTCCACGCCCAGGTGTCGACCCTGCTGGTCTCCACCTGGTGACGGCGCGGCGGCCGCCCCCGAGCGGGGGCGGCCGCCCACCACATCCCCTGTAACCCGACAGAAAGGAACCGAGCCGACATGGCGACGAGCTTCGCTTCCCTGCTCCCGGAGGTGCCGGTCAACCGGTGGCACGCCGAGAAGCTGGGCGAGGAGGGCGACGACTACGGCACTCACCGGTCGTTCTACACGGTCGACGCCGGCAGCGGCGTGGAGGCCGAGCAGCGGGTCCTGGCGTGGATCCACCACGACTACCAGGACGACCTGCGGCACGCCGAGGTCACCGCCGACCCCAACCCGCTGCAGCCGGGGCGGTGGCGGGTCACCGTGGTATGGGACACCCGGCGCGAGTAGCCGGCCCGCCGTCCCTGCCCGCTGGGCCGGGGGTACGCGCCGCCCCCACACCCGCTGAGCTGCGGAAACTTCCGCCAGTCCTCTTGTATCTAGATAAGTGCAGGCTATTATAAAGATATAAGGGAACGATGAAGGGACGCCGACATGACCGCCACCGCCACCGCGACGACCGCCGAGGAGCTGCGCGCCCAGGCCGCCGCCGAGGACGCCAAGGCCCAGAGGTCGTACGAGGACTGCGACACCGACGGGTTCGTCTCCCAGTGGGCGCACGGCGTCGTCGCCCAGGAGCTGCGCCTGCAGGCGTCCATCGAGGAGGCGGGCGGCAAGGCCCTGTTCCCCGCCCTGTTCGACACGGCCGGCCGGCTGGTCCCGGCCAAGCTCATGTCCGGCCAGTGGGGCGTGTACTTCGCCCTGCTCGACGAGCGCGGCCGCATCACCGGCACCTGGTTCACCCCGTCGAAGGCGCAGGACGCCAAGCGCGCCCGCGCCAACGACGCCCGCAAGGGCTACTACGTGGGGTACGTGATGGCGCCCGCGCAGGCCGAGATCCGCGGGACCAGCACGGTGTCCTGCGCCGCGTACGCCGTCCGCACCGACGGCGGTTACTCCCCCGAGGCCGAGGTCGTCGACAACGGCCAGCACGACCAGTACACGTGGGAGCTCGGCCGCTGGTACGCCGTGCAGGGCGGCCTCATCTGACCCGCCGCGCGCCCGGGGCGGACACCCGCCCCGGGCCGCGGACCACCCGCACACGAAAGGACAACAACCCGCGATGACCGAACACCCGCCCGAGGCCCCGCCGGACGCACCGGCGGGGCAGCCGCCGTTGGCGACGTGCAGCTTCAAGACGTACACCCGGGACATGGGGGTGGCCGTCCGCATCACCGTCGGCCGCCCCCGGTTCTTCCGCCACCCATACGAGTTCGTCGCCGCCCTCGCCCCGTTCGGGATCTTCAACGCCCCGGAGTTCGAGGGCAAGCCGATGGACGTCAAGGAGGCGGCGTTCTACCGCCGCCTGGACTCCAAACGGGAGGAGGTCCTGGCCGCGCTCGGCGCCCTGGCCGACGCCCACCCCGGCCGCACCCTGGTCCTGCTCTGTTATGAGGACGTCCACGCCGGGGACGCGTGCCACCGCACGTGGGCGGCGAACTGGTTCGCCGACCGGCTCGGCTGGGACGTGCCGGAGGTCTCCCCCGCCCCCGAGCCGCGCCTGTTCTGACCCACAGGCCGGGCAGGGGCGGCCACCCCCGCACCCCGTGCGGGCGGTGACCGCCCCACCCGGGCACTGGCGAAGGTCAAGACTTCCCCATGATCGACCGCCCGGACGTTGCACCGCCCCCGCATAGGCGGCGCCGGGATCTATGGTGTGACCTGCCCGAAAGCGACCGGCGGTGGAGCAAGTAGCTCACCCAGCTTTTCCGCTGGGAGGTGCAGGCTCACTACCTGCCCGCCGGACCACCCCCGCCGGGAGCCAGCAGCACCACCCCCGAGGAGGTCCCGTTGGCCGGCCCCGCAACCCTCCTGTTCGCCGGGCTGGACATCTCCCCGGCCCGCGAGTTCGTCGCCACCCTGGTCGACCCCGCCCGCCACCACCGGTGGGTGCTGCCGTGCGTCGGCCGCTGGTCGACGGCCACGGCGATCGTCGCCAAGCACGGCCACCCGGAGCGGGTCGAGGCGTCCGACCTGTGCCTGTTCTCCTCCATCGTCGGCTACCTCGCCGACCCCCGCCACACCCTGGAGGAGCTGGAGGTCCGCATCCCCGGCGACCTGGCCCGCTTCACCGCCGGGGCCCGCGACGAGCACGAGCACGCCGCCGGGGTCCTGCTGACGGTGAAGTTCCTGTCGACGCCGCCGAAGAACACCCACGCCCAGGAGCTGCGCACCGAGATGTGGCGCAACGCCGCCGCGATCCGGGACAAGCTCGCCGACGGGCTGCGCCAGCAGGTCGACCTGATGCGGGGCTGCCGGTACGACGTCGCCGACGTCCGCGACGTGATCAACGACGCCCTGGCCGCCCCCGACCCGCAAAACACCTTTTTCTACGCAAATCTCCCCGGGTACAAGGGTGGGTACTCCAAGCAGTACGGCGCGGCTGAAACGCGCATCTGGGCCTGCCGGCTGATCGCGGAAGAGTTCGACCCGGCCGACGCCCGCATGTGGCTCGACTCCTTCACCGAGTCCCCGGTGTTCGCCGCCGCCTACGTCCACCACGGCGACGACCAGGCCCCGCCGGACTGGGTGAAGCTCGGCGCGTTCGCCGCAGGCCCCGACCGGGTCGACTACATCATCGGCAACCGCGACCCCGGGGACCGCCTGGTCGTCCGCAAGGGCCTCGGCGGGCCGCCCCGCCAGTGGCCCGTCTACGCCGACCAGGACATCACCCCAGAGTCCGTGATCAGCTTCGAGCAGGTCGACAAAGACACCTGCCTCCACTACCGGGACCTGTTCGTGCACCGGCTCGGCCTGACCAAGGCGGAACGGTACTGCCTCATGCTGATCGACGGCCGGGTCACCACGGCGTTCGGCCTGCACACCAGGGACATCCGGCTCGGCAACTCCGGCTGGGTCGGCGAGGTGTTCGGCATCACCGTCACCTCCGCCAGGTACGCCCGCCTCGGCAAACTGTTCATGCTCGCGCTCACCAGCGGGGACTTCAAGCGGTGGGTGCTGGCCAACAACCCGCGACTGCAGCAGGCGGAGATCGTCGGCATCTCCACCGCGTCCCCCACCATCAACCACGAGGGGAAGACCGACCGCGGGGTGATGAAGCTCGCCAAGCGCGAGCCCCGCCCCGGCGGCGGGTTCCAGCTGCTGTACCAGGGCGAGTTCCGCACCGACACCCTGCCCGAGGTGATGCGCCGCTGGCACGCCGAACAGGCCTGGGTCTGCCGCCCCGGCTGGGACGGCCCCCGCCTCCCCCAACCCACCGCGACGGGGCAGCGGCGGAAGAAACGCAAAGGCCGCGGAGCCTCCACCCAGCAGCAGCCGGCCGTCACGGAAGGGGAACCCGCCTGATGCCCACCACGAAGAGCAAGACTGCCGCCGACGAGGCGGAGGAGCGGCGCCCACCGGAGCGGGTGCTCGACCTCGGGCAGGGCCTGGAGCTGTGGCGCGTCCACGTCGACGACCTGCACGAGCAGGAACTCAACGCCCAGGCCATGCCCCCGGCCATGTTCGAGCGGCTGTCGGCCACCATCGGCCGGGACGGCCGCCTGGAATCCCTGCCCCTGTGCGGGATGGTCAACGACCGGTTGGAGATCATCAGCGGGCACCACCGCGTGAGGGCGTCCCGCGCGGCCGGCGTCGCCTACGTGTGGACCATCGTCGACATCACCGGCCTGACCGCCGACCAGGTCAAGGCCAAGCAACTGGCCCACAACGCGATCCACGGCCAGTCGGAGGAGCAGATCGTCGCCCGGATCTACGCGCAGATCAGCGACGTGGACGCCCGGCTGGAGGCGTTCGTCACCCCACCCGACATCGAGATCATTCCGCCGAGGGTGAGCCTGCCGAACCTGGACCTCGACCTGGCCTACCGCACCGTGCTGATCACGTTCCTGCCGCACCAGGCCGACCAGTTCGAAACAGCGGTCAAGCAGATCACCGAGCAGGTCGACCTGGACCGCGACCACCTGTACCTGGTCGACCGGTCCCTGTACGAGCAGTGGCAGGCCCTCACCCGCCGCATCGGCCGCGAGTACGACGCCCGCGCCCTGTCAACCGTGGTGTCCCGCATCATCACCACCACCGCCCAAGCCCTCGGCCTGGACGGCGCCGACCCCGACGAGCTGGACCCGCACGCCCACACCCCGCTGGCCGAGCTGCTGGGCACCGCCCTGGTCCCGCCCCGCACCGCGGCGGTCATCCAGACGGTGGTGGACGAGGCCCTGGCCCGCAACACGGTCACCAAGAGCACCCGCCACAGGCTGGTCGAGGAGGTGTTCGCCGCGTACGCCGACGCACACCACATCACCCTGCCCGACGACGACGACCCGAGCGAGCCCGCCGATGGACAGCCCTAAGCCGTGGGAGCGGCGCAACGACGAATCCGCCCCCGCGTTCGAGGCGTTCGCCGCATACCGGGACATGCCAGCGACCGAGAGGTCCTACCGCGACGTTGCGCGCCAGTTGGGCAAGAGTGCAACGCTGATCGCCCGCTGGGGCTCGACCCACAAGTGGCCGGAGCGGGTCGCCGCCTACGACCGGCACCTTGAAGAGCAGTGGCTGCTGGAACAAGCCAAAGCCCGCCGCAAAGCAGCCGAGCGGCAGATCCGCACCGCGCAGCTCGCCCAGTCCAAGGCCGCCCAACGGCTGCTGGAGCTCGACCCGGCCAAGCTGACCGTCGCCGAACTGGTCCGCCTGTGGGAGCTGGGCGTGCGGGTCGAACGCGACGCCATGACCGACCTGCACGCCGGGACCACGTCGAAGGTGGAGGTCACCGAGGACGGCGGCCGCCTGCAGGTGGCACTCACCCGCTTCCGGGAGCTGCCGCCGGAGCAGCGGCGCACCCACCTGGCCGAACTCGCCCAGGACGTCGCCCGCCGCGCCCGCGCAGCCGGCGACGAAGACGACGACGGCGAGTAGGTTGACCGGCGGGCTGGACCACCTGGACGACGAGGCCGCCCTGGCGGAACTGCTCGCCGCCCAGGAGGCCCTGCGTAAGGACATCCTGCGGGACCCGGTGACGCTGGCGCGGGCCCTGGACCCGACGTGGCACATGCGGCCGCACCTGCGGGTCATTGGCGACGCGATGGCGGGGCTGGAGGCCGGGGAGTACGACCGGCTCCTTGTGATCACTCCGCCGCAGGTCGGGAAAAGTACCTCTGTCGCGGAGTGGGGGCCGTACTGGTGGCTGTGCCTCCACGCCCGGGACAACGTCGCAATCACCTCCTACAGCGATGACCTGGCGCTGCGCCGAGGCAAGGCGGTCAAGGCGTACATCGAGGAGTACGGGGAGGAGTTCGGGCTGGTGCTGCGGCCCGGCTCGGGCGCGTCGCACGACTACAACCTGCGGACCGGCGGCGGCGTCCGGTCCGTTTCGGTGGGAAGCGGACTAACAGGATTCTCTGTCAACTTTCTGGTCATTGATGACCCGCACAAGGACCGGAAGGACGCGGAGTCGGTCCGGTCCCGGCAGCGGGTCCACGACTGGTACTCCTCGACCGCGTTGAAACGGCTCCAGCCTGACCGCAACGCCGTCGTCATTATCCTGACGCGATGGCACTGCCTGGTAGAGAATCAACGTGTGAGTACAGTGCTGGGAGACAAGCCGGTCAGCGACATCCAGCCCGGTGAGCTGGTCCTGACAAGCGACGGATACCAACCCGTCGTCGCCACCGCGGCGCGGCTGCACAACGGCGAGACGCTGACCCTGGCGTTCTACGGCTCGCCGGAGACGCTGCAGGTCACGCCCGAGCACCGTGTGTGGACCGAGCACGGGTGGCGCGAGGCCCGGCAGGTGCAGCGGCTCGACTGGCTGCTGCTGCCCGCCCGCAGGCGGCCGGAGATGACGGCGGAGGAACTGGCGGCCCTGCTGCCATCGCCGCCCGCGCCTCGGCGGGACCCTGCGAGGTCGACCCGCGTCCGCAACGCGCCGCTGACCCGCGAGGAAATGGAGGTCCACCTAGCCGCCGGGATGACCTACCAGCAGATCGCCGAGCGGTACGGCAGCAAGACCCGGTCCGCCGCGTACGAGTGGGCGCGGGTGCTGGGCGTCACTCGCCCGGCGGGCAACGTGATCGACCTGGCCTGCGTGCACGACCCCGAGTTTTGGAGGGTCGTCGGCTACTGGGTCGCCGAGGGCACCCTGACGTACGGCAGAGACAAGGACCGGCTGAATGTCTGCCGCTGGTCGTTCGGGGAGCACGAGCGCGACACGCACGCCGCGCACGTGCGGGAGGTGCTGGGCCGCCACGGGCTGCGCGCGGCGGTGAACCTACGCGGGGACCCCGAACAGTCCCCTTGGGCCAACGCTTCCCAGCGCACGGCCGTCGTCACGGTGTCCAGCGCCCAGCTCGCCAACCTGCTTAAGCAGTTCGGCCTCGGTGCGACGAAAAAGCAGCTGCCCGACTGGGCGCATCGGCTGCCACGAGAGCACGCCCTGGCCCTGATCGACGGCTGGACCTTGGGCGACGGCTGCGAGTACCGCTCCTCCGGGAACCGGGATGGGTGGAAGCGGGTCACGTCGTCGAGCTTCCGACTACTGCGGGACATGCAGACGCTGCTGGCCCAGCACGGCATCGCCGCGTCGATCATGCGGTCGGGTGGCGGCGCGCCGCACGAGCTGCGCTACCACCCCGGCGGCGGCAACCGACACATCCGCGCCGACGACAGCGGTCTGTGGGTGCGGGTCAAGTCGATCGAGGCCACGCACTACGAGGGGCCGGTGTACGACCTGCAGACGCCGACCGGGGATTTCGTGGCGGGCGGCGTGCTGGTGCACAACTGCGACGACCTGGCGGGCCGCCGCCTGGCCGAGGAGGGCCGCCTGGATGAAGGCGGCCGGTGGAAGGTCCTGCACCTGCCCGCCATCGCCGACCCCAAGTTCGGGCCCGACCCCCTGGGCCGCGCCCCCGGGGAGCCGCTGCCCCACCCGAAGATCCGCACCCGTGACCGGGCTGCGCTGCTGGCCTGGTGGTCGGACATGAAACGCACGTCGATCGTGCGGGACTGGCACGCGCTCGGGCAGGGCGACCCCAAGCCGGTGGAGGGGGCGCTGGTGTCGGCCGAGCTGCTGCGCACCATCCGCGCCAACCCGGCGGGGGTGCAGCCGCAGCGGGTGGCCGTCGCCGTCGACCCGTCCGGCGGCGGCCGCGACACCGCCGGTGTGATCGGCGGGTTCTTGGGCGACGACCAGCGGGTGTGGATCACCCACGACCGGTCCGGCGTCATGTCGTCCACGGAGTGGTCCATGGAGGCGTGCCTGCTCGTGCACGAAACCGGTGCGTCGGTGATCTTCGTGGAGAACAACTACGGCGGCGACATGTGCGAGCTGGCGATCGCCACGTCGTGGGACGCGCTGCAGCGGGAAGGCCGCATCCCCGCGCGGGAGCTGCCGCCGATGGTGCAGGCGCTGCGCGCCCGCCAGGGCAAACTCCTGCGCGCCGAGCCGATCGCGCAGCAGATGAAGCTGGACCGGGTGCGGCTCGCCGGCGCGTTCCACGACCTGGAGGCTGAATGGTCGACGTGGATGCCAACCGACCCGGACAGCCCCGGCCGGATCGACGCGTCGGTATATCTGGCGTTCGGGCTGCTGCCCGACATCACCGGCGGGGCGATCGTGCACGCGCCGCTGCCGAACCGCCCCACCCCGCAGGGGCCCAGCGCCGCCGGGGTGTACGGGCGCAACATTGGCGACCGCCGTCGCTGAACCCGTGCCAGCCTATGCTTGCGCGCACAGCCTAGCGATTCCCCACGTAAGCTACGGTTATGCCGCCCACTGCCAGTACAGGCGGGTCAACCATCTTACCTTTGAGCCAACGCTCAGTCGCGGTGAAGAACGACGTATCCTTCCCGCCAGAAGAGTATGCGGTAACCATTCCTTTGCAAGTTTTCAATGTCCTCCCACTGCTCTTTCAGGGAGGGAAACATGGGCTGAGGCGAGTGGATATCGGCAATTACCCAAGGCGCCCTACGCGGCATCTCTCGCCATATTACAACCTTCGTTCGGGACGATAGATTTGGCCCCAGCTGGTTGGCCGCTTCCACAAGGATCCCATCCGGCACTAGTGCGATTGCTGCGTCCGCCGCGTGATCACGCTCAGTCTTCTGATACCAGCTGGGGCTAAGCAAGTTTCCCAGCGCAAAAAAAGGGACAAAGGCCAGTGTGCAGGAAAAGCTAGCCGCACCCCATATCAAGCCCAGTCTCCGCTTTCCGCCTAATTGGGGCATGCGCTGCGAGGCGCATCGAATCAGCCTCTCCGCACCATCAACAGCAGCACACAGCAGAGCTACAATTATCGCCGAATTATAATGATAGTGAGTATCCCACCATCCTGGCTGGTCACTGGCTAACATCCGCTCCAACAGCAGCATCATCGGAGCAAAGAAGTACGGAGACGCTAATGACAAAAAAAGCAGCGGGGCTAGCAGCAGGACTAACGTGGCCACTTTGGCACTAGGAGTAAAAAGGAGTTCGAGTGCATTCATTGGGTCCGTTAGCATGTGAATCACAGCCGCTTTGGGGCTACCCCCAAGTTCACTGTAGTACCAGTATCGATCCGATGCGCCACCGAAGGCCGGAATCAATACTTGACTTGTAGCCCAAACTGCCACAGGCCCAAGACCGATAAAAGATACCCCCATCCATCGCCACTCCCGCTTCCATAGAAGCGCCAAGCCTAAGCCCATGACAAAGAAGCCGATATCCTCCTTGACCAGAAGGATCAACAAGGTGACGACCACCACATGCCAGGGCTTGGCTGCTTGCATGCGCTCAAACAGTACCGCCGTGAGTACAGGCATAAACGCATACTCATGAAAATGAAAGGCCACAGCTTCCGCTATCGGCCAAGACAGCAAATATGCCATACTGACAAAATAGGCACAACCACGCCCAAATTTTCTATACGTAAACACCCACAAGAACGGCGCGGCTGCTGCAAATAATACGGCCTGGGCGACAATGAGTGTTTGCGGGCCGTCGTATATCCAATAGAGCGGAGCCAGCGTTGCCAAAATCGGCGAGAAATGGTCACCGAGAATCGAAACAGCCTCTCCAAGCTGGTTCCATTGATCCTTCACATAGGATCCGGGCACGGTGAATCGCGAGTAGCCACGTATGGCCTGATCGAAAATAACGAGGTCGTATATCCCCGTGCGATAGGTGAAGAACTTCACTAAACCTAGAGTCGAATAAATGACGGCGGCTGCCGTAGACATAGCGAAAACAGTGCAGCGATGCGAACCTATTTTTCCCTGCAGCTTGAGGCGGCTTATTGTGTAGCCTTTCATCATCCAATCCAATAAGGAAAGAGACGCTCCAGTTGCGACTGGAGCGTCTCTTGATTCCGTTCTTGTGTAGCCATGATGGCAGAGGTTGTGCCATCACGCAAATCTGGAAGCCTCGTTCGGCTGTTTACGGACGGTTTGCGCCGCCTACATCAGAGCCTCGTCCAGCTAAAGTAGCTGCTAGTTCCGCAGCTCTGCGTACGGGCTTCATCGAGGTAGTTTCCGCCAACTCTGAGACAAAGACCCGTAGCCACGTTCTTGTAATAATTCCCCGAGGGCTGTACCCAGTTCTGATAAGCGTTACCGGTACTGCAGGGGTTGGTATATACGGATCCGCTTGCGTTGCTGTCCAGGCAGCGGCCTGTTGCTACATCCTTGAGGAGAGCCCCCCAGTTAGCGTTGACGAACTCCCAGCGCTGGAAGTTGTTCCCACTATCGCATGGGTTCAGGTACGCGTTACCGCTTGCGTTTGAGTCCAGGCAATCCCCGCTCCCGTTGTTCCTGAGGAGGTAGCTTGTAGCGGCTGAAGCGTGTGTGGTCGACAAGGCCAGGACAGCGGGAAGCAGCAGAGCGAATGGGATCATCCTGAAGATTCGCTTTTTGCTCGAAGTGTGCATAAAAATTCCCTTCTCGTGTGCCGGCAAATAGCTGACAGGGGTGTGCGTGCCTAGCGCGGTGCTGGACAAACGGCTAGCTAAGCAAACACCCATCGCTGAGCGTTGTTTCCGACGTTGCAGCTACTAGTGAACACTGCGCCGGTCCCATCCGTTTGTAAACACTTTCCTGTGGCAATGTCCTGCAGCTCGAAGCTTGAGCCGGAGGTATTGACTATCTGCCAATTCTGGTAGGCGTTGCCGGCGCTACAGGGGTTTGTGTAGGCACTTCCGCTCAGGTTGCTATCGAGGCACCTGCCCGTGGCATAGTTCTGGAACAGAATGGCGTAATTTCCGGAGTAGTAGTTCCATCGCTGGTAGTTGTTTCCACTGCTGCAGGGATTCGTGTAGGCGTTCCCGCTCGCATTGCTATCGAGACATGCACCTGTTTGAACACTGCGGAGTAGTGGCAACGGTGCCGCAGAGGCGGGTGTTTGGTAAGCGGTAACCCCGAATGCTGTAGCAGTGAGTGCTGCAGCGAAAGCGACGGAAGCCCGCCTGGCCTGTTTCGCACCTTGTACCTGAAGCAACAGTTTTCTCCTTTGGGTTTGGTAAGTCGCCTTTATATGATGGTTCCTTGAGATCGTGGAACTCCATACAAGGAGATTCAAGAAGGAGTTTCGGCAGATGTCATCGCAGTTCGCTACAGTAGATCGCCTATCCATCACGGTGACAGGCTGCTCAACGCGGGGCATTGACCATGCGCCTACAATCGCAGGCTTCCAACGGTGACACTGCTGCAGTTGCTGGGCGACACCTGTCCCGGCGGCGAAGCCGACCGACAACTGTCAGCAGGCTCATGACATCGCCCTCTGTTGGCCCGACCCGCACCCACTAGGGGGCAAGTTCACCCGAGCGGCCTGTCGCCCTACGCTGCTGATGTGCCCTGTAGCTAATTCCACCAGCGTTGCGCGTTGTTTCCGACATTGCAGCTATTAGTGAAAACTGCGCCAGTCCCGTCCGTCTCCAGGCATCTTCCTGTCGCGATGTCCTGCAGTTCGAAGGTAGAGCCTGACCAGTTGACTCGTTGCCAGTTCTGGTAGGCGTTTCCGGCGCTACATGGATTCGTATAAGCGTTTCCGCTGCCGTTGCTGTCAATGCAATAATTTGTAGCCACACTCCGGATAAGATAGCCGT
This sequence comes from Microbispora cellulosiformans, assembly GCF_008728085.1. Taxonomy (NCBI): domain Bacteria; kingdom Bacillati; phylum Actinomycetota; class Actinomycetes; order Streptosporangiales; family Streptosporangiaceae; genus Microbispora; species Microbispora cellulosiformans. The sequence continues at coordinate 96,248 of NZ_VYTZ01000003.1, read as the reverse complement.
AATTGCCGGTCGCGTAATAGTACCGCTGGAAGTTGTTGTTCGGGTTACAGGGATTTGTGTAAGCGCTGTTGCTGTTACTGTCCAGACACGCATTCGTTTGGGAATTATGGAAGAGGTAAGATGTTGCGGCGAAGGCGGGTATCGTGTAAGCGCCGACCGCTAGTACCGCAGACGTGACTGCTGTGGCGAGGGCGATCACTGTACGCCTAGTAGTCCGTGACAATTTACTGCTCCCTTTCCTGCCCACACTCATGCACTTTTTCGAGTGGATCTACGACTGTGATCATCAATCGCCAACACATGCCTGACAAGACCAAATGAGTGAGCCGTCACGCGCAAAGAGTGATATTGAAAGGTCAGCAGGGATCTTGGAACCTCAAGTTCATCTGGTAATTCGACATCACAATTTTTCGGGTGGGCTGTAACATCGATAAAGGTGCACTCGACCTGCTGGCCGTGCCGTATGAACCACCCACCTGCTACGGGGTGCGGCAGCGCCGCGCCGACACCGCGTTGTACTCTTCGCGGCGTTCACCCAAAGGGGGGCGGATGCACTGGACGTGGCCGCCCGCCAGTTGCACGCCCTTGGCCCAGCACGACCCCGACGTCGGGTGCTGGTGGCGGCTGTGCCCGAGGTGAGTGCGTCGCCTCACCGACGACGACGTGCGGCGTTCGCCCACGAGATGGTTGAGGCTTATGACCGTTCACACCTGGCCGGTCACGCGGCGCTCGTGTGAGCAGATGGGGATGGGGTATGTGCCGGCGGCGGCGCTGCTACTCCTGCGCGGGCGGGACCTCGACCCGCCCGAAGTCGCCGTTTGTCGGCTGGCGCCGGACTACCGGAACAGCCCGGTACCGCCTGGGCCGCCCCCGTACGCTGGCGGCCGTGGACTACCGCGACCGGATCCCCCCTGCCGTTGACCAGGCCGGCGACCTTGACGTGGAGGCGGCGGCCTTGGACGAGCAGGCCCGCCTGTGGGAAGACCTGGACCTGGCGTTGCGCGCCGACGGCCACTGGTCGCCCCGCTGCGACGCCATCGCCGCGCGGATCGCCCGCCTGACCCGGGCCCTCGGCCGGGCGCCCCACTGGACGCAGGTTCCCGCCTACCTACTGGAGGCGGGGCTGTTTCAGCGGATGCTCGACCTGCTGGGCGTGCCGTACGACTTACCCGACCGTGACCAGGCCGGGCAGCGGCGCGTCGACGTGGTGAGGGCCACCTCCCCGGAGCTGGACCGGGCGGAGGCGCTGGACGTGGCCGCCCAACTGCTGCAAGCCCTGGCCCGGCATGACCCCGACGGCGGGCCGTTGGTGGCGGCCGTGCCGGTGGTGTCCCCGTGGGTGCGTCACCTCATCAACGACGAGGTGAGGGCTTCGCCCGCGAGCTGGTCGAGGCGCTGGGTGACCCGGCAGGGCCAGGCACCGCGCAGGAGGTCATCGCCGGGTGGCGTGCAACGGGCCGCATCACCGCGGACCCGGCCAGCACCGGCCCGCGTCAGAAGACGGAGGGTGACTCCGGGCGGGCGAGGTCCCGCCCGCGCAGGAGTAGCAGCCCCGGCCGGCCGGCGCACGCCCGATTGGTTCCCGGCCGCACCTTGCAGTTCGGGCTGTCAGGGTGCGGCCGGGAGCTCAAGAAGTGGAGGTCCTGCTACTCCATGATGTTATTGAGGAGACCGATGATCGCGACTGCGGTAGTGAAGCCAACAGTCTGAACTCCGACCGTAACCGCAGCGGACGTTTCCTCACTGGAGAGCCTACTTACCACTTCCTGAGCGGCCGACTTGACGATCCACCAGCCGACCGCAGCGGCGAGCATGATGATCGCCCACCGCTGCGGGAGCTTCTGCGGCTCCTTATGGGGTTCCTTGTCTTTCTCTTTGAAGGCTCCTCGGAGTACGCTCATGTGTGCGGCCTCTCCTTTCGCATGCCTAGAGCTGGGACCGGACCGCGAAGAGCGGCCTCTCTGGTGCTACAGAGAGGCCGCTCGCCGTGTTCTTGGGCACCTCTTGAGGTGCTCCTCAGTGCACGATGCCACATGAGCAGGAGCCCCCGCATCGTAATCAGGTCACGGCATAAGAGGTTCCTCCCGGTGGCGGCCACAAGGAATGGATTTACCCCTCTCGGTAGAGAAAATCTTGCCCCTACCTTCCGGTAAAGATCTTGATCGTCTCACCTCGATCGCCAAATAGGCGTAAACCTTTGCACTTTTCGCAACACTGAGCGCATACTGTGCTCCATGATGGAAGCCGCAAGAGAGCTATCTAAGATCCTCAAGCCCGATCCAGAGGCAATCGAAGGGCGAGCACCCAAGGAGCGCGAGGAGGAACTCAAAGCCGTCCGTAAGCAGCGAGAGGCTCTCGCGGGTGAGCTGGTTGCCGCCGCACAGAGCTCGCCCACCGAGGATCCGGTCCTCGCCCGGCTACAGGAACTTGCCAGAAAGAAACGTGAAATCAAGAACGAAATCCGCCTACTCCTGACATATGCACGCGAGTTCACTCGGCCCGAACCATACCGATTGAAAGCCCTAGCCGAAGCTGCAGACATGTCAATATCGTCCGTTCGCACGGAGTGCGATAAAGGCGATAAAGCATACATCGCTGATCAAATCGGCCGTAGCGACCTAAAAAAGACCGTCATGCCAACTACAGCACTGGAATACCTAGCAACATTCCCCTCGCCGTCCACCGCCCCTTCTCTTGAGAGGCGGCAGTACGAACCGGGAATGGGCTTTATCCAGACCGACTGATTGCAGCCCACGCCGACCACATGTGGGGCTCCTACCTGAACCGCGCCGACTTGACCGCCATCTCCGCCCAGGACCCAACCTTCACGGCGCAGGCCGACACGGTACGCCGCCTGCTGCGACACCTGTCCATGGCCCTGGACGACGAAGGGATCACCGGGGAGCAGCAGGACCGCATCCTGCGCGGCGTGGTCTACGGGACGCCAGACCCGATCGGGGCCGAGCGCCGCGTACGCGACCACCAGCGGCAGGTGGAGGCGGTGCGGCAGGAACCGGCGGCGCTGCGCCTCGCCGCTGCGCAGGCGCAGACGCTGCGGCGCGACCCGCCCGGCCGGTGACGTGGGGCGGGCCCAGGCCGGAAGTGGCGCCACCCACCTGGGCCCGCGTCAACGAGGCCCCCGGTGGATGAACGCTAATCCGCCGACCGAGGGTGCCCGTGTCACCGCTCAGAGTAACCACCACCCCGCCCGGCTAAACGGCTGAAACCCCCGGAAAGCGGCAGGGCCCCGGCGCACTGCACTGGGACCCTGCATTCGCAATCAACGACCCGAGACCCCGGCCCCGCGTTCGTGGTCTGTCGAGTCGTGGGAGCCGGGGGCTCGCGAGAAGCGGTTCGACCTCTAACTCGTCGCTGACGGTAGCATGCCCGTCACCGAGGCGACGGGTGTACGGGGAAGTTGCACTGCGCCCGTGCATCACCCGCATATGCCCGGTATTTATTCCGGCCGCCCTGGGGGCGGCCGCGAGCGGCCGCTACACCAGTTGTCGAACTGCTGGGCCCGTACCACGTTTCGTCGTCGTGCCACGGAGTGCCGGCGCTTGACCCGTTTCTCCAGCGCCAAGCCGGCACCGCCAATAGCATGAGCCGATGCAGACCGGCGTAATCGTGGCACCCAAGTACGACATGGGGCAGGCCGTAGTAGATCGGCCGCTGGACGCCCTGCTCACTGTGGCGTGGCAGGTGCCCTTGACGGGCTTTTACACCCGCGAAGCCCGGCTGGATTCGGTGTCGGGAGTGGCCATGCTGACGTCCTCGGAGCACGGCGTGCTGGCCCTAGGCGCGGCCCCGCCGGACCTTAGGTCGGACGCGGGCCGATGGCCGGTGCCGGTCCGTGTCGTTGGCTCGGGGTATCCCGGGCAGCTGATGGTGGTCGACAACTCGGGCATGGTGTACCGGCTCAGCCCCGAGCGGCCGCCCATGCCCGTGTGGGAGAGCACGGAACACCCTGACGAGGTCGACGTGGTGGGGCTGCCTGGCGGTCGGCTGCTGGCGTCCTGCTTCGACGACTCTTGGTCCGAAACCCAGCTGGTCGAGGAGGCCACTGGGCATATCGTGTGGCGCAGCCCCGTTGTGCAGGCACCGGTGATGCCCGTAGGCGACCAGCTCATCGGCATCAGCCACATGGCCCCTAGTCGGGGTGACCTGGTGTCGCTGGACGTGCGCACCGGTCTTGAGCGGTGGCGGCGGCCGGGCGGTTCGCTGTGGGGGGCGGACATAGTCGCGGTGGTCCGCGCCGTGTTGTGGGTGGACGATCGGATCAACAACCAGTTGGTCGGGTTCAGTGTGGACTCTGGCCGCCCTATGGCGAGGGTTGCGCTGCCCCGCACGTCACGGCTGACGGGTGTCCTGGATCAGGCTGGGGTTCTGCACATCGTCGACGAGCACGGCTGGCTCGCCGTGGACTTGACGCAGGCCCGTGTGGTCGCCGACGTGCGGTTCGAGGTGTCCGGTATGGGCAGGGTGTATCAGTCGCGGACCATTCGGAGCGCAGACGGGCGACTGGTACTCGCCGACGATCGTGGACAGATCTTCGTGATGCACCCCGCGCAACCGCAGCGGCCCGAGCTCGTGGCCACGTGCCCGCAGGTACGGGGCATCGGGATCGCGGAGGGCCGACTGATCGTGCTGTCCCACGACGGCACCCTGACAGCACTCGGCGCACCCTCGTAGCATCGACGCCTCTCGGGTGAAGCGGCGCAGCATTTTGGCGCGGCTCCGCGCTGGCGGCCAGCGGGCCAGGGGCATGCGGCCTGGGGCCGCTCCCAGGCCCGCGCTGCCGCGCGCCAGACGCCGACGCGTACTGCGACCCGGAGTGGGAGTTGTACAACCCGGCGCGCCACGGGCTGACATTTACCCCCACGGTCGGCAACATCTTCGGCTACCCGGCGCCCTACCCGCCGGTGCGGGCCATCGCCGTCGCCCTGCGCGGGCACCTGGCCCCGGCCGAGCGTGAACTCCTCGCCCGCCTGCTCACCACGAAGGATGCCTGACCCGCACGCCTGGCGCGCGGCCCGTGTCCGTGCTCCCATGCCTGTCATGGAGGGGCGATGACACAGTCCTTATGGAATGTCCCGGACAACTTCTGGGTGCTGCAACGGCGGTCCCGCTGGGCACGCACGCTCTACCTGTCCATGCACGGCGAACCCGAACGCAAAGGCCGGAGAGGGAAACGATCATCCGTTGCTTTCCAGCAGCAGGTGCTCGACCAGTTGATGACCAGGCGGCGGCGTCCCTTCACGGGGCCCGTCGCGCTGGACCTGCAGTTCTACACGAGACGCAGGAACCCGCCGGCAATCCACCAGCTCGCCAAGCACGTCCTTGACCTCCTCGGCGCAGCCGACGCAGCGGTCCAGCCTCGCTGGCGCAGCGTGCTCTACCGGGACGACCGGCAAGTCAAGTTCCTGTACGTGGGCCTGCACCAGGGATGGGACCCTGAGGCTGCCGACGGCGAAACCCCCGGGTGGAGCACCATCGTCGCCCGCCCGGTCCGTGACGTCGCCTCCGACCTCCAGCTCGCCCAACGGCTCAGCCACGACGACTGGGATGCCAAAGAGGACGAGTCCAGCCCGTTCTACTCGCCGGAACTCCGCGACGAGCTTGATCGCGCCCTGGATCTCCCAACCGGCGACCGCGCCTCGTGGTCGTGGGTCGACGAGTTCAGCGTCTACTTCGACGCGATGCAGACGCAGACCGCCGTCCTGGCCCGGACAGACGCGGCGCTCCTGACCGGCCTGTGCTCCTACCTCGACAGCCTCTCCGACACGGCCGCACGGCGCCTCGAAGAATGGCGGGAGGCATTCGAGGCGCTGCTCCGCGACTCGTACATGATGAGCCGGCACCTGCTGCTGTCGAACCCGCTCACGGCGGCGCTGCCAGCGTTGCCCCGAGCCACCGGCGACGCCACCGCGTTCACCCGTGCACTCCGCGAACAACTGGAAGGGTTCCGGGCCCGGCACCCGCTGTTCACGTCCCTCGTGGTCCCGGTGAAGGTGACCTTCCTCGTTGTGCCCCCCGAGCAAGGCAAGGATCTCGACAACGTCGCGCGGGTGGCGCTGCCCGTCGTGCATGACGTACTGCGGCCGCACATCGAGCCCCACCTGCTGTCGCCCCAGCCTCCGGACGAAGAGCCCAAACCGTGGCGTGAGGAGGCGCTGCGCCGCCTGCGGTCCCTCAACGCCAACAGCGTCGCCGCCTACCAGGTGATCGAGTTGCCGCGTACGCCGCACGACCCGCCCGAGGGTGTGCTGCGTCTCGCGCTCGGCAGCGCTCACTCCTACCGCAGCTGGTGGGACCAGGCCGCAGCCTACGTGGACGAGCGAATCAACGACGCCGATGGTCTGTTCGGGTAGGACGTGCGCCGCTGGGCGCGTGCACCGCTACCGGCGCAGCTCCACCACCTCGACGAGGTCGGCCAGGTCGACGTGCTGGGCGACGCCGGCGACGGACCGGGCGTAGCAGATGTGGTAGCCGAGGTGCCGCACGCGGAACACGGGGCGGCCGTCGAGCTCGACCACGGCGACCTCCCAGCCGTCGACCCCCACCCACCTGGACATGCGGGCATGTTAGGCGCGCACGGGCGCGGGTGGGCATGTGGGGGCATGTTCCGAGCGGGGGCTGGTTGTCGGCGCGCACCTATATATAGGTGTGTGTGACGCGCCCTTGGTGCCCCGTTAGAAACTCGTTCGATTCCGTTACCCGGCCTTTATACACGCGATAACCTGAATTACCACCGGTAAGCAGGGGGATCGGATGAGTGACGCACAGCTGGTCATACGACCCAGCCGTGACGTTGCGCGCACCCGCCCCGAACCTGTCTACACCGACACGGACTTCGCACTCGGCGACGAGGCGCGCGAACTGATCGCGGAGGGTGTCGCCGACGAAACGCGCCGCGCCTACGCCCGCCACTGGCGGGACTTCGAGGACTGGTGCGCCCACACCGGCCGGGTGCCGCTGCCCGCCACCCCGCACACCTTCACCGAGTACGTCACCGACATGTGCGCGCGGGGCCTGGCCCCCGTCTCCATCGAGCAGGCCATGGCGGCGATCCGCACCTGCCACCGCACCGCCGGGTACAAGGGGCAGCCGGACCGGGAGGGCGCCGCGCTCGCGCTGCGCGGCTACCGCCAGCGGCGGGCCAAGAGCGGCCGCCGCAACCAGCGGCAGGCCCCCGTCCTCACCATCGAGCAGGTCCGGGCGATGGCCGGGGTGTGCCCCGACGACCCGGCCGGGTGGCGTGACAGGCTGGTCCTGGACCTGGGCGTCGCCCTGATGGGCCGCCGGTCGGAGCTCATCGCCCTGTTCCAGGACGACGTCCGCGTGGTCGACGGCGAGCTTGAAGTGCTGATCCGGCACAGCAAGACCGACCAGGACGCCCACGGCGAGACCGTCTACATCCCGCCCGGGGAGCACCCGCTGACCGACCCGGTCGGGGCGTGGCGGCAGTGGACGGCGTTCCTCGCCGAACACGGCCACACCGGCGGCCGGCTGCTGCGCCGCTTCTACCGCAACCACCGGGTGGGGCCGTCGCTCGGCGGCGACGCCGTCAACGACATCATCCGGGGCCTGGCCGTCCGGGCGGGCATCGACGGCGCGGAGGACGTCACCGCGCATTCGCTGCGCGCGACCGGCGCCAGCTGGGCGTACGCGGAACGCGCGCCCATGTCGGCGATCACCGAGCACGGGCGGTGGAAACCCGGCTCGTCGGTGGTGCTGCGCTACATCCGCGCCGTCGACAAGCGGCGCAACAACCCGATGCGCGGCGCTGGCCTTTAGTCGCGCGACTCCAGAAAGGGCAGAACATGAGCGGAGAAGCTGATCGGCCAGACGATGCGCGGCCCCCAGCTGTGCGGGTGGATCTCGGCGAGTCCGGCGACAGGCTGATGGAAGACCTTTGGCTTGACGAAACTGGTCGGCTAACTCGGCAGTCGGAGCACGTGCGGGAACTCCCGGGCTATGCCGATGCGCTGGAGGCATGGCGTCGTCTGGAAACCCCTCTACGAGCCCAGCTGAGAGAACGCATCTCCCTGCCCTTGGCCAATATCATCACCCAGGCCAGCAGGGTTCAAGTCCTGGTGTCCCGCATGAAGACGTTCGTCCGGGAGTCCTCGCCCGCCTTGCGGGAAGTCCTCTTGACACGGTGGAAGAGTTTTAAGGTTGAGGTGGTGCTCTACCGCCTCGGCCAGCTCGAACTGCTGGCCTGGATCGAGTCCGAAGATCCGCAGCTGGCAGTGAAGGGCTGGATCAGCCTCGCACTGTTGGACGAGGCCATAGACATGGACGACGCTGAGCAACTGTCTCCCATTGTGCTGTACGTCTCCAACGACGACGCATACAACGACGTGCGCGAGGCACTCGACGACGCCATGGAGGCGTTCGGCCTGGCCCCAGTCCGCAGCAGCCCTCCCATTCGCGGGTCCGTATGGCAGGTAATAACGGCCGCGTTCAAACGGCAGGTGGAACCGGACCGGCTGGATCAGGCCGGCGACGCGTTCACAGCCGGGGCTAAGGCGCGCTGGTACGGCGAGCCGCAGTCCCAGATCACCAAGGCACAGGGCGAGGCCGTCGCCAACCTGCTGGACAAACTGCAGTCCACCCCGGACGCACTCATCATGATCAGCAACATCCTGATCGTGAAGGTCGACGGGGTGCCGGTGGTGCGGGAGCTCACACCCGAGCAGGTGCAGGTCCTGCAGGAGAACCCGTCGCTGTTCACCGACCCCCGGCTCGCGCTGTCCCGCCTCCAACCCCTGCGGGCTGAGGTGAGCGGGCGCGGCCCGGATTCGGGCCAGCAGTCAATCGCCCGCTGACCCCCTAACTGGTAGGCCGATCCCGGCCGGGAAGGATCAACACCGCATGACCACCGACGACGAGTGGAGCCCGTACGACGTGTGGCGGGGCCTGCGGGACGCCCACCAGTTCGAGGTGCGGCCCGAGCACATCCGGCTGCTGCGCCGCGCCAACACCGCGTGGGAGGGGCACCGCGACGTCGGGGCCCCCAGCCTGGACCGCAGGCACCCGTTCGGGGACAGCGACGACGTGTACGCCGACATGGCGGAGATCGTCGACGGCCGCACCGACGGCGGCTACGACGACGAGGACGTGGACCGCTACGACCGGCTGCGGGGTGAGCTGGGCCTGGTGCTGGAGATCGTGCTGCAGGCGGGCAGCTTCGAGCCCGGCCACTACGAGCGGACCCCGGGCGGGATGTGGCGGCATGCGGTCGCGATCGACACCCCCGGCGGGGAGCAGGCCGGTGGGTGAGGACCCGCCCGCCGACGGGCGGTACGTCCGCCGGTCGATGACCGTGCCCAATGACCTGTCGAGCCTGTGCGGCGGCTGCCACGCCGCGATGAACGAGCCGCACCGGCCCGGGTGCGCCAAGGCGCGGTGCCCGTACTGCGGCGGGCAGCGGTACGACTGCCACGAGCCGCCCGGGTGCGAGGTGTTCGGCGGCGTCATCGACGACAAGCCGTCGATGTGGTGGGGCCGCTGGCCCCAGGACATCGCCGCCGAACGGTACGGCGTCGACAAGCGTGAAATCTTCGACCTGATCGAGGTCGGGCTGTTCGTGTGGGACCCCGACACGCAGCTGTTCAAACCCGCCGACTGACGGAAGGACTGACCATGACCGATCACCCGATGGACGATGACCTGGTGGCGGGGCCGCCCGAGGGGTCGGCACCCTTGTGGTTCCACGACGGGGAGCTGTCGCTGCTGCGCCGCCAGATGCAGGCCGCGCAGGCCGACCTGGCCCAAGCGGAGGGCGACGCCCCGCCCGGGTTCGGGGTGCCACCCGCGCTGCGCGAGGCGCGGCTGCGCGCCGCGACCTTGGAGGAGCGGTTCGCCCGGTGCCTGATCGGGCTGGTCGCCGCGCCGCGCGGCGCGGAGGGCGACCTGGTCGCCCGCGTCCTGGCGGCGGTCGCCGACCAGGAGCAGCGCCTGGAGCTCGAGACGCTGGCCCGGCTGGCCGGCGACGACAGCGGCGCCGCCGCGGCGGCGTTGCTGCGCACCGCGGCGGTGCGGCTGGGCGCGGTCGACGTGGCCCGCACCCCGGACGTCGCCGAGGTGGTGCACGACCTGGCCGAGGGGCTGACCGCGCTGGTCCCCGTGGTGCGGGACCTGTTCGGGCGGGTCGACGCCGATGACGCCGACCTTGGGGAGACGGTTGACGCGCTGGAGTCGGCCGCCGGTGGGGTGCGGGTGCTGGACCTGCACGCGCAGCGGGAGGGCCTGTGAGCGGCGCCGGGGCGGGCCGGTCGTTCACGTACGCCAGGACGTTCCAGCTGCGGTCCGGCGTGGTGTGCGACCTTGCGTACACGCCGCCCGCGTGGGCGCGGAGGCTGCTCGCGCTGCTGCGGCGCAGGTGAGCCCACCGGCGGGGTGTCAACTTCTGCCAACAAGTGCCAACTTGTGTCACACCGGGCGGGGGGCGGCCTACCGTGCTGGCATGGAGCGCGGACTGCATATGGCCCAGGCCGAGGTGGTGCGCGAGGTGTACGCGCTGTACGCCGACGGGGTGTTCGACACCGAGGAGCTGGCCGAGCACCTGAACCGGGAAGGCGTGCCCACTCCCCGCGAGCTGATGCGCCGCCCGGACTGACGGGGCGCGGGAGGCCTCGGGCCAACCCCAGGAGGCCCGAGCCCCGCGTGCGGCGCGGCGCGTCCCCGGTGGGTGACCGTCCGGGGGGCCGCGTCATACGGGTAGCCGGCCCCCGCGGCGTTGGAGCGTCGAGATCGCCGAGGGGGCTGGTTGCGTGGCCGAGCGTAGCCGCCCCGTCACACTCGCGTCCGTGTCTTCGGCGAAGACGCAGGCGGGCGGGCCGCGGCGGGTGGTGTAATGCGCTGCACCGTCGCCCCGCGAAGGGAAGCCGCGTTGTGATCACGCTGGATGAGGCCAAGCAGGTTCTGCCCGTCGGCCGACGCGTCCGCCACCTGTACCTGGACTGGGCGGGTGAGGTCGCCCCCCGGCCGGAGGGTAGGCCGGGGGCGGGCCGCGTGCACGACTCCGACGTGTCGGGGAACTGCTGCTCGGTTAACATCGCCTGGGACCACGGGGAGCACCTGTGGACCAGCCCCCGCGAACTGGTGTGGGAACGCGACGGCGACCCGCCGCCGGACCCGCTGCTGGCGTTCGCCCAGGCGGTCAGCGCGATCGGGCGGAGCATGGAGGTGACGCACCGCACCATGCAGGCGTCGGGCGCGATGGGCCTGGCCTTCCGGGGTGACCTGGACCGGCTGCGGGACCGGCTCCGCGAGCTGCCGCCGGAGCAGGTGCGGGGCATCCACGACGCCGCCCGGGTGCTGTGCGAGGTCACCGCCGAGGCGCCCGGGGATGCGGCGGGGCCGGGCGGGCAGCGGGGGGTGGCGGGGCCGTGACGATGGGGCCGATCGACGCCCGCCCGTTCCTGTGGGTCGAGGACCTGCCGGGGGTTCCGTCGGCGCTGCTGTATGTGTCGCCGCTGATCGGCGACCCGGCGGTGGAGGTGCTGCCCGCTGCGCTGTCGGTGCTGGGGCTGCCGTACACCCGGGTCGAGGGGCCTTCGTTCGTGCTGCAGGACGCGGGCCGCGGGTGGCGGTGCACCCTGACCCGCGCGAGGTGGCTGTCGGTCACCCGACGCGGCACCACCCTGGTCGAGGTCGAGCGGATGGACGCGCCGCCCGGCTGGGTGGAGGCCGCGCTGGCCGAGGGACAGCTGCTGGTGATGGCGGGGCCGCCGATCCCGGCCGTGGCCGGCGAGCGGACCTCGGCCGAGCAGGTGTTGGGCTGGGCGGCGTCCCGCCCGTCGTGCTCGGGGCTGGTGCCGGTGGTGGAGGGCGTCCGTGGCTGACGGGCAGGCGGAGCGGTGAGCCCGCCGCCCGGGTGGTGGGAGGCGGGGCTGGTCGACCGGTCCGGCCGGGCCTGGGTGCACATCCCGGGCCGGGGCTGGGCGCGGGTGCCCGACCGGCCATTCCTGCTCCGACACCGACGCTGGCGGGGGCGGTGGTGGCGGCGAGCGTGGCGTCACTGGGCACGTTGTTGAGGGCGCCGCTACCCCTTGACGATGCGCCAGGGGAACGCGAGGATAAAGAGAACAAAACCGATGATCGTCACTCCGACAGTGATGCTGTTTGCCCCCGTGAAGAATTCGCTAAATGACGCCCCCACGGATAACGCAACCCCCACGAGCACGCAAACGCTCTGAAACAGTGTGCGCTTTCGGGAGGGGCCGGTCGGGTATGGCAGTAGATCGACGTTGACGAGACTGCCTGTGACTTTGTCTTTGGTTGGTCGCGGCGGCTTCTGTTCGACCAGCAGCGTGTAGGTGACTTGCTGCTGGCGACCGATGTGCCCGGGGTCAATCAGCAGCGTGTTGCCGTTCCAATGGCGAGGCAGTGCAGGAGGCGAGCTTGGGATGGCCTCCTCTTTCACGACGTCCAGGATCTTGGCGCCGATCTCGGCCTTGATGGGCTGTTTGAACGCGTCGGCGTCTAGGTCGTTGGGTCCTTCAGCGTCCAGGCGGAATTTCACCGTGTGCGGGTCCTTCACTGGCACCGAGTTGTGGAACAGGGTGAGGTGATCGCGCGTCTCGTCGGTCACGATCGGGACGACTTCCATCACGCGCCAAAACAGCTTGAAGCGTTGCCTCTCGAACTTGTGCTTAAGCCAGACCGCTAGGAGCGTTGTGACCGCGCCGATGCAGGCCCCCACCAACGTCCAGACTCCCGTAAAGCCGCCCATACGGGAGGTATGGCCAGATTCTTGCGGTCTGATTTAAGGGGTGGTGCAAAATTGAGTCAACACCCTCAACGCCGTTTTCCTCGCAACCGATCGCCCGCACGTCGATCTCTGGCGGTCGGCCCTGCACCGAAGGGGGTAACGGAGAGATCACCGTGCGTGGTACACCTGGGGTGTCCCCCGATTTCTCCCCCGAGGCTTCACGTCTCGCCCAGTGATCGGGTAGCGCGTTGAATCATCTCCGCATCACCACCCGCCCGGACGGGCCGCGCGTTGTGCTCGTCGCGGACGGGGAGCTGGACGCGGCCAGTTCGGACCTGCTGAGGGCGGCGTTCGAGGAGGTGGTGCAGGCGGGGCAGCACACGGTGGTGGATGTGTCGGCGTTGACGTTCTGCGACTCCTCCAGTCTGCGGCTGCTGCTGTCGCTGCGGGACCGGTGCGCGGCGGGCGGCGGACGCCTGGTGCTGGCCGGGGCGCGGGGGGTGCTGGCCCGGCTGCTGCACATCACCGGGCTGAACCGCGCGTTTGTGCTGGCGGAGTCGGTGGAGGCTGCGGCCTGCTGACCCCCCGCTGTGGGGGCTGGGGGTCAGCGCCGGGTGGAGGGCCACACCTGGTGTTCGGGGTCCCACCACACGACGTGGAACACGTTGCCCTCCAGGAAGCCGTACAGGCGGATGGCGCCGCCGAGCCGCAGGCGGGAGATCTTCGTCATGTCGCCAAGGTTGAGGGCTTCTAGCCGGTCGATCGCGACCTTGTTGGGCAGGGCGGCGACGTCGTAGTGCTTGCCGGGTTCCTCGCCCTGGTCGAAGATCTCGCGGCAGGTCATGGACTCGAACGCCCGCAGCTTGTCCATAATCTGGGCGAAGGTGAGGTCGCCGAACCCCCACGGGCCGGCGTGGTCGACGTGGCAGAACCGCCACGCGATGCGACTGTCGGAGGTCTCCGCACGCGGCAGCAGCGACCGCGACGCGACGAAGGGCTTGTTGCCCTTACCGGTCTTGGCGGGTGCGGAGACCTTCTTCTTACTGCTGCCCATCCGCGGACACGAGGGCGTCGAAGAACTCGTAGATCTCGTCGTCGTCGAGTGGTTCGCTGCTGCGCTCCAGCGGGCCGACGTTCGCGCGCTTGCGGGCGTTGACCCAGGGGGCTTCGCGGTGCGTCATCTCGGACAGGTCGTGGGCGGACAGCTTGCCGAGGTTGTCGAGCACAACGTCGACGGACTCCCGTTCGCCGTCGTCGAGGACGCCGGGGTCGCCGGGGATGTCGCCGGCGTCCAGTTGGAACCGGCCGCGGTGCAGGCCGTACAGGGCGGGGGCGACGGGGCCGTTGGCCCACGCCTCGAAGGGTGCCCGGAACAGGGGGCGGCCTTCCCACGCCAGGTGGTAGCCGTAGGCGTAGTAGCAGAGCTTCTGCAGCTTCATGGCGGTCATGGGGCCGCACTTGGCGAGGATGTAGGCGGCGACGTCTTTGATGCGTGCCATGCCGCTGCCTCCTCCCGCTGGTCTCCCAGTTCCTTCTACCCGTTTAGACGCCTTGGGGGTCATCGGCGATCCCTATACCAGTGTGCCCTTTTTATGTCACAGCCAGGACACGGTCGAACAGGTTTTCGAGGTTATGTCCTGGTTGCTCTCGCGCCACTCTGTCACCGCCGGGCTGCGGCGCGCAGCCGTACGGGTGTCGTGTCGCCGGGCCGTGACCTGCCGGTGACCTCCGCTCCCCCGCCACCACCGCCCCACGGGCTGCGGCGACTACCAGCTCCACCGCCGCGACTAGGCCGCCCCGGGGACCGGCCTGCCCGTCACCGGGTGACGGAGGCGATCAGCCGGTCCGCCTCCTCCACCCGGGAGCCGGGCGACCGGGCACCGGTCCAGCCGGCGCGCAACGCGGACAGCTCCTTGGCGACCCGCGCCGACGACACCAGCGGCAGATCGGCGCGCATGCCCAGCACGGTGGCGGCCGCCTCATCGACGCGCCGCTGCCGCAGCTGCATCCCCGCCAGACGGGAGGTGATCAGCACCCGGGAGCGGCGCTCACCGCCACGCCGCACCCGGATCGAGTCCACCATGTGCCGCTCCCCGGTGGCCAGGTCGGACAGTGCGGCCAGGGTGGTGCCGGTGTCGTGCTCCAGGCTGGCGCGGCGGTACGCCCCGGTCCACTGCGACTCCGGCGGCGACTCGGCCCGCTCCACCTGCCCCTCCGCCTGGGTGAGGGCGGCGATCGCCGCCCGGGTGTCGCCGCCCGCCGCGTACGCGTTGGCCCGCATGCCGTTCATCCACGCCCGCACCCGCGGCGGGCAGCTGTCGTCCAGGGCCGCCGCGGCGGCCTCCGCCAGGTGCACCGCCCGGTCGGGGTGGCCGATCTCGACGGCCTGCAACGCCAGGCCGCGCAGTGCCGTCGCCTTCGCCACCGGGTCCCCGGCCTCGTCTGCCAGCCGGACCGCCTGAATGTAGTACCGCTGCGCCAGCCCGGCCATGCACGCGTCGTTGGCCATGAACCCGGCCAGGTAGGCCAGCTGGGACGCGGCGGTGAACAGGGCGGGGCGGGCCGCGCCCGTCGTGCCGTGCAGCAGCGGCGTCACCTCCGCCACCAGGTAGGACGCGACGGCGGTGCGCGCGTGGCCGCCGCCGAACAGGGAGTCGGCGTCGGCGAACTGGGCGGTCATCGCGCGGATGCGTTCGACGTCGCCGCCGCCCGCGCGGCGCGGCTGCCCCGCCCGCGCGGCGGCCGCCGGGGTGGGCGGCAGGTTCAGCGCGGCCAGCGTGTACAGGCCGGCGGTCAGCACGGTGCGCCTGTTCAGCATGTCGTCCCTCCCGAGACGGGTCACCCAGGCGACCGGGTCGCCGTCCCACGGGTTGACCGCGACCGGCCCGGGGTCGGGCCAGCCCAGCTCGGGGGCGGTCACCGCCCGCCCGAGTAGCCGGGTGAACGCTTCGACGATGGCGGGGATCGCGGCGGCGTTGGGGACGGTCCCCGTCAGCCAGTGTGCGATAGACGCCGCGTCATAGTACATAGCCCGCCCGTTTTCCGCCCCAACCGCGCGGATTGCCTGGGCGACCCTGGCGTAGGGGAGTTGGGCGGCCTGGATCGCCGCTTGAAGTGCGGGATTGGCCACGGGGTGGCGTCGTGCCGCGGGCATGCCTCCACCTCTCATGCGCGGGATACGGGACCTTGCAACGCCCAAGGCTGTCCCAAGCCAAGGGCCGGGGGCCGGGTAACCGGTGAACGGGTCACAACTGCCCGCGCAATGCCACTTCGGCCTTGTCCACGGCTGTGGTGAGAGCGCGCATGTCGGCGGGTGGGAGTGTCCCGGCACCGAGCCCTGATGCGGTGACTACGGCGGTGAGGTCGTGTTCCTGCCGAGGGGTCATCTGGGAGCGCATCACGTGGTGGCCCAGGACGTCTCGGGCGGCGTAGGCGTCGCTGGACGCCCCGTCGATGATGGCGGCCCGTAGGTTCGACACGCGCGGTGTCCGGGCGGCGGCCAGGTCGAGCACGGCCAGGCCCAGACGGACCCGGAAAACGACCTGCCCGGGTGGATCCTGATCGAGCCCGAGGTAACGGTCGACCATTGTGGCGGCATCGGGGCTGCCGGTCAGTACGGCGAGGGCAGCGGCGACCGCTTGTTCCCACGGGGTGGGCGTGGAGGATGCGGCCAGGAGGCGGGCAGCGCCGTGACAGTCGCCCGTCGCGTGATGAGTGATGATCGCGATCTGGCGGCCGTCGAGGAGTCGTTGCCCGAGCCCGTGGTGGGCCTGGACATGCTGGAGCGCTTCGGCCCAGCGGCAGGCTTGGGTGAGGGCGCGGGTGCCGTCGGACAGGACCACGGCCCACAGCCATTGGACGAGCTCGCGGTGGTCTTCGGGCGTTTGGGCCAGGCGGGTGAGGTCGACGGTACGGCCGTCGACCTCGGCGGTCGTCTGGTCCTTGACGGCGTCGAAAACGGTGGTGATCAGGTGGTGGGCGGCGGTGCCGTGGCCGGTGCGGGCGTGGAGGCGGCCGAGGTTGATGAGGGGCTGAAGCGCGAGTTTCGCGACGGCCGCCGTGTAGGGCCGCGCGGTGTGGAAGATGGCGAACTGGGTCCAGCACAGGTCGGCTGCCAGGGCCGGCAGGCCGCAGTCGCTGGCGATGAGCGCGGCCAGGTTGTGGGCTTCGGCCGCGCGCGTCATCGTTTGCGCCGGGTCGCCGGTGGCGGCGTCCGCCAGGTCGGCGACCTGGCGGACGCGGATGTCGAGCCGGTGGCAGGCGGGTCGTGCGCGCGCAACGAAGGGGAACCGGCGGGCGACGTCGCTTCGGCCGTTCATCGTGCCCGCCAGGTGACGGTCAGCAGCACGTGCGGCTTGTCGATGGCCGCAGCGGTGTCCGATCCGATCTGGTGTGATTCGATGCGGCGTGATTCGACCTGGCCGGGCCCGCGGTGGATGGGCTTGAGGTAGGCGTCGATGCGCGGGGTGGTGGCGCGGTGGTCGCTGTCCCACCGGTGGATCTGCTCGGTGAGGGCCGCAGCGAGGTCGTCGCGGTGCGGGCCGTGGGCGCGAACCCCAAGCTCATAGCGGGTTCCGGTGTCGTCGGCCGGTTCGGCCGGGCGGATGGTGAGGTAGGCGAAGGAATCGCTTTCGTTGGTGACGGCGGCGCCGCCCCAGCGGAATGCGGGTTCCGCCAGGTCGGAGGCGACGGCGTCGGGTTGGGCGATGATCCGGCAGAAACCGCTACCGGTGGTGGCCAGCCACAGGTCCAGGTCCTGGAAGGGGGCCCCTGACCGGATGGTGATGCCGGTCCAGGTGCGGAGCGCGGGCTGGGTGAGGGCGTGAGCGAGGGGCCCGGGGGGTGCGGTGCGCCCGTCGCCCAGCAGGAGCTGGACGCCGTCCCCGAGGGTGAGGGAGGGCTCTGGCTGGGCGCCGATGCCGCGCATGGCAAGGAACCCGCACGTCATCATCGACTGGCTCACCAGATGGTCGCCGCCGTCGCGGTCGAAGGCGACGGAGCGTGTCGTCCCGCCGATGATCCGCAACGGGACGACGAGCCGCCCGTCCGGGGTGAGCTGCTGCCACCATGCGGGCGGCAGGTCCCACGCTCCCGCGGTGACGATGATCCGGTCGTAGGGCCCGGCGGGGGCGTGGCCGTCGGCGCCGTCGGCGCACAGCACCTCGACCTGCCCGTAGCCGGTGGCGGTCAGAGCGGTCCGGGCCCCGTCGACCACGTCGGCGTCGATGTCGACTGTGACGACGTGCCCGGCCGGGCCGGTGAGTTCGGCGAGGAGGGCCGCGTTGTAGCCGGTTCCGGCGCCGATCTCCAGAATGCGGTCGCCGGGGTGGACGTCGAGTTGCTCCAGCATCGCGGCGACGACGCCGGGCGCGGACGCCGAGCTGAGCGCCGCACCGTCCTGGCCGCGTTTGGTGACCACGGCGTCGTCGAGCGCGTAGGCGGATTCCAGGGCGGCGCCGGGCACGAAGGCGTGCCGGGGTACCGCCCGCAGCGCGGCCTCGACCGGCCCGGTCCGGACGGTTCCGCGGGCGACCAGCAGGTCGACGAGCTCGGCGTGGAAACGGTCGGCGGTCTTGAGGGTGTCAGCGGCCATCGGAGGAACCTACCTGTCGTCGGTGTCGTGGTCGGGGGAAACGGCAAGGGGCATCAGCAGCGCGGCCGTCCACGGATCGGTCACCCGCGGGGAGGGCACGCCGGCGCGGTCGGCCAGGGTCAACACGATCCCGGCCGCGCCGACCAGGAGCCCCGGCTCGTCGGTCGCCACGCCGTGGTCGCTGTGCCGGAAACCGAACGGCAGCGCCGGATCGTAGTGGGCGGCGAGGGCGTCGGCGGCACGGTCAGCGGTGATGGTGCTGCCCGCAGCCTGCGCGCACATCAGGACACCGGCGATGCCGTGGCAGAGGGTGGGGCCTTCGGTGTCCCAGCCGGTGGTGCGGGACCCCAGGGCGTCAATCGCGCGGCGGCCCGTCGCCGCCAGGCCGGGATCGGTCAGCGCTCGGCCTGCGGCGATGAGGGCGGCGCTGATGCCCGGCGCTCCGTAGCACCAGGCGTCGCGGCGGCCACGGGTACTCGGCTCGGTGCTGGTCCCGGCCAGGTCTTCGGCGGTGATCTGGGGTGGCCAGCTTTCGCCGGCCTGCCAGTCCAGCAGCCAGCGGGCTGCGACGCTGATCGCTTCGGCCTGTCGGGTGTTTCCGTGCCCGGCAAGCTGGCAGGCCGAAAGCAGCGCCAGGGGCCCGGCGATCCCGTGGGCGAGGCCGGTGTTGGCGGCGTCGCGGTTGTGTGGGTCGGCAAGCGCCGCAGGATGCCGTGGGGTTGGCCGCCACCAGCCTGGTCGCCCTTCCCCAGGCGTGTGGATCATGCCGGTGAGGGAGGCGCGGGCGGCGGCGAGACCGGGTTCGGCGTTGGTGTGCCCGGCGCGGGCGGCGGCGAGCAGGACCGCTCCGATCCCGGACAGGCCGTTGATGAGGTCGTAGGTCTGCCAGGGGGTTCCGGCCTGCCCGGCGTCCCGCCGGTCCTGCTGCCAGGCGGCGACGAGGCGGGCTCGTTCGGCCAGCCAGTCGACGCCGCGTTGAACGGAGCGTTCGTGGCGGCCGGGGTCGGGCAGGTAGGGGGTGCCGAGGATCAGTGAGGCGGCCAGGGCGCCGGCACCGTTGAAGATGCCGCCGGCCCGCCCGGGGGTGGTGCCGAGCAGCTGTGCGGCGCGTGTCCAGTGCTGGTCGGCTGCGGCCGCGAAGCGGGGGTCGAGGGTGGCCAGGCGGGCGTGCAGGAGCGCGGTCCCGGCCAGGCCCCGCGACAGGGACGTCACGGCGGGCCCGGCCGCGGTGATGATCGGGTCGGGATCCAGGAGCCGCTCGGCGAGCAGGATCGCGAAGTCGGCGGCGCGGGCGTCGGGAAGGGTGCCGGTCGGGGTCGGCATCAGGTCTCCTTGATGGTGCGGATCAGGTCGGCGGCCAGGGCGCGGACGATGTCTTCGCTGTCGGGTGCGATCCGGTTGCAGTGCATGTGGATCACGTCGGAGGCGACCCGCGCCCCGATGCCGGGCGGGAGGGCGGCCGCGTAGTCGGCCAGTGCCGATTCCCACGCGGTGGGCCACGGGGATGCGGCGGCACGTGTACGGGACCGCAGGGCGTGGGCGAGGCGGTGGGTTGGGCGGTCGAGCCGCGCGGGTGCGATCCCGTCGATGCCGATCCGTCGGGCGATCGCCGCCGCGCACGCCGCTGCGACGCTGAGGCGTGCGTCGTCCTCCCGGATGGTGCACAGCACATCGAGTGCGAAGGCGCTGTCGGCGGCGAAGAACCGTTCGGCGGCGGTGATGGCCTCGCGCCCGCCGTACCGCTCGGTCTCCTGCTCGTAGGGTTCGACGCAGAACCCGGAGATCAAGCCCTGCCGGTGCAGGTTGGACGCCCACCCGGTCACCGACGCCAGCAGCGTGCCGGTGGCGGCGGGGTCGGTGTGGAAGCGGATCCTGAGGTGTTCGCCGTGGCGGAGGTCGCGGTAGCGGAGCCAGAACCACCGGTCCCCGCGCCCGATCAGGTCGCCGGCTCGCGGGGCCAGCGACTGCAGGATCCGCTCGTGGCAGCCGGACGGGGCCTGGACGGCCAGCGACAGCCAAGGCCCTCCCGGAAGGTGGAGGCCCTGACCGGGCGGCCGTACCGGCGGTGCCGCCTGTGGGAGGGCGGGCGAAGGTGCGGCGCGGTCCAGGCTGACGACCAGTTCCAGGAGGTGACAGCCGCCGGGACCGGGCAGCACGGCCGAGCTTGATGCCTGGGCGCCCCACGGGGCGGTGACGGCGGTGAGGCCGCGCCGGACATAGCGGCGCAGAAGTTCACGGTCGTCGGCCCGCCGCAGGTCCAGCGGAAGCCGACGGTCTGCGTCGTCGGTGGCCACGACGTCGGGAGGGCGTGGCCGGGTCGTCTCCCGCCAACAGTTGAGAGCTTCCTGCCACCGGTCGCGTTGGCCGGCGAGGGCGGTCAGATGCCGCGGCAGGGCCCATCGGGCGGGCGCGAGCCAGGTGCCGCGGTAGCGAACAGCGGGGGTGAAGGGGGCGGTGGTGAGGCCCCGCCACGACCAGCAGTGCCAGGGACGTTCCCCGGAATGTCCCGCTGCGGCCAGGAAGCGGGCGGCCGGCGGCAGCAGCCGCGGCGTGATCCGCGAGTACAGGACCGGCCGCACGGGCCGGTCGCGGGTGACCGACCACACGATCAGGCAGCCGCCGGCAGAGAACACCACCAGGTCGCCGAGGTCGAGATCGCCCGGCCGGGCCGGGACGCCTACGGGGAGCCGGTGCGCGGCAAGCCCGGTCTCGGCCGCGACGGAGGCGACCGCGTCCGAGCGGGGACGCGCCACCAGCTCGGCGATCAAGACGCCGTGCCCGTCGCCGGCGTCGGGGGGGATGTGCGGAAGCTGGCGGAGCAGGCGGAGGAACCGGCCGGTCGTCGACAACGCGTCCTGTGATCCGCCGGACACTGCCAGATGGAACCGGTGATCCGCGCCCTGCTCAGCTGCGGGCAGGACGTGCACGTAGATCTCGGCCGTGCGGGGAGGGGGGGCCTCATCGCGGTTGGTCAGCCGGTCCACGATCGCCTCGTCCAAAAGGATCTCGGTCCTGCCGTCCGTCAGCGCGTCGGCCAGCAGGTGGGCCAGCACTCCCTCACCGTGCGGGTCGGCTGGCCCGGCGCCGATGTCGGTGGCGTCGTCGTCGAGGGGGCCGAGGCCGATGACGGGATCGAGGAGTTCCAGGAGCGGCACGGCCCGGCGGGTGCCGTAGCGGGTGACGAACCTGCGGTGGTAGTCGGCGAGCGGGTCGCAGCCCGAGCTGATCCGCCACAGGACGCCGGCGGCTTCCGCGGCTCGGCGGGCCAGATCGGCGGGCAGGACCACGGTGGCGTCGGCCGCGGTGTCCACGCGCAGGACACGGTCGGCGGGCAGGACGTCGCGTGTGATCGCGTCGGCGGCGGTGAGCAGGTGCAGCCGCTTGGCGTCGCCCGGCCGGTGCTCGTCGGCCCCGGCCAGGTGATCACGGAGCTGTTCCAGCCGGTGGCGCAGCAGCGAGGAGCTGGGGAGCCGGTCCAGCAGGTGCGTCAGCGGGTCACGGCGCGGGTCGTCGGGAAGCAGGTCATGCAGGAGAAAGCCGTGGCCGATCAGCTGTCGCACGAGTCGTGGCCCCGCCTGCGGGGCTGCTTGCGGCCATCGCGATGCCACCGCGGCGAGCAGCCGCTCAGCGGGCATCCCGTTCCTGCAGTACCGCAGGACGAACGCGGTCACCTCGGTATCGCGGATGCCGATTGTCACAGTGCGTCCCCGGCCGCCGGGGGAAGGCTGCTCGATCTCCCACCGACCGCCGCGCAGCAAGGCGAGGTTGCTGGTCGTCACCCGCGTCGTGGACAAACCGTCAGAGCCGTCGATGATCGAGCGTGCCAGCAGATTCAGCCACAGCGGGTCGGGGCTGGTGAAGGCCCGGTGGTCGGCCCCTAGCCGCAGGTCAGCCGGAATGGAAGGGCCGGCGGACAGCGTCGCGGGCGCGACACCGGCGAACACGCCCTGCGGGGTGGTGCGGGTCCGGGATCGTGTCGCGTAGGCCCGCCTGGTCGCCGCGGACGCCGAGCCGTGGGGTGCGTGCTGCGTGAAGCCACCGGCCGTTGTGATCGCCTCGGCGAGCAGCGGGTCGTCGTCGGTGTCGTGGCCGTGCTCCGGGCGCAGGGGGATGCGGGCCAGCGCGTCGGTTCGGGCGGTGAAGATCGGACGAGCCACAGGACGTCTCCTCCATGGGGCCGCGGCCGGTTGAATGCCGCGGCCCCGTGCCGGGGGTGGGGTCAGTTCTGCGGGTCGGGGTAGCGGCAGGCGGGCTGCGTGCCGCAGCCGTTGTCGGTGATGGCGTCGACGACCAGGAGGCTGCCGCCCACGTCCGTGGCGTCGAGGTCGAACAGATCTGCCGTGGTGGCGTCCAGGACCGCGCTGTTGTTCATTGGTGTGCCTTTCCGTGGCGCGCAGGCATGCTGTCCCTGCCTCTGGTGCGCGCCGCTGACCAGAGGCAGGGGGCCTATGGAGGGTGTAGAGCAGCGGGTTGCCGTTCTGCGGCGATTCCCGCAGCGCGGCTGCTGTTGCTCTCCTTCGCTAACCGGTGCTGGTGCCCGTGGCCCAACCGGATGTGCCGTTGTCCCCTCGCCGCTGCCTACCCCCGAGCTGGGCAGGAGCATCGTTCACGAGGGGTGGCTGCAGGGTCAGCCGGTCCGGGCATCGTCGCCCGTGCGGGCGGGCACTTCCCGGTGTCGGGCTGCCACCTGCCTGGCCGCCGCTTACGCGGCACCCTAGGAGGAGGCGGCCCGGGTGTTGTCGGCCAGCCGGCCCGGGTGTTGTCGGCCAGCCGGTCCCGGTCGAACTCTCCGTCGCGGACGCCGCCGATGAAGGCGTCCCACTCGGCAGGGGTGAAACCCAGGGCGGGGCCGGCGGGGTCCTTGCTGTCCCGCACGCCGATGGTGCCATCGCCCAGCAGCGTCACCTCGACACAGGCGCAGTTGTTGGCGCTGCGGCTGCTCTTCCGCCACACGGCGCCGGGCAGATCGGTCGCGAGCATGGTTTGTCTCCTTGTCCCTCGCACGGCCTCCCGGGGACACCCGGGAGGGGTCTTTCGAGGTGCGGGCAGACCGGCCGGATGGGCGGGCCTGCGGGGGCTCGGCCGGGGGCGTGCGTGGCGCGGCATCGGGTGACGCCTCCTTGCCCTGAGCATGAGGGGGGCAGCGGGCCGGCGCCGGGGCTGGCGTGACCGATCGCCATGGACGTGACGGTAAACAGCCGGGGCGAGGCGGCTCCAGAAACTTGTACGAACTTCTACGCCTGTTCCAGCGCGCCGATCGCCGCAGTGATCAACGCCTTGGCCTTGTCCCCGTAGACGGCGCTGGATGCCAGGTCGTTGAAGCACTTGACGTACAGGGCGATGTCCCGCGGCTGGGTGATGGTGATGATGGCCGACACCAGCTCGATGGACACCGTGGCGTCGCCGTAGATGTGGAAGGTCTCGGTGAGTTTCTGCACGCGCCGACCGGCCAGCGGGATGACGCCCAAGGACAGGTTCGGCTGGCGCATGCCGGTCAGGAGGTGGTGCAGCTGCTCGCCCTGCACGTCATCGCCGAAGATCCGGTTTCTGAGCACCGACTCCTCGATCAGCATCGCGCAACGGCGGGTGCCGTCGTCCAGGAACCGGCGGCGGGCGACGCGCGCCTCGACCCCTGCCTCGATGTCGGGCACGTCGGCCTGGTGGAAGTCGGCGAAGCGGCGCATGATGGCCCGCATGTAGCTGGGCGTCTGCAACGGCCAGGGGACGAGGTTGGAGGAGTAGAACCGGTACAGGTGGTTGTCCTCGAACAGCGACAACCCCAGATCCTGCATCCGTTTCATGCTGCGCTGAACCCTGCGCCATTCCAGGTAGGAGGTTTCGGCGCTGCGGGAGGCGGCGATCAGGTTGGGGATCTCCTCGGGGACACCGCAGATGGTGCACCAGGCGCGGATGTCGTTGTCGCTGGGCGGGGTGCGGCCGTGGATGAGGCGGGAGCATTTGGTTTCGTTCCACCCCGCCTGCCGTGCCAGCTCCCGGGCGGTCAGGCCGGAGTCGCGCAGCATTTCGCGCAGCCGGTCGGCGATCGCCTGGCGCGCCTGCTGGGTGCTGGATGAGGGGGAGGTGGCCATGAGTGTGCTTGCGGTCAGGCGGGCTGGTACTCCTCGTGGTCGATCCCGCGGTCCCACACGGCCTCGAATGCCGAGGCGCACAGTTTGGCCGCGTCCGGGTCTTCGGTCAGCTGGTAGCCGGCGGGGTCGCCGTCGCCGCTTTGGAAGACCCAGCACACCAGGGCGCCGTCGAACTGCCAGAAGTCGCACCCTGGAAGCGCCAGGTCCGCGGCACGCGGGCGAGGCAGCCAGCGCACCCGCTCACCGGCGGCCTGGTTGGAGTAGCCGGTGGCGGCGTGCTCGAAGCGGATGTAGTCGCTGACCGGTTCGGACACGATCCTGGCTCGGCGGAAGGTGACCCCCCGGGCCGTGTGCTCCCCGACCAGGGTCACCCACGGAGCGACATTGCCGTGCTGCGCGATCTGGTCGATGGGGACGCCCTCACGCCACAGCGCGTAGTCGGGGCCTCCGGCGCCGTAAGCGTCCCGCATCTCCAGGTGTGTCACCGACCGCTGGGTTCGCGCGAACAACTCAGCCAAGATCTGGATCATGCTCACCCAACGCCTCCCTCAGAGCTTTCCGCAGTTCACGCGGCACCCGGACGGCCCGCTCGTGAGGGTCGATGTGGCTGTGCCGCTGGATCTCGGTCAGTACATCCGGATCTTCGATGAGCGTGCCCACGATCACGAGGCTTCCGTCCGTGTCGTCCGCGTGGACCGAGGGGCAGCTGTCGGTCTGGCTGCCGCCCTTGCCATAGAACCGTAGCGCCATGGGGGAACTCCTGCCTGAGAGCTTGTACGGACTTGCACAGATGCGAGCTTGAAGCGCGGCGGTGAAAGCAGTCAAGAGTGCCGGTGAGCGGGGCGGTGGCGCGTCGCCGCCCCTTTCCGCCCTGCTCAGCGGCGGTATCCCGGGGCCCGGTCACGATCGTCGAGCCGAAGATTTGACCCGCATGCAACACCATCCAAAACGCATCGGAGTCCGGAACGCGCGTCCGCGGCATTGACTGTCCGGCGTCAGTGACCCGACTCGACGCCCCCGTTCGGGGGTGACTGGAGGACATGGTGACCCCCCGGACCACCTGCACCACCCCCGCGCCGCTGCGCCGCGACCCGACCCGTGACGCCCTGTACCGGGTGGGGCCGGTGCGGGTGGCCGTGCAGACCGACCACCCGCCGGCGCTGGCACATCTGGGCGACTTCTACTGCCACGCCGACACAGGGCTGCCGTGGTGGCTGGTGCGCGGCACCCTGGCCGAGCCGCCGCCGGGGATGCGCCGTGACCCGGGCGGCGCCGGGTATCGGGCGGACGAGCGGGAGCGGGTGCTGCACATCGCCGCCCGCCGTCCCGCCGTGCTGCAGCGGGCCCTGCGGCAGGCGGTGCGGGAGGTGATGCTGGCGCACTGCGAAACCCGCCGCCACGTCATGATCCACGCGGCGGCGGTGCGGCGCCGGGACCTGCTGTTGGTGTTCGCCGGCACGGCCGGGGCGGGCAAGACGACGCTGGCCGTGGACGCGGTCGTGCGGCACGGGTTCGACTACGTCGCCGACGACCACCTCATCCTGTACCGCGACGACCAGGAGAACGGGGGCGGGCTGGTCGCGACGGGCCTGCCGACGACGATCCCCGTGGGTATCGGCACCTACCTGGGGATGGAGGACGTGCTGCCGCCGCCGTGGGACGCGCGCGGCGTCAACCTCGACTCGTACCGGGGGTGGCCGGCGGAGACGCACAGGGCGCTGCGCGGCCGCGTGCACTACACGTTCGCGTCGTTCGGGCAGCCGCACCCGCTGGTCGTGACGTTCGGGCGGGGGCGTGTGCGGGTGGTGGTCGTGCAGCCCGAGCGTGCGGCAAGGCTGGGGCCGCTCGTGGAGGGCGGCACCGCCGCCGACCTGCAGCGGCTGCTGGCCACTGGGTGGGTGGCCTCGCCGCTGGTCCACCCGGTGCGTTTGCCGTACGTGCGGCGCACACCGTTGGAGGTGCAGGCGGACGGGCAGGACGTGCTGGGCAGCCTGTGCGCGCGGGCGCGGATGCTGCGGTGGGCGCACACCGGCCGGGTCGGCCGGCTGCTGACCGCGCTCGGCGAGCCGCTGGCCTGACCGGCCCGGCCGGGGTCCTACTCCCCGGCCTGGGCGGCGGCGACCTTCTGCAGCTCGGTGTGGGCGGCGAACTTGTCGGCCACGTTGTCCCAGAACGTGTGCCCGTACAGGGCGTGCACAAGGCGGCCCCGCTCGGCGCGGGCCACCTCCAGCTGCTCCTCAAGCGCGGGGTCAACGACCACCTCACCGGCCGCGATCTTCGTCGGGGGCGGGAATGCGTCGCAGAGGTCCCGCGCCACCTCCGCCGCGCGGACATACGCTCGCTGCAGCTCCACCAGGTCATCGTCGAATTTGAGATCTGCCACTTCCGCCTCCAGGTCCGCGCCCCTCGGGCGGGCATCGTACGCGGGCGCGGTGACGGCCTGGGAGCCGCCCCGGCCGCCGGGGGCGGCCTCTCCGTCCCAGCCGTCACCGGCCCGGCAGTTACAGGAAGTTCATGCCGTCCCGCCAGGCGTCCCCGGCCGCAGGCTCCCCCAGGGGAGACGGTCTGACAGTCCACAAGTAGAAGGCCCCGGCAGCGAGGGCGGCGGCCTCTGCAACTACGACAACAGGGTGATCCAGCAACGTCGTGGGGGGCGGGCCCTGCCCACGGGGCCACCGCGGCAGGAACAAATGAGCGGTTACGGCTGGGAGGAAGCCGGAGACTAACGCGATCAGGGACGCGGCACCGACTTTGGCTGTCAGCGGGGCTCGGGCCCACTGCACGCCTAGGAACCCAGCCAGCAAGGGCAGCGCCATCGTGACCATCATCACGCCGATGGCCGCTGCCGCCAGCGGGAGGTACGGGTACATGCCGGGGTTGGAGCCGACGCCAAGGGCGCCCATCGCCACTGCCTCCCCCACAAATGTGGCTGCGATCGTCGTGACCCGGCCGAAGAGGGACATCCCGGCGCGGCTGGGGGCGACCCACCGGGCGCGCTCCTCAACGACCAGCAGGATGAGCAGAACCGGTATCACCTGGGCGGCGGTGGCGAAGAACTCCAGAGGGATGGGGGGCTCCTGACTCATACCCGATGATCGGCTGCCATGCCCGGCTGGTTACGCCGTCCGGCCGCGACGCGCTCACCCCCAACCCCCAAAGTCCGTAAATCTTCCTGCTGTATGGCTTCCGCACCGGAAGATTTACGGATAGCGGTCCTATGATCGGCGCGATAGCCGGGGGATCGCGCGGTTGGGGGCAGCTGTTGATCGGGCTGGTTGAGCTTGGCGTGCTGGCCTTCGCGGGTTACAGAGCAACCCAATTGGTGATCAATGACACGATTTTGGACCCAGCGCGGGATGTGGTGTTCCGGTGGCGCGACCGCCGCCCCACCTCCCAGGCCCGGGACTGGGCGGTCACCCTCATCTCCTGCCCGTACTGCATGGGCTGGTGGCTGTCCGGCGCGATCCTCGCCGTGTACCTGCTGGTCGCGGGCCGCTGGGGCGACACCTCGCCGCTGATCCACGGCATCGAGTGGTTCGCCGTGGCGGGGGCGGCCGTGCTGCTGAACCGCGCCGACACGGCCATGGGCCAGGGGTGACCGTGACGGCCCGCGCCCCGGAGCTCACCGCCGCCGCCTCCCGGTTCGTCGCCCGCCGCCTGCGGGTCCGCCAGGTCGACCAGGGCTGGCAGGACCAGGCATGGTCGTACTTCGACAGCACACCGGAGGTGCGGTTCGCCGCCACCTGGGTCGGCAACGCCATGTCGGGGGCGAAGCTGTTCGCGGGCCGCCGCAACAGTGAGGGCAGCATCGACCGCGCCCCCGACGACCACCGCGCCGCGCAGCTGGTCGCCTCCATCGCGGGCGGCCCGGACGGGCAGGCGCAGCTGCTCGGCGGCTTCGGCCCCCACCTGGTCGTCGCCGGGGAAGGGTGGATCATGATCCGCCCCGACCGCAACCCGGCCGGCGACGACACCGGGGCGGGCGCGGACTGGCGGGTCCTGTCGGTGTCGGAGGTCACCCAGCAGGGCAACAACCTGGTCGCCGACGTCGACGGCGAACCCGTGGTGATCCCGCCGTACGACGCCGACCAGCCGGACCCGGACGCGCCGGTCGCGATCCGGGTGTGGGAGCCGCACCCGCGTAAGCACATGGAGGCCGACTCCCCCGTGCGGTCGTCGCTCGGGCTGTTGGAGGAGTTGCGGCTGCTGAACGCCGCCGTCGCCGCCATCGCGAGGTCCCGCCTGACGGGGCGCGGGATTCTGCTGGTGCCGAAGGGCACCACGTTCCCCCGCACGAAGGCGGAGGGCGACGCCGAAGACGACCTGATCGAGCTGCTGATGACGGTGGCCGAAACGGCGTACAAGGACCCCGAGTCGGCGGCCGCCACGGTGCCGATCATCCTGGAGGTCCCCGCCGACAAGATCGGCGAGATGCGGTGGCTGACGTTCGAGTCGGACTTCGACGAGCTGGCGATCCGCCTGCGGGAGGAGGCCATCCGCCGATTCGCCACCGGCCTGGAAATGCCAGCGGAAATCCTGCTCGGCCTCGGCGACACCAATCACTGGTCAGTCTGGCAGTTGAGCCAGGAGGCGATCCGCCTGGCGATCGAGCCGAAGCTGGGCACCGTCGCCCACGCCCTGACCACGCAGTGGCTGCGGCCCCTGCTGGAAGACGAAGGCGTGGCCGACGCCGGGGAGTGGCTGGTCTGGTACGACTCCTCACCGCTGCGGGTGCGGCAGAACCGGTCGGAGATCGCGCTGCAGGTGTACGACCGCAACGCCATCTCCGACGAGGCGCTGCGCCGGGAGACGGGGTTCGAGGAGGACGACGCGCCGCGGCCCGGCGCCCCGAACACGCAGGGCGACCGCGCCGACGACGGCCAGGAACGCGGGCGTCCGGCCGACCCGGACCTGCCGGTGGACGAAACCATGAAGGAGCCGGACACGCTGCCCGCCTCCACCTCCGCCTCGGCGGGGGTGGCGGGTGAGGGGTTGCTGGCCGCAGCGGACGGGCTGATCTGGGCGGCGCTGTCGGCGGCCGGGGAGAAACTGATCCGCACCCCCGCCTGCCCGAGGAGCGAACGCGGCCGGGCGAAGGCGATGCAGCCGGCCGCGCTGCACACCCTGCTGTCGGTGGACGGCGCGCACGTGGAGCAGTGGCGGTTGCTGGACGGGGCGTGGTCGCGGGTGCCGGAGATCGCCGCCCGGTACGGCGTCGACGGCGACTGCCTGGCCGCGTCGCTGGACTCCTACTGCCGGGAGCTGATCGCGGCCGGGGTCGACCACACGTGGGAGCAGACCGCGGGCGTGTTGCGCGCCCCCTGCCTGGTGGCCGCATGACGACGACGGCGCCGGCTCAAGAAGGGGTGCGTAGATGGTTGCGATGGTGGGCCTGCCCGAACGTCCCCCCGTGCCCCCATGGCGGCGTGCTGCACGACATCGAGGACCTCGAAGATCAGTCCCCTCGCTGCTGCGTCGGGGGATGCTCGTGCGGAGGGCAGGCGTGATGGCTGGCAGGCGTGAGCGTCCCCATGTCGCGAAGGCGGCACCAGCGGGTGCCGACCACACACGGGAGCAGACCACGGGTGTGTTGCGCGCCTCCTGCCTGGTGGCCGCATGACGACGACGGACGGGCCGCTGGGGCACAGCAGGGCCGCGCACGCCGCGCACGGCTGGTGCTCGCACTGCCGGGACCGGTCGGTGGCGGAGGAGCTGTTGGCGTGGCGGGTGCGGGAGAACAGCCACACCGGTTGCGGCGAACACGACCCGGACGGGCCGCCCGAGCACGACGGGAACGTGCCGCTGGTCGGTGAGATGCGGCACGGGTGGTGCCCCACCTGCCAGGCGGCGAGCCTGGCGATGGCGACGATCAGCGCCGCCACCACCGAAGGCGTGACGATCATCGGGGGGTACGCGGTGTGCGAGGGCTGCGGCTGGTCCCCGTACGCCGACACCGGGGGCCTGCCATGACCGGCGGCAAGGACCCGAGGCAGGCCGCCCGCGACGCCGCCGACCGGACGTTGACCGGCCTGGAACGCATGGTCGAACGCGCGGTGGCCGACGTGCTGGACGAGGTGGCCGAGGAGTTCGGCCGGTCGCTGGAGGCGTCCGGCCTGCCCCTCGCCGTGCTGCATCGGCTGGTGGCGGCGGACGGCGACCCGATCGACGACGCCGACCTGCGCCGCCCAGGCACGCTGTGGCGGGGGCTGCTGCGGCGGATCCTCGCGGTGCTGCTCGCGGTGTGGGAGGCGGCGTTCCACGCGGTGCTACGCCGGTTCGACGTGCCGCCGCCGCCCGGCAGCGACGACCTGGTGCCGCGCTGGCTGGACGACCCGTTCAGCGTGCCGGAGGCGGCGCAGGCGTACATGCGGGAGGCGGAGAACCGCCTCGCCGCCGTGGGCGACAACCTGTGGCAGGCCGCCCGGCAGGCCCTCGCCGACGGCATGGCCGCCGGGGAAGGCGTCAACCAGCTCCGCGACCGGCTCAAACGCACCTTTGCGGAAGACGGGGCGGTGCTGGGCGACACCCGGGCGGAGCGCATCGCCCGCACCGAAACCGCCGCCGCCTGGAACCGCGCCAGCCTGGACGCGGTGCACGCGATGCCTTCGGAGGTGCGGCCCGGCTTCAAGACGTGGCTCGCGACGATGGACCGCCGCACACGCCCCGGGCACTTCGCCGCCGACGGGCAGACCGTGCCGGTCGTCGCGCCGTTCCTGGTGGAGGGCGAGCCGCTGCAGTACCCCGGCGACCCCACCGGCTCCCCCGCCAACACCATCCAGTGCCGGTGCACGGCGGTGTTCGGGTACGAGCCGACCCCGCCACCGGACGACGGCCGCCAGTACCTCACCGACGAGCAGATCCGCCAGGTCGTCGACTACTACCAGGAGCAGGGAATCGTGCGTGACGCCCACCCGCAACCCGACCTGTCCGCCGCCTCAGGCGGCCCGTACACCGGGGGGATGGTGGCGCTGGTCCCCTCCCAGGCGGACATTGAGCGCCTGGCCGTGCCCGGCGGCGAACTGCCGGAGGACCTGCACCTGACGCTGCTGTTCCTCGGCGACGCCGACGCCATCGACGCCCCCACCCGGGCGGCGATCACCGACGCGCTGGCCTCCGAGATGCCCGGACAGATGGACCAGCCGGACGGGCTGCAGCCGCTGGAAGCCAACGCGTTCGCCATCAGCGTGTTCAACCCGGCCGACGACGAACGGGACCCGTGCATCGTGCTCGGCGTCGGCGGGCCCGGCCTGGCCGACATGCACCGCTCCGCCAGCTACATCGTGTCGGGCCTGTTCGACCTGCCGGAGCAGCACACCCCGTGGGTGCCGCACGTCACCCTCACCTACACCGGAGACCTGGCGCAGGTCGCCCAGCTGGCCGACCGCACCGGGCCCATCACGTTCGACCGGCTGCGGGTGGCGTTCGGCGGCGAGGTGACCGACATCCCGCTCGGTCGAGGACAGGACGGAGACACCATGCCCGATCAGACCGCAGCCGCCGACCGGTCGCAGCGCCGCCGCTGGTCCACCCCCGGCGACACCGCGCTCGCGTTCGAGAACGTCGAGACCGGCGACGGCCGGATCTTCGCGCCGAACGCCCTGTACTGGGAGGGCGGGCCGTGGCCGCTGCAGTTCGCCGACGAAATGCTCGGCGGGCACGAGGGGGCGGAGCTCGCCGGCGACATCCAGGACCTGGACCGGGCCGGGGACCGCATCCCCGGCGCCGGTGACCTGTACCGGTCGCAGCCGGCGGGCCTGGCGGCGGAAAGGCTGCTCGACGAGGGCGCGCCCCTCGGCGTCAGCGTGGACCTGGACGACGTCGACATTGAGTTCATCGACCGCACCACCAGCGAAGGGGACGGCGGGGAGGTGGTGCTGCTGGCGTCCGCCGCCCACGCGTCCGCCCTGCCCCTCCCGGACGGGTCGTGGCTGGTGTCGGTGACGTCCCATGGTGAGGTCGCCGCCGCCGCGGGGCCGGTCCGCACCAGGCGGGCGGTGCAGTGGACGACCACCCCGGACGGCACGGTGCCGGTCGCCGCGCTGCGGGCGCTGGCCCAGGACCCCGGCGTGGTGACCGCCGCCGCCGGGGACGCCGACGACCCGACCCGGGGCGAGGTGCTGTTCACCGAGTCGTCCGGGGACTTCCTGATGCGGATCACCCGGGGCCGGGTGCGCGGCGCGACCCTGGTGTCCATGCCGGCGTTTCATGGGGCGCGGATCGTGCTGGACCCCATCGAGCAGGAGGAGGCTGCCGCCGCGGCGTCGGCGTGCCGCCCCAACGAGGAGGAGCCGGCGATGGTGGCGGAGGGGCCGCGCATGGCGGAGGTGGTTGCGTACGTGTCGACGTCGCCCACGCCGACGAGCCCCGCCCAGCTGGCCGACGCGCTGGGCATGAGCGTGACCACCGCCCGCGCCTACTTGGCCCGGGCGGCGGAGGCGGGCCGGCTGGTGCGGCTCGCGCCGTCCCTGTTCGTGGGGGCGGCGGGCTTCCCCGAGGGGCAGGTAGCGGCCGGCGCCGGGCCGGGCGTGGATGGGGCCCTGTCGTGGGGCGGACAGGAGGAGGCGGCGATGGCCGGGCTGGAGGCGTCGGCGTGGCAGGCGATGCAGGACATGCCGCCGCTGCCCGCCGGCTGGTTCCGGGAGCCGACGGCGGAGGAGCTGCCGCCGGGGTCGGGCGGGGTGCACTACCGCGACGGCCGGATCTTCGGGTGGGTGGCGCAGGCCGGGGAGCCGCACGCCGGGTTCCCGAACCGGCGGCTGACGATCGAGTCGCTGGGGGACATCGACCTGACGCATTTCCTGCGGGCCAGGCTGCCGCTCGACGACGGCTCCTTCGCGAGGGTGGGGGCGTTCACGATGAACGTCCCGCACGCGCGGGACGGCGCCGAGTGTGAGAACGCCGCCTGCCAGTTCGACGACACCCGCACCGTGGCGGGGATCGTCGCCGTCGGCATGAACAGCCGGGGCATGTGGTTCAGCGGGGCGGCCGCGCCGTGGCTGGCCGAGTGGGACCGCCGCGTGTTCACCGCGTGCCAGCCGAGCTACCACATGCGGCAGGGCTCGGGCGGCAGGTGGCAGCTGCGGGCGGTGCTGTCGGTGCCGGTGCCCGGCCACTCCTCGCCGCTGGCCGCGTCGGCGGTGGCGCACCGGGCGAACATCGCGCTGGCCGCCTCAGCGGCGGCCGCCCCACCCCTGCCGACGGGTGGGGATCTAAGGGCGTTGGCGGCGCTGCTCGTGGCGGACACCAGCCTGGTCGACGACCTGCTGACGGCGATGGAGGTGCGGGAGCAGCAGCGGGCCGACGCCCGCGCAGAGATCGTCCGCCTGCAGCAGCAGGTCGCCCCGGCCCGGGCGGAGATCGCCGAGTCCATGGCGGCCACCATCAAGGGAGGTAATTGATCATGCCGTGCGGGTGCCAGAACAAGAACCGGACCCAGTACGAGGTGGTGCAGAATGGCAAAGTCGTCTACACCTCGACCAGCGAGCCGACCGCCAGGGCAGTGGCGAAGCGCTACCCGGGAGCGGAGGTGAGGCCGAAGGGCGGTGTCACGTCAACTGACGGCGCTGGCTGACGAAGCCCCCGCCGAATAGCGAGGGCTGTCAATAGTAGTGGCGTACTGGAACGCCAGAATCTCTTAGCTTATGCAGCCCGTGCCATACCAGGCCCCGCACCGACCTCTCATCGGTGTCCATCAGCCGTGCAATGTCAGCGTCCGACAACCGGTGCAAGTACCGCAACGTAAGCGCCTCGCGCTGTGGCCCGGGTAGCAGGCCTAGCGCTGAGATAAGCCGTTCGCGTTCTTGCTCGGTAGCAAACGACTTCCTACCACGCAGATCGCGGAGGATTCGCCCCACCGCTTTCGCCGGGCCGCCCATAAGGTGCAGGGAAAACACGGTTGCTCGCAAGAGCCGTGTCACCGGCAACCCTTCCGAGCGGCGCGCGATGAACTGCATCTCCGGCAGCCACTCGTCCTCAAGAATGTGCTCCCGGCACTCGTCGGGAAGATCGCGAGCCGCGCGTTCGAGCAGCCAGTGGGGAATCCGCTCCAGCCGGGTGGCGGCTTCCTGCTTGATGAGATCGCTGCAGATGGTGCAGGCCACCGCCATAAGCGTGGCGACGAGAGTGACGAGAGCGCCCGTCAGGTAGATGAGGCCAGTCAGCAGATATCCGGTCACGCGGTGCCACCCTGGGGCCGCAACCGGGCGTTGACTGGCGGCCGGTAAGCCTCGGCAAGTGCCTCCAGCCGCGCCTGGGCAAGCACAGCGCCGTCCGGAGTAAGGAGGTACATCCGGCGAGGGCGCCGGCCCGCCTCCTTCGGGTCGATGTCTTCCCTGTGGCTGTTCAGCCAGCCCGCCTTTTCCAGTGTGGCCAGGATCGGGTACAGCGTGCCGCTGTGCTGACTGGTGAGCTGCATGAGCTCGAAGCCGTAGCGGGGCTGTTCGACGTCCTCCAGGAAGACCTTCAAGATCTGCGCCATTTTGGGGGTGACGCTCAAATGGTCGGCCATATCGAAGAATCTACATACCCTATGTAGATTCCGCAAGCCGGGTAGTCGGTGGGGGTCGGGGCGCCATGCAGAGCAGCGCCCCCGGCTGAGACCCTGTGCTATACGATCTGGAGCATCGCCGCTGGTTATGGGCCGGGCTCTCGTCCTGTAGGAGAGAGATGCCGCAGCTGTGGACCAGCAGTTTGAGCTTCCCGAGGACCTGACCCGCCTGACCGACGACGAGCTGGTTGACCTGCTCGACGGGGCGGTTGCCGCGTTCGACGCCCGATCCACCAGCACCACCGTCACCCCCGACGACCTGGCGCAGCTGCGCACACTCGCCGAGTTCGTCAACAACGTGCGTTCCGAGCAGCAGACGCGGCGGGAAGCCGCGGAGGCCGCCGCCGCCGAGATCGACGCTCTGGCCGCGCAGGTCCGCGGGCAGGACGCCCCGCCGGATGAGCCGGAGCCGGAGCCCGCCCCGGAGCCAGAGCCCGCCCCAGACCCGGGGCCGGCCCCGGAGCCGAGGGAGGCGACGGCGTCGGGGGCGGTGGCGCGCCGCCCCGTGCTCGACCTGTCCGGTGTGCGCCGCCGCCAGCCGCGTGTCCTGCCGCAGGACACCAACCCCCGCCCGGAGATCACCGCGTCGGTGGACGTCCCCGGCTACCAGCCGGGTCAGCCGCTCGACATGGACGGCGTCACCGAGGGCATCATCCGCCGCGCCAACGCCCTCAAGACGGCCGGCGGCGGTGTCGGCCTGTGCGCCTCCTACCG
The DNA here is from genome assembly GCF_008728085.1 of Microbispora cellulosiformans. Lineage (NCBI taxonomy): Bacteria > Bacillati > Actinomycetota > Actinomycetes > Streptosporangiales > Streptosporangiaceae > Microbispora > Microbispora cellulosiformans. The sequence goes on along the minus strand of NZ_VYTZ01000003.1, from coordinate 60,585 downwards.
GCTGCCGTTCACCCGGGAGCTGATCGTGAACGACTCGTCGTCGGGCACGGAGGGCACCCGGGCGGTGATCCTCGCCGCCGACCAGTCGCGCCTGCCGAACAAGGACCTGGTCGCGTCCGGCGGCTGGTGCGCCCCCTCGGAGACGGTGTACGAGCTGACGGACATCGCCTGCCCGGAGATGCTGTGGGACGCACCGGAGATCCAGCTCGCCCGTGGCGGCCTGCGCTTCTTCAAGATCCCGTCGCTGGACGTGGGGTCCATGACATGGGTCCACACCGAGGCCGACGACATCTCCGGCGCGACCAAGCCCTGCTTTAAGATCCCCTGCCCGGAGCCGGACGAGATCCGCTGCGACGCGGTCGGCGTCTGCCTGGAGGCGGGCATCCTCACGCAGCGCCACTTCCCGGAGTTGGTGGCGTGGTACCAGCGCAACACGATGGTCGCGCACGAGCTGCGCGTCCGCCAGGTCCTGTTCGAGCAGGCCCGCGCCGCCGCCACCGCCGTCACCATCACCGCGACGTTCGGCGCCTTCTCCGCGATCTTCGCAGCTGTGGCGCTGCAGGCCGCCGACATGATCGAGCGGCACAGCCTGTGTGACTCCATCTCGATCGAGGTGGTGTTCCCGTGGTGGTCGCGGAACATGTTCCTGGCGGACATCGCCCGCCGCAACGGCGTCGCCTGCGACGAGATCAGCGACCAGTGCATCATCGACGCGTTCCGCACCCTCGGCGTGCGGGTGCAGTGGGCGCGCGGCCTGACCCCGGCGGTTCCCACCGACATCGGCGGCGCCACCCCCGCCCCGGACTGGCCGCAGCAGATCCCGTTCCTGATCTACCCGTCGGGTGCGTTCCAGATCGGCCGCGGCGGCGAGATCAGCCTGGGCGTGATCCACGACTCCACGAAGTTCAGCACGAACGACTACACCGCGGCGTTCTCCGAGGAGTGCGTGGCGCTGATCAACCGCGGCCCGGAGGCGCGCATCGTCACGGTGCCGGTCTGCCCCGACGGCCGCACCGGCGAGCAGCTGGGCGTCGCCTGCCCGATCGCCTAACCCTCGCCCCTCCACCGGACGCGCAAGGCACGGAACCCTCGCCCCGTGCCTGGCGCCCCCGACCACCTTGTGAGGAGGTGAGCGGATGCCACCGGCCGGCATGAGACGGCGTGTGGCCGCGATCCCGGGCACGCCGCTGCCGAACGGCATCCTGGGCGGCTGCTCGACGGTCATCGACGTGACCGAAGACGACATTCACCAGCTGCTCGGCGTGGAGTGGCTGGGTTTGGGCTGCAACCCGGTGCGCGACACCGACTGGTGCCCGCCCGGCGACGAGTCCCCCGGTGAGGTGCCGGTCAAGGAGTTCGCCCGGCCCGAGGTGGAGTCCGCCGACCCGGTCACCCTGTACGCGGGGGTGGAGTGCTCCACCATCGGCTGGTCGTACGCCGAGGCGATCGAGCACGTGCGGGCCACGCTGCTGCTGGGTGAGCAGCGCGGCCTGGAGGAGTGGTTCTGGTCCGCCGTGCTCGCCCCGAAGGCGATCGACCTGACGCCCGCGGCGGGGCCGGTCAACATCGCGCAGGGGGTGGCCGCGCTGGAGGGCTGCCTGGCGGAGAACTACGGCGGCATCGGCACCCTGCACGTCCCCGCGGGGGCGGCCGCCCTGCTCGGCTGCTGCAACGCCGCGGTGCTGCAGGGCAACCGGCTGCGGACGCTGGCCGGGAACTGCGTGGTGATCGGCGCCGGGTACTCGGCCCTGAACAGCGGCCCGGACGGCACCCCGGCCGAGCCGGGCACCGCCTGGCTGGCCATCTCGGGGCCGGTGCTGATCCGGCGCGGGCCGCTGGACATCGTCCCCGGCAACCCCTCCCAGTCCGTCGACTACCGGTACAACGACCGCCGCGTACTTGCGGAGAGGACCTACGTCCCGGCGACGACCTGCACCGTGTGCATGATCCAAATTCAGGTTTGTCCGTGAGAGGTGTGGCGGTGTGCCCATGAGCGTGATCATCCGTGTTCGTCCCGCCGCCGACCAGCGGCGCGCGTTCGCCGCCTGGGCGATCACGCAGACGCCGAAGCTCCGCACGGTGTCGCCGGTCGAGTTCGGCGTGCCCGCCCACCTCTTTCCGGCCGTCCCGGAGCACCTGCTGGCGGGTGCGTTCGTCGACGGCCGCCTGTACGTGGCACCAGACCCTGTCCAGTTGTCGGGGGACGCCAGCCGGGGTCTGGTGCCGCCCCCCGACCAGGAGGGTCCGGCGGAGCTCGAGGAGCCCGCCCCGCACGACCAGCCCGCCGAACCGGGCGAGGCCGCCCAGCCGGCCGAGCCGGAGCGGGCGGCGGCGGCCGCGCGCAGGTCCCGCAGCCGCCGCACCCCAAGGAGCTGACGTGGCCGTACAGCCGCTCCCGTGCGACGACGGCGGCGGGTCGGGGCCGCCGCCCACACCCGTGTGCTGCGCCCCGGCGATCGCGGCGCAACCGCTGTGCCTGCCCGACGGCGCCGCCGTCCTGCTGGTCGTCCGCTCCGGGTGCGTCGAGTGCGGCGCCACCCCCGCCGACCCGCAGGCCATCGGCTGGATCAACCCCCAAACGGGCGTTTTCACGCCGGGGGTGGTTCCGGCGGGGGCCGGGCCGTGCGACGGCGGCTGCTCCACTGTCACCACCGTGCAGCTGTGCGACCTGCTGCCGGGCGGCGGCTGCACGCCGTTCCTGCGGCACCTGGTCCGGGACTGCGCCGGGGCGGTCACCACCACGCTGGACACCGCCCTGGACGGCACCACCATCTACCCGGTGTCGGGCACGGCGGGGAACTGCGCTGCCTGCGCGGCCGGGTGCGTCGACACGATCTGCGTGCAGCGGTGCGACGACACCGACGGCGACGGCCAGCCCGACGCGACGTACAGCGAGCTGTGGTGTGTCCGCGCTGACGGGTCGGCCGAGCTGGTGCTGACGTACGCCGACGAGCCGGCCGTGCCGTACGTGCCGGTGTCCCCGATGGAGTGCACCTACGGCTGCCCCGAGTCGCAGACGCTCATGCTGTGCGACGGCTCCGGGCCGTTCCTCCGCAGGTACGTGTTCCTGAACGGGGCCGCGTCGTACACGGACGTCGCCCTGGACGGGCAGACGCCGCACGTGGTGATGGGTCAGGTGGGGCCGTGCCCGGCCGGGCCTGACTGCGACAACCCCACCACCCCGGCGGCCACGGTGGGGCTGTGCCTGCCGGACGGCACCCCCATCGCCACGATCATCACCCGCGACTGCTCCGGGACGGTGACGCAGGCCGGGTGGATCAACCTCGCCACCGGCCTGTACTCGGCGGGTGCGCCCCCGGTGGGGGTGACCGCGTGCGGCGAGTCCCGCAGCATCACCACCGCGGGCGTGTTCTGCGACATCGACAGCACCGGCGAGGTCGTGGGCCTGGTCCTCGTCGAGTACAGCTACAACCCGGACGGGTCGATCGCCTCGGTGCGGCTGGTCGACGCCACCACCGGCGGCACCTACACCCCGGCCGGGACGGTCACCGCCTGCCCAGTGGGTGCGGAGCAGCCCGAGCAGGACCTGGCGGTGCTGTGCGACACCCAGCCGGACGGCACAGTGACCGCCTTCCTTCGGGACTGGCGGCGGGACGAGATCGGGCAGGTCGTCGGCCACACGGACTACGCCCTCGGCGGCGGCCCGTACACCCCGACCGGCAGCGTGGGGGTGTGCCAGCCGGAACCTGAGCCGCCCTGCACGAGCACACACACCCTGACCCTGTGCGACGTCGCCGCGGACGGCACCAGCACGCCGTTCCTGCGCCGCCTCACCCTGGACTGCACCGGCACGGTGACCGCGTCGGCGGACACCACCCTGGACGGGGTGACGCCGTACGCCCCGGCCGGGACGGTGGGGGTGTGCCAGCCGGAGCCTGACGCGCCGTGCTCGACCGCGCACATCCTCACGCTGTGCGACGTCGCGGCGGACGGCACCAGCGTCCCGTTCCTGCGCCGGGTCACCATCGGCTGCGACGGCACGGTCAACTCCGTCACGGACACCGGCATGGACGGCGCCACCGTGTACTCCCCGACCGGCAGCGTGGGCGTGTGCCAGCCCGAGCCTGACACGCCGTGCGAAACCGCCCAGGTGATCGCCCTGTGCGACGTCGCCCCGGACGGCAGCAGCACGGCGTTCCTGCGCAGGGTCACCATCGGCTGCGACGGCACGGTCATCGCCACCGCGGACACCGGCATGGACGGGGTGACGCCGTACGCCCCGGCCGGGACGGTGGGGGTGTGCCAGCCGCCCGCCGAGGAACCCGAGCCGTGCCGGAACACGTCCACGCTTCTGGTGTGCGACCTGCCGGACGGCGGTGCGCCTGACCCGGCCGTCACCGACACCGACCCGACGCCGTACTACCCGTACCCCACCGGCTTCGCGGTCGCTGGCGGGCAGACGCTGTGGGACGGCGGGACGCTGAACCTGCCGCCGGGGACAGCGCCGCAGCCCGGCACCACCGGCAGCGTCAACAGCCTCGCGGCGACCATCGCCGCGCTGCGCCCGGCCTGCGACACCGGCACCGCGCACGTCACCGTCTCCGTCAACGCCCAGCAGACCGGCCCGGACAACGGGTGCGGGCCCACCGGTCACCTGCGCCTGTTCATCGGGACGACGCAGGCCGCGCTCACCGTCCTGCCGGCGAACACGCCGGTCGGCTGGTTCGGCACCCTCACGGTGGAGGCCGACGTCCCGGCCGTCGATCTTGCCGCGGGCAACGTCGTCGTGGCGCTCGCTCTGGACGCCTACGACGACAGCCCGGCCACGTGCACGCCGAGCCCGCGCCGCACCGGGTGGCAGGTGTCGGCGTTCACCGCGTCGGTGACGTACGACCAGTCTGGTTGTGCCACACAGTTCCTGCGCAACGTCACCACCGACTGTGAGACCGGCGCTGTCGTCGCCGTCGTAGACACGACCATGGACGGGGCGCCGTACACGGTCACCGGCACGGCCGGGCAGTGCGAGGCGGCCGGTGGGGCGTGCTGCCCGCCGCCGGAGCCGGAGTGCCCCCAGCACCTGCTGCACGAGTGCCGGTGGGACGACACCGACGGCGACGGGCTGGGCGACACCACGTACCTGGAGCTGATCCAGGTCGACGGCTGCACCGGGGCCCTCACCAGCCTGGGCACCTACCTGCCGGATCTGACCGCCGCCTACACCCCGGTCGCGCCGACGGCGGAATGCCCCGTGGAGGGCGCACCCCAGGCGTCCGCGGTGCGGGCCCGCAGAGTACAGCTCGGCCCGGGCGGTGGCGGCGCCTGGTCAGCGGCGCGGGTGCCGCTGCTGCAGTCGGTCACCGCGACCGCGCACGGCGGCACCGGCCGCATCAGCACCGTCGACGGCGATACCACGCTGTTCCCCGGCGAGTCAGTCACCTGGTCGGTTGCTCGGGACGAGGACTCCATGCTGGTCGGCCCGCTGACGATCACCGCCCAGACGGGCACCGTGACCATCTCGTACACGCAAGGAGTGCTGTTGTGAGTGGATGCTGCGGCCCGGGCCCGGTCATCATGAGCGGCCCCCAGGCACCGCGTGTCGACGTGGAGACGGTCCTGCTGTGCGACGTCCTGCCGGACGGCACGGTGGCCTCGACCGTCCTCGTCGAGCCGGTCTACGACACGAGCAGCGGGGACCGCGTGGGCACGCGCACCGTGGACCCGACCACGGGCGCCGCCTACACCGTTCAGGGCACGTTGAGGGACTGCGCCGCCGCGGGTGAAGACTGCGACCAGTTCATCGGGGCGCTCTGCTATCAGGAGCCGAGCGCCCAGGACCCGACGTTCACACTGCACAAGTTCGACGACGCCGACCCGAGCTATCCCGGCTGCCTGGTCGGGCTCGACGCCATGGACGGCGACCTGCCGTTCATTCAGTACAACGACCCGATCACCGCGTGGGAAGGCGTCTACACGTCCAACACCGGTACCGCGTCGAACGTCGAGGTATCCGCTCCTGAGCTTGGCGGCTTCATCGACTGGAGCACGTTCAGCCCGCCCATCCCATCGGTCCCCAACGCGGGCATCCCGGCCCCGTATACGGGCACCGCCGTGGTCAACGGCATCACGGTCACGCTGGAGATCTTCACCGCATCGGCGATCACCACCGGTACCCAGTACCTGCGGATGGGCGGCACCGAGCACTTCAAGCTGTCGTTCTCGTCGCCCGTGACGATGAAGTTCGGCACCCAGGGCTTCGCCGACCCAGCCGCAGGCAACTTCGAGCGGTTCTGCAACGTGACCGCGACCGGTGTCGTCACCGGGACCGGTGAGATCCGGACGGCGTATGGGCTCCGCGACTGCAAGACCGGCGAGACGACGTGGCGCGACCAGGTCAGCGGCGACGAAGTAGACCTGACTCAGGCAGTGGTCGTTCCGTGCCCGCAGCAACAGCGGGACTGCGCCTCGCCGACCACCCCGACCGCCACCATCGGCCTGTGCCTGCCGGACGGGACGCCGATCGCCGTCACCGTCGTCCGAGACTGCGACGGCGTGGTCACCTCCGAAGGCTGGATCAACCTTCAAACCGGCGCGTACAGCGCGGGCGCGCCGCCGGTCGGGGCCGTCGCCTGCGGCAGCTCCCAGTCCGTCCAGGTCTCGGGCACGTTCTGCGACGTCCTCGCGGACGGCACGGTCGCCGGCCTGGTCCTGATCGAGTACTCCTACGCAGCGGACGGCACGATCGCCTCGGTGCGCCTGGTCGACGCCACCACCGGTGGCACCTACACGCCGACCGGCACCATCACCACCTGCCCCGCTGGCGTCGAGCAGCCGGAGCAGGACATCGTCCAGCTCTGCGACGTCGCCGCGGACGGCACGACCACGCCGTTCATCCGCGACTACCGCCGCGACGAGCTCGGCGCGATCACCGGCCACACCGATTACACCCTGGCCGGCGCCCCATACAGCCCGACCGGCACCGTCGGCGTCTGCCACGCGGAGTGCCGGAACTCCAGCACGGTCCTCGTCTGCGACGTCCCCGCCGCCACCTCGACGGACATCCCGACGACGATCGTGGACAGCAACGTCGCCGCAGTCGGCCAGACCCAGTTCCAGAACCACCCCGGCCCGTACACGTCCCTGTGGGCGGGCGGAACCCTCGTCTACCCTGCCGGGCCCGGACCCGCCCAGCAGCACCTCACCGCCACCGGCCAGATAACCGCCGACGTGTCCGACTGTGAAGGCGCGTCCGGCTCGCTGACGATCTCCGTCCGTGTCAGGAACAACGGCCCCGATGCCGGGCAGTCATGGGACGGCGCCCTCCGCCTGTTCCGGGGCACGACCGCGCTGGACACGGACGACGCCCTCACGTGGGCACCGGCCGGCTGGCAGGGGACGCTGACGGTCTCCGCGCCCGTCACGGCCGCTGACATCGCCTCCGGTGACATCCGGGTCGCGCTGATCCTGGAGACCTACCACCTCGGCGCGAAGTCCTGGACCGCCGACCAGTTCGACGTGACCCTCGCGCTGGAGGGCTGCGAGGTCACCGAGGCGACCCAGTTCCTCCGGACGGTCACCACGGACTGCGTGACCGGCGAAGTCGTGTCGACCACGGACACGACACTGGACGGCGCCCCGTACACGGTCACCGGCGAGGTCGGCCAGTGCACGCCCGCCGAGACCCCGTCGGACTGCCGGGACTGCACGTCGACCGTCCTGTGCGACGTCGCCGCCGACGGCACCTCGACCACCTTCCTGCGCACCGTGTGCCGGGACTGCACGGGCGCGGTCGTCAGCGTCCTTGACACCGATCTGGGCGGCACCGCACCGTACGGGCCGTCCGGCACCGTCGGCATCTGCCAGCCAGCCGAGTCGTGCCTCAACTGCGAGACGGTGCTGCTGTGCGACGACGGCGCCGAGGCGGCGGCCACGATCACCGGTCTCGCATCCTCCGGGACCCTGCCCAACGGGGTCGGCTGGACCGCGCGGGGCAGCGGCGCGGCGTTCCCGGCGAAGCAGAGCAACGCCGATGGCTCCTGGTGGGGTCAAGGCACCTTCCCCAACCCCATCCTCACCAACACCACGTGGACGTTTGACCGGCCGGTCGACGTGGAGTTCAGCGTCGAACTCCACTACTTCAACTACACCGACCCCGCCCAGCGGAACGCGGCTCAGCTTCCGGTCGGTGCGGTGCCGGTCTCCCTGCCGACCGGGTACAGCTACAACGCGGCCACCGGCGTCCTCACGGGCGACAGCACCCTGACCGACTGCACCGCCCTCACCGACCCCCACCAGGCGACCTCTGCGCGGTTCCGGCTGCCGAAGCCGGTCACCACGTTCAGCCTCCAGTACCTCGGCGCGCGAGTCGCCGCGTGCGGTGTGTTCGACATGTGGCGGTTCGGGTCGGTCACCGTCACCCCGCCGGGGCAGTTCCTCCGCCGGATCTGCCGCGACTGCGACGGCGCGGTCACCAGCGTCACGGACACCGCCCTGGACGGCGTCACCCCGTACACCCTGATCGGTGCGGCGAAGGTCTGCACGGACCCGGAGCCGGAAGACTGCTGCCAGGCGGTGCAGGTGTGCATCGCGGACACCGTGACCGAGACGGTCGAGTTTGTCTCCAACGAGGCGCAGGTCTACGACAACAGCGTGGACACGGTGTGGACGTGGACGCCGAACGGCGACACGAACGGGCCGGCGGCCGCCGCGACCTGGTACCAGACGTACCGGGCCAGGTTCGCCCCGAACCCGGCCGCCTGGTCGGTGGTGGACACGGCGGCGAGCCGCCCGGCCGGGTGGATCGCCCCGCACCCCGGCGGCCTCACCGGCACCACCGGCACCCCGGGCGAGGGACCCACCCTCAACGGCCCCGAGCCGTGGTGGGCCAGGGCGTCGTTCAGCCTCCCGGCCGCTGCCGACCCGGACTCGATCCAGGTCCAGATCACGGTCCTCAACGCCGACCAGCAGGCCATCCGGTTCCGCCTCAACAACGGCGCCTGGCAGGCCATGCCCGCGAGCGCCACGCACAACGGGACGCCGTACACGTTCGGGCCGGGCACCCTCGCCGGTGCGCAGCCGGGCACGAACACGCTGTACTTCGAGGTCAACGAGACCCTGGCGGACTCCCCGAGCAACGGGGCCGGGGTCATGGCGCACTTCATCGTCACCTACGCCGTGCCCAGCCTCGGCCAGCGGTCGTGGACGCGGATGGTGTGCTGCGACGGGTCGGTGTACTACCTCGACGAGAACGGGGACCGGCAGGACGAGCTGCCGCCGTCCTCGTCGCTGGTGGCCTGCGGCGGCAGCCCTGACCCGCTCGTCCTGTGCGACGACAACGGGACGTTCCTGCGGCACGTCTCCTACGTCGGGGACCAGGTCATCACGACGGACACCGACGTCAACGGGACGGCCTACACGCCGACCGGTGCCGTGCGCAGTTGCGGGGCGGGCGGCGGCACCTCGGACGCCTGCTCCAAGCAGGTCATCGAACGGTGCGGCTGCGACGACACCACCGGCGACGGCATCGGTGACGTCCTCTACACCGAGCTGTGGGCAGTCGACCCGTGCGGCACGGACGCCCCGGTCCTGCTCGGCACCTACGAGGACGGCGACCCGTCCAAGCCGTACACCCCGGCCTCCCCGGTGGAGTGCACCGTCGAGGAGGACGCCGCGCCGACGCCGCTGAGCACCGGCGTGCGGGCCGTGAACGGCACCGCGGTTCAGGACATCGCCGGGAGCTTCCCCGGTTTGCAGAGCGTCAGCCTGACCGTCCTCGCGGGCACCGTGAACGTCACCATGACGGACGGCAGCGCGGTGCCGATCCCGGCCGGGGTCACGATGACGTGGTCCGTCGCCAAGGACGAGGACCCGGCACTGGCGGCGGCCTCCTTCGCCGGAGCCTCGGCCGCCGCGCAGTACCTCCTGAACTACACCTACCGCTGACCCGCCCGGGGGCCGCCCGCGCCCGGGGCGGCCCCTCCCAGTCGTGAGGAGACAAGCCGTCATGAGCGACGAGCCCGCACCGAACCCCCGCTACTTCGCCAAGGAGGGGGAGAGCGCCCAGGTGGTCTACAACCTGCGGGACGCCGCCCCGTACCTCGATCTCGGATACGAGGAGGTGAGCGAGGCCGCCTTCGTGGCGAGCCAGCCCACCTCCGCCGACGCCCTGCCGACTGCGGCCGGTGACTGATGGCTGGTAAGTGCTGCGGCGGGGCCCTGGTGTTGCGCTCCTCCTCCGGGTCGGCCACCGTGGACCCTGCGGCCTGTAACGCGCTGACGGAGTCCGCGAGCGGCCTCCTCGTGCCGTCCGTCGCCGTCCAGGGCATCGCCCCGGGCGGCGCCGTCTCCGCGACCCGCTCCGTGGACGTGGACGTGACCGCCCCGGCGGCCGGCGCGTGCCCGGCCACCTGGACGGTCGGGGCGCGCCTCACCCCCGTCAGTGGTGAAGCGTTCGGAGCGGACGCGGATCTCCAATCCGTTGCATCCGGAACGTGGGTGGCGACCGGTGCCCAGGTCGTGCTGCCCGAGGCCGGGAAATACGCCCTGTCCGCAGACCTCTATTCGCACATCGCCGCGACCACGCCGTGGGCGGTGGCGATCAACGCCCGTCTGTTCAACGTCACCGCTGGGGCACTCGTGCCCGGCACCAGCCGGCGGATTCAGTTCGGCAACATCAACGATCCCGGCGGCGGCACGGTGATGTCCCTGCAGAACGCTGGCAGCCTCAGCACCTTCCTCACCGTCACCGGGCCGACAACGATCCGCGTGGAAGGGCTGCGGCAGCACGTCGGCTTCAACGACTCCACCCAGGCGATCCTCGGAGGACCACGCCTCGGTTTCGTGAAGGTGAGCGACTGATGGCCGGTAGCTGCTGCGGGCGTACGTTCCGGGTCGACCCGCGCCTTGACCCGGCCGCATGCAACGCCCTCCAGCAGACGGCGAGCGGGCTCCTCGTCCCCCGCGCGGCCCTGCAGGGGGTCGCCCCGGGCGGCGCGCTCGGCACGGACCGCTCCGTCGACATCGACGTTCAGGCACCGGCCGCCGGCTCCTGCCCGGAGACCTGGACCGTGGGCGCACGGCTCACGCCCGTAGCCGGGCAGACCAGCGGAGTTGTCGCCCTCGACGCCAGCCCCGCCAACACGTGGGTGCCCGTGACCGGGGCGCAGCTGGTGCTGCCGGAGGCCGGCCTCTACGAGGTGATCGCGGACGTTCAGTGTTCCATCGGGTGGTCGGCCGGTGTCGGCAACGCGATTATCGACGCCCAGATCTTCGACGTGACCGCTGGTGCCGCGGTCCCGCTGTCTGCGCGGCGAGTGATCCTGTTCACCGATTCGACCGCGACGGGCGTGACCGGCATCCAGGCCAACGCCTCGGCGTCGGCGCTGTATCGGGTGGCCGGTCCGGCAACGATCCGTGTTGAGGGGTCCTGGCGTACCGACGTCGGAAGCACCTTTCAAAAGGTCGTCTGGGCCCAGAACTTCCGCTTCAAGAAGGTGGGTGACTGATGGCCGGGCCCTGCGGTCGCACGTACCGCATCGACCCCCGGCTCGACCCGGCGGCGTGCAACGCCCTCACCCAGACGGCGAGCGGGCTCCTCGTGCCGGGCACCACCGTGACCGGGATCGCCCCCGGCACGGCGGTCGGCACCGAGCGGTCGGTAGATGTAGACGTGACGCCCCCGGCCGCCGGGGCGTGCCCGGAGAACTGGGCGGTCGGGGCCCGGCTCACGCCCGTGTTCGGCACCCGTAACGCTGGCCAGGCGGACCTACGCACGTCGGCTCAGGGGCAGCAGGTGGTGCTGCCGTTCAGTCAAGTTCTGCTGCCCGAGCCGGGCGTGTACCGGCTCACCGCCCACCTCTTCGGCCTGGCCACCTGGAACTTCAACGGAAGGCACATCGCCTCCATCTCGGCTCTGTGGTTCAACACGGCGACGAATGCGTTCGTACCCGGCAGCCCGCGGTGGGTGCTCCTCCACGACGAGCCCGGCACGGTGAACCCGGAGACCGGCCTCAAGAGCATCGGTGGGAACGCGGTGTGCGAGGGGTTCGTCACGATCGCGGCTCCGACGACGTTCGAGATCCGGGGGCTGCGGGGCACTGGCGACGGGTCGGCGCTGGCCAACGCCAACCTCCAGCACTACCTGACCGGCGGCATCCCCCAGCAGGGGATCATGTGGCAGAAGGTGAGCGACTGATGACCGGAACGGCAGCCGCTATCGGCCGCCTGCCTGATCCGGCCGGGTGCAACGCGCTGACCGAGACGGCAGCCGGCCTCCTGGTGCCCGAGGTGCTGATCGAGGTGGACCCGGGCCTGGCGGTCACGCCCCCAGCCGCAGGCGACTGCCCGCAGGTGTGGCGGATTGGCGTGGACGCGGCATGGGTGCAGAACGCGACGCTGACCTTCAACCACGCGCTGACCGGGGCAGACCGGGTCTGGGAAAAGGTCAGCGAGGTCCCGACGCTGACGATCCCCCGGGCCGGTGTCTGGGCGATGGACTACAACGCCCGGGGCGCTGTGTCGGTGCCGACGGCCGCCGCGCAGTACGTGATGACGGGGATCTACAAGAACGGCGCCCTGATCGTCGGCACGGAGGCGCTCATCGTGGGCATCGCGGCGGCCAACGGTGCTCAGGCCACAGGCGGCCTGTCGTTCCTGCACCCGTTCAACGCCGGGGACACGGTGGAGCTGTGGGCGTTCCGGGTCGGCCAGGCCGGGGCCTCGGCCGTCGTCAGCAACCCGGACGGCCGCACACGCATCACGGGCCACTGGATCGCGCCGGTAGGAGACGGACCCTCATGACTGGAACAGCAGCCAGCGTCAATACCCGCGCCAGCGGCTTCGCCGCGCTACCGGCTGGCGTCGACCTCACGTCAACGGCGTCCGGGGCATGGATCGACCTCGGGCTGTCCCTGGCGCTGCCCGCCGCCGGCACCTACCACCTGGACGCGGTCGTCCGGGGCAACCTCGGCCGCATGGGCACGGGCGAGAACGCGCTCATCACCGCCCGGCTGTGGGACGTCACTGCAGGTGCCATCGTCCCCAACAGTGAGGCCATCGTCGTGCAGATCTCCGAGTTCGCCCCGGGGGCTGCGACCGCCTTGCAGTGGAACAGCTCCACGGCGATCAGCGTCGAGTACAAGCCGACGTCGCCGAGGACGATCCGGCTGGAGGCGGCCCGGACCGACATCGCGGGGACCACCGAGGTGGCCGGAATCGGCTCCGACACGCTCCAGCGCACCACCCTGCGATACGCCCGTCTCACCTAATCCCACACCCTCACGGAGGTCCCCATGTCCGGAACCAGCGGCAGCGTCTCGACGGCCGCCCCAGACCGCGAGTTCGAGATTCTGTGCGACGACAATGGGGCGTTCCTGCGTCGCTACACCGTGGACAGCACCGGCACCACTGCGCCGGTCGACACCCTGCTCGACGGCACCACCGCCTACACGGTGGCAGGCGCGGTGACCAGGTGCCAGGAGCAGGCGGCGCCGAACCCGCAGGTCGCCAGCACGGCGCAGCGGCAGACTGGGGCGGGCACGGTGAACGTCGCGGCCGGGGCGCGCTCGGTGACGTTCATGGTGTTCGCCGGTGCGCCGACGGTGTCGATTGCGGGCGGGGCGGCGGTGCCGTTCCCCGCCGGGTCGACGGCGACGTGGTCGGTGGATCGGGGCGGCGATGCCGGGGAGGGGCTGGCCGACGCGTTCGCCTTCACGGGCGTGGCGGGCAGCGACTTTGCTGTCCTGACGACGCGCGAGGTGTGAGCGGGTGAGCACCCGCGGCTCCTACACCGCCCCCGCCGCCCGGGTCGAACGAGCCCGGGGGGTGACCGACGCCAACGGGCTGGTGACGTTCACCTGGCCGGCGGGGGCGTTCTCCGCGCCGCCGGTCGTCACGCACGCGATCGAGGCGGGCACCGTCGGGGTACGTACCGCGCGCATCACCGCCAACACCGCGGCGGCCACCACCATGCAGGTGCTGGTCACGACGGGCGTGACGGTGCTCGGGATCAGCGTGCTGGGGCCAGGTGTGCCCGCCTCAGGGGTGACGGTTCACAGCATTGCTGTCTCCCAGTAAACATGCGCACTATCGTAAGAGGGATCTGTCGGCTGCCGCCCACTCGACTCCTTCATGAAGCAGACACGGACGTGATGCCCTCATCAGCCCCGCTGGTCGCCGACCCTGAGCCGGAGGTGGTGGCCACCACCCCAGGCCAGGTCGTGAACCTCGCCACCTCCCACCTGGCCGGATGGGCCATGCCGTGCGGGCACACCATGCGGATGGGGGCGCATCACCTGCTGCTGGACGGGGAGTCGATGTGGTTCGAGCCGGCCACGGCCTGACGCCGGAGGGCGCCCCCTCGACTGTGGGCGCCCGTCATCACGGGGCAGCCGGTGCGCCGGGCTGGAGGAGAATCAGCGGGTGTGATGTTCGTCACAGACGATTCTTAGGGCCGCTTACATTTCCGTCACGATTGTTAGAAATGCACAGGTCAGGCGTCCCTTTACCAACTTGTTACTACAAAAAACGGGTACATCCGCGGAGGCGCGCGTCGAACCCGTGGGGCTACGGGTTGACCAAGTTCCCATACCATCGGATCAGCGCCGCAACGGCGACGGGCCTCCCAGCGGGAGGCCCGTCGGGGACCGGGCGCCGGAAAATTATCCGAGCACTAGATCCTGTAACTCGCACTTATAGTGTATCTGATGCTTGGACTGATTTTATCGCCGCAGCAATAAAAAAGCGGTTGATAATTATTTCGGCGCCCGATCTCTGGAAAAACAATTACCAGAGAAAGGATTAATGTGCCGGAGAATAAGCGCATCCGGAGGACCAACGCGCGGCCCGGGGACGGTCGTGCGGGCCAGCGCCGCGTGCGCCGCGCGGGGACGGACAGCCAGCGGCGAGACCGGCGGGCGGACCGCCGACCCCGCAGGGTCGTCCATCCCGCCGCCAAGGACTGCCACCAGGCGCACGACCCGCGCCCCCAGCGGTCCAAGCGCCAGTATGGGCGAGGTGTGACCTACATGGTCCTCGCGGTGGCCGTCGTCGTCGTCCTGGTGAGGCTCGGCGCGACCATCACCCTCACGATTAAGTGAGTTGCGCCCGCGAGCCCGGACGGCTCGCGGGCCATCCCACCTGCGCGCCTCGCCCCTGGGAACGGGGCGGGGCGCTCGCCATGTGACGGCACCCTTGGGCTGAGGTTGCCGGTCGGCCTCGGCACACCCGTAGTGGTCGGCCCCCGACCCGCCGTCGCCCGCAGCCGAGTGACCCGGGCGCCGCACCCGAGCAAGGTAGCCGACCCTGGCGGGGTCAGGTAGTGCGCTGCCCCCACCCGTCGTTCGACGGAGTGTAGGGGGCGGGGTCGAGCGGCTGGTCCGTCACGGCCCGCCACCACCCGGCGCACACCAGCGCCCCCAGCGGGACGCCCTTGTACCAGGCAACGGGGGCGTACTCGCCGTCGACCACGGGCATGGTGGCGTGGCAGTAGAACGGCCGGTCCAGCGGCGGCGGCTCCTCCTCCGGCGCTCCCTCCCGGTAGGGGTAGACGTGCAGCCCATCACGGGATGGCGGGACGCCGGCGAACGAGCCGTGGCAGCCAATCACGAGGCCTAGCCTGCCACCGGGTTTCACGGTGGGTGCGCGGCTAGAATCACGGCGTAGCCGCTGGTTGTGGGCCGGGCCAACAACACCATGTTGGAGGCCCCGTGTCCTGCCCATTGATCGCGAACGCGAGCGTCGCCCGGGTCACCCGCGTAGACGGCTGCGGCCGCCCCGTGTGCGGCAACGACAACGGTTTCGTGTTCGACTGTTTCGCCTCCCTGGCGATGAACGTCAACAGCGACGAGGGCACCGACGTCGAGTACAAGGCCGCCAACGGCCGCGTCTGCGGCTTCAAGCGCGGCTGCCCCACCTTCAAGGGCTACGACATCGAGCTGAACTTCTTCGCCGTGTCGCCGGAGTTCATCGAGATCACCACGGGGTCGCCGGTGGTGTTCGACTACGCGGGCAAGCCCATCGGATACGACTCCTGCTCCATCCCGTGCAACTCCGGGTTCGCGATCGAGCTGTGGGCGGAGGTGCTGGGCGAGGACGTCTGCCCCGAGGAGGCCACCTCGACGGGTGCGTGGATCTACTTCCTGATGCCGTGGGTGACCAACGGCGTGATCGGCGACCTGGAGGTGGGGTCGGAGCAGGTGACGCTGCAGCTGACTGGCGCGACCCGGGCCGGCGGCAAGTGGGGCACCGGCCCGTACGACGTGGTGGCGCAGAACGCGGCCGGTACGGCGGGGCCGATGCTGACGCCGATCGGCGCGTCGTGCCACCGCCGGACGTTCATCACGACGGTCGCCCCGCCTGCGCAGTCGTGCGACTACCAGCCGGTGCTGTGCGACGCGTCCTGACGTGGGTGTGCCGGATCTGGTCGTGCCCGTGCGGGAGGGCCCGGCCAACGAGCAGCTGCGGTACGCCCTCCGCTCGTGGACGGCGAACCTGCCGCACTCCCGGGTGTGGGTGGTGGGCGGCCGCCCCGGGTGGCTGACCGGGGTGGGGCACATCCCGCTGGTGCAGAACGGCTCCAAGTACGAGAACACCACGGCGGCCGTCCGCGCCGCCTGCCTGCACCCGGGGGTGTCGGAGGAGTTCCTGCTGTGCAATGACGACTTCTTCGTCATGCGGCCGGTGGGGGTGATGCCGGTGCTGCACCGCGGGCCGATCGACCAGGTCGAGGCGTACTACGCGGCGCGGGCGTCCAGCGCGTACCTGGGCGGGATGCGGGACACCCGCACCCTGCTGGCCCGGTTGGGGGTGGCGGCGCCGCTGTCGTACGAGCTGCATGTGCCGCTGCCCGTCACCAAGGCGGCGATGCTGGGCGCGTTGGACGCGGGCCGCCACCTCCCCGTGCTGCACAAACGCACGTTGTACGGCAACTTGGCGGGTCTCGGCGGGGAGCAGATGGTGGACGTGAAGGTGCTGACGCGCGGCCCCCGGTTCGACCGTGACGCCGCGTTCCTGTCGACGATGCCGGACACCTTCGTGCACGGCCAGGTCGGCGCGTTCATCCGCGCCCGGTTCCCTGACCGGTGCCGGTACGAGAGGAGCCGGGGATGACCCTGCACCCCGGGCCGTGCGAGCCCTGGCCGGTCGACCTGTGCTGCGAACTGCCCGACGACCTGGACCCGGCCATCATCCAGCGGTGGCAGATGGTCGCCACGCAGGTGCTGTTCGCGTTGTCGGGGCGGCGCTGGGGCCCGTCCTGCCCGATCACTGTGAGACCGTGCAGGCGGTCGTGCCTGGACGGGCCGGGCCTGCCCATCACCGTGCGGTGGGGGTCGGCGGGGCCGTGGGTGCCGTACATCGGCTCCGACGGGCTGTGGCGCAACGCGTCGATCTGCGGCTGCGGGTCGGACTGCTCGTGCGGGCAGCTGTGCGAGGTGCGCCTGGCTGGGCCGGTGCACGACATCGCCTCCGTCACCGTCGACGGCCAGGAGCTGGTGCCCGAGGCATACCGGGTCGACTCCCCCGCCCTGCTGGTCCGCACCGACGGCGAATGCTGGCCCAGTTGCCAGAACATGGCGGCGCCGTGCGGCGAGCCGGGGACGTTCTGCGTGACGTACCGCACCGGCCTGCCGCTGGACGCGGCGGCGATCGCCGCCGTGTCGGAGCTCACCTGCCAGCTGGTGCTGGCGTGCCTGCCGCCGGGCACGAAAGGCTGCGGCACCTGCCGCTTGCCCGGGAACGTGACCCGCGTCATCCGGCAGGGGGTGCAGGTCGACATGGCCGACCCGACCACGATCTTCGCGGAGGGCAGGACGGGCCTGCCGCTGGTCGACCTGTGGCTGCAGACGGTCAACCCGGACCGGCTGCACTCCCCCGCCCGCGTCTACAGCCCGGACGTCCGTCCGCCGAGGGTGACGATGTGGCCCTGACGTCGTTGAGCGTGCACGACCTGGCGGCGGCGCTGCTGGGCTGCGTGTGCCACGCCCTGGAGCGCACCGCCCTGGAGGTGGTGGGCCAGCCCGGCTGCCCGTGCCGGGTGTTCGTCTCCGCCGGGGCGCCGGCGTGGGACGAGTGCGCCGACCCCTGCTCCGGCCAGGAGGGCGGCCAGCTGACGGTGCACGTCGCCCGCCTCTACCCCTCCCCCCGGTTCCCGGAGGAGGACCGGGAGGTGCGCGGGCTGACCTCATGCCAGCCGCCGAACACCACGGCGGCCGAGCTGGTCGTGACGCTGCTGCGGTGCGCCCCCACCATCGACGAGCGGGGCTGCCCCCCGGCGGCGGACGAGCTCGAAGCCGCGGCCCGCGTCGTCCACGTCGACAGCGTGACGGTCTACAACGCGGTGATGTGCTGCCTGCCCACGACCGCGGGGCCGCGCGGCCGCCGGTTCGTCATGGGCGCCCAGACGATCATCGGGCCGATGGGCGGCTGCGTCGGGGTGGAGCAGCGGGTGACCGTCGCCTTGCCGGGCTGCGCCCCCTGCCCCGCCGACGAGTCGCCGTGAGCGTCACCGTCCGCATCCACCGGGGCAGGCTGCACCGCCTGGCGGTGAGCCCGTCCGCGCCGATCGGCCGGCAGCTGCACCGCAAGGTCGTGCAGATCGAGGCGCTGGCGAAGCTGTACGCGCCGGTCGACACGGGGAACCTGCGCCGCGGCATCCACATTCAGGGGCCGCTGGTGGGGCTGCGCACCCGGTGGGATGTGGTGGCCCCGGCGGCGTACGCGTCGTTCATCCACAAGGGGTACCGGGAGTACCGGCACGGGTCGGGGCGGCTCGTGTACGCCCGCGCCGGGGCCAGGCCGTTCCTGGTCAAGGCCATGCGGCAGGTCCTGGGCTAGGCTCCGGGCGTGCCGCTGGTTATGGGCCGGGCACCCATGCGCTGGGCGAGGGGGAAAAGCCGCCGTGGCACGCCAGAAGTTCGCGCTCAACACCGAGCCGCACGTCGCCGAGATCGGCGACGACATCGAGCTGTTGTTCAAACCCGAGGTGACGGGCGAGGAGTTCCTTGCCGCGCACGAGAGGCTGCAGCAGGCGCAGGCGCAGCTGACCGACGGCGACGGCCAGGACCGCTCGGTCGCGGAGCAGGCGCGCGTCGCGAACCTCGCCGTCAAGCTGTTCCTCGCCGGGTTCATGCTGCCGAAGTCCGCGCTGGTGTTCGCCCGCTGGGAGGTCCGCGACCCCACCGGGCAGGTGGTGCTGTCCACGGGGGACCCGGGCGAGGCGGAGCGGCACGCCGCGAAGGTCGACGGCGCCCAGGTGGCCGACGTCGGGATGGCGCTGCCCGACCGGGTGCTGCTGGCGCTGACCAACTGGGTGACGGAGGTGTACGGCGGGGGCCGCCCTACTGGGCTGTCCGGCGGATCTGCCACAGCGTCGCCACCCAGTGGGAGGAGATCGACGGGCAGCTCGCGCTCCAGGGTGTCGACCCCCGCGCGTGGTCGCTGAGCCGGCTGCTGAACGCGGCCGAGGTGATGATGCGGATGGCCGCCAAGGACGAACCGGAGTGGCAGCGGATCCGGGCCCGGCTGTACGCGCCGCCGCGTGAGGAGCGCCGCGCCGCCGCGTCCGCTGGCCGGGCGGGCGGGGGCCGGGTGGGGATGACGCGGGCGCAGGCCGCCGCGCTGCTGGGGCAGGTCGCCGCCGAGGACGCCAAGGCCGGAGGGGGCGGCGGCTAGTCTGGGATCGCCGCTGGTTCTGGGCCGGGCAACCTGCGATTTCCGCGAGGTTGCCTGGTGGCAGACGACATTGTGGGCTCGGCCCGCATCAAGGTCGAACTCGATGACGACCTGGCGCAGCGGCAGGCCCGCACCGTCGCCCGCCGCCTGGCCAAGGCGTTCCAGGAGGCCGGGAAGGAAGCGGGCGACGGGTTCACCCGCGACGCTGAGGGCCGCCTGCGTGACTCGCGCGGACGGTTGGCCAAAGAGGGCGAAAAGCTCGGCAAGTCCGCTGGGGAGGGCGCGGCCCGCGGCGCGTCCCTGCTGACGAAGGCGCTCGCGGCGGCGGGGAAGGGCCTGCTGTTCTACACGGCCGGCGCGGGGGCGGTCACCGCGCTGGGCATCTCCCTGGCCAACACGGTGGTCAACGCCACCCGCCTGTCGGCTGCGCTGGCGCCCGCCGCTGGGATCGTCGCCGCCCTACCGGCGGGGGCGCTGCAGGCGGCCGCCGCCGTCGGCACCCTCCGCCTGGGCCTGGTCGGGGTGTCCGACGCGATCGAGGCGGCGTTCACCGGCGACCTGCAGGACTTCCAGGAGGCGATGCAGCGGCTGTCGCCGGCGGCCCGCGCCATGGCGGTGGAGCTGCGCGGTGTCCGCCCCGAGCTGGAAGCGCTGCGCCTCAGCGTGCAGGAGGCGCTGTTCGCGCCGCTGCAGGGGGAGATCACCCGCCTGGTCGGTGTGCTGCGCGGCCCGCTGCAGCAGGGCATGGTCGGCGTGGCGTCGCAGTTCGGCCGGCTCGGGCTGGCCGTGACCCGCTTCGCCGGGTCGGCCGCCGGGGTGCATCTGATCACCGGTGTGTTCGACACGCTGCAGCACACGCTGGCGTCGATCAGGTCGGACACGATCGACCGGCTGCTGCTGTCGGTCGGGTCGTTCGTCACCACCACCCTGCCCGCCTTCGATGACCTGGGCACGGCGATCGACACCGCGCTGAACCGGCTGTCGGCCTTCCTGGAGGAGGCCGTCATCAGCGGCGACGCGCTGATCTGGGTGAACGACGCCGTCACCGTGTTCCGGCAGCTGGGGGCGGTCGTCGCCGACACCTTCGGCGTGATCTTCGACGTGTTCGCCATCGTCAACGCCAGCGGCAACAACGCGCTGGGCGGGATCACCGCCGTCCTGGAGGGCGTGCGCGCTTTCCTGGCCAGCGCGCAGGGCCAGGCGACGATCGTTTCGGTGTTCCAGTCGCTGCAGGAGGTCGGCTCCCAGCTGAGCCCGGTCATCTCCGCGCTGCTGGTGCTGCTCGGCCGCCTCGCGCCGATCATCGCTGACCTGGCCGACTCGGTGAGCGGGACCTTGGTGGGGGCGTTCGACGCCCTGGGCGAGGCCTTGACCGCGATCGGCCCCGGCACGGTCGCCGTGTTCGAGCGGCTGCAGGAGGCCATCGCCAGCGCGAACTCGTCGGGGGCGCTGACCGACCTCGCCGGCGGGGCGGGTGACCTGCTGGAGGCGCTGGCGCCGCTGCTCCCGGCGGTGATCAACGTGGCGGGTGGGCTGGGGCAGCTGGCCCCGGCGGCGTCGCTGCTCGCCGCCGTCCTGACCCCCGTGGTGGCGGTGGTCGCCGCGGTGGCGGACGCGTTCGACAGCCTGCCCGGGCCGCTGCAGGCGGCGGTGCTGTCGCTGGGCACGATGGTGGCATTGCGGGGCCGGGTGGCGGCGTTCGGCGCGACCCTGGCGGCGCTGCCCGCCCAGCTGTCGGCGCGGGCGATCGGCGTGGCAACCCGGGGCCTGGGGGTGCTGCGGTCCGGCCTGGCGGGGCTGCTGGGGGTATTCGGCGGGCCGTGGGGGCTGGCCATCACCGCCGGGGTCACCGCCCTGTCGCTGTTCGGGGACCGGCAGTCGGAGGCGGCGCAGAAGGTGTCGGACCTGACGGCCACCCTCGACGAGCAGACCGGCAAGCTGACGGACAACACCCGGCAGTGGGTCGCCACGGAGCTGCAGCAGCGCGGCATCCTCGACCTGGCGAAGCGGATGGGCATCGACACCGCGCTCGTCACGTCCGCGGTGCTCGGGGAGGCGGGCGCGGTCACCCAGCTGAACGACGCGCTGAACGCCAACGTGGCGGCGGCGCAGTCCCGGTCGGGCATCGAGATGACCAGCCAGCTGCAGGCGGAGCTGCTGAACAGCGACACCCTGCGCCAATCCGTCGGGGAGCTGTCGGCGGCGTACCGCAGCGCCAGCAGCGAAGCCCTGCTGAAGATCGAGGCGTCGAGGAGTCTGCAGCAGGCCGAGCAGTCCACGGCCACGGCGGTGCAGCTGACCACGCAGGCGATGAAGGAGCAGGCGGATCTGCTGCGCGCGCAGGTCGACCCGGCGTTCGCGTTCCAGCAGGCGCTGCAGGGGGTGGCCGACAAGCAGAAGGCGTACAAGGACGCCGTCGCCGAGTCGGGGGCCAAGTCCCGGGAGGCGCAGCTGGCGTCGCTGGACCTGGCCCGCGCCAGCCTGGACCTGCAGAACGCCGCCGCCGGGCTGGGCGACACCTTCACTGGGAAGCTCACCCCGGACATGCGGGCGGTGCTGAGCGCCGCCGGCTTGACCAAGGGGCAGATCCGCGACGTCGAGCGGGCGTTGAACGACACCCGCCGGGCCGCCGAGGACTACCAGGGCAACTACCGGGCCAACGTCGAGGTCGTCGGGGCGGACGCCGCCGAGCGGCGCATCCGCAACCTCAACAACGTGATCGCCGACGTGCAGCGCAGCGTCACCATCGGCATCGTCGCCAACGTCAACCTGCGGGGCCTGCCCGCCTACGACCACGGCGGCATCGTCGACTCCCCCACGGTGGCGCTGCTCGGAGAGCGCAACCGCCGCGAGGTCGTGATCCCGTTGACGAAGCCGGAGCGGGCCAGGCAGCTCGCCGCCGAGTCCGGGCTGACCCGCATCCTCGGCACCCCCGCCGCCCCGGCCGCTGCGGCGGGCGGCGGGGACACCCACCACCACACCTGGAACCTGTACGAGGTGGGCGACGCGGAGGCCACGGCGCAGCGCGTCGTGAACCGGCTCGCCCTGGCCGGCGGAGGACTGTGACCCGTGCTCGACACCTACCTGCTCCTCGGCGACACGGAGATCGCCAACCACGCCCGGTTGGACGCCTACCTGCAGTCGGTGGGGTCGCCCCTGACCAGCAAGCAGGCGTGCCACTGCCCGACGTTCACGGCGCAGCTGGTCGGCGACCGGCCGTACACGACGCCCCAGGGCGACGCGGCGCCGTGGTGGGACCCGAACGTCCCCGCGTCCGCCGAGTTCGCCGGGCTGATGGTGCTGGACGTCGACGGCCTCGACGACCACCCCGTGAAGCGGACGGTGACGACGGCGGTGGCGGGCGGCGCGGCGCTGGGCCCACCTCGGGTGCAGCCGCGGACGATCGTCGTCAAGGCGCTCGTGCTCGGGTCGACGTGCTGCGGCGTGGACTACGGGCTGAACTGGCTGGCCCGCGCCCTGGAAGGGTGCGGCACCCCAAAGTGCGGCGACTGCCCCAGCGCGGCGTGCGGCGGCACCGACCTCACCGTCTACAACTGCTGCCCGTCCGAGGCGCTGGGGGTGGAGGAGTTCACCGCCCGCCACCGCCGCACGCTGCGCCGCGTCGCCCTGGTCGACGGCCCCACGGTGCTGGCCCGCGAGGGTGACGGCTGCAGCACCGGCGACGGCTGCAGCGCGGGTGCGGACGTGCTGACGGTCGAGTTCACCCTGACGGCGGCCACGCCGTGGCTGTGGGCGGACCCGGTGCCGGTCCTGGACGCGGCGATCCCCAGGGACTCCACCAACAACTGCATCCAGTGGTGTGTCCACCCGTCGGCGAACTGCCCCGGCACGTGCCAGCTGGCCGAGTGCCCGCAGCCGCCGGTGCTGTGCTCGGACCCGACGTGCCGCACCCCGACGCCGCCGAGCCCGCCGCCACCCGACACGTGCTTCTGCCAGGCTCTGGCCCCGGACGTGCAGTGCTTCGGACTGGACCGGTCGGCCCGCGCGCGGTGGTTCCCCGACGCCCCCGTGATCACGGTCGACGCGGGCGGCAGCGACCTGCGCCGCCTCACCGTGACGTTCTACGAGCGGACAGCGGCGAACGCGGGCATGACGTGCGCGCAGATCGCCGACGCGGCTCGGTGCGCCCCGCACAGCGTGTATCACGCGGCGTACGTCCCGGCCGGCGGGACGCTCACCCTGGACGGGCAGGTGGGCCGGGCCACCGTCACCTGCCGGGGCGTCACCGAAACCAGCCCGGACGTGTTCGGCAGGGACGGCGCGCCGCCGTCGTGGCGGCTGCTGGAATGCACCGCGTTCTGCGTGTGCATCAGCTCCGACCCGCTGTTCACCCCGGCCGCCGACGCCACGGTGTCCATCTCACTGTCCGGCAGGGGGTACTGATGGCCGTCGGCTGCGGCGTCCACACCGCCGCCATTCATGACCGCGACGGGGCGATGATCACCCCGGCCGACACGCTGATCGAGGTGGAGTGGACGCGGGTCCTCAACGCCATCTCGACCGCGAAGGCCACGATCTACCCGTCCGGCGACTGCTGCCAGGCCGTCGACAACGTGCGTTCATGGCGGCACAAGCTGGTGATCTACCGGGATGGCCGCCTGGTGTGGGAGGGGCCGATCCTGGACGCCGACTGGAAGTACGGGGGGTTCGAGGTGCAGGCCGGCGACGTCCTGTCGTGGCTGGACCGCAGGGTGCCGCACCAGGACATCGAGTTCGACGAGACGGACCTGGCCGACATCGCCGAGTGGCTGATCGAGGACGGGTTCGCCCCCGACGACCCCGGCCACAGCGTGCAGACCATCGGCCTGGCCGGGATCACCGGCGGCCGCGCCTACAGCAAGGACGTCGGGCAGACCGGCGACCACCTGCGGGACCTGGCCGACACCGGCATCGACTTCACCGCGGTGGGGTCGCGCATCCTGATCCTGCCGGAGGACCACACCACCCGCGTCGGGTCGCTGTCGGACGCGGACTTCCCCGACGGGTTGACGGTGTCGGAGGACGGCGTCGGCCTGGCCACCCGGTGGGTGGTGCACGGCAATGACAAGGTCGTCGGCGAGGCAGGCGGCATCCACCCGTACTACGGGCTGCTGGAGCGGGTCGCTGACGAGTCGTCGATCCGGAAGAACTCCTCCGCCGCGGCGGCCGCCAGGTCGCGGCTGCGGTCGTCCCTCCCGGCTCCGGTGTGGATCGCGTCCCAGCAGGCCACCCTGTCACCTGACGCGGCGGTCGACGTCCCGAGCCTGGTGCCGGGCTGGTGCGTGGATGTGACGTCGACCCGCACCTGCAGGGTGATCACACAATCCTTGAAGATCATGACGGTGAGGGTGATGGAGAACGGCAGCGGGGAGACCGTGTCGGTGCAGCTGGCCCCGGCGGGGGCGTGACATGGCGGCCAGGGGAAGCGCCTCCCGCAGGTCGCCGTACGGGGCGATGGCGGGCATCGTCGGCGACCTGACGCAGCGCACCCGGGCGGTGGAGAACGACCGCACCTCCCGTCAGGGCCCGCCCGGCGAGCCCGGCCCGCCCGGGCCGCAGGGCGAGCCGGGGCAGCAGGGCCCGCAGGGCGAGCCGGGGCAGCCCGGGCCGCAGGGACTGGCAGGCCCCTCCCCCGCCTCCGCCGTCCTGCTCACCACCCCCGACGGCCGGGCAACCTGGGCGTTCCCCACCCCGTTCGCGGCGCCGCCCGTCGTCGGCGCCCTGCCCGTCGACGGCCAGCCCGGCGACGACACCACCGTCACCGCCGCACTGGAACAGGTCACCACCACCCAGGCCGTGGTGCGGGTGTGGCGGACCCGCGCCCTGCTCGGGCTGGGCCTGCTGCCCTCCGTGCCCGCCGGGGCAGGCGTCGAGGTCCATATGACCGCCACACCCCGCCCATAGAATCCGTGCCGTAGCCGCTGGTTATGGGCCGGGCGCACCAGCAATCCACCATGAGGGGTGGTGTGCCATGGCACGCGCCTGCGTGTGCTCCGACAGGTTGACCGTCAACGCCAGCGGCGAACTGTGCGTCATCCCCGGCAGCCTCGGCCTGCGGCAGATCATCGTCTACGACGACCCGGGCGTCTACCAGTTCCAAAAGGCGTCCTACCCCTGGCTGGCGCGGGTGCGCGTGCGGGTGCAGGGCGCGGGCGGCGGCTCCGGCGGGGCCAACGCCGCCTCCAACCAGCTGATCGCCCGCCCCGGCGGCGCGGGCGGCAGCTACGGCGAGTCGCTGATCAACGTGGGCACGCTCGGCGCGTCCGAAGCGGTCACCGTCGGCGCCGGAGGCGCGGCCGGGACCGGCAACAACGCCGGAGGCGCCGGTGGTTCCAGCTCGTTCGGCGGCCTGGTCATCGCCCCCGGAGGGGACGGAGGCACCGCCAACATGATCTCCGGCACCACACTGGGCACCGCGACGGGGGTGCCCGGGCCATCCGCAGGAAGCGGGCAGATCCGGGAAGGCGGCGGCGCCGGCGGCGGCGCGATCAGGCTGAACGCCACCGAAGGCATGAGCGGCCAGGGCGGCGAGAGCATGCTGGGCCACGGTGGTTTCGCCCGAGGCGGCGCAGGTGCGGGCACCAACCCGCGCGGGTACGGCGGCGGCGCCGGCGGTCCCCTGTCCACCGGCGGCGCAATGAACGGCGAAGCGGGCGGCAACGGGGTCGTGATCGTTGAGCTGTACGGGTGACCGCCGCGCGACCTGGGCGTCCTGCCGGGGCGCGGCTCTAGACTCGCCGTAGCTGCTGGTTATGGGCCGGGCGCGCTGCTGGTTTTGGGCCGGGCAGCACTCCAACCAGGAGATACGGCCTTGTCCAGATGCGACTGCGGCACCCGGTGCACGTGCGTCATCACCGCGGGCGACGGCATCGCCGTCGACGGCAACGGAAGCACGTCCGCCCCCTACGTCATCAGCACCAGCGGCGACGGGACGGTGTCCTGCGACGAGGTGCGCCCCTGCATCTCCTCCGGCCCCGGGCTGGACTACGACCCCGCCACGGGGGTGATGGGGGCCCGCCCGAGCACGGACGCCGGCAACACCTTGGCGATCGGCTCCGACGGCGGGCTGCTGGTCCCGCCCGGCGCGGCGACCGCCTTGCAGGTCAACGACACCCCGAGCGTGGACCTGTCCCTGGCCGGGGACGGGTCGGCCGGTGCGCCGTACCAGGTGAGCGCGGCGGTACGGCTGGACGCCACCCCGCCCGGCGGCGGCACCAACCTGCTGCACTCGAACGCCGATGGGCTGTACGTCGAGTGCGCCGACGTGCGCGGCTGCCTGTCGGAGGGCGACGGCATCGACTACGACCCGGCGACGGGCGTGATCTCCGCCAGGTTCAGCACCGACGCGGGGAACGCGGTCAGCTTCGGCAGCGACGGCGGGCTCATGGTCACGCCGGGCGCGGTCAGCTGTGACGACGTCCGCCCGTGCCTCAGCGAGGGCCCCGGCATCGACTACGACCCCGCCACCGGCACCATTGCGGCCAAGCCGAGCACGGCCGCCGGGAACACCCTGACGATTGGCTCCGACGGCGGGCTGCTGGTCCCGCCCGGCGCGGCGACCGCCTTGCAGGTCAACGACACCCCGAGCGTGGACCTGTCCCTGGCCGGGGACGGGTCGGCCGGTGCGCCGTACCAGGTGAGCGCGGCGGTACGGCTGGACGCCACCCCGCCCGGCGGCGGCACCAACCTGCTGCACTCGAACGCCGATGGGCTGTACGTCGAGTGCGCCGACGTGCGCGGCTGCCTGTCGGAGGGCGACGGCATCGACTACGACCCCGCCACCGGCACCATCTCCGCGAGGCCCAGCACCGACGCGGGGAACACGGTCACGATCGGGTCGGACGGGGGCCTGCTGGTCCCGCCGGGCGGGGGCGCGGCGCCCGCGACGGGCTGCGGCCTGACGGGTGACGGGTCGGCGGGTGCGCCGCTGGCGGCGGCGGTGTCGGCGTGGCCGTACCCGTGCGACGTGAACGCCGAGGCCGGGCTGGTCTACTGCGACGACTCGGGTGTGCTGCGGGGCGAGCCGAGAGCGAGGTACGACTTCCAGCAGCAGCACATCCCGTCGGACTTCACGAACCCGACGGTGCCGTCGGGGATCGACGTGGTGGTGCTGACCCGCAACTTCACGATCACCAACCCGGACCCGTGCCGCCCGGCGCGCGTGATGGTGGAGCAGGAGGTCGACATCGACTTCTTCCTGCCCGCGGGGGCGTCGGCGGCCGGGGGCATCGGCACCGACGAGATGCAGTTCTTCTACAACCGGTCGGCGAGCACGACGAACAACATTCACCAGCAGTCGACGAAGGTCTACAACATGGGCACGCCGCTGCCGCCGGGCGGCTCGGCGACGATCACGATGGACGTCACGATGGGCCGCGGCACGAACGGCGCCACCTACGACAGGATCCAGACCTTTCTGCGGGCGTTCATCTTCATTCTCTGAGAGGCGACATGATCAGGTATTTTCGGCTGCCCGGCGGCGGGGTGGAGCTGGTCGACCAGGAGGGCGGCGCGCCGTACGTCCCGCCGGACGGCGCGGTGGAGCTCACCGAGGAGGAGTACCGGCAGGAGTTGGCCGCGATCGAGGCTGCCCGCCAGGCGTACCAGGAGCAGCAGGAGGCGGAGGCGACCGCGAAGGCCCGGGAGGACTACCTGGCGTTGAAGGCGGCGGGCCTGCCGGAGGAGACGGCGCGCCGCCTGTCGGGGTACACCCCGCCCGACGACGAGGGCAGCGACCAGCCCGCGTGATGTGCGGCCCCGCGGGCGTGCGGGGCGGCCGGTCCGGGGGTGCGCGCCCGGGGCCGGCCGCCCTGCCGTTGCGGGGGCGGTCACTACACTCGCCGTGAGCGCCGCTGGTTGTGGGCCGGGCCCCCCGGTCGACACCCAGGGAGGCCCTGTTGATCCGCGACTGGCTGCCCGCACTGCGCCACAGGATTGGGCATCGCGGTGCGTTTTTGCTGTTCCTGGCGGCGTTGGACGTGGCGTACGCGCGGCGCCTGGCGTGGCCTGACCCGCACCTGGACGCCAGCCCCCTGTACGCCTACCTGACGGGTATCGCGCCGGGCCAGGTGTGGGCGGTGCTGTGGGGCGGGGTCGGCGTCCTGTGCGGGTGGGGGGCGTTCCGCGTCCGCGACGCCATCGCGTTCACCGCGGCGATGGCCCTGAAATTCGTGTGGGCGGCGGTGAACCTGCTGGGCTGGTTGTTCGCCAGCCTGCCGCAGGGTGACTGGGCCACCGCGTTGTGGGTGTTCGCCGCGCTGGTCGTGTACGACGTGGCGAACTGGCCGGAGCCCGCCCGCGAGCCGGGCGGCACGGGGTGAACGCGGCCGTGCTGGCGTTGGAGGCGGCGCAGGAGTCGGGGTGGAACGCCGCGTCGTGGGTGTCGGTGCTGGGATCGCTGATCACCCTGGCGGGGGTGTGCATCACCGGGGTCCTGACGTACCGAGCCAGCGTGAAGTCCAACCAGGCGACGATCGACGCCGCGGCGCGGGCCGCCGAGCGGGAGGAGGAGAAAGAGGAGCGCGAGGCCACCGCCCGCCGCCAGGAGCTGCTGGATGAGACGGTGCGGCACCTGCGCGAACACCTTGAGGGGATCATCGCCCGCCTCACCGAAGAGATCGAGTACACCCGCACGGTCGCGCAACGCTTGCGGGAGCAGGTCAACGAAGAGCAGTCGATCAGCGACAAGCTGCGGCACCGGGTCCGCGCCCTTGAGGAGCAGGTGGAGGAGATGGCGCAGACCATCGCGGATCTGCGGACCCGGCTGATCGCCGATGACGCGGCGACGGCGATACGGCTGGGCTACCTGCGGCCCCGCGCCGAGCAGGGCGGCCCGCCCGGCGGGGAGCCTGCCGCCCCGGCGGGCGGCTGAACCCCGAGGAGTGGTCGGGGGTGCGGGCTACACTCCAGCCGTAGCCGCCGCTGGTTGTGGGCCGGGCGCAGGTGACCACCGCGAGGGGGCGGCGTGGACCTGATCGAACGGCACCAGTGGCGGGCTCGGGACCCGAAGGGCGTGGTCTACCTGCAGGCCCCGCCGCGCGGCGTGAAGATCCATTACATGGGGGCGCGGGTCGACCCGGGCATCGTCGACGACCACAACCGGTGCGTCGAGGTGGTCAAGTCCGTGCAGAGGCAGCACATGGACGTCAACCTGTGGGGCGACATCGGGTACACGGGCTGCGCGTGCCCGCACCGCAAGGTGTTCGTGGGGCGCGGCCCCGGTCACCTGCCCGCCGCGAACGGCGCCGGACTAAACGCCAAGCACTACGCGATCTTGGCCCTGTTGGGCGATGAGGGGCTGGTGGTTCCGCCGCCGGGGCTGCTGCACGGCCTGGTCGACGCGATCGAGTGGCTGCGCGGGGAGGGCGCCGGCCGGGAGGTGAAGGGCCACCGCGACGGCTACGCCACCGACTGCCCCGGCGACCAGCTGTACGCGTGGGTCCGGCAGGGTGCGCGGCGGCCCGACGACGGCGGCGGCGCGGTGGCGGTGCCGCCGTGGCATCGGGTGCTGTCGTACCCGCCGCTGATGGAGGGCGACGACGTCCGCACCTGGCAGGCGCGCATGCGGGCGCGGGGGTGGCGCATCACCGTCGACGGCGTGTTCGGGCCGCAGTCGCGGGAGATCTGCCGCCAGTTCCAGATTGAGAAGCGTGACCTGCACGTCAACCCGTCGATGGTGGGGCGGGTGGACCGGCCGACGTGGGAGGCGGCGTGGACCAGCCCGATCACGTAGGCCGCCACCGCCGCCCACCCGCCGCGCCCGCCGCGCCCGCCCGGGGCGGGTGGTTGCTGTCGCGGGCGTGGTGGGCGGACGCCGCGGAGCGGGCGGTGCGCGCCGCAGCCGGCGGGGCGCTGGGGGTGCTCGCCGGGAAGCAGACGCAGGTGCTGCCCGCCGCGGACTGGCGGCTCGCCGCGCAGGCCGGGCTGGCGTTCGGGGTGGGGTCGCTGCTGGTGTCGATCGCCGCCGGGGGCACCGGCGACAAGACGTCGGCGGCGTTCCTGGGCCGGCCCGACCCGCCCACGTGACCGGACGGGTGCGGGTGTAAGGCAGGCTGGTGCGGTGCGGTGGTACGGGGAGCCCTGCCGGGTGGAGGCGGTGCCGCAGGTCGACGACGGCCTGCGGCCGATGCGGGTGGTGTGGCGGGACCGGGCGGCGGTCGTCGCCCAGGTGGTAGAGGCCCCGTGGTGCGAGGCCCGCGAATGGTGGAAGCAGCTCGGCCAGCCCGCCACGGCCCGGCTGCACGTGTGGTTCTGGCGGGTGGTGGCCGTCTCCGGCGTCACCGAGCAGCAGGTCGCGGAGGGGCGCGCGGACGGGCCCGCGCTGGAGCTGATCCTGCGGGAGGACGACGGCAACTGGTGGGTGGAGTACGTGGTCGACTGACCCGCGTGACCTGCGACGGCGCCCCCGCTCGGGACAGCAAGGGCGCCGTTGTGCACGTCCACGGCCAGTGGAAGATCGCGAGCCCGGGCCGAAACCCGGGCTGCAGCGTGCGTTTCGGAGTGTACGCGGCGCGGCCCGGTTCGCCTACCCGACCACCGTTGTCCGGTCCGCCTTGCACATTGCGCACGTACACCTGTACGGTGTGTCTTGCATCATGCGAGGGGGGGTGATCATGGATGAAGATACGCAGCAACCTGCGCTGATAGGTCTCGACGGGATCGCGGAGTTCTACCGCAAACCGCCGAACACTATCTACTCGTGGAAACGACGAGGGAAGTTCGGCCCGCCGGACGCGGAGGTCGCCGGAAAGGCGATCTGGTACCGCGACCGGTTCCGCGACCCCGGCGACGACAGGAATATCGACCTTGGCGAGAGGCCGCCGCTGCCCCGGCTGATGGGCATCGCCGACGTGGCGAAGGCGTTCGCCGTCAAGGTCGGCGCGGTCGAGAAGTGGAGTCTCCGAACTCGGGACTCGGGCGACACCACTCCCCGGCCGCCGGAACCACGGTGGGTGATCTCCTACACGCCGATCTGGCTGCCTGAGGACTGGCGGCCGTTCGCGGAGGCCACGCACCGCCCGTACGACCCGCCGCCTGAACAGGGGGGCGGCACCAAGTAACACCATCGTCCGCCCAAAGGTCTGGGCGGACGTCTGCCCGTGACCTATGCGGGCGCACAGCATGTGCATCAGACACACCACGGCCAGTGGAGGAACGAATGACACTGAACACCCGGCCCCCGACATGTGTGGTGCCCTGGCCGCTCATCCTCGTGGAGGGCGGCGAGAAGAGCGGCAAGTCCTGGATGTTCGCGGAGCTGACGGCCAGCCCGCTCGTGGGCCGCAGCTTCTGGCTGGACCTGGGCGAAGGCGCGGCCGACGAGTACGGCGACATCTCAGGCCGCATCACCTACGAGGTGATCATCCACGACGGGTCGTGGGCCAGCATCCTGGACCAGGTCAAAGAGGTCTACGCCGAGGCGGCCCGCGCCCGGGAGGCGGGCGAGAAGCCGGTCTGCCTCGGCATCGACTCCGGCACCCTCATCTGGGAAATGCTCAAGGACTGGGGCTCGGAGCGGGCGAAGGGCTCCAACGCGAACAAGCGCCGCCTGGCGATGGACCCCAACGCGGAGGTGAAGATCCCGCCGAACGTGTGGGACGACATCCACGCCCGCCGCAAGCGGCTGATGCAGCTGCTCATGACGTTCCCCGGCATCTGCGTGGTCACGGCCAGGGGCAAGGAATCCATCGTCGTCGACGACAACGGCAACGTCGTCAGCGGCGTCACCACGTACAAGGTCGAGACGCACAAGGACCTGCCGTTCCAGGCCACCGCGTGGATCAGGCTGTCCCGCGACGCCCACCCCATGATCGTCGGGGTGCGGTCGAAGTACCTGAAGATCCGGCACGGCAAAGAGGACCAGGCGCGGATCGTGCCGAACCTCACCCTGGAGCAACTGATCTTCGAGGAGTTGCGCTGTTCGGTCGACTCCCAGCCGCGTGACCTGGTGGAGCTGGGCCGCGAGCGGACACCGGAGCAGGTCCGCGACGACGCGCTGGCCGCGACCGACCGGGAGCGGCTGCTGGAACTCCTCGCCGAGGCCGCGCACCCGGCGTTCCAGGCGATGACCGTGGAGAACGAGCAGGGGCACATCGAACTGCTGTCCGACCTGATCGTCCGGCGCGGCCACGCGCTGACCGGGGGCAGGCCCCAGCCCCAGCAGCGGCAGCCCGGCCAGCAGGCCCCCGCCCGCCCCGACAACCGGTTCTACCGGGAGAAGGAGTCCCGCGCCGCGCAGGCGCAGGCAGTGCCCCCCGCCCCGGACGGCGCCGGGTCGTCGCCGGACGACGTCGCCCCGCCCGCAATGGTCGACCGGCTGCGCAACGTGCTGGAGGCGTGCGGCACCGCCTCCGGTCCGGCGCAGCTGGCCGCCGTGCAGGCCATCACCGGCCACAAGGTCGGGCAGCTCGAGGAGCTGACCCGGGCTGAGGTGGTCCGCGTCGGCAAGCTCGCCGAGGCGGCCGCCCAGAAGAAGGACCCGAAGAAGGCCCTCGCCGCCCTCATGGGGCAGGCGATGAAGAACCGGAAGGCGGCGGCGTGACCGTGAGCGACCGTACGACTGAGGCCCCCGCCGAGCAGGCGGGGGCCGCCCCCGACGACGCCGAACCCGGCTTCGGCGGCTTCGGCGGGTTCGACAGCTTCGGCGACCTCGACCCGGACGACGCGGCGATGTTCGCCACGCTGGCCGACCTGCCCGACGACGACGGCGAGGGCGAGGGCGGGCTGGGCGGCGACGCCCCCGACTCCCCCGACGGCGACGCCGACGCGCAGGCGCAGGACCTGGCGGACGGCGCGCCCGAGCCCGGCCCGGCCGACGGGGAGGCCGCCGCCACGGATGGGCAGGATGCCACCCCGGACGGGGAGGACAAGCCGCAGGCCCCCGACGTGAAGACCGTCAAGCAGACCGCGGAGCACCTGGGGATGCTCGACGCGCTGCACAAGTTCATCGGCGACGAGTTGAAGCAGGCGAAGAAGGACCACGCGCCGCTGTTCGCCGCCGCCGCCAACCTCGGCGGGGAAAAGCAGATCGACCTGACCCTGCCCGACGGCACGAAGATCGGCACCTACAACCTCGACCAGCCCGGGGTGCTGATCGCTTGGGACACGGCGGCGGTGCGGGAGTACACGCGGCGCACCGCCCCGCACAACCTGTACGACGAGGTGAACCCGGCCGCGCTGAACTACCCGGACATCGTGGAGTTCATCAAGCTCACCCACCCCGGGCTGGTCCAGGAGGCGGTGCGGCCCTCCTACCTGACGCTGCTGGAGGAACAGCTCGACGAGCAGGGCCGCCTGCCCGACCCGACGACGGGGGAGCTCGTCACCGTCGCCAAGCGCAACAAGGTCGACGCGACGGGCGAAGGCCGCTTCGGCTGGACCCGCGCCAAGCGGGACGTGCCCGGCGGCCGGGAGCGGCTGGTCGCCGCCTGGCGCGCCGGGGAGCTGCGCGGCCGCATCGCACTGGACCCGCCGGTCGCCGCCCCGGCGGCCGGTGCCGACCAGCCGCCGCAGGGCGGCGGCCCGGAGGAGAAGGGCGAGGATGGGCACGAGTGAGCAGGCGCGGGTCAGCCCCGCTGTGGCGGCGCTGACCCGCGCCAGGGCGGAGATCGCCGCGGTGGTCGCGGAGACGCACACCCACCGGCAGGGGCACGGCAACTGCCGGTGCCCGGTGCCGGTGGCGGCGGCGGAGGTGGCGCGGCGGATCCTGGCGGCCATCGAGGGCCGCCAGCCGGCCGACGAGACGGGCCGCCGGGTGCGGACGCACGAGTGCGTGATCGACGGGTGCACGGAGCAGGTGCCGCTGCACATGCTGATGTGCGGGCCGGACTGGTGGAAGGTCCCCAACGAGGTGCGCAACCGGTACTGGTCGGCGCAGCGGCGCCGCTACCAGGACTGGGACGCGTTCGAGGCGGCGGTGGAGGCGTGCAAGGAGGCGGCGGTGCGGCCCAGGCCCGCGCCTCCTGCCCGCCCTGTGCCGCCCGCCAGGCGGGGGCCGCGCCCCCGCCCCGCCCGGGCCTGACCCTGCCCCCGAGGTGTGGCCGGGAGCGCGGCGTGCGGGAACCACCTGCACGTGCGCGTTCCCAGGTACACACTGAGTGGTTATGGTCACGCTGCTCACCTACCGGACCGGCCGGGGTGTGGCCGGCCGGTGTGACGCAGGCTGCTACGACGGTGCCGCCGCGCGGTGTGAGTGCGTGTGCGGCGGTGCCAACCACGGCGTCGGCTTCGAGACCGCGGTGGAGCAGACCCGGCAGATCGTCGACGCGTGGATGGATGAGCGCCGCGCCGACGGGTGGCTCCCGGCCTTGTCGGAGATGGAGCTGGGGCTGCCCATCGTGAACGGCCTTCTGTTCTGACCCCCTGCTCAAAGGAGCGTTTTGGCATGTCCGAGGGTGGTTCGAGGCCCGGAACGGGGGCGCGTCCGCACCGCATGCACCGCTGCCCGATGAAGGGCTGCACGGCGCGGCTGCCCCTGTGGGTGCTGTTCTGCAAGCCGCACTGGCGGGTGATCCCGCTGGAGAACCGGCGGGCGATCCGGGCGGCGTACAAGCAGCGCCACGTGCGGCCGTTCGCTTACCGGAACGAGGTGGAGAAGGTGCGGTACCTGCCGGGTGGTGTGCCCGCGTAGGTGTGAGCGGCACCGTTGAGGGGTCAGCCGTGTTTGGCCGACCTATGTACAGGTGCCGTAGTAGGTTGCCCCCACTGGTACGTCGCGTGGTCGTCTGCTTCGTGTCGGCTGCTCGCGGTCGGCGGCGTACCAGCCCCACACACGCAGAAGCCCCGCCAATGGGACGCCACATCCCGGCGGGGCTCCTCAACGACCTTTGAGCTGGAGGTCGCGCGTATGCGTTGGATTTTACCCGCGCACGCCCCCCGGAAGCAGGGGAACGGCGTGAACGAAACGGGTCATTCCCAGCTGGTGTTCCAGCTGTATGTGGAGCGGTACGGGCCGATGGAAGCCCTGGAGGCGGAGGCCCGGGTACTGCCGCCGCCGCCGTGCGGTCCACCGCCCGACTGCCCCGGTCTCGCGGCCCTGCACGCCGAGTCCTGGCCGCCCGCTCCTGCCTCGCGCCGCCCGACGGCGGCTGGTCTGCCACGCCCTTTCACCCGCATGGGGGGTCACGATATGCCCGAGCACGCCCACCGCACCGCCCCGCCTCCCGCCGGTGGCGCGGCCCGTCCGCGCCGAGCAGCAGGCGAGGGCAGCAGGTGACGGCTGCCGACGACTTCCCGTTCGACGAGGTCGAGGTGCGCGGCGGCCGGTCGTTCCCGTACGTCACCGGCGGGGAGTGGATCCTGCTCGCGCCGATCCCCAACGCCGCCAAAACCCTGTACTTCATCCTGCGGGCGCACGTGAACCGGGAGCGCGGCGGCAACCGGGTCTGGCCCAAGCAGGTCGTCCTGGCGCTGCTGCTGGACTTGAAGCGGGGCGACCAGGTCAAGCCGTACACCGAGGCGCTGCGGCAGATCGGCGCGGTCGACGTCGAGTACCGCCGCTACAACAAGGGCATGCGGAAGCGGATCATCTACACGGTCCACGAGGCCCCGCCGGAGCGGTACGCGGGCGCGGTGTCGCTGGCCGAGCTGTACGCCCTGATCAAGCACGTCGGCGCGGACGGCGACACCCCGCCCAGCAACGACCGAGCGCCGTTCAGTCTGGACGACATGCCCGGCCTGCTGCAGGCCATGTCAGGGCAAACCGCAGGTCAAGCGGACCCCCAAAATTTTGGGGGTCCGGACCCCGGAAATTTTGGGGGTCCGGACCCCGGAAAAATCCGGGGTCGCGACCCCCAAAAAATGCGGGGGGAACCACCTGAAAGAGAAACCACCCGAAGAGAAACCACCTCCCCCTCCGCCCCCACGCGCCGCCCGCGCGCCGCGAGCGACACCGGCACGCCCCGGGGGGAGGGGGCGGACGACCCGGAAGTGACGACGCTCGTGGAGGACATCAAGAAGCTGCGGCCCGGGTGGCGGCGCGACAGCATCCGCCGCGTCCTGTGCGACCCGGAGGTCAACGAACGCCCGTGGCCGGTGGTGCGGGCGGCGGCGCTGGCCGTGGCCCGCGACCCCGGCTCGCATGCCCCCGGCCGGTTGCGCGCCGACGGCCCGTGGTGGAACCAGACCGCCGACGGCTCCAGGCCGGGGTCCCGGCCCTGGTGCGGCCAGTGCCACCGCGACACCCGCACGGTGGAGGACCCCGTCACCCGGGACCCGCTCGGCAAGTGCCCCCGCTGCCACTGGTCGCTGACGGCGGTCGGGTCGTGAACGGCCGGGTGGTGGTGCTGGTCGACCCGGCCGGGGTCGTCGCCGTGTTCGAGGACTGGCCGGCGGTGTGCGTCGTGCGGGTGCACCCGCACACCCGGCGGCGCGACGTCCGCTGCCGGGAACCGATCTACCGTGGTGTTCCCGGCGCGCCGGAGCCGGTCGGCGTGCCCGGCGGGCGGGTGGCGGGCATCCGCCTGGCGGACGAGGACCTGGCCGGGCGGCTGCTGGGCCAGCGCTGCCTCATGCACTGGCCGGGCGGGCTCGCCGAGGCCGGGACAGAGTGGGTGCCGTTCGACCCTGGCCGCCACCGGGGCCTGCTCTTGGGGGAGGGCGCGTGAGACCCAACACGCTGGAGATCACCCGTTGCCGCGACTGCCACGCGGAGATCTTCTTCGCTGTGACGGAGAGCGGGGCCCGCCAGCCGCTGGACGCCGAGCCGGACCCGGCCGGCCCGGTGCTGGCGCGGCGCGGCGCGGGCGGGTGGTGGCTGGCCCGCGCCGTGCAGAGCGTCACCGACCCCAACGAGCTGCACCCGCTGGAGACCCGGTTCATGCCGCACTTCGCCACCTGCCGCAAGCGCACGCGCGGCACGCAGGAGGCACTGCCCGGGTTCGAGGCCCCCTCCCCCGCCGCGGCCCGGCCCCGGCCCGATGGCGGCGCCGCCGTCGCGCCGCTGCGGCGCAGGCGCAGGTGAGCCGGGTGGAGCGTTCCACGCCCGGCGAGTGGCCGACGCTGCCACTGCCGGTGTGCGACTACGTTCGAGGGGTGAGCCCCCGCCCAGAGGACGCCCCGACGGACGTCATCCCCGTGATCGTCGCCGGCACGCTGGTGCCCGGCGGCATGCCCGCGGCCACCTCGCGCCGGGTGGCGCCCAAACGGCAGGTCCGGGTGGACGGGCTCGGCTCGGTGGGGTGGATGCTCGACCAGGCCGGGGCGGACATGTACTCGCCGCCGTGGCGGCCGTGGCGGCGGATCTGGTGCTGGGCGATGTTCGGGCACTGGTACACGCCCGACGCCGACGCCTGCTGCGACTGTGGCAAGATCCGGCCGGACCTGCGGGGCAAGCGCCGTCGCCGCTGACCTGCCCGGCGGGCCAGGCACCAGCCGGTCACGTCCGCGCAGGTCAGCCCTCTTCTCCCCTAAGAGCACCTATGTACTTTCCGACCATTGGCGGGCGCGAGCGTCTCTAGCCGCCCGCTGGTAGGCGCTCGGCGACAGGCCGGTGGTGCGCTTGAATGCCACGCTGAGTGCGCTGTCGGAGCCGTACCCGACGGCCCGGGCGATGCCGGACAGGGTGTCGTCGCCGCGGCGGATGCGGTCGGCGGCGAGCTCGATCCGCCAGCCGGTGAGGTACTCCAGCGGGCCCCGGCCCACGACCTCCTTGAACCGGGCGGCCAGCGTGGACCGGGAGACCGCGGCGACCCGGGCCAGCTCGGCCACGGTCCAGGGGTGGGCGGGCCGGGCGTGCATCGCCCGCAGCGCGGGGGCGAGCACCGGGTCGGCCAGGGCGGCCGGCCAGCCGGCGCCGGCGGCCCGGGCGAGGTGCAGGCGCAGGATCCGGACCAGCATGACCAGGGCGAGGTGCTCGGCGACCAGCGTGCCGCCCGGCGGCGCCGCCCGCAGTTCGTCGTCGATCTCCCCCATCGCCCAGCGCACGGTCGCGGCCTCCGGCGTCGCGGCGGGCACGTGGATGACCGGTGGCAGGGCGTCGAGGAGCAGGGCGCGGCCGCGCTCGGTGAAGGAGAACGCGCCGCCGATGAGGAACACGTCGTCGCCGACGCCGGCACGGGCCACGCCGCCGGCGGCCTCGGCGAAGAGCGGCCCGGCCGGTTCAGGCGGGATGCCGGGGTCGCTCGCCAGCGTGAACGCCAGGGGACTGGTCAGGAGGAAACAGTCGCCCTCGACCAGATTCACCGGGTCCGGCATGCCGTCGACCCACAGGAGGCAACCGCCGCGCCGGACGGAGTTGAACT
Organism: Microbispora cellulosiformans; assembly: GCF_008728085.1. Classification (NCBI taxonomy): domain Bacteria; kingdom Bacillati; phylum Actinomycetota; class Actinomycetes; order Streptosporangiales; family Streptosporangiaceae; genus Microbispora; species Microbispora cellulosiformans. The sequence continues at coordinate 21,721 of NZ_VYTZ01000003.1, read as the reverse complement.
TGGCACCGGCCGGAGGGTCGAAGCGGACCGCCCAGCGCCCTCCTGCCGCGAACGCGGCGGACATGTGGCTGGTCGCACCGACGAGCGCGAGGACGTCCTCCAACGGATCCACGTTCCGCCCTCCTGGACGCTTGCTAAAGGATGGCGGACTCCAGGATACAGACAGTCCAGGGAACATGTTCGTAGCGTGGAGGCCATGACCACTGAGACACGACTCACGACCCCGTTCACCGCCCGCGCCACGGCAGCCGAGATCCTCGACGGCGTCGACCTCACCGGCCGCCGGATGATCGTCACCGGCGGCGCCTCGGGCATCGGCGCCGAGACCGTCCGCGCCCTGGCCGGGGCCGGGGCGGAGATCACCGTCGCCACCCGCGACCCGTCGAACGCCGCCGGGCTGTTGGCCGAGTTCGCCGGAGCCGGCCCCGGCGTGGTGCGGGCGGCCGGCCTCGATCTGGCCGACCTGGCCTCGGTCGACGCCTTCGTCGCGGCCTGGGAGGGTCCGCTGCACGCGATCGTCGCCAACGCCGGGATCATGGCGGTGCCCAGCCGGCAGCTCACCCCGCAGGGCTGGGAACTCCAGCTCGGAACCAACTATCTCGGCCACTTCGCGCTCCTCCGCGGCCTGCACGACGACCTGCGCGCCGCCGGCGCCGCGCGGGTGGTGGTCGTCAGCTCCGGAGCGCACCTGCGGGAGGCGTTCGACTTCGACGACCCCCAGTTCGAGCGGCAGCCGTACGAACCGTGGGCGGCGTACGGCCGATCGAAGACCGCGGACGTCCTGCTCGCCGTCGGTGCCGCCCGGCGCTGGGCCGCTGACGGCATCGCCGCCACCGCGCTCAACCCCGGCTACGTCAACACCAACCTGCAGCGCCACCTGGACGACGAGACGCTGCGGGCGTACGGGGTGCTGGACGAAGCGGGCAACCGGATCGACCTGCCGTACTACAAGACGCCCGCCCAGGGCGCGGCCACCTCGGTGCTGCTGGCGGCGTCGCCTCTGCTCGCGGGGGTCACCGGCCGTTACTTCGAGGACAACCAGGAGGCCGAGGTGGTGGCCGGCGGCCGCGAGGCCACGGGTGGGGTTGCGGCGCACGCGATGGACCAGGCCGCGGCCGACCGTCTCTGGACGTACGCGGAGCGGTCTCTGACATCCCGCTGACGCGGATGCACGGTCCGGCGAAGCGCGCTCACCCGTCGGGGCGGCACGGCCGGCCATGCGGCCGCGCGGCCGGGCGTGGCCGGCCGCGCGAGGGGCTGGATCGGCGGGTTACTCGGCGGGGCGGGGGCGGAAGCCCTTCAGCGCCTCGTCGACGATCCGCTCGGGCAGGTCGGCCGGGGAGTGCCCGTCGGACCACTTCGTGAGCCACACCATCGCGCCGCTGAGCAGCGCCAGCGCCATGTCGACGTCGAGGTCCGCCCGCAGCTCACCGGTGTCCATGCCATGGCGCAGGACGGCCGCCACCACCGCTCTGCGCGGCTCCACGGCCAGCTCGCGGAACCGCTCCGCCAGCCGGGGATGCCGCTCGGAGTCGCTCATGGCGATGTTCATGATGCAGCGGGTGCGGGCGTGACGGGTCTCCTCCTGGATCACCCGGAGGTAGGTCACCAGGTCGTCCCGGACGGTCCCGCCCTGGGGCAGCGGGATCGGCGGCTTGAGGGTCGCCAGGGCGTCCACCACGAGGTCTTCCTTGTTGGACCACCTGCGGTAGATCGTGGTCTTGCCGACACCGGCGCGGCTGGCGATCGACTCGATGGACAGCTCCGACACGCCGATGCCCTCGCCGAGCAGGTCGAGGGTGGCCTCGATGATCGACCGCTCCGCCTTCTCGCTGCGCGGGCGGCCCGCCGGACGGGCCGCCCCTTCAGCCGTCTGCTGCGTATTCATGGCGTGCTCAGACTACCGCCGCTTCCTTTTCGGTCCCGGCCTTGTCGGCCGCGACCTCGGCCGGAGCCTTGCCCGGCATCCATCGGGCCACCACGAGGGTGCCGAGGAGGGCGACGAGGGCCGAGCCGAGAGCCGCCCAGTGGATGCCGGTGACGAACGCGGCGTTGGCCGTGTCGAGCAGGCTCACGCCCCGCGCGCCCAGGTGTCCGGCGACCCCCGCCGCGCCCGAGATGGACTCGGTGACGACATGGCGGAGCTCCTCCGGCAGGGCGGTGACCTTGCCCTCCATGTCGTTGCGGTAGCTCGCGGACAGGACCGCGCCCAGGATGGCGATGCCGAGCGTGCCGCCGACCTGCCGGACGACGTTGCTCATCGAGGAGCCCACCCCGGCCTTCTCCCTCGGCAGCGCGTTCATGATGGCCGTGGTCGCCGGGGGCATGATGTTGGCCATCGCCGCACCCTGGACGAAGGTGAGGGCCAGCAGCAGCCAGATCGGGGTGTCCACCTGCACGAAGGCGTAGGAGGCGAGGGCCAGCGTGATGACGAGCATCGCGACCGTGCCGACGGCCCGCGCGCCGTACTTCTGGACCATGCGCGCGCTCTGCGGCGCGAAGATCAGCTGGGCCGCGGCGAACGGGAGCACGAGCGCGCCCGACTGCAGCGGCGAGTATCCGCGCACGATCTGCCAGTAGAAGGCCAGGAAGAACATGACGCCCATGGCCGCGAAGAACACCAGGCCGACGCTGGCGATCGCGGTGGAGAAGCCCGCGTTGCGGAAGTTGCGCACGTCGAACGCCGGGTGCTCGATGCGGCTCTCGTACCACACGAACGCGGCGAGGATCGCGAGCCCCAGCAGCGACGGCGCGATGACCGAGACGTCCGCGACGGTGCCGAGGTCGCTGATCCGGACGATGCCGTAGACGAGGCTGATCAGACCGGCGATGGACAGCAGCACGCCGACCGGGTCGAGGCTGTTCTTGCTCGGGTCCCTGGAGTCGGGGACGAGCGCGGCGATCAGCACGAGGCCGATGATGACGATCGGCACGTTGACGAGGAAGACCGAGCCCCACCAGAAGTGCTCGAGCAGCACGCCCCCGGTGATCGGGCCGATCGCGACGGCGATGCCGACGCCGCCCGCCCAGATCCCGATCGCCTTGCCCCGCTCGTGGATCGGGAAGACGTTCGAGATGACCGCCAGCGTGGCCGGCATGATGGCCGCGCCCCCGAGGCCCATCAGCGCCCTCGCCGCGATGAGCTGCATCGGGTCCTGGGCGTACGCGCTGGCCAGGGAGGCCAGGCCGAACAGGACCATGCCGACGAGGAGCATGCGCTTGCGCCCGTAGCGGTCGCCCAGCACCCCGAAGGTGAACAGCAGGCCGGCGAACACCAGGGTGTAGGAGTTCATCGCCCATTCGAGCTCGCTCTGGGTCGCGCCCAGCCCGTGGACGGGATCGGCGATCGTCTTGATCGCCACGTTGAGAATGGTGTTGTCGAGGACGACGGCCAGCAGGCTGAACACCATCACGCCGAGGATCTGCCAGCGGCGTGGATGACCGGTATGCGCTTCCAAGGAATCCCCCATGATTGCGGCACGCTTGATTTCGATACGCTTGAGTTTCGCAACGCCAGCGTAGCGCTAGGCGGTTCCGATACGCAACGGCACCGTTTCATAATCGCCGGATGCCTCCGTACCAAGCACCCGGGAACGGGTTCTATTCCCCGCTCCTACTCCCCGGCGGACGCGCGCAGGGAGGCGGCGGCCTCCGCCCCCGCGACGGCGCCGCCGGCGCCCGGGACCTCCAGGGCGGCCGACACATCCGAAGCCGCCGCATCCGACGCCGCCGCACCCGCAGCGGGCACGTCCGAAACCGCCATGACCGAAACGGCCGCGCCGGGGACGGCGGCCGGCGCCCTGCGCCAGACCAGCGCGGCGATCACGGCCGGCACGAGACCGGCCGCTCCGGACACGGCGAAGGCCCAGGCGGGGCCGTGGGCGTCGAGGATCCCGCCGGCGATCGGCCCGGCCAGGGCCCCGCCGATCGTCAGCGAGGCGCCGTGAAGGCCCATCGCCTCTCCCCTGGCCGCCGCCGGGACGCGCCGGTTGACCGCGTCCACCGTGGACGACAGCGCCGGCGCGCACAGCAGCCCGGACGGCACCAGCGCCAGGCAGAGCCACCACCAGCCGCCGCCGACCAGCCCGACGGGCACGGTCAGCGCGCACAGGCCCCCCGCGAGCAGCACGGGCGACAGCCCCCGCGGCAGCCCGCCGTACACGAAGCCGCCGACCAGCGAGTACGCGCACCACAGCGCGACGACCAGCCCGGTCCAGGCGGTCGCGTCACCGGCCTTCAGCGTCGCGACGACGGCCAGCTCGGTCGTCGTGAGCACGAAGGTCAGCCCCGTCACCATCCCGAACAGCGCGAACAACGCGGGCCGCAGCCAGTGCCGCCGGGGAACGGCCCCCTCGTGCCCCGCGGCCTCCTCGGCGGAGCGCGTGGGCGGGTTGAGCAGGTAGAACGCCACTCCCGCGCCGACGAGCCCGGCCGCCAGGCCGTACATCGTCGCCGTGCTGCCGAACGCCGTCACGCACGTGACCGCGAGCGCGGGCCCGACCATGTACGACAGCTCCACGCCCATCGAGTCGAGGGCGAAGCCGGTCTGGTGGTTCTCCCTGGGCACCATCGCGGCGATGCACTGCCGCACCGCCCCGAAGACGGGCTGGCTGAACAGCCCGCCGATGAGCGCGCCCGGCAGCAGCACGGCGTACGGCATCGCCGGCGCGGCGCACCACAGGCACAGCTGCACCACCGTCGTGACGACCATGACCGGCCGCAGCCCGCGCCGGTCGACGAACCTTCCGACGAGCGGCGAGCCGACCGCGGCGCCCGCCATGGACGCCGCGCCGATGAGGCCGGCCTGGAGGAACCCCAGCTTCTGGTGGTTCACCACGTGCAGGGTCAGGGTCATTCCGGTGCCGGTCAGGGGGATTCTCGCGATCATGCCGACCAGCAGCAGTGCCCGCACGCCCGGCAGGGCGAGGACCCGCCGGTAACGATCAAAAGCCATTGTGGTTCCTTACCTCCGCAGGCATTGTGCCTGGTGGGTCCGACAACTTCGGCGCCGGGGCCCCATGCGTCACACCCGTCACACCCACTGGATTACGCCGCCGATCCGGGGTGTTCCATGCCATGCCGGCATGCAATGATCGGACTGTCCGGGGACGCCACAGGGGCGCCACGAGGCCTGGAGGTAGCCATGTCCTCTGTTACAGCTGTGTCCACTTCCGCCCTCTATGGGGGTGCCGCGGGTCGCAGGGTCACCGTCCGCGACATCGCGGCCGCCAAGGAGCGGCACGAGAAGTGGCCGATGGTCACCGCGTACGACGCCATGACCGCGAGGGTGTTCGACGAGGCCGGGATCCCGGTGATGCTCGTCGGCGACTCCGCCGCGATGGTCGTGTACGGCTACGACTCGACGCTGCCGGTCACCGTCGACGACCTGATCCCCCTCACGGCCGCCGTGGTGCGCGGCTCGTCACGCGCGATGGTCGTGGCCGACCTTCCGTTCGGCTCCTACCAGGCCTCGCCGCAGCAGGCGCTGGAGACCGCCGCCCGCTTCATGAAGGAGGCCGGCGCGCACGCCGTCAAGCTGGAGGGCGGCCACCGCGTGCTCCCGCAGGTGGAGATGCTCGTGTCGGCCGGCATCCCGGTCATGGCCCACCTCGGCCTGACCCCGCAGTCCGTCAACGCCTTCGGCGGCTACCGGGTGCAGGGCCGCGGCCAGGCGGGCGACGAGATCATGGCCGACGCCAAGGCCCTGGAACACGCGGGCGCCTTCGCCGTGGTGCTGGAGTGCGTGCCGGGCGACCTCGCCGCGCGGGTCACCACCTCGCTGAGCGTCCCCACGGTCGGCATCGGCGCCGGGCCCAGCACCGACGCCCAGGTGCTCGTCTGGCAGGACCTGATGGGCCTCACGCCCCAGCCGGCCAAGTTCGTGAAGAAGTACTTCGACCTCGCGGGCGAGATGGACCGCGCCGTGCGGGCCTACGCCGACGAGGTCGTCTCCGGCGTGTTCCCCACGCCGGAGCACAGCTACCGGTAACCCCTCCCGAGGAGCCGCCTCGCGACCCGTTTCACGAGCCGGTCAGACGGCGTCGAGCGCCTGGGCGAAGTCGGCCCACAGGTCCTCCGGGTGCTCGATGCCGACGGCCACCCGCACCGTCCCCTCGCCGATGCCGGCCGCGGCGAGGCCCGCGGCGTCCACCGTACGGTGCGAGGTGGTGGCCGGGTGGAGGATCAGCGTCTCGACGCCGCCGAGCGACGGCGCGAGCAGCGCGAGCCGGACGCCCCGCATGAACGCCTCGCCGGCGGCGCGTCCTCCGGCGAGGTCGAAGGAGAACACCCCGCCGAAGTCGGGCAGCAGCTTGGCCGCGAGTTCGTACGACGGATGCGACGGCAGGCCCGGCCAGTGGACAGCGGCCACGGCCGGATGATCCGCGAGCCGCGTCGCGAGCAGGCGGGCGTTGGCGCAGTGCCGCTCCATGCGCAGCGGCAGCGTCTGGATCCCGCGCAGGGTCAGCCACGCGGCGAACGGGTCGGCCGTCGCGCCGAGTTCCACGGCGTACGACCACACCCGGCGGTGCAGGTCGTCGTCGGCGAAGACGGCGATCCCGCCGACGACGTCGGTGTGCCCGGAGAGGTACTTCGTGACGGAGTGCACGACGACGTCCGCGCCGTGCTCGATGGGACGGCACAGGATCGGCGAGGCGAAGGTGTTGTCGACGACGGTCAGGATCCCGGCCTCGCGCGCCGCCGCGCACATCCCCGGCAGGTCGGCCACCTGCGTCATCGGGTTGGCGATCGTCTCCAGGTACAGCAGCCGCGTCGTCGGCCGCACGGCGGCGCGCACGGCGGCGGGGTCGTCCTGCGGCACGTGGGTCACCTCGACGCCGAAGCGCCGCGCGAGGTCGGCCAGCGTCTGGGCGGTGGCCCCGTAGAGCGCCGACTGGGCGATCACGTGGTCGCCCGACCTGAGCAGCCCGAGCAGCACGGCGTTGATCGCGCCCATGCCGGAGCCGGTGGCCACGGCGGCCACGCCGCCCTCCAGACCGGCGACCGCCTCCTCAAGGGCCCGCACGGTCGGGTTGGAGAGCCTGCCGTAGACGTATGCCCCGTCGGGCCGCCCCATGCCGTCGGCGAAGACGGCCGGGTCGTCGAAGACGAACCCCGAGGTCTGGTAGATCGGCATGGAGATCGGGATGCTGCCCTCCGGCACGGGCCGGGGCAGGTGGACGACACGCGTTTCCGGACGCAGGGAGCTCATGCCGTCCAGAATGACCCACAAAAGAGGCTCTTGTCAGTTTGGGCCGCCGACGACCGGTTACGCGGCGAGCGGAGACCGATCCCGTCGCCGCCGACGACGGCGAGGATGAGGGGATGGACGTCAGCTTCCTCCTGGTGCACAGCCCCTCCGTCGGTCCCTCGACCTGGGCGCCGGTCGCCGAGGCCCTCCGGGCGCGGGGCCACCTCGCGGTCGTGCCGCCGCTGACCGACGTGACGGCCGGCCCGCCGCCGTACTGGCCGGGCCTGGTGCGGCAGGTGACGGCGAGCGCGCCGCGCGGGCCGCTGGCGGTCGTGGCGCACAGCAACGCCGGGCTGTTCGTGCCGCTGATCGCCCAGGCGCTCGCCGGGCAGGTCGCCGCGTGCCTGTTCGTGGACGCCGCCCTGCCGCCGCGCGACGGCGTGTGCCGTACGGCGGAGCCGGAGCACCTCGGCTTCCTGCGCTCCCTCGCCGACGACGCGGGCGTCCTGCCGCGGTGGACCGACTGGTGGCCCGAGGAGGACGTCGCCGCCCTCCTGCCCGACCCCGTGACACGCCAGGTGGTCGTGGCCGAGCAGCCGCGCCTGCCCCTCGCGTACTACCAGGAGGAGATCCCCGTGCCCGCCCGCTGGGACCACGTCAGGAGCGGCTACCTGTGGTTCGGGGACGCGTACGCCGCCCTGGCCGGGGAGGCCGGCGAGCGCGGCTGGCCGGTCGCGCGCATCCCCGGCGAGCACCTGCACCAGCTCGTCGCCCCCGAGGCGGTGGCCGACTGGCTCGTCGCCACCGCCGTGTGACGGGCCGGCGCCTCCAGCGGGCGCCCTCAGCAGGCACCCTCAGCGGGTGTCCTCAGCGGGCCCCGAGCGGGCGAGGGAGCCGGACGACGACGAGGCGGTTCGGCACGCCGCTGTCCACCAGCCTGCCGTCGGAGCCGAAGTCGCCGAGGCCGAAGTCGTTGTCGTTGGCCAGCGCGATCGTGTGGGGGTCGAGCACCGCCAGTCCCTCGATCTTGCCGGGCAGCGACGGCACCAGCGCGTTCGGCTCCAGCACGAGCGACTTGGCGGGCAGCCTGAGGCCGGCGCCCGTCCCCTCCTCCAGCGACGGGCTGGTCTTCGGGTCGTCGTAGGGCCCGCCGAGCAGGTTCGCCGCCCGGGTCAGGTCGATCGAGTACACCCGCGCGACGTTGTCGGTGCGCTCGTCCACGAGCAGGCGGCCCGGGCCGGCGTACGCCAGGCCGGAGATCTTCATCTCGCTCTGGTCGCCGTTCACCTTCGGGTCGAAGGTCGTGACGTCCTCGAACTGGTACGGATACTCCCCGGTCACCTTCCGGCGGTGCAGGTCGAACGTGAGGATGCGCCCGATCCGCGACTTCTTGGCCGTCTTCTTGTCGGGGTTGGCCAGCGGGCTCTGCACGGCCAGGTAGAGCGTGCGCTGGTCGGCCGAGATCGCGAGGCCCTCGAAGCCGCGGTTCTGCTGGCGGCTCGCCAGGATCGCGGGCAGCGTCTCCTTCACCGGATAGTCCGCGCCGGTCAGTCCGAGCCCCACCGGGACGTGGCGCTCCAGCACCCGGCCGTCACGCGACACCCGCACCAGCGACGGGCCGTACTCGTCGACCAGCCAGAAGTCGCCGTCACGGGTGCGCACCAGGTCCTCGACGTCCAGCCCGCTCGGGTTGTACGGCAGGGCAGTGCGGCCGTCCCAGGTGTACGGCGTCTCGTCGTGCCCCGCCTGGTTCGACAGGCCGGTCACGGGCCTGCCCGAGGCCCCGGTGATCGGGATGTACTGCTTGATCGTGGCCGTGCCGCGCCCGAGGGCGACCCGGACGATCGCCGGCGCGAAGTCGGGCACCGGGAAGGTGCGGCGCTTCTCTCCGTCCACGGTCGGCTGGCCGTTCGGCCCGCGGTCCGTGACGAGCCAGAACTCACCGGCCCGGCCGGCCGGGAACAGGCCGCTGCCGGCCCCGCCGAACCGCACGCCGCGGTCGTCGGCGATGGACGGCTGCAGCCGCTTCAGCGCGGCAGCGGGCAGCGTGACATCGGCGACGACGGCCGGGCCCCTGGCCGGGGTGGCGGCGACCGTACCGGTGGCGGTGAGGGTGAGCGCGGCGGCGACGGCCAGACCGGCGAAGACGTGACGTGGCACTGGAGACCTTTCAGAGAGCGACGACAGCGCCCGAAGGTAGTGAACGACCACGTCTCCACCGTGAAGATCAGGTGAAGCCCGGATGGCTACACATCGGTGACCCGGATGCCGGCGTGGGCCTTGTACCTGCGGTTGACCGAGATGAGGTTGGCGGTCAGCGCCTCGATCTGGTGGGCGTTCCGCAGCCGTCCCGCGTAGATTCCGCGCGCGCCGGGGATGCGGGCGGCGAGCGCCCGCACGACGTCGGTGGCCTCCCGGTCGTCGCCGAGCACGAGGATGTCGAGGTCGATCTCCGCCACCGAGGGGTCGAGCAGCAGCACCGCCGACACGTGGTGGAACGCCGCGACCACGCGGCTGCCGGTCAGCACGGCCGCCGCCTGCTGGGCCGCGCTCCCCTCCTCCACGGGCAGCGCGTACGCCCCCTGCTTGTCGAAGCCGAGCGGGTTCACGCAGTCGACCACGATCTTGCCGGTGAGCGGCTCGCGCAGCGACTCCAGCAGCTCCCTGTGCCCCTCCCAGGGCACGGCGACGATCACGACGTCGGCCTCGGCCGCCACGTCGGCGTTCGCGGCCCCCCGCACGCCGATCTCCCGTGCGGCCTCCTCCGCGCGCCCGGCGCTCCGCGAGCCGATCAGCACGGTGTGACCGGCGAGCGAGAACCGGCGGGCCAGCCCCTTGCCCTGGTCTCCGGTGCCGCCCAGGATGCCGATGGTCAGCCCGGACACGTCGGGAACGTCTGTGGTGTGCTCAGCCATGCCTCAGATCATGCCAGCAGGCCGGGGGCGGGGAACCGCCCGGGCGGGGCGCGTCCGGGGACGCGAGCGGCTCAGCAGTTGCCGACGGCGGGCAGCCCGGCGACCCGGGTCGCCAGCCAGGCCACCGCCAGCGGCGCGCCCTCGACCGCGCCGAGGACATGGCTGCCGGCCGGCACGCCGGTCCACAGGACGTTCGCCCCACGCGCGCAGTAGTCCCGCCGCAGCGTCCGGCCCAGCTCGTACGGGATGATCTCGTCGCCCGTCGCGTGGTACAGGAACAGCGGCGCCTTCGACGCGGACGCGCCGAGGCGGTTCTCGGCGAGGCGGACCCGCCAGTCGGGCAGGTTCAGCACGTCGGTCGTGGTCAGCTCCGGCAAGCGCCGGCCGCCGAGCTTCGCCCGCAGGTCGCTCACGCAGTCGTCCCGCGCGTCGCCGAACAGCGCGGCGCCCTCGGGGGTGAGGTGGCTCTCCAGGCGCAGCTCCGGATAGGCGGCGTCCAGCCCGAGGCCCGCCGCGGCGGCCAGCCCGAAGTTCCCCGTGCCGTCCAGGTGATCGGCCACCGCCCGCAGGTCGGCCGGGACCCCGCCCGCGGCGACCCCCCTGAGCCGCAGCTCGGGCGCGTACGACGGCTGGAGCTGGGCCGCCCACGCCGCCGACGAGCCGCCCTGGGAGTAGCCCATGACCACGACCGGCGCGGCGTCGGACAGGTTCGCGTCCGGCACCCGGACCGCGGCCCTGATCGAGTCGAGCACGGCGTGCCCCTGGGCGAGGCCCGCCATGAACGTGTGGTCGCCCGGCGTGCCGAGGCCCTCGTAGTCGGTCACCGCGACGGCCCAGCCCTTGAGCAGCATCAGGCTCATGATCGCGAGCTCGGCCTCGGTGCCGTTCGCCATGGCGGCCGAGGGGGCGCACTGGTCGCCCAGGCCGTGGGTCCCGACGGCGTAGCCCACGACGGGCCGCCTGCCCAGGAGGTAGGGGGCGGCCGGCACGAGGAGGGTGCCCGAGACGACGTTCGGCTGACCCGTCGCGGAGGTGGAGCGGTACCGGAGGTGCCATGCCTTCACCGGCACCTCCAGCAACCTGCCCGGCGCGAGGTAGACGGTGGTGGCGCGGGCCTCGACGACCTCCCCGGCCGAGGTCGCCCGCGCGGTGCCGCCCAGCGCGGGCAGCAGGAGGAAGACCCCGATCATGGACACGAGGGCGCGAACGCGCAGGTTCATCGAGCCGCCTTCCGGCCGTTGGGTGCACATGACGATCTCAGCGCCGTGGGCTGATCGTCATCCTCCGGTAACGGTGTGTCAAGAACCGGATCGGCGGGACTTCACTCGTGTCTGTCAGGCACGATGACGTTCATGGACGCCGCATCGGTGAATCTGCTGCGGGAGGTGCTCGCCTCCTCCGGCTGGCTGGAACGCACGCGCGAGCTCGGCCTCGCCCTCCGGGCCACCAGGTCGCCCGGCGGGCTCCTGGTCGTCGGCACCCCCGAGGACGAGCCCTGGCACGTCACCGCCCATCTCGCCGACGAGGCCCGGCTGTCGGGCCTCGCCCAGCTCTCCCCCACGCTCGTCCGCTGGGCGCCGCCGCCCGGCGCTCCCCCTCATCTGCGCGTCGGGATGGACCGGCTGCGGAGCGCGGGGCGGGGCGAGACGCTCTTCGTGGTGGCCGAGCAGCGGGCCCCCGTGCCGCTGCTGGAGCGCGTGGACGACGCCCGCCGCACCGGCGCCACGATCCTCGCCGTCGACGGCGGCGATCCGGAGCTGGAGTCGCTCGCCCACGACGCGATCGCCGTACCGCCCGAGGGGGGCGTGCTCAGCTTCGACGCGGCCCAGCACCTCGTGAGCAGCGCGGCCGGTGAGGTACGTCGTCAGGCCGGCCTGCGGGAGCGCCTGGCCCTGCTGGCCGACCGCATCACCGGTCCGCGCGTGAGCGACTGACGCGAACGGCGGGATCATTGGGCATGAGCAATTCTCCGGACGGAGGGCAGTCCTGATGTCCGCCTTCATCACGATCATCGGCACGCTGGGGGCCGTCGTCCTGCTGGCGGCGTACGCCATGGTGTCGTCGGGCCGGATGTCCGGGGACGGGCTCCCCTACCAGCTCCTCAACCTCGGCGGGGCGGCCGCGCTGATGGTCAACAGCGCCTATCACTCGGCCTGGCCCTCGGCGATCCTCAACCTGGTGTGGAGCGGGATCGGAGTGTGGACGCTCGGCCGGCTCGTGACCCGCCGGGCGGCGCGGCGCCGGGCGGCCGGGTCCGCGAGCGCCGCGCCCCCTGCCTCAGCACCCCCTGCCGCCGGGGTCCAGGCAGGCGGTGGCCAGCCGGGCGGGGTCCAGACCACCGACAACGCGGCCGGCTGAACCCCCCGTACGTCAGGGGATCGGGGTCAGTCGTCCCACTCCTTGTCCTGTTCCTTCCACTTCTTGTTGCGCTCGGCCGCCGTCTGCAGGGCGTGGGAGGCGGCGTCCTGGGAGTCGTAGGGCCCGAGCCGGTCCTTGTTGGGGCAGCCCTTCTCCGGCTCGACGGTCATGTGCTTCAGACAGAACCACCATTGATCGCTCACGGCACTAATCGTGCCCAGCGGAAGCGCAACTAGACTTGGCGGCATGTCCACGCTGCTGCGCCCCGGGCGTATCTCGCCCACCCGCAAGGTCCCCGCTCACATCCCCCGCCCCGAGTACGTGGGCAGGGCCGAGCCCAAGAAGGGCGGCAGCGACGTCCAGACCCCCGAGACCATCGAGAAGATGCGGATCGCGGGCCGGATCGCCGCGCAGGCCCTGGAGGAGGTCGGCAGGCACGTCGCCCCCGGGGTGACGACCGACGAGCTCGACCGCATCGGCCACGAGTTCCTCTGCGACCACGACGCGTATCCCTCGACGCTCGGCTACCGCGGCTATCCGAAGTCGCTCTGCACGTCGATCAACGAGGTGATCTGTCACGGGATCCCCGACGACACCGTCCTGCGCGACGGCGACATCGTGAACGTGGACATCACCGCCTTCATCGGCGGGGTGCACGGCGACACCGACGCCACCTTCCTCGTCGGGGACGTCGACGAGGAGTCGCGCCTGCTGGTCGAGCGGACCCGCGAGGCGACGATGCGGGCGATCAAGGCGGTCGCGCCGGGCCGGCAGCTCAACATCGTCGGCCGGGTCATCGAGGCGTACGCCAAGCGCTTCGGCTACGGGGTCGTCCGCGACTTCACCGGTCACGGCATCGCGACGTCGTTCCACTCGGGGCTGATCGTCCCCCACTACGAGGACACGTCGCTGTCGGTGACGCTGGTGCCCGGCATGACGTTCACGATCGAGCCGATGCTCACGCTGGGCACGATCGACTACGAGATCTGGCCCGACCGCTGGACCGCCGTCACCAAGGACCGCAAGCGCACCGCGCAGTTCGAGCACACGATCGTGGTGACGGAGAGCGGCCACGAGATCCTGACCCTGCCCTGAGACCGCGCCCCGCGCCGGCCCGCATGAGCCCGCGTGGTCAGCTTCAGCGGGACCGGTCGCGCCGGTTCAGCTTGGACAGGTAGTCGTTGTAGGCGTCCAGCTCGGCGTCTCCGGTGCCACCGCCCGGCTTCGCCGCGGCGGCGTCGGCCCGGCGGTCGGCCCGGCGCGCGACGCGCTCGTCGGCGCGCCACCACTGGAAGCCCAGCGCGAGCAGCACGATCAGAGTGGGGATCTCGCCGAAGCCCCAGGCGATGCCGCCTCCGGTCTGCTGGTCGGCCAGGGACGAGGCGCCCCAGGTGCGCCCGAGCTGGTCGTAGTACGCGCCGGCCAGCACGGTGCCCATGCTCATCAGGGCGATGCCGAAGAACGCGTGGAACGGCATGGTCACCATGAGCAGCAGCAGCCGCCCGGCGTGCGGCAGCTTGTGCGGCGCCGGGTCCACACCGATGATCACCCAGAAGAAGAGGGAGCCGCTCAGCAGGAAGTGGGTCGTCATCGCGATGTGCCCGAGGTGCTCCTCCATCGCCGCGGCGAACAGCGGGGTGAAGTACAGCGCGAACGTCGACACCACGAAGATCGCCGTCGCGATCGCGGGATGGCTGACGAACTTCATCACCCTGCTGTGCAGGATCACCGTGATCCACTCGCGGGGCCCGCGGTCGCCGCGCCGTACGGCGGGCTTGAGCGCGCGCAACGCCAGCGTCACCGGCGCGCCGAGCACGAAGAAGATCGGGACCAGCATCGACAGGATCATGTGCTCGGTCATGTGCACGCTGAACAGCACGGGCGCGTAGCGCGCGATGCCGCTCTGGGTGCTGAGCACCAGGATGACGACGCCGAGGTACCAGCTCACGGTGCGGCCCACCGGCCACTTGTCACCCCGCCGGGCCAGCCGCATGACCCCCGCGCCGTACAGACCGGCCAGGGCCGCGGCGAGCACGGCGAAGAACAGGTCGAACCACCACAGCGTGAGCAGGTTCGCGAGCGACAGCGGAGGCGGGATCAGGTAGCCGAGAAGCTCGAACGCGCGGTCGATCGGCGTCCTGACGGGCGGCGGGGCGGTCCGGGAGAGCGCCACGCCGACCCCCATCGTCGCGCCCATGAGCACGATCTCGCCGAGGGCCAGGCGCAGGAACGCGTGCGGCTCTCCCGCCGACAGCCTCGGCAGCGTGCCGCCCCGGTGGCGCCATCCCAGGAACCCGAGCGCGGCGAACGCGGCGACCTTGACGAGCAGGAGCAGTCCGTAGGTGGAGGTGAACAGGTCGCCGATCGTGGCCAGGCGCGAGGCGCCGGCGGCGACGCCGGAGACGCCGACCCCGGCGAAGCACCACAGCGCCATCCGCGAGAAGCGCGTGGCGGCGACGTCGATCTGCGCCTGCCCGCGCAGCGCGTGGAAGCAGAGCGCGGCGAGGCCCCCGACCCACAGCGCGAGGAAGAGCAGGTGCATGCCGACAGAGGTGGTGGCCAGGCCGTGGTTGGGCGCGGAGGAGGAGTGCCCGGTGAGCGCGGGCGGCAGGAGCGTGACCAGCGCGAAGACCAGCAACCCGGCGGCGGCGCCCGCGGTGATCGCGCCCCGCGCGAACAAGGCGATGGCGACGGCGAACAGCACGACCAGGGTCAGCGCGATGCCCTGCGGCACCTGGCTGGCGTAGCTGGTGAGCTCGTTGCCGGCGAGGATCTCCCCCACCGGCGCGCCGAGGGTCTCCGACAGGCTGAAGACCAGCGCCACCGCCGCGGCGACCGCCCAGGCCAGCGCGGACCACGAGGCGCCCTTCACGTAGCTCTGGGCCTGCCGGCCGAGCAACCCCTTGTCGCTGGGCAGGAAGGCCGCGGCCACGGCCAGCAGTCCCACGGTCACGACGCCGGAGACGTCCATCGCGAGCTTCGACAGCGGAAGCATCCAGCGCGTCAGCGTGCCCTCGTCGGGCAGGCCGGGGATGATCCGCGGGGTCGCGGCGCCGCCGACCACCATCGCGACCACGAGCGCGCCCGCCGCCGCGCACAGCGCCGCGACGGTCAGGCGCGCGACCCTGCTCACGGCTTCTTCCGCAGGCTCAGGAACATGCCGATGCCGATCCCGGCGATGCCGAAGACCACGGCCCAGAGCCAGCCGGGCACGCCGCCCCCCTGGTCGTCAGCCGTTTGGGAGGCCTGTGCCAGGTCGGACGTGGCGTCCGATGCGGCGGCGGACGACGTGCCGGGCAGGGCGGCGGGCGCGGAGGCAGTGTCCTGAGGCTCGGCCACGGAGGTCGCGCTGCCCAGCGCCTGGTCGCCCGCCACGGTGAAGGGGATCTCCCCCTCCAGGGGGTGGCCGTCCGGAGAGACCACCCGCCAGGCGATCGTGTACCGGCCCGGCGGCACCTGGTCGGCCACCGCCTCGGTGACCTTGGGGCCGTTGACGGCCGGAGCGCCCTTCTCGTAGCGCTTGCCGTCCTCACCGCGAACGACCACGACCGGGAAGCGCACGGACTCCGCGAACTCCAGGGTGACCTTGGTCAAGGTCGTGACCTTGGCGTTCTTCTGCGGGTCGCTGCTCTTGAGCGAGGTGTGCGCCTGGGCCGGCAGGACCGGGGCCGCGCACAGCAGGAGCGCCACCAGGAACGCGGCGAGGCCGGCGAAGGCGGCGAGGATGGGTCTCTTCATGACAGTCCCAGGCTACCGACGCGTGTGTCCGGTCCATACCCCCGCACCGGAAGACGGGAACGACCTGTGCTATCCCCTGCTCAAGGGCCCGGCGCACAGACGGAGCCGGGCCGGAGCGCCATACGCTCCGGCCCGGTACGTCAGGTCTGCACGGGGCCTATATATGAGGCCCCGTAGACGAGCGATGCGACGGGACGTCCGTCACAGCCCGGCGCAGGCGAGGGCCCGCTGGTAGGCGGCCACGCTCTGCCGGTCGTCACCGATCCGCCGGCGCATCTCGCCAATCGCCATCCAGTCCTCGGCCGCCTTCCGGGTGAGCGGCGTGGTCTCCAGCCAGTGGCTGACGGAGTCCAGTTCCGCCGCCGCCTCGTCGTCCTGGTGCAGCAGGAAGCGCGCCTGGCTGAGGAGGAGGGCGGCTCGCATCTCAAGCCATCCCGAGGTGCCACGCACCAGGTCGAGGGCGGCCTGCGCGTACTCCACGGCCTGCTCGGGGTAGTGGAGGACGATCTCCGCCCACGCGAGGGCAAGAGCGCCGAAGGCCCTGTCGAAGGTGCTGGTGGCCGCCGCTTCCATCTCCCGCTGCGCCCGGAGCAGGAGGTCGCGTGCCTTCTCCGACTCCGCGGGGCGCAATCTGAGGACCATGTCCGCGTACGCCTGCCGCAACCGCGCCAGGTTACGCGACTCACCGGTCTCGGACTGGATCGCCAGCGCACGCTCGATCAGTCCGATCGCCTCCTCCCCGCGCCCCGCCTGCTCGGCCACGAGGGCCGCGTTCCAGCACGACGCGACGGCGGCTCGGGGAGTTCCCAGGGTCTCGGCGGCCGCCAGCAGTTCACCGGCGAAGTGCCCGGCCCGCAACAGGTCGCCCCTCCACAGGTAGACGCTCAGCAGCGTGGCGCCCAGCTCGACCAGCGGGTCGGTCCAGCCTGACTTGGCCATCGTCTCGAGCGCGTGCTCACCGACCCGGACGGCGGCGGAGTAGTCGCCCCGCTCCCGATGGCACCGGCACAGTGCCAGGGCAACCGCGATCTTACGTTCCTGGGTCATCGCCTCCGCCTCGGACCCGCCGAGCTCCTCCAGCATGGAGATCGCCTCCGCGAGTTCGCCGCATGCCTCGGAGGCCAGCGCGTAGCCGTAACGGGCCTCCACCCGAAGCGAGGGGAGACCCAGAAGGTTGCCGTCGGCGAGAAGTTCGGCGTACCGGCGGCGCGCCTCGGCGACTTCGCCGTTCTCCAGCGCCATGCGGGCGAAGCTGAGGCCGACCTCGAGGTCCTCCATCTGCTCGGCGGTGACGCCGTTGACGAGGTAGGTGAGCGAGCAGTCCAGCTTCTGCGCGAGCAGTTCCAGGACAGCGGGGGTAGGAGTACGCTTGCCGCTTTCGATCAGTGACACATAACTGTCAGAAAGTTCGGGATGCGCCAGCTGTGCTTGTGAGAGACCCCGCTGACGGCGAATCGCCTTGATGCGTTGTCCGACCAGATCTTGCGCGGCCATTGGCAACTCCTGCACTATTGTAAGCCCGGCAGTCTGAACTGATGGGAGACCCACCGTGCGCCGCCTTACCCTACCCGTTCTTACCGTCGTCATCTCGGCCATAGTGGCCGTTGGCGGCAATGCTACGCCAGCAAGTGCCGCTCCGTCGCCTGCGCTGGTGAATTTTATGAACGCAATCCCCTGCTGCTGATCAGATCCACCTGGAGCCTCCCGCTGGGACGCCGGAGATGAAGATCCAGGACTACCCCTCGTCATACACCCTCTCCGGCTCCCCCGCATCCTCTCATCGGAATTTATGCCAAGTCGAAATTCGACCCCGGCCCGACAATTTCGCGCACCTGTCATCGGTTTTCGATCGGCCCACCGGCAATGGGCCGCCCATCGCCAGTTTGCCGAATCCTCTTTTCCTTTGTGGCTTTTCGACGGCTGATGCCTTTCCATCAGCACCGTCGGTGCCGGGCCGGCGCACATTTGATGGTCGAGTTTTCCGCTCAGCCCATAACCCGCCCGCGGATCTCGGTCGGCTTCGACGGCAGCAGGCGCCACGGCTTCGCCTTGCGTCACGGCCCGGCCGGACCGGCCCCCGCACGAACCGTGGATCGCCGCACGCGTACGCCTCAGGCGGAGCAACGGACCCGCGGGCGCCGGAGGAGCCTTCCGTGCCCACCCCTCCAGCACTTCGAGGCTCGGCACGCTTGGCCTTCACGCATCTAGACGAAATCTAGATATGTGATGGCATATTTGGAGTTCTGCCACGCGGCGGCGGGACGTGGCCCGTCAGGGCTTGGTGAACACGGGGATGACTTCGTAATGCGGTAGTAGAGGAACGTCGGGGATGCGACGAAGGTGTGGTCACGGGCATCCCATGTCGACGCCTTCAACCAGTCCTGACAGGCTTCCACAGAACGCGTCTGGTTCGTCACGGCTTGGAGTCCGACGACGTATGGATAACGCGAAAGCGCACGGAACGTCGCAGCGCTCACCATATCGCCTGCAACTGCTGGGGCCCGTGGCCGCATGGCGTGAGGGCCGGACCGTCGACCTCGGGCCGCCGCTGCAACGTGCGGCCCTGTGCGTCCTCGCCGTCCGCGCGGGGCGGATCATCACGAAGGACACGCTGATCGGCGGGCTCTGGGGGGATCGTCCGCCGAACACCGCCGAACAGAGCATCTACACCTACATCGCCGGTCTTCGGCGGGTGCTGGAGACGACGCCGGGCCGGCGCGGACCCTACAGCACCCTGATCTCCCGGTCGCGGGGCTATGTGCTGGAGCGCGAGGCGGTGGAGGCGGACGTCGGCGACTTCGAACGACACCTTGCCGAGGCCCGGCGACTCCAGACCACAGGGGATCCGCGCGGGGTCCTGCGCGCGTTGGAGGCCGCCACCGAGTGCTGGTCGGGGCCCGCCCTCTGCGGCGTCCCCGGCCCCTTCGCCCAGGCCGAGCGGGTCCGGCTGGAGGAGCTGCGCCTGACGGCGCTGGAGGACCGGGCCGACGCGCTGCTTGATCTGGAACTCCACCAGGAGGCCGTGACCGCCCTCACCGAGCTGGTCGCGGAGGCCCCCCTGCGGGAGCGGACGCGTGACCTGCTCATGCTGGCGCTCTATCGCTCGGGCAGGCAGGCCGACGCGCTCGACACCTACCTGGACGTCAAGCGGCTGCTCGCCGAGCGGCTCGGGGTGGATCCCGGCGAGGCCCTGCGGGAGCGGTACGAACTGATCCTGCGGGCCGACCCCTCCCTGGACCCGGCGCAGAGCGAGACGACCACTGGCGGCATGCAGTTTCGGCCGCCGCGTCAACTCCCGCGCGCGGCCACCGGCTTCGTGGGCCGGGTCGAGGAACTGGTC
Organism: Microbispora cellulosiformans; assembly: GCF_008728085.1. Taxonomy (NCBI): domain Bacteria; kingdom Bacillati; phylum Actinomycetota; class Actinomycetes; order Streptosporangiales; family Streptosporangiaceae; genus Microbispora; species Microbispora cellulosiformans. The sequence continues at coordinate 2,181 of NZ_VYTZ01000003.1, read as the reverse complement.
CGCCTGCGGTCGCTGCTCACCCCATGGGACGGCGGCGTCCCGCAGGCCGTGGTCGCGATCACCGGTGCCCCCGGAACGGGCAAGTCCGCCCTGGCCGTCCAGGCCGCGCACACCGCGGCCCACGCTTTCCCCGACGGCCAGCTCTACGTGAACCTCCTGGGAGCGACTCCGGGGGTGGAGCGTCTGGAGCCGATCGGCGTGCTCGGCAGGCTGCTGCGGGCGCTCGGGCTGGAGGGCAAGGCCGTGCCGTCCGAGGAGGACGAGGCCGCGGCGGTGCTGCGCGACCGGCTGGACGGCCGCAGGACCCTCATCCTGCTCGACGACGCGGCCGGGCCGGAGCAGGTCCGCTCCCTGCTGGGGTTGCCCTCGGGCAACACCGTGCTCATCACGAGCCGGGAGTCCTTCGCCGTGGCCGACGACTGCGTCCGGCTCGTCCTCCGCAGGATGCGGCGGTCCGAGGGGGTCACCGTCCTGTCGAAGCTCGTCGGTGCGGAGCGGATCTCGGGGGATCCGGCCGCCGCGGCCCGGCTGGTCGAGCTGTGCGGCGGGCTGCCGCTCGCCCTGCGTCTGGCCGCCGCGCGGCTCGGCGAGCGGCCGGACTGGAGCGTACGGGACCTCGGTGGGAGGCTGGAGGACCGGCGGCGCACGCTGCACGAGCTGGAGTCGGGCCAGATCGCCGTTCGCTCCAGTCTGGAGCTGAGCTACGAGGGGCTCGCCCGCGGCGGCGAGCTCGACCGGCTGGCCGCGCGGACGCTGTGCCATCTCGGCGTCCTGCACGTGGCGAGCATGACCGCCGACGTGGTGGCCGCCCTCGTCGGCGAGCCGGCCGACGCCGCCGAACGCGCCCTCGACCGCCTTGCGCGGGCGCATCTGCTGGAGACCGGCGAAGCCGGCCGCTACCAGCCGCACGACCTCGTGCGGCTCTTCACGATCGAACTCGCCGACACCCATCTGACGCCGCGGGTGCGCAAGGACGCGCTCATGCGGGCGCTCGGCTTCTACGGCGCGACCACACGTCACGCCAGCACCCTGCTCGATCCTCACCGCGTGCATTCTCCCTGGCCCGACGTACCGCAGCGTCCATTGGCGCTGGACACTCCCGCCGAGGCCAAAGCCTGGCTGAGCAAGGAGCTGCCACATGTCATCTCCGCCGCCTCACAGGCGATGGCGAGCGAGGACGACGAGATCGCGCGTATGGGCGCCTATGTCGGGTTCACCCTGCACTGGCAGCTCACCCGTGGAGTGCGTTACCGCGAGCTACTCGAGGTGAGCCATCACACGCTGCTGGTCGGGAGGCAGACCGATGATCCGAACATCCAAGCTCTGGCACACGGTGGAATCTCCGCAGCGCTCGCGAATCTCGGACGGCCGGCGGAGGCGGTGCCGCACCAGAAGGCCGAACTCGAACTAAGACGCGCTCAGCGCGACCGTTTCGGCGAGATGCGCGCTCTGGGCAACCTGAGCGTGGCTCAGTTCGAGCTCGGCAGATATACGGACGCCTACGAGAGTGCCGAAGTCCAGAACGCGATAGCCCGGGAGATCGGTTCCGCGGTGGGAGAGCGGCACTCCCTCCTGATGTGGGCTCGCGCTCGTCGAGCTCTGGGCGACACAGCGGGGGCGTTGGACCAGCTCGAACAGGCGCTCACGCTCGCGCGAGTGGCCGGGGACCAGCATCACGAATCCATCAGTCTTCTGTTCCTCGCCGAGCTGTGTCTGGACCGGGGCGATCCGTCGACCGCCAAGGACTACCTGGAACGCGGCCTGCGCCTCTCCCGCGAGAGCGGCCAGCGAGGTCGTGAAGGCCATCTGCTCCGCGTGCTCGCGCGGGTGCATCGCCTGCTGCGCATGCCTGAACCTGCCTTGGCCTGTACACAGGAGGCCCTGGCCATCGCGCGGCGGTCCGGCAACGAGCAGCTACGCCGCCAGGCCGAGGACGAGTTGCGCGAGATCGGGGAGGCGTTCCCCGGGGTGGAGGTCTCGCCACCGAACTCCGCGGAGGAGGCGCTGAGCCCGTCAGCTTCTCGGCCGTAAACGACCGAGCTTGCAGCTCCTCGCCGTCGATGGATTCGACGGTTCAGGCCGCGTCGTCGGCAGCGTGACTCACTGCCCAGCCCGCGACACCGCGCGCGGCGATGTTGCGGGCTGCGTTGACGTCGGCGTGCTCAGCGAAGCCGCACGACG
>NZ_VYTZ01000029.1:0-11745 GCF_008728085.1 Microbispora cellulosiformans | reverse complement strand
CTCCGCGCCGGCGTTCTCCCTGGCGTACTCGACACGCTCCGGGGCCGGCTGACCACTGGTCGCAAGCCGGTAGAGGAACAGCACACGCCGGACCGCCAACGCGACCGCCACGGCGGTCGCGACGAGGCCGGCTATCGCTATCGCTACCCAGAGCACGAGCCCTCCCGCTTTCAACGTCGGCTGCCACCATAAGCACGCGGCGCCTTTCCCGGGACGGCCGGGGTCCGCCCTGTGGAAAACCCGCTTTCCGCATAGTACCGATGAGTAACATATGCCCGTCACACGGGGCGAGTGGCGCGCGTCACAGCGTTCCCGCCCGGCGGCACCAGACTAGAACGAAGCTCTACGCGGATGTAAGCAGGGCCCCAACCGGCTCATCAGCCCCGATGACGGCCCGTCCCGGCGCTCATCCGTCGAGGTAACGCTGCACCGTCGGCGCCAGCAGCGCGACGAGTTCCTCGACGTCCACCGACGCCATCGGCTCCATCCCGAGGATGTACCGGATCATCACCACCCCGAACATCTGGGCGAAGGCGGCCTCCGTCCGCAGCGGCGGGACGCCGAGCGCCTCGGCCACCCGGCCCAGGATCGCGGTGCCGAAGAACTCCCTGATCATGCCGACGGCCTGCTCGTTCACCATCGCCGTCCGCATCACCCCGAGCACCCGCTCCCGCGCCGCCGGGTCGGCCGTCATCGTGAGGATGAAGCGGACGATCCGCTCGCCGATCTCCTCGCGCGGCCCCGCGAGGAGCATGGGCACGACCGTCGACGGGTCCGCGGGGAACTCCATGGCCGCGACGAACATGCCCTCCTTGTTGTCGAAATAGTGGTGGAGGAGGGCGGGGTCGACGCCGGCCTCGCGGGCGATACCTCGGATCGTGGCCTTGTCGAAGCCCTTCTCCGCGAAGACCCTGCGCGCCGCGGCCAGGATCTCCCCACGCGTGTCCGCCGCGCCCGGACGCCGGCCCGGCCGCCGCGTCCGCCGTCCGCTTTCCGGCACCTCGGGGACCTTGGGGACCTCCGTGGTCATGGTCAGCCCCTGCGTCCCACCACGAGGTACACGCGCATGGGCACGGTGAGCGTGCCGTCGGGGAACACGCGTCCGAGCTCGGCGCGCTCCCGGGCGAGCAGGTCCGCCACCACGTCGCCGTCCATGCTGGCCATGTAGGAGTGCGTACGCAGGTCGGTGAGGAAGTCCTCCAGCCGCACCGACCTGGTCCAGGTGACCCAGGTCTCGGCCACGTCGAGACCGCCGCCGAGGCCACCGTCAGGGCCGCCGTCGACAGCGCCGTCGACAGCACCGCCGAGACCGCCGCCGGGACCACTGCCGGACATGGCCGCGGCGAGGGGCGGCATGCGCCACCCGGGCAGCACCGGACCGATGTATCCCGGGCAGGACTCGGCGATCCGCACCTGGTTGGCTGCAAGCCAGTCGGCCTTGCCGGGGTCCACGCTGTTCCACCACCCCGCGACCGCGCCGCCCGCCCGGGTCACCCGTACGGCCTCGGCGACCGACAGCGCGGGGTCGAGCCAGTGCCACGACTGGGCGTAGGTCACGAGGTCGGCCACGCCCGCGCGGAAGGGCAGGTCGTCGCCGTTCGCCAGCAGAGCCGGGCAGGTCGTGCGGGCCCGGAGCCGGGCCAGCATCCGCTCGCCCCGGTCGACGGCGACGACCCGGGCGCCGCGGTCGAGCAGCCCCCGGGTCGAAATGCCGGTGCCCGCCCCCACGTCGATCACCGTCGCGCCGTCGAGCCGGATGCCCGACATCTCCTCCAGAGCGAGATAGAGGGCCTCCGGATAGTGCGGCCTGGTCGCGTCGTACTCCTCCGAGACGCGGTCGAACACCCGGTGGCTGCCGGTCAGCCGTCTGCTCACGAAGCCGTCGGCCACAAGGGCGTCGTTCACGAGCCCGTCGTTCACTAGGCCGTCGTCGCTCATGAGGCCGTCGTCGCTCATGAGGCCGTCGTTCATGAGGCGGTCGAGGAGGCGGCGAAGTGGTGCCTGGCGAACGCGAGCGCCTCGGTGAGGTCCTCGATCCGCTCGGTGCGGCTGGCCGCCCTGCGCGTGTTGATCTCCAGGACGATCAGCCCGCGATATCCGCTCCCGGCCAGGCGCTCCAGCATCGGCGCGCACGGCTGCGTCCCCCGGCCCGGGACCAGGTGCTCGTCCTTGTTGGTCGTGCCCAGGCCGTCGGCCAGGTGCAGGTGGGCCAGCCGGTCGCCTAGCTTGGTGGCCATCTCCATCGCGTCCGAACCGGAGACGGCCGTGTGGGAGAGGTCGAGCGTCACATCGGGGAAGTCGTAGTCGACGGGGTTCCAGTCCGGCGCGTACGGCACGACCTCGTTGCCCCTCGCCCGCAGCGGGAACATGTTCTCCACGGCGAAGACGACGTCGGTCTCGTCGCGCATCCGCGCCAGGCCCTTCTCGAACTCCTTGGCGTAGTCGCGCTGCCAGCGGAAGGGCGGGTGGACGACGACCGTCCGCGCGCCCAGCCGCTCGGCCGCCTCGCGGGCCCTGCGCAGCTTCACCCAGGGGTCGCGGCCCCACACCCGCTGGGTCACCAGCAGGCAGGGCGCGTGTATGGCCAGGACCGGGATCTGGTAGTGGTCGCGCAGCCGCTGGAGGACCTCGACGTCCTGGCTGACCGGGTCCTGTCCGACCATGATCTCTACGCCGTCGTACCCGAGCCTGGCGGCCAGTTCGAAGGCGTCCGGCGTCCGTTCCGGATACACCGACGCCGTCGACAGCGCCACCTCGCCGATGGGCACGCGGATGTCACTCATGAGGCCAGCCTCCCCTGGCGGCCCCCGGGCACGATCCAGTCCCGTGGCCGTGGCCGTCCGTTCGCTCCCTGCGCCCGTTCACGGATCCAGCCTAAGCCGCACCCGCGCCGCGCGCCGCTTCGCCACAATCAACTACCCAAGGTCGCGAACTAATGTGGGCCGCATGGCACGGATCGTGAGCGGGGCCGTACCCAGCCCGAACATCTGGAACACGCCCCAGGTCTACGAGCTGGAGAACCGGGCCGTCGGACCGGCCGGCGCGGTTGAGGCGGCGATGCGGGCCGTACGGCCGTGGGACGGCGCGACGGTGCTCGACATCGGCTGCGGCACGGGCTTCCACCTGCCGGCGCTCGCCGCGGACGCGGCGAGGGTCGTGGGCGTGGAGCCGCACGGCGGCCTCGCCGCCAGGGCGGCCGCCCGCTGCGCGGCGCTGCCCAACGTCGCGGTGCGGACGGGCACCGCGCAGGCGCTGCCCGTGCCCGACGCGTCGGCCGACGTGGCGATGGCACGCTGGGCGTACTTCTTCGGCCCCGGGTGCGAACCCGGGCTGCGCGAGCTCGGCAGAGTGCTGCGCCGTGGCGGCGTCGCGTTCGTCGTGGACGTGGACGCCTCCCGCGACGCCTTCGGCCGCTGGTTCCGCCGGTCGGTGCCGTCGTACTCCCCCGAGGCCGTGGAGCGCTTCTGGTCGCGGCAGGGCTGGCGGCGCGAGCCGCTCGACCTGCGCATGACCTTCGAGTCGCGGGCCGACCTGGAGGCGGTGCTGCGCATCGAGTTCACCCCCGAGGTGGCCGAGGACGCGCTCCGGGAGAGCGACGGCCTGGAGATCGCCTATCCGAACGTCCTCAGGTGGCGGGAACTCTGAAGGAGGCGGGAATTCCGAACGTGGCGGGAATTCCGGGCTCCGCCCTTGACCTTGTCACCGGCGTCAACCTTTACCGTCGTGCCCGGAGGCGGGCGGGCCGAGGAGGAGACCGATGCGGATCGGCGAGCTGGCCCGGCGCGCGGGTGTGAGCACCCGCGCGCTGCGCTACTACGAGCAGCAGGGCCTCATCCGGTCGCGCCGCTCGGCGAACGGCTACCGGGAGTACGACGAGTCGGACGTCCGGCTCGTCACCGAGATCCGCGCCCTGATGGCGGTCGGCTTCACCCTGGAGGACGCCCGGCCGTTCGTGGACTGCCTCAGGTCGGGGCATCCCTCGGGAGGCTCCTGCCCCGAGTCGGTCGCGGTGTACCAGCGCAAGCTGGCCGAGATCGACGACCGCATCCGGGACCTGCTCGCCCGCCGTGCCGAGGTGGCCGCCCAGCTCACCTCGGCCTGCCCCGGCTGCCTGGTGACACGACGAGGAGAATCATGATCACGTTGACCGCGGAGAACTTCGACGAGCAGGTGCTGCGCAGCTCCACGCCGGTGCTGGTGGACTTCTGGACCGACTGGTGCCCGCCGTGCAAGATGATCGCCCCGATCCTGGAGGAGATCGACGCCGAGTTCGGCGGCCGTCTCACGGTCGCCAAGCTCAACGCCGACGACCACCCCGAGATCGCGCGGCGTTACAACGTCCTCGGCTTCCCCACACTCAACCTCTACCGCGACGGCGAGGTCGTCCAGCAGATCAGGGGCGCCAAGCCCAAGCGCCTGCTGCTCGCCGACCTCGTGGACCATCTCTGATACCGGTGGCGGCTTATATAAGCGTTGACTTTTATAAGCCGCCCTCGGCATAGTGGACCCGTGCACGCATTCGACGCGCTGGGGGATCCGGTGCGACGCCGGATCCTGGAACTGCTCAGCGAAGGAGAGCAGACGTCGGGCGCGGTCACCGCCGCCGTCCGCGCCGAGTTCGGGATCTCGCAGCCCGCGGTCTCCCAGCACCTGCGGGTGCTGCGCGAGTCGGGGCTGACGTCCGTACGGGCGGAGGGCACGCGGCGGCTGTACGCCGTCGAGACGGCTCCGCTGCGGGAGATCGACGAGTGGCTCGACCGGTTCCGCGGCTTCTGGCAGCAGCGGCTCGACGCGCTCGACACGGAACTGGCGCGGGGAAAACGGGAACGGCGGCTCCGGCAGGGGCCCGGCGGCACCGACGGCCGGGAGACGGCCCGGCACGAGGTCCACGACGTAGGGAAAGAGCGCCAATGAGCAACTTCATCGACGATATCAACGAGGTCCACCGCAAGGTCGGCACGCGCGAACTGCCGGAAGGGGAGGCTCGTACGGTGCTGCTGCGGCGCACCTACGACGCCGCCGCCGAGGACGTGTGGGACGCCTGCACCGACCCCGAGCGGATCGGCCGCTGGTTCCTTCCGGTGACCGGCGAGCTGAAGCTCGGCGGGCACTACCAGCTCCAGGGCAACGCGGGCGGGGAGATCCTGCGGTGCGAGCCGCCGAAGCTGCTGCGGGTGAGCTGGCTGTTCGGCGAGAACCCGGGCTTCAGCGAGGTCGAGGTGCGGCTCACTCCCGAAGGCGACGACCGCACCGTGTTCGAGCTGGAGCACGTCGCCGTGGTGCCGGCGGAGTTCTGGGACCGGTTCGGGCCGGGGGCCACCGGGGTGGGCTGGGACCTGGCGCTGCTCGGGCTCGGTCTGCACCTGCGGGGCAACATGATCGACGACCCCTCGGCGTGGGAGCAGTCGGATGAGGCGCGCGCGCTCATGACGCACAGCAGCGCGGCATGGGGTGAGGCGTACCTCGCCTCCGGCGCGCCGGAGGGCGTGGTGGAGGCCGCGGTCGCCGGCACCACCGCCTTCTACGTACCGGAGAAGCCGGAGAGCTGAGCGCCGTCCCGGGCGGCTTCAGGAGCGGATTGTCGGCGCCGACCGGTAGCCTCCCGCACGTGAGCAGGGCAGCGAAACCGGCGTACCGGTGCGGCGAGTGCGGCTGGACGACGGTCAAGTGGGTCGGCAGGTGCGGGGAGTGCCAGGCGTGGGGCACGGTCGAGGAGGCCGGGGCCCGGCAGGGTGTCCGTGTGGTCACGCCGGGCGCGGTCACCGCGCCGGCGGTGCCCATCGGCCAGGTCAAGGCCGAGGTGGTGAGCGCCCGGACGACGGGCGTGCCCGAGCTCGACCGCGTGCTCGGCGGCGGCATGGTCCCCGGCGCGGTCGTGCTCCTCGCCGGTGAGCCCGGCATCGGCAAGTCGACGCTGCTCCTGGAGGCCGCCGCCCGCACCGCGCGAGGCGAGACCGTCCTCTATGTGACCGGTGAGGAGTCCGCGGCCCAGGTGCGCATGCGGGCCGACCGCATCGGCGCGATCGAGGACAAGCTCTATCTCGCGGCCGAGACCGACCTGGCCGCGCTGGCCGCCCACGTGGACAAGGTGCGGCCCGGTCTGCTGATCGTCGACTCGGTCCAGACGATCGGCTCGGCCGACGTCTCGGGTGTGCCCGGCGGCGTGACCCAGGTCAGGGAGGTCGCGGGCAACCTGGTCCGCCTCGCCAAGGAGCGGGCCATGACGACCGTGCTCGTCGGCCACGTGACCAAGGACGGCACGATCGCCGGCCCCCGCGTGCTGGAGCACCTGGTGGACGTCGTCCTCCACTTCGAGGGAGACCGCAACGCGCGGCTGCGGCTGGTGCGCGCGGTGAAGAACCGCTTCGGCCCGATCGACGAGGTCGGCTGCTTCGACCTGCACGAGCGTGGGATCACCGGGATCTCCGACCCGAGCGGGCTGTTCGTCTCGCGCCATCCCGAGCCGGTGCCGGGCACCTGCGTCACCGTCACCATCGAGGGCACCCGGCCGCTCCCGGCGGAGCTTCAGGCCCTGGTCGGCCCCACCGAGGCGCCGCAGCCCCGCCGCACCTCCTCGGGCCTCGACTCCTACCGCGTGGCGATGGTGCTCGCGGTGATAGAGCGGCGGCTCCGCGCGAAGATCGGCAAGTGTGACGTCTTCACGGCGACCGTGGGCGGGATCCGGCTGACCGACCCGGCCGTCGACCTCGCGCTGATGCTGTCGGTCGTGAGCGCGGCGGGCGACCAGGCGCTGCCCTCGGGGCTCGTCGTGCTCGGCGAGGTCGGCCTCGCCGGTGAGCTGCGGCCCGTACGGGAGGTGCGGCGGCGGCTGGCCGAGGCGGCGCGGCTGGGTTTCACCCGGGCCCTGGTGCCGTCCGGCTCGCTGGAGGAGGACTCCCCGCGGCTGGACAACGCGGCGAACCGCGGCCGCCTCGTGGCGCTGCGCTCGCCTGTCGGCCGCACCACCTCCTTCGCGCCGGGCTTCGAGGTGACGGAGGTCGAGAACGTCTGGGACGCCCTCAACCACATGGGCTGACACAGGGAATCCGTACGCCGCCACCGCCGCTCCGGCCTCCATTCGCGCTCGACCGCCGGGCGGCATCGGGGCCCCAGCCGGGGAGGAAACCAGGTGGGGTGTGCTGTGCCACAGGTGAGCATGACGTCCCGCGGGTAAACTGAGGCCTTCATCGAGCCCTGCGGGGCTTCAACCGGCCGACCGCGGAGCGCAACGCGGACCTCGCGACCGCGAGGAGCGGTAGCCAGAGGGCCGGTCAGACAGACGATCCCACGGAGACTACCGGGCGAGCCCACCGAGGTGCATGTGCTGGACAACGACAAGGCGGCCGACGAGCGCAGACGGGCGGTGCTCGCCGCGCTCGCCCCGGGGACGGCGCTGCGCGACGGACTGGAGCGCATTCTGCGCGGTCACACCGGCGGCCTGATCGTGCTCGGATACGACCGCACCGTCGAGGACATCTGTACCGGCGGTTTCACCCTCGACGTCGAGTTCTCCGCGACCCGGCTCCGCGAGCTGGCCAAGATGGACGGCGCGATCGTGCTCGACGTGGCCCAGCTCAGGATCGTGCGCGCGGCGGTGCATCTCGTGCCCGACCCCGCGATCCCCACCAACGAGTCCGGCACCCGGCACCGTACGGCCCAGCGGGTGGCCAGGCAGACGTCGCTCCCGGTCGTCGCGATCAGCAAGTCCATGCGGATCATCGCGCTCTACCTCGACGGCATCCGCTACGTCCTGGAGGAGTCGGCCGCGATCCTGTCCAAGGCCAACCAGGCTCTCGCCACTCTCGAACGCTACAAGATGCGGCTCGACGAGGTCTCCGGCGCGTTGTCGGCCCTGGAGATCGAGGACCTGGTGACGGTGCGCGACGTGGCGGTCGTGGTGCAGCGCCTCGAGATGGTCCGCCGCATCGGCCGGGAGATCGAGGGGTACGTCGTCGAGCTCGGCACCGACGGGCGGCTGCTGTCCCTCCAGCTCGACGAGCTGTTCGCCGGGGTGGAGACCGACCACCGCCAGATCATCCGCGACTACGTCCCCGGCTCGCTCGGCGCGCGTCCGTACGGGGACGGCGACGCGATCCGGGAGCTGGACGAGCTGTCCTCCGGCGACCTGCTCGACCTGGCGAAGGTGGCCCAGATCCTGGGCCACCACGGCGCCGAGGCCCTCGACTCACCCGTCAGCCCGCGCGGCTTCCGCCTGCTCAGCCGGGTCCCCCGGCTGCCCGGCGCGATCGTCGACCGGCTGGTCGACCACTTCGGCGGCCTGCAGAAGCTGCTGGCCGCGACCACCGACGACCTCCAGGCCGTCGGCGGCGTGGGCGAGACCCGGGCCCGCAGCGTCCGCGAGGGCCTGTCCCGTCTCGCCGAGTCGTCCATCCTGGAGCGCTATCTCTGACCCGTGTCCCACGCGGACCGATCACCGCAGGTGGAAGACGACCTTCGGGCTCTTGAGCCGGCCCGCGTGCGCGGTCGCGACGTACGTCCCGGGATCGGCCGGCGCCCGCTTGCCGGCGCAGGTGGTGCCCGAGCGGTGACGGTCCCACCGGACCGTCCGGACGAAGGGGATCCCCCGCTCCAGCGCCTGCCGGTCCACGCCGTCGCCCGCCACGCAGTCGGCGGTCGACCACACCCGCTCGCCGCCCGACAGCACCCGCATCTCCAGGGTGCGCGGCCCCACGTCCACCGTGCACTCGACCCTGCCCGTGCTCACGACCGTCAGCAGGAACGTCGGCGCGGTGTCCTTGCCGTACACGTCCTGCCCGCTCTGCAGGGCGAGCACGAGGTCCTTCTCGTCGCAGGGGTCGCCGGGACGGCGGGGCCTGCCGGGCGTGGGCGAGGCCGAGCCCGGCGCGGACGGGGACGGTTGCCCCGGGATCGCGGCCGAGACGGCCGTCTTCGCGGGCAGCCCCGCGGGAAGCGAGACCACCAGCCGGTCTGAGGGCGTCACCCTGACGGCGGCGGTGTCGTCCGACCGTCCCGAGGCGCTGCTGCACGCCCATGCCACGACTGCCACCACGACGAGCATCCCCGTGAGCACCGACACCCGGCGGCGCCAGTAGACGTCAGCCCCCTCGACGCCCACATCACCACGGAAAGTGTCCGGATCCATACGGACAGTATGAGGAGACGTGGCGCGGCAGGGGAAACAACGCGCCGTGTCATGCGCTTTCCCAGGTCATCGGCCTGCCGGTCCTTTCCGGACTTGGACGGCGATGCACGGCATCGGCGGAGCACGCCGTCCGGCCGCGCGCGGTGCGGCCGGCTCGGTAGGGTCGGGGCTGTGTCCGCCTCCCTGCGTGAACCCATCCTCGACTGGTACGCCGAGCACAACCGCGATCTGCCCTGGCGGCGTCCCGAGGCGACGCCATGGGGCATCCTGGTGAGCGAGATCATGCTCCAGCAGACGCCGGTCGCCCGGGTGCTGCCCGTGTGGACCGAGTGGATGGAGCGCTGGCCCACTCCGGAGGCGCTCGCGAAGGAGTCCCCCGGCGAGGCCGTACGGCACTGGGGGCGGCTCGGCTACCCGCGCAGGGCGCTCAACCTCCACGCCTGCGCGCGCGCCATCACGACGGACCACGAGGGGCGGGTGCCGTCCACGTACGACGAACTCCTGGCCCTGCCCGGGATCGGCGACTACACGGCCGCCGCCGTGGCCAGCTTCGCGTACGGCGGCAGCCACGCCGTGCTGGACACCAACGTGCGGCGGGTTTTGGCCAGGGCCGTCCGGGGCGAGGAGTATCCGCCGAAGGCTCCCACGGCGGCCGAGCGGCGGCTGGCGGAGTCGCTGGTGCCCCCGGTCGGCGCACCACGCTGGGCCGTCGCCGTGATGGAGCTGGGCGCGCTGGTCTGCACGGCGCGGGCGCCCCGGTGCGAGCGCTGCCCGGTCACCTCCCGGTGCGCCTGGCGGCTGGCCGGCCGACCCGCCCACGACGGCCCGGCCCGTCAGGGCCAGACGTACGCGGGCACCGACCGGCAGTGCCGGGGACGCCTGCTCGCCGTGCTCAGGGAGGCGCACGGCCCGGTGCCGAAGCAGGCGCTGGACGCCGTCTGGGCCGACCACGTGCAGCGGGAGCGCGCCCTGGACGGCCTCCTCGACGACGGACTGGCCGAGACGCTGCCCGACGGCACCTACCAGCTGCCCTCCTGACCGGTTCGTCAGGGGGCCAAGTTCGTCAGGCGGCGAGCTTCAGGCCGAGGGCGGTGAGGTTGCGGCGGGTCCAGTCGAGATCGTCGGCGAGCTTCGCGACGAGGGCGGCGGGGCTCTTCGCCTTGGGGGTGGTCCCGTGGTGGGCTTCCACCTCCACGTGCGCGGTGCCGTTCACCGCGCCCGACAGGATCGCGGCGAGCGTGTCGGCGAGCACGGGCTGGGTGCTCGGGATCTCCTGGCCGTGGTCGTGCACGTGGCTCAGCTTGACCACGGGCGCTCCCGCGAGCGCGAGCCCGCGCAGCGCCGCGTCCGGCTCCTCCGCGCCGCACGACAGGTGGCAGGCGTCCAGGCAGACGCCGAGATGCTCGGAGTCGATGTCGCACACGCGCTCCAGCGCCTGCTCCGTGGTCTCCAGCACGCACCCGGGCCAGGGCTCGAAGCCCACCCGGATCGTCTTGCCGGTGACGCTGTAGAGGCCGCGAAGCTCCCGCGAGAGCCGTTCGAGGCGGCGGGAGGCGATGGCGTGCAGGTCGGTGGGCCAGTCACGGCGCCAGCCGATGGGAATCGTCGAGATACCGCCCGACTGCACGTCGTCGGGCAGCAGGAACGCGAGGATCCGCGCCAACGACATCGTGTAGCGGTAGCGCTCCGGCTTGGCCCAGTCGGGGCCCGGCACGTCGAGGTTGCGCCCGCCGGTGCCGTTCAGGCTGACGCACTCCAGGCCGCGCTCCTCCAGCGAGCGGCGCAGCCGGACGAGTTCGATGCGGTCGGCGACCAGGTGGTCGGCCACGGCGGGGGCGAGCCACAGGCCGATCCCCAGCCGGTCGACGCCCAGCCTCCTGCGCACGGGCACGGCGTATCGCGTGAGGTGGGCGATCAGGTTCTCCAGGTCCTCGGCGGGATGTACGCCCGCGTTGTAGGCCAGGTGAACCAGCGTCCCGTCGTCGTGCAACAGGCGCATCAGGAGCCTCCAAAGGCTTGTGCACTTCCGGACCGCCATTTCACCCACAAGGGGTGTCCCGACCGCATGGGACGCCGGTCCTCCTACCACCGGGATCCACCCGGCCGGACCGAGCCTCTCCCGTACGCCCGGTCCACCGCGTCCCTCCCGCAGCGGATCTCAGGTACGTCGCGGGAATGACACGAGTGGCCCGTCATGCGTCACCGGCATGCCGATGGCGCAGTCTGACTCTACAAAGTGTAGTACTACGTTCGGTGGTGTGATACCGGTTCTCGTCTACTCTGTTGCGCGCGTGTTACCTGGAGATCGCCTTACCTGGAGATCTCGGAGCCCCTCTGGCCCCGTGTGGTGCGCCGGTACGCCGAAGGGGCGCCCCTCGCGGAACGCCCCTTCGGATGGAACAGGTTGTACGGGTTGTCGCGGGACCGTCAGTGCTGGACCGTCTCCGCGATCGAGGCCGCCGAGTCGGGCACCGAGGGGCTCTTGGCCTCGCCGGTGAAGGTGAACGTGGCGTTGTCGCCCTCGCCCTCGATGTCGATCTTCACGACCTGGCCCGGCCGCAGCTCGCCATAGAGGATCTTCTCCGACAGGGTGTCCTCCAGCTCCCGCTGGATCGTCCGGC
>NZ_VYTZ01000028.1:0-12582 GCF_008728085.1 Microbispora cellulosiformans | reverse complement strand
CGGCACGATCACCGCGGTCGGGGCGAACAAGTGCCTGGACGTGGCGAGCAGCGGCACCGCCAACGGCACCAAGGTCCAGATCTGGTCCTGCACCGGCGCCAACAACCAGAAGTGGACCCGCGTCTGAGGCCCTCGCACAGACCACTTCCCACCCGATCCACCCCCTGATGCGACGCCCGGCACGGCCCCACCCCTCGACGACGAGACAACAACGCCGAGACAACGGGAACCGCGCCGGGCGCCGCGACGAAAGGACATCCATGCCGAAAGCCGCGAAGGTCTTACTGAGCGTGTCGGCGGCGGCCGCCGCGCTGGTCGCGAGCGTGTCGCTGCCGACCGCCGTCCAGGCCGCCGACCCGGCCTACAAGGTGCTCGTCTTCTCCAAGACGGCCGCGTTCCGGCACGACTCCATCCCCACCGGCATCCAGGCCATCCGCGACCTGGGCGCCGCGAACAACTTCACCGTCGACGCCACCGAGGACGCGAACGCGTTCACCTCGGGCAACCTCGCGCAGTACAAGGCCGTGATCTTCCTCAGCACCACCGGCGACGTCCTCAACGCCACCCAGCAGACCGCCTTCCAGTCCTACGTCGACGGGGGCGGCGGATACGTCGGCGTCCACTCCGCGGCCGACACCGAGTACGACTGGCCCTACTACGGGCAGCTCGTGGGCGCCTGGTTCAACAACCACCCGGCGATCCAGCAGGCGACCGTCAGGACCGAGGACACCACGCACCCGGCGACCTCCGGCCTCTCGGCGACGTGGTCACGGACCGACGAGTGGTACAACTACCGCACCAACCCGCGGTCCACGACCCACGTGCTGCAGACCCTCGACGAGAGCAGCTACAGCGGCGGGAACATGGGCGACCACCCGATCACCTGGTGCCACCCGCAGGCGTCCGGCCGGTCGTTCTACACGGGCATGGGTCACTCGATCCAGTCCTACTCCGAGCAGGGCATCCGCACGGTGCTGCTGGGCGGCATCAGATATGCCGCCGGAATGGTCCAGGCCAACTGCGCCCCGCCCGGCACCGGCAACGGCTCGACGGTCGAGGCCGAGTCCTACACCTCGCAGTCGGGCGTCCAGCAGACCACCCAGAGCACGGCCGGCGGCGGCAAGGCCGTCGGCTTCATCGAGAACAACGACTGGACGGGCTACTCCTCGGTCAGCACGGCGGGCGCGACCGGGTTCACCGCGCGGGTGTCCTCCGCCGGCTCGGGCGGCACCATCCAGATCCGCTCCGGCTCGCAGACCGGCACCCTGCTCGGTCAGGTCTCCGTGCCGGTGACCGGCAACTGGGACACCTTCACGACCGTGTCCACGACCCTGAACGGGTCGGGGTCCGGGCCGCTCTTCCTGGTCTTCACCGGAGGGTCCGGCTATCTGTTCAACGTGGACTCGTTCTCCCTCACCAAGTCCGGCTCCAGCCCGAGCCCGAGCCCGAGCGCCAGTCCGAGCCCGAGCGCCAGCCCGAGCCCGAGTCCGAGCCCGAGCGCCAGCCCGAGCCCGAGTCCCAGCCCGAGCGCCAGCCCCACTCCCACCAGCCAGACGGTCGAGGGTGAGGCGTACACCGCGCAGTCGGGCCTGCAGCAGGCGAACCACACCACCGCCAGTGGCGGCAAGACCGCCGGCTACATCAACAACGGCGACTGGGCGGCGTACTCGCAGGTGAACACCCAGGGCGCGAAGACGTTCTCGGCGCGGGTGTCCTCCGGTGGCTCCGGCGGGACGATCCAGATCCGGTCCGGGTCGCAGAACGGGACGCTGCTCGGCCAGGTCGCGGTCTCGTCCACCGGAAGCTGGGACACCTTCGCGACGGTCTCGACCACGCTGAACGGCTCGGCGTCCGGGCCGCTGTACCTCGTCTTCACCGGCAACGGCACCGGCTACCTTTACGACCTCGACACCATCACGGTCACCAAGTGACCCGCTGACGCCGATGACGCGGCGGCCCGGCGGCGAGGACGTCTCGCCGCCGGGCCGTTTCACTGGGGAGGGGTCAGCTCCGGGTCCACTTCTGGCTGGTCGTGCCGGTGCAGGACCACAGCTGCACCTTCGTGCCGTTCGCGGTGCCGAAGTTGCTCGCCTCCAGGCACTTGCCCGACTGCACGCCGGTGATGGTGCCGTCGGAGTTGACGTTCCACTGCTGGTTGCCCTGGCCGTTGCAGTCCCAGATGATCGCCCGGGTGCCGTTCGCGCTGCCGCCGGCCTCGGCGTCCAGGCACTTGTTGCCGTACACCTGCAACTGCTTCGACGAGGTGTACGTCCACTGCTGGTTGGCCTGGCCGTTGCAGTCCCAGAGGTTGAGCTGGGAGCCGTTGGCGGTGCTCGCGCCCGGAACGTCCAGGCAGCGGCCCGCGTTGACGTTGCGCACCGCCGTCGCCCCGCCGCCCGGAGAACTCGGAGAAGCCGACGGCGACGGACCCGAGGTGTCGGGGGGCAGGAGCGTGACGGTGTAGGTGTCGTCGACGCTCGTGTGCGGGACGTTCACGGTGGCGTTGTTGTTCGACACGTTCACCACCGTGTTCTGCACGGTGACCGGGCCGGTGACGGCGCCGCCGCCGTTGTAGGGGACGCGCTCCACGACGACCCGCACCTGGTTGTTCTGAACCAGACCGCTGGTGGTGTCGAGCCGCTGCAGGTTGACCGCCACGTTCCCGGTCGTGCTGCCGCCCCCGACCAGGATCTTGGCGTTCCCGGTGTCCTTGGTGGCGAAGGCGTCGTAGTTCGAGCTGGGGGTGACCGAGGCGATCTGCCCGGTCTGGGAGCCGTAGAAGCGGTAGACCCACCATTCACCCTTGGGCGAGTACTGGCCGGCGGAGTTGTGGGTCAGGAGATTGCCGAGGTCGTTGTGCAGGTTGTTCCCGCCCGCCCAGTTCGCGCGCAGGCCGTCGGCGCCGGCCCGCTCGAGACGCGCGATGTACCAGGCGCCGTCACCGGGGTTCTGCTCGTTCGACGCGCCGTACTCGTTGATCTGGTACGGGCGGGGGTGGGCGATGCCCCGGGAGCCCAGCGTCGTGTTGGCCGTGTTGACGTTCGCCACCGGGTCGCCGGGCAGCGAGTGCCAGCTGATGATGTCGGGCACGGCGTTGTTGGCCTTGACGTAGTCGAGGTACTGCGTCCACCAGCCGCCGGTGGAGGGCACGCCCGCGAAGCTCGGGCCCACGATCAGGTGGGACGGGAACGCGGCGCGGATGCGCTGGTAGGCCCGCTTCCACATCTCGAAGTACTGCGACTGCGGACGGTTCCAGAACAGGGTGATGTTCGGCTCGTTCCAGAGGTCCCACTGGACGGGCGCGCCCGTCGCCCGCACGTCGTCGATCAGGCGGGTGAGGAAGTTGTCGTAGTCGGTCCAGTTGCCGTTGTCGCCGGGGAAGCGCGAGATGGGATAGCCGTCCGCGCCCCACAGGTCGTGCACGAGCAGGATGAACTCCCCGCCCAGCGAGCGGGTGCGCAGCAACTGCGCGCGGGTGGCGTTCCACCGCCGGTCGTACTTGCCCGACACCCACCCGCCGGGGCTGTCGAGCTGCGCGCCACCGGCCCGCATGTAGCGGAACTTCACGTCACGGAAGTAGTTGTCGGCGGGTGCCGCGCCGTTCTCGGTCATCCCGTAGATCCACCCCGACGCCCGGTAGGTCGGGGAACCGTTCGTGACGGAGAAGTTCACGGTGATGGACTCGTCGGCGGCCTGGGCCGGTCCTGCGGCCGCGAGGACGGACGCGGCGGCCATGGCCGTGGCCGACAGCAGTGCGGCGAGGCCGTGGCGACGCCGGCGTCGCGTACGGGGGGTGGTGTCCACTGGCGACTCCTTGGACAGAGGGGGGTTGGGGAGTTGTTCTCGGAAGCTGGATGGGGGCGAGTGGAATGCCGAACCTCTCCCGGGGCTTCCCGGACGCCGTCGCGGAGCGGTTCCCGGCGGGCCTCACCGGTGGCCGCGCCGGAGGCGCGGCGGAGGCGTCCGCCGGATTAATCGAATCGATTCGTCGGGAAGCCTAGGCTTGCCTCTGAGTTGATGTCAATGGCGGGTGTCATGTATGTGTACGGGCTGTTTCCCAGCCAGCGTCACGGCGTGCGATCCCGTGGACCGGCACCGGTTTCATCGCATGAAACTTCCATCGAACCGGTTAGAGACCGGATGCGGTGAGCCGAGGAGGTGACCTGCGATGCCGGTCGTTTGCGTCCCGGCCTCCGCCCGTCCGGTGGTTACGCTTGGCGCGAAAGAACCACGGGGCGCCGGCGCCCCGCCCGGGCCTTCCCGGCCTGCTGCCGGGCCCTTCGCGCCGAAGACGCGCAGCCCACGGCGGGTGTCCCGGTGGCGCGCCGGGTCGCGCCCGCCCGTCCGCCGGGCCGATCCTCGTCTTCCGCGCCGGGATTGCGGAGGGGCTTACCAGGGGCCGGGCAACTAGAGTGAAGACTCCGATTCAGGCTCAGCATTCGGAGGGAGCCGACATGTTCGAGAGGTTCACCGACCGTGCGCGGCGGGTTGTGGTCCTGGCTCAGGAAGAGGCCCGGATGCTGAACCACAACTACATCGGTACCGAGCACATTCTTCTTGGTCTGATCCATGAGGGCGAAGGTGTGGCGGCCAAGGCTCTGGAGAGCCTGGGGATCAGCCTCGAGGGGGTGCGCCGGCAGGTCGAGGAGACCATCGGCCAGGGGCAGTCGGCGCCGTCGGGGCACATTCCCTTCACTCCGCGTGCCAAGAAGGTGCTCGAGCTGTCGCTTCGTGAGGCGTTGCAGCTTGGGCACAACTACATCGGCACCGAGCACATCCTGCTGGGTTTGATCCGGGAGGGTGAGGGTGTCGCGGCGCAGGTGCTGGTGAAGCTGGGCGCTGACTTGAACCGGGTGCGGCAGCAGGTGATCCAGTTGCTGCACGGTTACCAGGGCAAGGAGCCGGCGGCGGCGGGCGGGCCGCAGGAGTCGGCGCCGTCGACGTCTCTGGTGTTGGACCAGTTCGGGCGGAACCTGACCCAGGCCGCGCGGGAGGGCAAGCTCGACCCGGTGATCGGCCGGGACAAGGAGATCGAGCGCGTCATGCAGGTGCTGTCGCGCCGTACGAAGAACAATCCGGTGCTGGTCGGCGAGCCGGGTGTGGGCAAGACCGCGGTGGTGGAGGGCCTGTCCCAGAAGATCGTCAAGGGTGAGGTGCCCGAGACGCTGAAGGACAAGCAGCTCTACACCCTCGACCTCGGCGCGCTGGTCGCCGGGTCGCGCTACCGCGGCGACTTCGAGGAGCGCCTGAAGAAGGTCGTCAAGGAGATCCGCACCCGCGGCGACATCATCCTGTTCATCGACGAGCTGCACACGCTCGTCGGCGCGGGCGCGGCCGAGGGCGCCATCGACGCCGCCAGCATCCTCAAGCCTCCGCTCGCGCGGGGCGAGCTGCAGACCATCGGCGCCACGACGCTGGACGAGTACCGCAAGCACGTGGAGAAGGACGCGGCGCTGGAGCGGCGGTTCCAGCCGATCCAGGTGGCCGAGCCGAGCCTGTCGCACACGATCGAGATCCTCAAGGGCCTGCGGGACCGCTACGAGGCGCACCACCGGGTGTCGATCACCGACAGCGCGCTGGTGGCCGCCGCGACGCTGGCCGACCGTTACATCAGCGACCGCTTCCTGCCCGACAAGGCGATCGACCTGATCGACGAGGCCGGGTCGCGGATGCGGATCCGCCGGATGACCGCGCCGCCGGACCTGCGCGAGTACGACGAGAAGATCGCCGACGTCCGGCGCGAGAAGGAGTCCGCGATCGACGCGCAGGACTTCGAGAAGGCCGCCGCGCTGCGCGACCAGGAAAAGCAGCTGCAGGTGCGCCGGGAGCGCCGGGAGAAGGAGTGGAAGGCCGGCGACATGGACGTCGTGGCCGAGGTCACCGAGGAGCTCATCGCGGAGGTGCTCGCGGCGGCCACCGGCATCCCGGTCTTCAAGCTCACCGAGGAGGAGTCGCAGCGGCTGCTCCGCATGGAGGACGAGCTGCACCGGCGGATCATCGGCCAGGACGACGCCATCAAGGGCCTGTCCCGGGCGATCCGCCGCACCCGCGCCGGTCTGAAGGACCCGCGCCGTCCGGGTGGCTCGTTCATCTTCGCCGGACCGTCGGGCGTGGGTAAGACCGAGCTGTCCAAGGCGCTGGCGGAGTTCCTGTTCGGCGACGAAGACGCGCTGATCATGCTGGACATGTCCGAGTTCATGGAGAAGCACACCGTCTCGCGGCTGTTCGGCTCCCCGCCCGGCTACGTCGGGTACGAGGAGGGCGGCCAGCTCACCGAGAAGGTGCGGCGCAAGCCGTTCTCCGTGGTCTTGTTCGACGAGGTCGAGAAGGCCCACGGGGACATCTTCAACTCGCTGCTGCAGATTCTGGAGGACGGTCGCCTGACCGACGCCCAGGGCCGGGTGGTCGACTTCAAGAACACCGTCATCATCATGACGACCAACCTCGGCACCCGGGACATCTCCAAGGGTGTGGGGATGGGCTTCTCGAAGGCCGACGACAGCGAGTCGAACTACGACCGGATGAAGGCGAAGGTGCAGGAGGAGCTCAAGCAGCACTTCCGGCCGGAGTTCCTCAACCGTGTCGACGACATCGTGGTCTTCCACCAGCTGACGCCCAAGGAGATCATCCAGATCGTGGACCTGATGCTCGCCCAGGTGGCCGAGCGTCTCAAGGACCGCGACATGGGCCTGGAGCTGACGCCGGCCGCCAAGCAGCTGCTGGCCGACCGGGGATACGACCCGGTGATGGGCGCCCGTCCGCTGCGCCGGACGATCCAGCGGGAGCTGGAGGACACCCTGTCGGAGAAGATCCTCTATGGCGAGCTGCGGCCGGGCCAGGTCGTGAAGATCGACATCGAGGGCGAGGGCGACAACGCCACGTTCGTCTTCACCGGTGAAGCAGGGCCCTCGCAGGTGGCCGACGGGGCGGCCACCGCCGCGCTGCCCGCCCGCTGACCGCGCGCCCCCAGGCCGGAAGACGGGACATATGCGCGAAGACCAGGCATTCTGGATCGACGCCCGCTCCGACCGGGAGCGCGCACGTGGAGGCGACAGCCGCTACGCCGAGTTGCTGCGCGACAACATCGGCGCGTTCGACGGCGTCTGGGGCGACATCGCCCCGGTCGCGTTCGCCTGCGCCGCCTGGCGGGTCGCCACGCCTCCCGTCGCCTCGCCGGGGCTCGTGCGGTGGCATCGCCGGATCCTCTCGGCCTCGTGCGCGCGCAACGGCTGGGACGGATCGATGATCGCCCGGATCAGCCTGGTCTCGCCGCCGCCCGCGGCGCTCACCGCGTCGCGGGCCTGGTGGCGGGACCGGGGCTGGGAGGGGTGGCCGGAGGTCTTCGGCCAGTACGTCGAGCCGGCCGAGCGGGATCTCACCAAGATCCCGTTCGTGCGGCCCGTCCTGCTCGTGGACGCGCCGCTGCCGCTCGACGACCTCCCCCCGGCGCCGGACGGCCCCGCCGAGGACCTGCCGGAGCTGGCCCACCGGGCCCTGGTGGTGCTGGTCCGCGAGCTGAACCGGCTGATCGGCCCGATGATCGCGCAGATCGAGAGCCTGGGCCGCTCGGGCTAGGGCGACTCGGCGGCGGGGGAGGGGCGCAGCCCGTCGAACACGACGGCCAGGGTGCGGTCGCGGACCTCAGGGGACCATCCGGCGTGCAGCGACGCCTGGCACAGGCCGATCAGCAGCGCCAGCACCTCGGGGACCCCGACGTCCCGCCGTACGGCTCCCGCCCGCTGGGCCCCGGCGAGCAGCGCCGCCACGGAGTCGCGCAGCGCGTCGACGGGCTTGGCCACGGTGACCTCGACGCCCGCCTCGGCCAGCAGATCGACGACCGTTCGCTGCTCCGCGGCCTGACCGATCACCCAGGTGAAGAACTCGAAGAACGCGGTGGCCGGCTCGCCGGTGCGCGCGAGATTCCCGGTCTCCGCGGCGACGCGTACGGCGAGCACCTCGATGATCGCCTGGAGGAGCGCCTCCTTCGTCGGGAAGTGGCGGAACACGGTCCCGATGCCGACCCCGGCCTTCTGCGCGATCTCCTCGGTGGAGGCGGACGGTCCCTTGAGCGCGAAGACGACCTCGGCGGCCTCCAGGATGCGCTGCCGGTTGCGCTGGGCGTCCGAGCGCAGCGACCTGGCCATGGAACCCCCCGCGCCTCGCCGCTCTCCGAGCGGGTGCCCCGCGCCGCTCAACAGGAGCTGTGACTCCGATTGTAGGGGACGCCCCTTGGCGACGCGGAGAGCCGCGCGCCCATCGGTGAGACGACGACGCCGACCGGACATGCACGACATGTCCGGCCGGCGCATCGGTTTCCGCGCACAGGCGGCGGCACGACCACCGGCCGGGGGAGCGGCCGGCGTCCCCGGTTTTCCCGGGCTGTCCGCGCCCTTCCGCTACTTGGACTTGTTCTTGTTGTAGACGTCGAAGGCCACTGCGAGCATCAGCACGCCGCCCTTGATCGCCTGCTGCCAGTCGACGCCGAGGCCGAGCAGCGACATGCCGTTGTTCATCACGCCCATGACCAGGCCGCCGACGATGGCGCCGACGACGCTGCCGACGCCGCCCGACGCCGAGGCGCCGCCGATGAAGGCCGCGGCGATGGCGTCGAGCTCGAAGTTCGTGCCCGCCTTGGGGGTGGCCGCGTTGAGCCGGGCGGCGAACATCAGCCCGGCGAGGGCGGCCAGCACGCCCATGTTGACGAACACCCAGAACTTCGTCTTCTTGGTCGCGATGCCCGACAGCGCGGCCGCGCGCTCGTTGCCGCCGACCGCGTAGATGTGCCGGCCGACCACCGTGCTCGTCGTGACGAACGAGTACGCCGCGGTCAGCACGATCACCACCAGGCCGACGATCGGCAGGCCCTGGTAGACCGCGAGGACCCACGCGAACGCCACGATCACGGCGACGATCGCGACGGCCTTGAGCACGAACCACTGCAGGGCGGGCACGGCGAGGCCGTACTCGCGCCGCCTGGCGCGCGAGCGCCAGTCGTTCCACACGATCACCGCGGCCCCGGCGAGCCCGAGCAGGATGGTCACCAGGTGCAGGTCACCGGCGCCGAACTCCGGCACGAAGCCCGAGCCCAGCTGCCGGAACCCGGAGGGGAACGGCGCGATCGACTGCCCCTGCAGCACGACCATGCTGAGGCCGCGGAACAGCAGCATGCCGCCGAGCGTGACGATGAACGCCGGGATGCGGGCGTAGGCGATCCAGAAGCCCTGGAACGCCCCGATCAGCCCACCCGTGACGAGCGCGCCGACCACGACCAGCGGCCACGGCAGGCCCCAGTTCACGATCGCCACGCCCGTGACCGCGCCCACGAACGCCGCCACCGAGCCGACCGACAGGTCGATCTCCCGGTTGATGATCACCAGCATCATGCCGATCGCCAGCACGAGCACGTAGCCGTTCTGCATGATCAGGTTGGTGACGTTCAGCGGTTTGAGCAGGATGCCGTCGGTCAGGATCTCGAACAGCACGACGATGACGACCAGCGCGGCGATCATCCCGTACTGCCGGAGGTTCCCCCGCAGGCGGGGACCGGCCGACCCGCCCGAGGACGCGGGGGTGGTCGCCGGGCGGTCCACCACGGTCATCGGGCCACCGCCGGTGTGTTCGTCATCAGCCTCATGACAGCCTCCTGTGTCGCTTCCCGCCGTCCGAGCTCACCGGTGATCCGCCCCTGGCTCATCACGTAGATCCGGTCGCACATGCCGAGGAGCTCGGGCAGCTCCGAGGAGATCAGCAGTACGCCCTTGCCCTCGGCGGCGAGCCCCTGGACGATCGTGTAGATCTCGTACTTCGCGCCCACGTCGATGCCCCGGGTGGGTTCGTCGAGGATGAGCACGTCGGGGTTGGTGTACATCCACTTGCTCAGCACGACCTTCTGCTGGTTGCCGCCGCTGAGGTTGCCGGTCTTGGTGAAGACGCCGGGCGCCTTGATCCGCAGCCGGTGGAGGAACCCCTCGGCGTCGGCCACCTCCCGGTGCAGGTCGATGACCGAGCGCCGGGAGACGCGGTGCAGGTTGGCCAGCGTGACGTTGCGCCGGATGTCCTCCTCCAGCAGCAGGCCGAGCTCCTTGCGGTCCTCGGTGACGTACGCGAGGCCGGCCGCGATGGCGTCGCCCACCGTGGCCAGGTGCAGCTCGCGGCCGTCCTTGCGGAGCGTGCCGCTGATCCGCTGGCCGTACGACCGGCCGAAGACGCTCATCGCGAGCTCGGTGCGGCCGGCGCCCATGAGCCCCGCGATGCCGACGATCTCGCCGCGCCGCACGGTGAGGCTCGCGTCGCGGACGACCTGCCGGTCGGGGACCGTGGGGTGGAAGACGTTCCACCCCTCGACCTCGAACAGCACGTCGCCGATCTCCGGAGTGCGGGGCGGGTAGCGGTGGTCGAGGTCGCGCCCCACCATGCCCCTGATGACGCGGTCCTCGTCCACCCCGTCGGCGACGTCGAGCGTCTCGATCGTCCGGCCGTCCCGCAGGATCGTGATCGCGTCGGCCACGGCCATCACCTCGTTCAGCTTGTGCGAGATGAGGATCGAGGTGATGCCGTGGTCGCGCAGGTCACGCAGGAGCCGCAGCAGGTTCTCGCTGTCGGTCTCGTTGAGCGCGGCGGTCGGCTCGTCGAGGATGAGCAGCTTCACGTCCTTGGCCAGTGCCTTGGCGATCTCGACGAGCTGCTGCCTGCCCACTCCGAGCGCGTTCACCGGGGTGTCCGGGTCCTCGCGCAGGCCCACCTTCTCCAGCAGGCGCACGGTCTCGTCCGACGTGGCGTGCCAGTCGATGACCCCGCGCCGCGCCCGCTCGTTGCCGAGGAAGACGTTCTCCGAGATCGACATGCCCGGGATGAGCGCGAGCTCCTGGTGGATGATGACGATGCCCGCCGCCTCGCTCTGCCGCAGGCCGCGGAAGGCGCAGGGGCGGGAGTCGAGGAGGATCTCCCCCTCGTAGCTCCCGTGGGGGTAGACCCCGCTGAGCACCTTCATCAGCGTGGACTTCCCGGCGCCGTTCTCGCCCACGAGGGCGTGGACGGTCCCGCGCTCGACGTCGAAGTTCACGTCGTCGAGCGCGCGGACACCGGGGAACTCCTTGGTTATCCCCCGCATCCGGAGGATATGGTCGGGCATCGGAGGCCCCTTTCGTGCCGTGAACCCGCGAGGCTCAGCCGGTGAGCTGGGCCTCGGTGTAGTAACCGCCGTCGACCAGGATCTGCTTGTAGTTGTCCTTGTCGACCGACACGGGCTTGAGCAGGTACGACGGCACCGTCTTGACGCCGTTGTTGTAGCTGTCGGTGTTGTTGACCTCGGGCTTCTTGCCCTGGACGACGGCGTCGGCCATCGAGGCCGCCACCTTCGCCAGCTCACGGGTGTCCTTGTAGACGGTCTGCGTCTGCTCGCCCGCGATGATCGACTTGACCGACGCCAGCTCGGCGTCCTGACCGGTGATGATCGGCAGCGGCTTGCCGGAGGAGCCGTACCCGACGCTCTTCAGCGCGGAGATGATGCCGATGCTGATCCCGTCGTACGGCGAGAGCACCGCGTCGATCTTCTCGGACGTGTAGTTCGCGCTCAGCAGGTTGTCCATGCGGGCCTGGGCGGTGGCGCCGTCCCAGCGCAGCGTCGCGACCTGCTCCAGCTTCGTCTGCTTGCTGCGCACCACGAGCTTGCCCGAGTCGATGTACGGCTTGAGCACCGACATGGCGCCGTTGAAGAAGAACACCGTGTTGTTGTCGTCGGGGGAGCCGGCGAACAGCTCGATGTTGAACGGGCCCTTGCCGTCCTTCAGCCCCAGCTTGTCCTCGATGTAGCCCGCCTGCTGCACGCCGACCTGGAAGTTGTCGAACGTGGCGTAGTAGTCCACGTTGGGGGTCTTCATCAGCAGCCGGTCGTAGGCGATGACCGGGATCTTCTGGCCGGCCGCCTGCTGCAGCACGTCGGTGAGGGCGGCGCCGTCGACGGCCGCGACGACGAGCACCTTCACGCCCTTGGTGATCATGTTCTCGACCTGGGAGACCTGGGTCTCCACCACGTCCTCGGCGTACTGCAGGTCGGTGTCGTAGCCCAGCGACTTGAACTGCTGGACCATGTTGTCGCCGTCCTTGACCCAGCGCTCGGACGACTTGGTGGGCATCGCGATGCCCACGGTTCCCTTGCCGCCGGCGGTCGTGTTCCCGCCGTCCCCGCTGTCCGCGCTGTTGCCGCACGCGGCCGCGAGCAGCAGTAACAGCCCCGCTACCAGCGCGCCTGTGAATTTGCGCATGAGACAATCTCCTTCGGAATGGTTGTTCCTCGCGTCCCGTCGGGGGCCTAGACCGGCGGGACGCGGTTTTCCCGCCCGGCTGTGGAGCCGGGCGGAAGCTCTCACGGGCTCATGCCGGTGCTCTCCCTGACCACGAGTTCGGGCTCGACCAGGCGCCCCGGTTCGCCGTCGTGGGTGGCGATGCGGTGCAGGAGGAGGCGGAACGCCTGGCGGCCGAGCTCGCCGAAGTCCTGCCGCACGGTGGTCAGCGGCGGCCAGAAGTACGCCGCCTCCGGCACGTCGTCGAACCCCACCACGCTCACGTCCTCGGGCACCCGCC
>NZ_VYTZ01000027.1:0-35150 GCF_008728085.1 Microbispora cellulosiformans | reverse complement strand
TTCCGAACCCGGAAGTTAAGCCCGCCAGCGCCGATGGTACTGCACCGGGGACGGTGTGGGAGAGTAGGACGCCGCCGGACAATTTTTTGAGGGGGGCCATCCCGGTCGGGATGGCCCCCTTTTTTTTGTGCCCAAACGTGGGCCGTCACGGTGCGGCCGGCGTGACCGCGGCCTTCAGCAGAGGCTCGACGCGATAGGGGATCTGGGTCGACAGGGCGATCGTCGTGTCCGTCCGCCGGACCGCCGGGGAGGCCAGGATCCGGGCGATGATCTCCTGTAGATGCGGCGTGCTGTGGGCGACCACCCGGCACAGCAGATCTGCCTGGCCGCTCGTGCCGTGCACCTCGAGGATCTCCGGGATCTCGGCCAGCGTCTCCACCGCCTCCGTCAGCCGGCCCTGCGCGATCTGCAGCGAGGCGAAGGCGAGGATGGGATAACCGATCTCCTCGGTGGCGATGGCGGGGCCGAAGTCCGTGATCACTCCGCGCGCGGTCAGCTTCTCCACGCGTGCCTGCACGGTGCCCCGGGCCACGCCGAGCAGGCGGGCCAGTTCGGTGAGCCCGATGCGGGGATGGGCTCGCATGGTGGTCAGCAGCCGGCTGTCGAGCGCGTCGAGCATGTGCCGAGGCTACGCCCGGAGCGGGCGAATCGACCAGTGTGATCAAGCAGAAACGATCAGATTTGTGCGATTCGCCCACTGCGACTGGTCACTCTTGCCACCTGTAGGGCGACTTGCTGTCATATAGAAGTATGTTCGAGGAAGCGCAGTATTTCGCTCCGGTGGCGACGAGGGATGACGGTTCCGTCGTCGTCGAGCTGGCCACCAGCCACCCGGGGTTCGCGGACCTGGTCTACCGGGAGCGGCGTAACGCGATCGCGGCGCTGGCGCTCGGTCACACGCCCGGCGACCCGATTCCCGTCGCCGAGTACACCGACGAGGAGCACCACGTGTGGGCGCTCGTCAGCAAGGAACTGGCGGTCAAGCACCACAAGTACGCGGTGCGCGAGTTCCTCCGCGGGGCGGAGCGGCTCGGGCTGCCCGAGCACCGCATCCCGCAGCTTCAGGAGGTCAGCGACCTGCTCCATCCGCTCACCGGATTCCGCTACCTGCCCGCCGCCGGGCTGGTGCCGCTCCGTGAGTTCTACGGCGTGCTGGCCGATGGCCTCTTCCACTCCACGCAGTACATCAGGCACCACTCGGTGCCCTTCTACACGCCGGAGCCGGACATCATCCACGAGGTGATCGGCCACGCCAACACTCTGGCCTCGCCCCGGTTCGCCGAGCTGTACCGGGCCGCCGGGCGGGCGGCGCGGCGGATGGAGACCACCGAGGCACTGGAGTTCGTCTCCAAGGTGTTCTGGTTCACGCTGGAGTTCGGCGTCATGCGGGAGGACGGCGAGCTCAGGGCGTACGGCGCGGGGATCCTCAGCTCGTACGGCGAGATCGAGGAGTTCCGCGGGATGGACATCCGCCCGCTCGACCTCGCCGTGATGGGCACCACCAAGTACGACATCACCAAGTATCAGGAGGTGCTCTTCGAGGCGGCCTCGTTCGACCACCTCGAAGACACCGTCGGGACGTTCTGGGACACCTGCGACGACGACGCCGTCACCCGTCTCCTGTCCGGGCGCCGGCCGTAGGGGCTCGTCTCCCGCTCAGGGCGCGGGGACGATCAGCAGGGCGTCGCCGACTCCCCGCTCCACGCCGTCGGACGGGTGGTTGACCACCTTCTTGCCGATGACCATGGCGCTGGACCCGCCGCCGTCCAGGTTGATCGCGTCACGCGCCCCGAGCCAGCGCATGAGCTCGGCCGCCTCGAAGAACGACGCGCCGATCGTGCCGCCGGGGTCGCGGCCGTCCACGACCGCGATGACGAGCTTGCCGTTCCGGGTGACGCCGGCGAGCGTCCGGGGGTGGCGGCGCAGGATCATGTTGGTGTTGGCCATGCCGTCCCGGCCGGGGGTGATCGTCGTCCGGCCCCCGCGGACCAGGCCCACGGCGCCGCCGATGATGTTGGTCTCCGGCGTCAGCGGGACGGCCCTCTTCGTGCGCAGGTCGGTGACCCGGGTCGTGATCCTGACCGTCGTGCCCTCGGTCACGTGCTCCGACAGCCAGTCGGCGCCCGCTCCTACGCCGTGCAGCACCCGCATCCCACGGGTGACCTTGCCGCCCGTGTCGCGGACGGCCAGTACCTTGCCGGTCGCGTCGAGGACCGCCTCGACGCCGTCGTCCTTCGGGGTCTCCCGCCCGAGCTCCTCGGTGTAGAGGACCACCTCGTCCGGCTGCGGCACCCGGTTGAGGCCGGCCACCTGGACGGTCGTCCCGTCGGCCGCGCGGGCGACCACCGAGGAGGACAACTCGGTGACCCGGGCCGTACGGCCCTTCAGGACCAGGCCGACCCGGCCGGGGACCGCCTCACTGAGCAGTTTCCCGCCCACGACCGAGATGCCGGTGGGGTCGCCACGGAAGGCGGGGAGGGTGTGGATGTCGAAGAAGCCGCCGTTCACCGCCGCCACGGCCTTCGCGGCGGTGGCCATCGCCGAGACCTTCTCCCGCTTGGCGACGCTTGTGCCCACCGAGGACCGGTAGGAGCCGCGGAAGGTGCGGGGATCGACCACGATCACCCGTACGCTCCAGGGGCCGGTGGTGACGAAGCCGTCGTCGCCCTGGAAGTCCACCTTCGCGCTCACGCCGGCGTCCTTGAGCTGCTTGACGACCTTGGCGGCCTCGGCCTTCTGGCTGAGCGGCCAGCCGCCGACGCGGACCATGTAGTAGTCGCCGGCGGGGAAGTCGGCCACGGCCGGCCGGGTGAACTTCACCACCGTGGGAGTGAACCCCGCCACCTGTACGGCGTCCGCCTGGGCCTGCGCGTTGGACTCGGACATGAAGTCCTTGCCCGCCACGACGACGCTGACCGTGTAACCGTCCTTCGCGGAGCCGTGCCGGAGTGTGAAGTAGCTGATGCCGGGTCCGAGGCTCTTGGCCGCCGACTTCGGTATCCCGGGCGCGCCGAGCGGAAAGCTCGTCGTCGGCAGGCCGGCGACGGGTTCGGCGGCTGCCGGGGCCGTAAGGGTGGTCGTCGTCAGGGCCAGTGCTGCGGCCCCGGCGATCAGGCGGCGTCTCATGCGGTTTACTCCCCATTGGTGATCCTTGCGGGACCATCGTGGCGAGACTGACACCCCTTGTGGAGGCGAACGCGCCAAAGGGCATCAAATTGCGACGTGCCACCGTCGGTGGCACGCGCAAAAACCGGATTAGGGGAGCATAAACGTACAAACTGCGCACTCGGCGGCTTATGCGGGATCGCGGGAGGCGCGGGCGTCCATCTCCCGGGCCCGCTGGACGAACTCCTGCGCGGAGCGGGCCTCGATGTGGACGAGCAGTCCGTCGGGGCGACGGAACATGCCCCAGTAGTGGGTGGTGGCCTGGCCCCACCAGATGGTCCAGCCGGGGAAACGCGCGGACAGGGCCCGTACCACCACGGCCGGGCTGATTCGGGGTTCGTTCATCGTGGGCACGCTTCGAGATAAGCACGATTCGGTGCGTGATCGCGAGTGTGCGAAGGGTAGCGGGTAGGAAGTCTTACACCGGGGTCGACATACCTACGTTCCGGTTATGACATCGCCATGAGTGGTCGTCCGCCCGGGCCGGTGGCGGCCGATCGCGCTCAGCCGCTCTCGCGGCGGAAGGTCTCCAGGGCCAGCAGTGCGACGTGCAGCGACAGGCACGACTCGACGTCGTCGAGGTCGATGTCGAGGACGCGCTCCAGCCGCCGCAGCCGGTCATAGAAGGCGGGCCGGGAGAGGTGGGCCTTCTGGGCGGCCACCGCCTTGTTGCGGCCCGAGTCGAGGTAGACGCGCAGGATGCGGGTCAGGTCGCCGTGCCGCTGCGCGTCGTGGGCGAGCAGGGCGCCGAGTTCGCGTTCGGCGAAGGTCTGGAGCCGCGCGTCGTCCCGCAGCAGGTGCAGCAGCCCGCGCAGCCGCAGATCGGGCAGGCGGTAGAACGGCCGTCCGTCGGGCCGGCGCACCGCGACCTCGGCGACCTGCTCGGCCTCCAGGAAGCTGCGCCGTACGTCCTTGATCGATTCCACGACGGAGCCGGCGGCGAGCACGAACGGGGTGACGAACCCGGCCCGCAGGCGCTCGGCCAGCGCGCCGAGCGCCGTCTCGGCGGCCGTACGGGGCGGCAGCGGCAGCAGCACCCCCACGCTGCTCTGGTCGAGCGCTCCCACCAGCGCGGGCAGCTTGGCCTCGCGGCACGCGGCGGCGCCGGCCTCGGCCAGTTCGCCGAGCCTGGCCTGCTCGCCCAGCGCGGTGCCGGCCGGGACCGCGCCCGCCGCGACTGTGCCGGCCGGGACCGGGCCGGCCGTGGAGGGCAGGCGGATGACGGCGCTCACCAGCCTGCGGCCGGTGAGCGGGACGCCGACGGCGCGGGCCCGCGCGGCGGCCTCGTCGGGGTCGGCGTAGGCGTGGGTGAGGATGCCGGTGAGTATGGTGCCGTGCGCCTGCCGCTCCAGGGACTCCTGGTGCCGCTCCAGCAGGCGGCCGAGCGCGAGGGTGGTCGCCGCGCGTTCGGCGAGCACGATGTCGCGGGGGCCGGGCGGGCCGTCGCACAGCAGGATGAGCCGTCCCCAGTCCTGGCCCCGGGCCCCGACCATGGTCACCAGCCATCCGGCGGCGGCGTCGTAGGCGGTCCGCCCGGACGGCATGACCGCGCGCGACCTGGCCTCCCAGTTGGCCAGCACGGTGCCGGTGTCGCCGCCGGCGGCGTCGCAGGCCAGCACCTGGTGGGCGAGGTTCTCGAGCAGCGCCGGGCGGCCGGAGAACCGGACGACCTGGTTCAGCACCTCCCCTGGGGAGGCGCCCTCGACGGACAGCTCGGTGAAGACCTCGTGCAGCTGCTCGGAGGCCCGCAACTCCTGGAGCTGGCTGTCGATGATCCGCGCGTGCACCGACTCGGTGATCTGCACGAAGGGCGTCTCGCGGGCCAGCGTGACGAGCGGCAGCCCGTGTTCCTCCGCGGCCCTGACCACCGCCCTCGGCAGCTCGCGGACGAACCGGCGGCCGAGCTCCACGACCAGTCCCGAGGCGCCCACCTCGGCCAGTTCGCCGATGTAGTCGGCCAGGCTGCCGGGTTCGTCCGGCAGCGCCACCCCGGTCGTGAGGACGAGCTCGCCGCCGCGCAGCAGATGCGCGATGTCGTGGACCTCGCCGACGTGCACCCAGCGGACCCGGGTGTCGAGCCGGTCGCCGCCCGCCACCACCCGGGGCTTGCCGCGCCGCACCGTGTCCAGGGCGAGCACGTCGGCGACCGTGGGGAGCATGGTCCGAGGCTACCTGATCATCTTGTAAGGGCGACCCGCCGAAACATGACAGTGTGCCGGGTCCGGTGTCAGGAGTCGCCCGTCCTGCGCCGGTCCAGTCCGTCGAGCAGGGCGGTCAGCCCGAACTCGAAGGCGAGCCGGCGGGCGACGAGGGGGTCGACCTCCATGGCGTTGTAGTCGCGGTAGCGCTTCAGCAGGTTGGGCCGGTCGGCCACCGCCTTCATCATGATCGGGTCGACCGCGGCCTGCAGGTCCGCGATGCTCCGGCCGGAACTCTCCACCGTGCCGAGGAATGCGACCTCGGGAATCGTCGCGCCCAGCGTGTACGACACGACGGCCGTGCAGGCGTAGTCCACGTCGACGCCCTGGAAACCCGCGCGGACGAACGCGCCCATCAGCCGGTCGGCCGCCGTGAGCGCGTTCGGCCCGAGCGCGGGGACCACCCCGATCAGGCCGGCGCTCCAGGGGTGGGCGAAGACCGCCCCCCGCATGCCGTACGCGAAGACTCTCGTGGTCTCCCGCCAGTCGGCGTCCTCGGGCAGCACGACGGCGGCGTAGACCTCGTCCATGACCAGCTCGATCAGCTCGTCCTTGTTCGCCACGTGCCAGTAGAGGCTGGTCGCCCCCGCGCCCAGGCGCGCGCCCAGTTTGCGCATACTGAGCGCGTCGAGGCCCTCGGCGTCGAGCAGTTCCACGGCCGCGCGGACGATCTGGTCGCGGCTGAGGCCCTGCTCGCGCGTTCCCCTGCGCTCACGGGTCCAGACGGAGGTGAACGGCTTCGGTGACACGCCCCCACGATATTCGCTCGCACGGTGTTCGATCTCGCCGTACAGTGTGCGAGACAACTCGCACACTGTACGAGGAGACGTACATGTCCCATCCCCGCCGATGGTGGATCCTCGGGGTCCTCTGCCTGAGCCTGCTGACTCTGGTCGTGGACAACACCGTGCTCAACCTCGCGATCCCGTCGCTCATGCGCGACCTCGGCGCCACCCCGCAGGACGTGCAGTGGATCATCGACGCGTACGTCCTGGTCTTCGCCGGGCTGCTGCTCACCGCGGGCAGCCTGTCCGACCGGTTCGGCAGGCGGCGGATGCTGGTGATCGGCCTGGCGTTCTTCGGCGGGGCCTCGCTCGCCGCCACCCTGGCCACCGAGCCCTGGCAGCTCGTCGGGGCCCGCGCGCTCATGGGCGTCGGTGGCTCGTGCGTCATGCCGTCCACCCTGTCGATCCTGATCACCGTCTTCGACGAGAGCGAGCGGCGCAAGGCCATCGCGGTGTGGAGCTCGGTCGCCATGGTCGGCGTCGTCGCCGGTCCCACGCTCGGCGGGTTCCTGCTCCGGCACTACTACTGGGGATCGGTCTTCCTGCTCAACGTGCCGATCGCGATCCTGGCGATCGCCGCCGCCGTCACGCTCATGCCCGAGACGTACGGCGTGGCGCGGCGGGCGGACCCGCTCGGCGTGATCCTGTCTGTCACGGGCATGGGCGGTCTCGTCTGGGCCGTCATCTCGGCGCCGGGCGGCCACCTCAACCCGGTGGTCGTCGCGGTCTCGGTGCTCGCCCTGGCGGCGTTCGTGCTGTGGGAGCGCCGCACCCAGCACCCCATGCTGCCGCTCGGCCTGTTCCGCGACCGCTCGTTCAGCGGCGCGTGCTTCTCCGTCGTGCTGCTGTCGTTCGGGGCGGGGGCGCTGATGCTGGCGCTCACGCAGTATCTGCAGTTCGTCCTCGGCTACGACCCGCTGACCGCCGGCTTCGCGCTGCTGCCGTACGTCGTGGCGGCGGCGCTCTTCAACGGCCTCGGCGCGGCGCTCGGCAAGAAGGTGAGCAACCGGACGCTCATCGTCGTGGGCCTGGTCGTGATGGCCGCCGGCTTCGCGCTGCTGTCCACGCTCACCGACGGGTACGGCACGATGATCGCCAGCCTGATGGTCATGGGGGTCGGCGGAGGACTGGCCGGCCCGGCGGCGTACGCCACGTTGATGGGCGCGGTGCCGCCCGACCACGCCGGGGTCGGCTCGGCGCTCAACGACACGGTGCAGCAGGTCGGCATGGCGCTGAGCGTGGCGGTGCTCGGCAGCGTGCTCGCCGCGGCGTACACCTCGGCCATGCCCGCGTCGGCCCCGACGGCGGCGCGCGAGTCGATCGGCGCCGCCGTGACGTCGGGCGATCCCTCGATGGCCGCCGCCGGGCGTGCGGCGTTCGTGTCGGCGATGTCGGCGGGCTCGTGGGTCGGGGCGGGCTGCTCGCTCGCGGCGGCCCTGGTCGCGCTGCTGGTCCTGCGCCGCAGGGCCGCCGCTCCCACCGCCGGCGCGGAGCCGGTGACGTCCGCCACTGTGTAAGAGGAAGCCGGATTGTCCCGACAGGCTGACGGGTGAGCCTCCGCCCGTCAGCCGGGATACTCAGAACATGTCGGACCTTCTCGCGCGCCATCGCGCGGTCATGCCCAACTGGATGGCCCTCTACTACAACGAGCCCATCGAGATCGTCGGCGGCAAGGGCAACCGGGTCGTCGACGCGGACGGGAAGAGCTACCTCGACTTCTTCGCCGGGATCCTGACCAACATGATCGGGTACGACGTGCCCGAGGTGCGGGAGGCCGTCGAGCGCCAGCTCGCCACCGGGGTCGTGCACACCTCGACGCTGTACCTCCTCCGCACCCAGGTCGAGCTGGCCGAGAAGATCGCCCGCCTGTCGGGCATCCCGGACGCCAAGGTCTTCTTCACCAACTCCGGCACCGAGGCCAACGAGACGGCCCTGCTGCTGGCCACCTACGCCCGGGGGACCGACCAGGTGCTCGCGATGCGGCAGAGCTACCACGGCCGGTCGTTCGGCGCGATCAGCGTCACCTCCAACCGCGCCTGGAAGAACAACTCGCTGTCGCCGCTCAACGTGCACTTCCTGCACGGCGCCGACCGCCACCTCACGCAGTTCCGCGGCATGTCCGACGCCGACTACATCGCCGCCTGCGTGGACGACCTGCGCCACGTGCTCGCCACCGCCGTCACCGGGAACGTCGCCGCGCTGATCGCCGAGCCCATCCAGGGCGTGGGCGGCTTCACCGCGGCCCCCGACGGGCTGTTCGCCGCGTACAAGGAGGTCCTCGACGAGGAGGGCATCCTGTTCGTCAGCGACGAGGTGCAGACGGGTTGGGGCCGTACGGGCTCGGCGTTCTTCGGCATCCAGAACCACGGCGTGACGCCGGACATGATGACCTTCGCCAAGGGGCTCGGCAACGGCTTCGCCGTCGGCGGCATCGTGGCGCGCGGCGACCTCATGGACGGCCCGCACGCCATCGGCCTGTCGACCTTCGGCGGCAACCCGATCTCGATGGCGGCGGCCAACGCGACGCTCGACTACGTGCTCGACCACGATCTGCAGGCCAACGCGGCGCGTACCGGGGACATCCTGATCTCCGGGCTGCGCGAGGCGGCCGGGCGGCTGCCCGTCGTGGGCGACGTCAGGGGCCGCGGCCTGATGTTCGCCGTCGACCTGGTCGACCCCGCCACCGGAGCACCTGCCCCCGCGCTGGCCGCCCGCTTCATGGAGGAGACCAAGAAGCTCGGCCTGCTCGCCGGCAAGGGCGGCCTGTATGGGAGCACGCTGCGCATGGCCCCGCCGCTCACCCTCACCGAGGACGAGGCCCGCGAGGGCCTCGGCATCCTCGTCACCGCTCTGGAGACCGTCGACGATGAAGCACGTTAACCACTGGATCGGGGGCGCTCGTACGGGCGAGGGCGCCCGTACGGCCGAGCTGTTCGATCCGGCGACGGGCGAGGTGAGCGGCCGGGTGTCGCTCGCCTCGGCCGGCGAGGTCGACGCGGCCGTGGAGGCGGCCGCGCGCGCCTTCCCCGCCTGGCGGGACGCCTCACTGGTCAAGCGCACGCAGGTGCTGTTCCGGTTCCGCGAGCTGATGGACGCGCACCGCGACGATCTGGCCGCGCTGATCACCGCCGAGCACGGCAAGGTCCACTCCGACGCGCTGGGCGAGGTGGCCCGCGGCCTGGAGGTCGTGGAGTTCGCCTGCGGCATTCCCCACCTGCTCAAGGGCGGCTACTCGGAGAACGTCTCGACCCGCGTCGACTCCTACTCGATCCGTCAGCCGCTCGGGGTGGTCGCGGGGATCACGCCGTTCAACTTCCCGGCGATGGTGCCGATGTGGATGTTCCCGGTGGCCATCGCCTGCGGGAACACGTTCGTGCTCAAGCCGTCCGAGCGCGACCCCTCGGCGTCGCTGCTCATCGCCGAGCTGTGGCAGCGGGCGGGGCTGCCGGACGGAGTGTTCAACGTCGTCCAGGGCGACAAGGTCGCGGTCGACCGGCTGCTGGAGCACCCGGCCGTACGGGCGGTGTCGTTCGTCGGTTCCACGCCGATCGCCCGGTACGTCTACGAGACCGGGACGGCCCACGGCAAGCGGGTGCAGGCCCTCGGCGGCGCGAAGAACCACATGCTCGTGCTGCCCGACGCCGACCTCGACCTGGTCGCCGACTCGGCCGTCTCGGCGGGCTTCGGCTCGGCGGGGGAGCGATGCATGGCGATCTCCGTGGTGCTCGCCGTCGACCCGGTCGGCGACGACCTGGTCGAGAAGATCGTGTCGCGGGTGCGCGACCTGACCGTCGGCCCGGGCGACGACCCCGAGTCGCAGATGGGCCCGCTGGTCACCGCGGCGCACCGCGACAAGGTGGAGTCGTACCTCGATCTCGGCGTCGAGGAGGGGGCCAAGCTCGTGGTCGACGGCCGGGAGACGCCGGTGCGGGGCGGCCGGGGCGACGGCTTCTGGCTGGGCCCCACCGTGCTCGACCACGTGCCGCCGAACTCCCGCGTCCACCGCGAGGAGATCTTCGGCCCGGTGCTGTCGATCGTGCGGGTCCGCTCGTACGAGGAGGGCCTGGAGCTGATCAACACCGGCGAGTACGGCAACGGCACGGCGATCTTCACCAACGACGGCGGCGCGGCCCGGCGCTTCCAGAACGAGGTCGAGGTCGGCATGGTCGGCATCAACGTGCCGATCCCGGTGCCGATGGCGTTCTACAGCTTCGGCGGCTGGAAGGCCTCGCTGTTCGGCGACACCCACGTGCACGGCACCGAGGGGGTCCACTTCTACACGCGGGGCAAGGTCGTCACCTCCCGGTGGCTCGACCCCTCCCACGGCGGCGTGAACCTGGGATTCCCCACCAACGGCTGAGACCGCCCGGCCGGCCGTGCCCGGTCCGGCGGCGCGTCCGCCGGACCGGACGAGGTTCCGCGTCTTTCGGAGAGTCAAAGCGGAAGGGCCGCACGCCGCCGATCACTCCAGGGGCGGTGTCCACGGCCGCGTCACAGGCACTCGGGCAGATGCCATATCTTCAGCAACGCCTTCGGGACCTTGGCGAGGCAGCCGCCGGTGTCGCCGCGGTACTCCCAGCCGTGGTGACCGCGTTTGCGCCACACATGCGGGCCGTCCTGGTAGCTGATCGGGTCGCCCTTGACGCCGATGGAGCCGACGGCCCAGTACACGTCCTTCGCGGCGGTGGCTCCCCTTATCTTCCCGTAGTAGACCTGCTCCGGTCCGTCGACCCTGTTCCGGGTGCCGGGGTGGTATGGCCCGTAGTACTTCTTGTAGAAGGCGTCGGCGAGCTTGTGCCGGATCTTCTCCGTCAGCCGGAGGTTGACCGCCTTGCCGCGCGCGCTGTGCGCCTGTCCCGTCGCCCGCTGAAGCGGTGCGGCGGCCACCGCCGGAAGAGCGGCGGTCAGTGTGATCGCCGCCGTCGCGGCAGCCGACAGAGCGGCTGTCCATCTGGTCACGTTCCACCACTTCCCTCACCGCGCCGACAGTCCGTACGAGCGGAAGCGCGCGCGACGTGCCCTCCGGCGCCCCGGCTGGATTCCGCGTCTTTCCCCAAAGACCGTAAGACGACAGATTCATCGACGCGAGAAACCGCCGGAATCCGAGCCTCCTTCGTTATGCGCACAGAACCGGAGTCGTACGTCCGCCCTGAGCGCGTGACACGCGCCGCCGGACTCACGGGCCGGTTCGCCGTACGGAGAACGCCTGCCGTTCTCCGTGGTGAGCCAGTTCGCGCCTTTTCCCGTTCTCGGTGACCGTCACGGCGCTGGCGTCGTCGAGTACGACGTCGAGTTCTTTGGAGAAGAAACTCTTGCTCTCGTTCTTCGATAGGTCCCGGTCGATGAGCACCTCGCCGCCCGGTTCACGGACGAAGACCGGACACCGGGACAGGTCGCATCGGATGGTCAGGGTGGGGACGCGGGCGGATCTCCCGGCCGAGGGCGTAGGGGAGCCGGTGGGTGTCTCCCGCGCTTTGGCCCGAGGGGACGGTCGGTAGTCCTGGAGGAAGAAAAAGGTCGTCACGACGGCCGCGACCACGACGGCGGCGATCAGTATGCCGCGTCGCATCGCGCGTCCGACGCGGGCGATTGAGCGGCCTTATGCGGGCGATGGTACGCGGCGTGGCGCGCCGCCGTCGCCCGCGGCCCGCGCGGGCGCGGGCCGTTCCCCGGGCCGCCTCCGGGGTGCCGGGCCAGTAGGCTCGGGACGTCCGTCTCTTCCCTGGGGGTCGTGCGTGCGCCGTACACATGTGGCCGTGGTGGCGGTGGCGTCCGCCGCGCTGCTCGCCGCCTGCGGCAGCCGTTCCGCGCCGGGGACGGAGACGGTCACGCCGGGCGCCTCGGAGGCGGCCGCGTCGACGACGGCCTCCACCGGCCCCGGCCCGTCCGCACCGGCCGCCACACCCACGCCGACACCCGCGGCCTCGCTCGGGCCGGGCGAGGGAACGGTCAGCGTGGTCGCGCTCGACGGGTACGCCGAGTGGGGCGGCGTCGATCCCAAGGTGAAGTGGGTCGGCACGTTCGAGAAGGAGACGGGCTGCAAGGTCAGCCTCCGGTTCTACGACCCCCGCCAGGAGGAGAAGCCGGGCGACTTCGCGCCGTCGTCGTTCGACGTGGTCTCCGCGACGCCGGAGGTGGGCGGCAGGCTGATGGCGGAGGGCAGGGCAGCACCGCTGAACACCGCGCTGCTCACCGGCTACGACAAGATCCCCAAGCGGCTGCGCACGCTGCCGTCGGTGACCCGGGGCGAGCAGGTGTACGGCGTGCCGTACGTCTGGGCGACCAACGAGGTCCTCTACGACTCCGGCAAGGTCCGTTCGGCCGGGCCGGAGTCGTTGTTCGAGGACAAGGGGCCGGTGCTGCTCCGCGACCGCCCGCTGTCGCTGGCGGACGCCGCGCTGGTGCTCAAGGCGCGCGGCGCGGACATCGAGGACCCGTTCGACCTCACCGACGACCAGCTCGACGCCGCCGCCGACCTGTTCCGCGCGGGCGACGCGGGCAGCCGTCTCTACTGGCGTGACCCCATCCAGGTCGTCCAGGCCTTCGCGACGGGGTCCGTACGGCTCGCGCAGGCCACGCCGTACCACGCGGACGTGCTCAGCCACGGGCACAAGCCCGTCAAAGTGGCGGGGGACCGGCCGGTGACCGGCTGGGCCGACGCCTGGATGCTGTCGGCGCAGGCCCCCCACCCCTCCTGCGCGTACAAGTGGCTCGACTTCACCGCCTCGGCCGACGTGCAGCGGAAGGTGTCGGCCTGGATGGGCCTCGCCCCGGCCAACCCCGAGGCCTGCACCGGCGCGGCCCGCCGGATCTGCGCCGACTACGAGGTCGGAGAACCGGGCGCGTTCAAGGACGTCTACTTCGCGGTGCGCCCCGAGGCATACGACAAGTGGGTCGGCCACTGGTCCCGCATCGTGCCCTGACGTCGCCCCATGGCAGGAAGACGTGTTCGATGACCTCAAGGTCTCCGTACTTCTGGTACTACCTCTTCTTCTTCTCTTGCGCGTATGGGTCGGGCACGCTGCTGACGCTGTTGGTCTTCGGTGCGAGTATCGACCACAGGGTCACTCCTGGGCGTCCGGACGACGAGGGCCTGGGAATGTCGCTGTTCGCCGTTTTCGGGCTCCTGCTTGATTTCGCCGCTCTCCTGATCTTTCGCCGGTCCTGGGCGGCGTGGATACTGTGCGGGCTCACCGCCCTGCTGGCGGTCGTCGCCATGACGAAACTGCTCGCGTAGTCTCCCCCGTCCGGGTGCGGCGGGGGCGCCGGCTCGTGTGGGTGACGGGGGTGGCGGGGTCGGGGTGCCTGGTTCGGTGATCCGGGCGGAGGCTTTGCGGGGCCCCGGTTTTGTCGGTGGCGGAAGAAAGAATCAGCGTGTGGATGTCGGGGGCGCGAGCTCCGCTCCGGCTCCTCAGTGAGTGCCGCCCATGGCGGTCCCACCGAGACGAAAAGGACACGACGATGACGCTCGCATATGCTCCCTCCCTCACCGGCGAGATCGTGCGGCCCGGCGACGAGGCGTACGAGACCCTGTGCCGGACCTCCGGCGGCACCGGCAGCCCCGCGTACATCGTGCGCTGCCGCGCCGCGGAGGAGGTCGCGCAGGCCGTCAGGTTCGCGGCGGAGGAGGGCCTGACGCTGTCGGTGCGCAGCGGCGGGCACCACGGGGCGGGGTTCGCCACCAACGACGGCGGCGTGGTGATCGACCTGGCGCCCATCAACGGGGTGGAGGTGTTCGGCGGCCTGGACGACATCGTGCGGATCGGCGCCGGCGCGCGGTGGGGCGAGGTGGCCCGCGCGCTCGCGCCGTACGGCCTGGCCGTCTCCTCGGGAGACACCGCGGCGGTGGGTGTCGGCGGACTGATGCTCGGCGGCGGCATCGGGTGGATGGTGCGCAAGCACGGCCTGGCCCTGGACCATCTCGTCGCCGCCGAAGTGGTGACCGCCGACGGCCGGATCGTCCGGGCGAGCGCGACGGAGCACCCCGACCTGTTCTGGGCGATCCGGGGCGGCGGTGGCAACTTCGGCGTGGTGACCACGTTCGAGGTCGCCGCCACGCGCGAGCGGGAGGTGACCTTCGCCCGGGTCGTCTATCCGGCGAGCCAGGCGGCTCGGGTGCTCAGGGGCTGGCGCGATGTCATGCGGGTGGCGGGTGACGAGCTCACGTCCACCGCGCACCTGTCTCCCGCGTCCGGCGACGACGTCCCGCCCACGGTCGTGATCACCGCCTGCCAGGCCGGCGGCGACCACGACGCGGTGGAGCCGCTGACCCGGCTCGGCGACGCCCTCAGCGTGGACGTCGAGATCAAGCCGTACGCGGACCTGCTGGTGGAGACCCCGCCGGGACCGCGGCCGGCCTGGCACGCGGTGCTGCACAACCGGTTCGCCCGGTCCTGCACCGACGAGCTGATCGACACGCTCGTGTCGCGTGCGGGCGACATCCCGATGACGGTGGTGGAGTTGCGGGCCCTCGGCGGGGCGATGGGCCGCGTGCCGGCCGGCGCCACCGCCTTCGCCCACCGGGACGCCGATGTCCTGCTGACCACGGTCGTGCTGGGCGGCCAGGCGGAGCGCGCGCCGGTCCGGGAGAAGCTCGAAGCCCTGTGGCGTGGCCTCGCTCCCCACACCGGCGGGGCGTACGGCAACTTCCTGAGCGAGCCGTCGAAGGACGACGTGGCCGCCGTCTACCCGGCCGGCACCTACGATCGGCTCACCGCCGTCAAGCGCCTGTACGACCCCGCGAACCTGTTCGACCAGAACATCAACGTCGGGCCGGAAGGGAGCCGCTGACGCGTCAGGACATGGCCGCGCGGGAGCGGCGGGGCAGCGGCACCTTTCCCTCGGGCGCGGGCAGCAGGGCCTCGGCGCAGTCGTCGCAGGCGTGGACGGGGGCGTTGTCGGGCAGCATGCCCACCTTGACCCGGGGGCGGGGCCACTTCTTGTGGCAGACGACACAGGCGTCGCCGTCGCGCTGCGTGGTGGTCAGACCGGCAGGGTCGAACGTCAGCATGAGCCGCTCGGCGCCGTTCGGGTTCCAGCTCATCAAAGTCCCCCCTCGATCGCCTATCGGAACCGTTATAACGCGGTTACCCTTCGTGATCGGCGCGAGTCGGGCCAAGCGATGGTTAAATCGCGGCATAACGCAAGCCGTACGACATCAAAAGGGACACCCTGGAAGATAACGGGTGCCCCTTTTGATCCGTTTGAAACGGTCTAATCGATGTTGAGGGCCTTCTCCAGGATGGACAGGCCCTCCTCCAGCAGGTGGTCGGGGATGACCAGCGGCGGCAGGAAGCGCAGCACGTTGCCGTAGGTTCCGGCGGTCAGCGCGAGAAGCCCCTGCTCATGGCACCTGCGCGCGATCTCGCCGGCCGGGTGGGGCTCCTTGGTCCCCGGCACCACGAGTTCGATCGCGATCATCGCTCCGCGCCCGCGCACGTCGCCGATGATCGGGTTGCGCTCCTGGAGGGCCCGGAGACGGGGAAGCATGATCTCGCCGATGTGCCGGGCCCGCTCGACGAGCTTCTCCTCCTCGATGGTCTCCAGCACGCCCAGGGCCGCCTCGCAGGCGAGGGGGTTGCCGCCGTACGTGCCGCCGAGCCCGCCCGTGTGGACGTGGTCGAGCAGGTCGGCCCTGCCG
Organism: Microbispora cellulosiformans; assembly: GCF_008728085.1. Taxonomy (NCBI): domain Bacteria; kingdom Bacillati; phylum Actinomycetota; class Actinomycetes; order Streptosporangiales; family Streptosporangiaceae; genus Microbispora; species Microbispora cellulosiformans. The sequence continues at coordinate 19,362 of NZ_VYTZ01000027.1, read as the reverse complement.
GTCACGGCCGCCAGCGGGAGACCGCCGGCGATGCCCTTGGCGGTGCAGATGATGTCCGGGACGATCCCCTCGTCCTCGCAGGCGAACAAGTGGCCGGTCCGGGCGAAGCCCGTCTGGACCTCGTCGGCGATGAAGACGATGCCGTTGGCCCGGCAGTACTCCACGATCTTCGGCAGGAACCCGCGGGCCGGCTCGATGAACCCGCCCTCGCCCGCGATCGGCTCGATGAGCACCGCCGCGACGTTCTCCGCGCCGACCTGCTTGTTGATCATGTCGATCGCCTGCGCCGCGGCCTCCTCGGCGCAGTTCTCCGGCCCGGTGGGCCAGCGGAACGGGTAGGCGAGCGGCACCCGGTACACCTCAGGCGCGAACGGGCCGAATCCGTGCTTGTACGGCATGCTCTTGGCCGTCAGCGACATCGTGAGCAGCGTGCGACCGTGGTAGCCGTGGTCGAACACGACGACCGCCTGCCGCCCGGTGGCGTGCCTGGCGACCTTGACCGCGTTCTCGACGGCCTCCGCGCCGCTGTTCACCAGGAACGTGCGCTTCTCGTGGTCGCCGGGGGTCAGGTCGTTGAGCTTCTCGCAGACCGCCACGTACGACTCGTACGGCGCGACCATGAAGCAGGTGTGGGTGAAGTCGGCGACCTGCTTCTGTACGCGCTCGACGACCCGGGGGGCGGCGTTGCCGACGTTGGTCACGGCGATGCCGGAGCCGAAGTCGATCAGGGAGTTGCCGTCCGCGTCGACGATCACGCCGCCGCCCGCGTGGGTCACGAAGACGGGCAGCGTGGTGCCGATGCCCGGAGGCACGGCCGACTGCTTGCGCGCGAACAGCTCGCGGGACCGCGGGCCGGGGATCTCGGTGACGAGGCGGCGCTCCTGGGGGAGCTGCGGGCCGCCGTGCGTGGTCGCAGTGCTCATATCTGAGACGCTACGGCTACCACTACCACCTGCCGATATGCCGCTATGTCAGAATGTAGGCGCACTTTTAGCCGGTCCGCACAAGCCGGCGAATCGGGGGAGAGGGGGCCGTGGCACCCACGCTGCGCCGGGTCACGGCGATCGTACCGCTCCACCTGGAGGTTCTCGCCGGGAGGAGCGAACTCGACCGCCCGGTGCGATGGGTCGCCGTGAGCGAGCTGGAGGACCCCACCCCGTTCCTTGAGGGCGGGGAACTCGTGCTCACCACCGGCATGCGCCTGTCCGGCGCCGACGCCGGCCCGTACGTCTCCCGGCTCGTGGCACGGGGCGTCGCGGGGCTGGGGTTCGGTGTGGGGCTGAGCCACGACGTCGTCCCGCCGGAGTTCGCCGACGCGGCCGAGTCCGCCGGGCTGCCGCTGGTCGAGGTGCCGAGAGACACCCCGTTCATCGCGATCGGCAAGGCCGTCAGCGACCTGCTGGCGGGGGAGCAGTACGAGGAGATCAGCCGCGCCTTCGCCGCGCAGGGCAGGCTGACCCGGGCGGCCCTTCGGCGCCGGGGACCGGTGGCGGTGGTGGACCGGCTGGCCAGGGAGATCGGCGGCTGGGCGCTGCTGCTCGACCCCTCCGGCGCGGTCCGGCACGCCGCGGACGCGACCGGCCGCCAGGCATCCGGTGCGTACGGACCCGGCGCACGCGGGGCCGGGGAGGACGAAGCGACGGCGCGTCACGCCGGAGAGCACGGGGCCGCCCCCCGGGGGCCACAGGCGGAGCCGCGGGGACCACAGGCCAACACAGCGGCGCAGGACGGCCCGGTGGAGGACTGGGCGCGGGAGACGGCCCGGTCGCTGGAGCCCGAGATCGCCCGGCTGCGGAGCGCGCCGTCCCCGGCGAGCCTCGCGCTGGCCACCCCGCACGAGCACGTCGTCGTCCAGCCGCTGGGCCGCCGGGGGTTCTTCGCCGTGGGTTCCCCGCGGCCGTTCTCGCCCATCGCGCACACGGTCGTCAACGCGGCCGGGTCCCTGCTGACGCTCGCGCTGGAACAGGGCAGGGAGCAGCGCGCCGCCGCGGCGCAGGTGCGCGCCGCGGTGCTGCGGCTGCTGCTGGCCGGGGAGACCGGCGCCGCGGCGCGCACGCTGGCGGCCCTCGGCATGCGGCTGCCCGCCGAGCCGGTCACGGTCCTGGTCTGCCAGACCTCCGACCCGGACGCGCTGACCGAGGCGCTGGGCGGCGCGGCGCCCGCCTGCCTCACCGCTCCCTGGGAGGGCCTGCTCGTCGTGGCGGCTCCGGACGCGTACGCGGAGGAGGTCGTCGCGCTGGCCGTGCGGTACGGCCGGGTCGGCGTCGGCGCGCCCGGAGTGGACCTGTCCTCGGGACACGGCTCCTTGGGACACGGCTCCTTGGGACACGGCGCGGAACCAGGCCCGGCCGGCGAGGGAGCCGACGCCGCGGGCGGCGTTCTCGCGGGCGGCGGGCCCCGGCTGGACCTCGCCGTCGGGCTGGACCAGGCCCGGCGGGCACTCGCCTCGGCCGCACCGGTGGCGCGCTTCACCGAACTCGCGGGTCAGGGACTGCTGTCGCTGCTGGATCCGGACGCCGCGGCGTCGTTCGCCGCCGCGATTCTCGCGCCGCTCCGCGAGTACGGCTCCCGCGCCGACCTCGTCGAGTCGCTGCGTGCCTATCTGGCCAGCAACGGGCACTGGGACGCCGCCGCGCAGCGTCTCGGCGTGCACCGGCACACGCTGCGCTACCGCATGAAGCGGGTGAGCGAGTTGCTCGGGCGAAACCTCGACGACCCCGCCGTACGCGCCGAACTCTGGATCGCGCTGTGCGTGTGACCGTGCGACGGGGGTCTGTCAGGCCTGGGGGCGGGCGATGAACGCCCGGATGGCCGCGTTCGTCACTATCTCGTACGTTTTGCCGTCCGGCAGGTGCCCGGCACGTTCCAGACTGAGCGCGCCCTGCGCGGCGGCCCACAGCGTGTCGGCGACCTTCCGGGGCTGGGTCGGCACCAGGCGGCCCGCCGAGATGCATTCGGCGATCACCCGGTCGACGATGTTGAGCGCGGCCCTCGCCAGCGTGCGGGCGCGCTCGCTCGGGACGAACCCGGGGATGGCCCGCTCGAACATCAGGCTGTAGTAGCCGGGCTCGGACAGCGCGGCCTCGCGGTAGGCGGGCCCCAGCAGGCTGAGGTGCTCCATCGGGTCGGCGCGGTGCGGCACGGCCTCCAGCCTGCGGCGGAACCGTTCGAAGCCCTCCAGGTAGAGCGCCTCGGCCAGGCCTTCCTTGCTGCCGAACATCGTGTAGATCAGCTGGGTGGAGCAGCCGGCCTCCGACGCGATCCTGCGTACGGTGAGGCTCTCCGGGCCCGCGGAGGCGAGCAGATCGTTGGCGACGTCGAGAAGGCGAGTGCGCAGCTCGTCGTAGTTGCTCCGATGGCCGCGTGCGTAGGCACCCTGAAGACCGAGCGGCGCCGGCGTACCCATCAGCGACGAGCCCTTCTGATTGTGGGGGTCCCGCGACAGACCCGGAAGATGACTTAACCATGCCGCTCGGCTTTCAAACCGCCGGTAAACCGAAAACATCATGAAATTGCCGCGCATCCGTGACATCCCACCATAGTTGTCCACCATGGCGTGCCGGAGGGCGGCGATTGGCCCGTCCGGAGTAACGACCGGTCCCCGGCTGGGGGCATAGCGTGAAGACATGGACGTGAGCCGCACTTCCGATCCCCGCCCCTTCTGGCTCGCCGGTCGCCCCGCCACGGGAGACGCCGAGCAGACCGTGACCAACCCGCACGACGGAAGGGTCGTCGGCGTCCACTCGGTCCCGACGCCCGACCAGGTCGAGCAGGCCGTAGCCGCCGCCCACGCGGTGCGCGGGCAGGCCGCCGCCCTGCCCATCCACGTACGCGCCGAGGCGCTGGCCCACGTGGCCCGGCGGCTGAGCGAGCGCGCCGAGGAGATCGCCCAGCTGATCAGCGCCGAGAACGGCAAGCCGATCTTCTGGGCCCGGGGCGAGGTCGGCCGGGCCGTCTCCACCTTCCGCTTCGGCGCCGAGGAGGCCCGCCGCTTCAGCGGCGACGTGCAGCGGCTCGACACCGAGCCCGCGGCGCAGGGACGGCTCGCCTACGTCTCCCGGGTGCCGTACGGACCGGTGCTGGCGATCACGCCCTTCAACTTCCCGCTCAACCTGGTGGCGCACAAGGTCGCTCCCGCCATCGCCGTGGGCGCGCCGATCGTGGTCAAGCCGGCTCCCGCGACCCCGCTGTCGGCGCTGGTGCTCGGCGAGATCCTCGCCGAGACCGACCTGCCGGAGGGCGTGTTCTCCGTGCTGCCGGTGCCCAACGACCGGGCCGCCTCCCTGGTGGAGGACCCCCGGCTGCCGGTCGTCTCCTTCACCGGCTCGGGGCCGGTCGGCTACTCCATCCTCGACAGCGTGCCGCGCAAGCACGTCACGCTCGAACTCGGCGGCAACGCCGCCGCGGTCGTGCTCGCCGACGCAGACCTCGACTGGGCGGCGAGCCGGGTGGCGTTGTTCTCCAACTACCAGGCGGGCCAGAGCTGCATCGCGGTGCAGCGCGTGATCGTGGAGGACTCGGTCGCCGACGCCTTCACCGAGAGGCTGGTCGGCGCCGTCGGCGGCCTCGTGACCGGCGACCCGGCCGACGAGAAGACGCAGGTCGGCCCCCTCGTCAGCGAGGACGCCGCGATCCGCGTCGAGAACTGGGTGAACGAGGCCGTGGAGGCCGGCGCGCGGCTGCTCGCGGGCGGCACCCGCGACGGCGCGACCATCGCCCCCACCGTGCTGGCCGACGTGCCGGCCGGCGCCAAGGTCGCCTGCGAGGAGGTCTTCGGGCCGGTCATGATCGTGCAGCGGGTTGCCTCCGTCGACGAGGCGTTCGCCCTGGTGAACGACTCCCGGTACGGCCTGCAGGCCGGGGTCTTCACCCGCAGCCTCGACGTCGCCTTCCGGGCCAACCGGGAGCTCGAGGTCGGCGGGGTCATCATCGGCGACGTGCCGTCGTACCGGGCCGACCAGATGCCGTACGGCGGGGTGAAGGAGTCGGGCGTGGGCCGCGAGGGACTGCGCTCGGCCATGGAGGACCTCACCTACGAGAAGGTCATGGTGCTCACCGGCCTCACGCTGTAGAACCACGCGTCCGAGAGGGCCCGGGGGACGATCGTCCCCGGGCCCCTCGTCGTCGCGGGCGATCTCGGTTCTCGGGAGATCTCAGTCGGCCACGAGCCGTGCCGCGCGCCCGTGCCAGTCGAGGGAGACGTGCTCGCGCTGCCGCCGTACGACGTAGGCGCCGGAGGCGCAGCCCGTGGCCCCGTGTTCGGGATGCAGCAGGTAGACGACGGCCGAGGCCTCGAAGATCCCGAGCGCCAGCCCCTCGGCGTCCGCGACGTCCGCCGTCCATCGGCAGGTGCCGGGGTCGGCGACGAGCGTGTGCGGGTTGCCCCCGGCGGCGCCGCGCAGGAGTTCGACCCCCTCGGGCGGCACGTCCGTCCACCGGGCCTCCGGCCGGACCGCCACGGCCGGCGCGATCAAGGCGAGCGGGGCGACGATCAGGTCGCCCTGGGCGTGGAGGCCGTCGACGACGGGGATGCGCGCCGACCGCTCGAGGTGGCCGACGGCCGGATCGGTGATGACCCACGGGGGTACGAGCATGCCGTGCCAGGCGTGCACGTCCCAGCCGTCGGCGTACCGCACGGCCCGGCCGTCCGGGCAGTGCAGCCGCACCTCGCCGTCGTCGCCCCACACCTCCGTACGGAGGACGACGGGCCGTTCGGACACGACGCAGACGTGCTCGTGCGGCCACCACGGGCCGCAGGAGGCGGCCGCGGCGGCCCACAGGTCGAGCCGCCGGTTCTGCTCGGGGGTGTAGCCCACGCCCGCGGCCCGGCGGAGGGCGTCGTAGTGGGCGACCCAGGCGACGCTCTGGATCCGGTACCAGGCGGGCCAGGGATGGCTCGGGCGGTGCGCCGCCAGGATCGGCAGGACGAACGCGCTGTCAGTGGAGCGCTCGGCCGGGACGCGTACGTCGCGGTGGATCCATTGGTCCACGGTCCGATACCGGGGGCGGACCCGCGCGTCGAGGTCCAGGCAGAGCCCTGTCGCCACGGAGTGGAACCGGCGCGGCAGGGGCCACTCGGACACCAGGTCCATGCCCTGCGCGGGGGGTGGACGAAGACCGGGCGGGACGGTCGTCAGGGCGGTGAACGGCGACGGAACCCAGTGGAACCGGGGCGGGGCGAGCCCGAGCAGGCCGTACAGCCCGGAGATGGCGGCCTCTGCGGCCGGACGGTCGGCGGGCCGCGTCGACAGCGCGTGGCCCAGCCATTCTTCGCGGATTGCGGCAGCTTCCCGCTGCGCGAGGACGCTCACCGGATACGGGTGGCGTCGTCCTTTCCAACGATCATGTCTGCCATCGTGACACACCCGCCCCCGGCCTGGAAGGCCGGGCGGCGGGGGGTTCCGGCCGCCCGGCCCGATCCCCTACAGGAGGGACAGAGCCTTGGCGAGGCCGGGGTCGCGGCCCTCGGCCAGGTCGAGGGCGGTCATGGGCGCCTGGTGGTCGACGGGGACGCCGACCGTGTCGATGATCTCCCGGGCCGGCCCGAGGTGCCGGACCTTCGGCAGCAGCAGCACGCTGCCGTCGTCGAGGAGGTAGGCCTCGGCCGGGCCGGAGACGGCCCCCGCGGTGCGGGCCCCGACGAGGGCGCCGAGGCCGTTGTCCTTCACGGCCGCGCTGAAGTCCTCGCAGGCGGAGGCGCAGCCGCGGTCGGTCAGCACGACCAGGCGCAGGCCGAGCAGGGGGATGGTGTCGTCGGTGCGGTTGGCCGCGCAGTCGCCCCTGAGCGGGCAGAAGAAGCTGGTCACCTTGCCGTGGGCGAACGCGCCGAGCAGCCGGGTCACCTCGCGCGGCGACCCGCCGCCGTTGCCGCGCAGGTCGAGGACCGCGGCCTTCGACGTGTTCTTCAACGCGGCGATGACCTGGTCGGCGACGCCCGGGAAGAACCCCGGCACCTTCACGTGGGTGACGCCCCCGGGGAGGGTCTTCGCCGTCACCGCCCGCTTCTGCTCTTCGAGGGGACCCTCCGTGAGCCTCACGGTCCGGACGCGTCCCGTAGTGGGCCGCTTCAGCGTGAGCCGCACAGTGGGGGAGGCGAACGTGTCGACGAGGCTCTGGTTGACCTTCTCCCCGATGAACGCCGGTATGCCGTCGACCTTCTCGATGATGTCGCCGGGCCGGATGCCGGCCCTGTCCGCCGGGCTGCGGGGCAGGACGCGGGTGATGAACAGGGGCGGCCGGGCGGCCGGGTCGAGCTGCCCGCCCTGCGCGGCCGACAGACCGGCGATGCCCGTCCCCACCGGCCCGCCCTCCGACGGGGCGGTGATGTTCTCCACCCGGGCGTGGTTGTCGTGCAGTCCGGCGACCATGCCGGTGATCGCGGCCCGCAGGGCGCGCGGATCCCCGGTGCCGAGCACCTTCGCGACGGCGGCCCAGTCGGCGGCGCGGTCCCCGGCCAGGGCGGGCAGGCGGAGGCCCGGCGTGTCGGCCCCGCGCCGGACCAGGTCCTGGGTGTACGCGGCCAGGGCGGTGCGCAGCAGTTGCCGCGGATCCGTCTCGGGCCCGCTGTAGTAGTTGTCGAGCACGCAGTCGTACGCCTGCCGGAGCGTGTTCACCGTCGTCGGCGAGGACACGGGCGGGGGTCCCGACGGCGTGGCGCATCGCCCGCCGTCGTCGGCGGTCGCGGGGGACGGCCCCGACGCGAGGGCGCAGGCCGCCAGCAGGACGGCGGAGCAGAACGTTCTGATCATGTCCGTCAGCGTGGCGGGGAGCGGGTTTCAGCGCCGTGAACGAGATCGTTAACGCCGCTGTTACCCCGGCTGCGGTACGAAGACCCCATGCGGGTTCTGGTGGCGGAGGACGAACGCGACCTCGCCGATCTCGTGGCGATGGGGTTGCGCCGCCACGCGATGGCGGTCGACGTGGTCTACGACGGGGCGGGCGCCGCCGAGCGGCTGGCGGTGAGCGACTACGACGTCCTCGTGCTGGACCGCGACCTGCCCGAGCTGCACGGCGACCTCGTCTGCCGCGAGCTGGTCGCCCGCGGGAGCCGTACCCGGATCCTCATGATGACGGCGGCGGCGTCGGTGCCGGACCGGGTCGCGGGCCTCGGCATGGGCGCCGACGACTACCTGCCCAAGCCGTTCGACTTCGCCGAGCTGGTCGCACGGGTGCGGGCGCTGGGGCGGCGCAGCAGGTCGCAGGTGCCGCCGGTGCTGACGCGGCACGGGATCACGCTCGACACGCACCGCATCCAGGCGTCCCGGGACGGGAGGCACCTGCACCTGTCGCTCAAGGAGTTCGCCGTCCTGGAGACGCTGCTGCGGGCGGAGGGCGCGGTGGTGAGCGCCGAACGGCTGCTGGAGGAGGCGTGGGACGAGAACGTCGATCCGTTCACGACGGTGGTGAGGGTGGTGGTCAGCCGCCTGCGGGCGAAGCTGGGCGACCCGCCCTGCATCCAGACCGTCCCCGGCGCGGGTTACGTCTTGTGACGACGGTCCGGGTGCGGCTCACGCTGATCTACTCCGGGCTGTTCCTGTTCACCTCCGTCGTGCTGCTGGTCATCGTGAACACGCTGATGCGGCAGGCGCTGGACGCGCGGATCGCGCGGTTCCCGCTGCCGCCGGAGCGGCCGCCTCCGGCCCCGCGCCTGGGCGGGCCGGAACCGCCGCCGCCGCTGTCGGAGCTGGTGCGGGACGTCATCCACTATCAGTGGGACGTGAGCGCGCTGACGATCGGGGCCCTGACCCTGGTGTCGGTGGTGGTGGGATGGGTGGTCGCGGGACGCGTCCTGCGGCCCCTCCACCGGATCACCGCCACCGCGCAGCGGCTGTCGCTGTCCACCCTGCACGAGCGGATCGCCCTCGCCGGGCCGAAGGACGAGCTGAAGGAGCTGGCCGACACGTTCGACGCCATGCTCGACCGGCTGGAGCGCTCGGTCGAGGGCCAGCGGCGGTTCGTCGCGAACGCGTCCCACGAGCTGCGCACCCCGCTGGCCGTGCAGCGGACGGCGATCGAGGTCGGCCTGCCTGAGGACGTCGGGGAGATCCGCGCCAAGCTGCTGCTCCACAACCACCGCATGGAGCACCTCATCGACGCCCTCCTCGCCCTCGCGCAGGCCGGGCACGGACTGCGCGAGCGGAGCCCGGTGGCGCTCGGCGAGATCGTACGGCTCGCCCTGGCCGACGCGGACGCGGACGGCAGGGGGCCCGCGGGCGTGACGGTGAGCTCGCGGATCGCCCCCTTCGTCGTACGGGGGGATCCGGTCCTGCTGAACCGGCTCGTGACCAACCTCGTCGACAACGCGCTGCGCTACAACCACTCCGGCGGGACCGTGGACGTGACCCTCGCCGACGGCGTGCTGACGGTCCGCAACACGGGCCCGGAGGTGCCGAAGGAGCGGTTCCACGACCTCTTCGCGCCGTTCCGCCGCCTGCACACCACCCGAGGGCAGGGCGCGGGGCTCGGACTGTCGATCGTCGCGTCCATCGCCCGCGCGCACGGAGCCGCCGTACGGGCGCGCCCGAATCCCGGCGGCGGCCTCGAGGTCGCCGTGACGTTCCCGGCGGTCGTCCTGTAACAAGGGGTGTGGTCAGCGGCGGGGCCGCAGGCCGTCGAAGAGGAGGGCGAGCGCGCGGCTACGTAGGTCGTCGCTCCACTGGTCGCGCTCGGCCGCCAGGCACGCCGCGGACAGCAGGGCCAGGAGCTCGGGCATCCGGACGTCGGACCGCACCGCGCCCGACTCCTGCGCGGCCGGCAGCAGCCGCTCGATCGCGTTCCGCATGCCGCGGGAGGCCTCTGCCGTCCCCGCTTTGGGATCGGCCCCGGCCGCAGTCAGCAGGTCGGCCGGGATCTTCCTCCGCCGCGCGTCCGCGACGACGCGCCCGAGGAACCCGAAGAACGCCTCGCCTGCGTCGGCCGGCAGCGTCTCCGCCTCCGCCAGGAGACGCAGCACGCCCTCGACGATCACCGCGTGGTAGAGGGCCTCCTGGTCGGGGAAGTGCCGGTAGATCGTGCCGAGCCCCACCTGCGCCTCGCGGGCGACCGCGCGCATCGACGCGGACATCCCGTCGCGGGCCAGGACGGTCTCGGCCGCCTCCAGGATCCGGGCCCGGTTGCGCCGCGCGTCGGCGCGCAGTGGTCTGGCGTCGCCGGTCATCGTCCTCCTCCCCATGCGGCCGGATCGGCCGCGTTGACAGCGGAACATTAGTTCCGTATGTTGCCGCGACATAATCGGAACGGTTGTTCCGGTCCGCGGGAACACGGGAACAGGGGAGCGCGCAGTGCGGCACACACAACTCGGTCGTTCGGGGCTGAAGGTCTCCACGGCGTGCCTGGGCACCATGAACTTCGGCTCGTCCGGCGGCTGCGACGAGACGGAGGCCGCCCGCATCGTCGACGCCTTCCTGGAGGCCGGCGGGAACGTGGTCGACACCGCCGACGCCTACAACGGCGGCGACTCCGAGCGCATCGTCGGGCGGGCCGTCCGGGGCAGGCGCGACTCCGTCGTGCTGGCCACCAAGGCGTTCCTGCCGCAGGGGCCCGGCCCCAACGACCGCGGGCTGTCCCGGGCCCATCTGACCCGGGCGCTGGAGGGCAGCCTGCGCCGTCTCGGCACCGACCACGTGGACCTCTACCAGTGCCACCAGTGGGACGACTCCACCCCGATCGAGGAGACCATGGCGGCCCTGGACGGGTTCGTGCGTTCGGGCAAGGTGCGTTACATCGGCTGCTCCAACTTCACCGCGGCGCAGATCGTGGAGTCGCAGTGGGCCGCGCAGCGGGCGGGCGGCACGCCCTTCGTGGCCCTGCAGCCGCAGTACTCCCTGCTCGCCCGGAGCATCGAGGCGGAGATCCTGCCCGTCTGCCGGCGGCACGGCCTCGGCACGCTGGTCTGGTCGCCCCTCGGCGGCGGCGTGCTCGCGGGCCGCTACCGGCGGGGCGAGGCCCCCCAAGCGGGAACCCGGATGGCCCGGCTCAAGGCGTCGCCGATGCCCATGGCCCGCGCCTGGGCGGACGGCCTGCTCAACGAGCCCAACCTCGTGATCGCCGAGCACGTCGCCGAGGCGGCCGCCGGGCTCGGCGTCACACCGGCGGCGGTGGCGCTGGCCTGGGTGCGTCGGCGGCCGGAGGTCACCTCGGTCATCGTTGGGCCCCGTACGCTCGACCAGTTGCGCGACAACCTCGCCGGGCTCGACCTGCCCCTGCCGCCCGAGGTCGCCGCCCGCCTCGACGAGGTCTCCCGGCCCGCCCGCCTCGCGCCCGCCGACGGGACGCGGGCCGGGGGGTGAACGTCGCGAGAACATCGGCGGCGGAGGGATTGGCGCGGCTCCACGGGTGCAGTAGGGAGCCATGGACGCCAACACAGCGCTTCTCGCCGTCGTCGTCGTCACGGCGCTCGCGTTCGACTTCACGAACGGCTTCCACGACACCGCAAACGCGATGGCGACGTCCATCGCCACCGGTGCGCTGCCGCCGCGCGCGGCCGTCGCACTGTCCGCCGTGCTCAACTTCGCCGGCGCGTTCCTGTCGCTCAAGGTGGCCGCCACGATCGCGACCGGCATCGTCGACAGCGGCGCGATCACGCTGACCGTCGTCTTCGCCGGGCTCGTGGGCGGCCTCGCCTGGAACCTCGTGACCTGGTACTTCGGCATCCCCTCCAGCTCGTCGCACGCGCTGATCGGCGGCGTGGCGGGGGCGACGCTCATCGCGGTGGGCGCCTCCGCCGTCAAGGGCGCCGCGATCGTGTCGAAGGTGCTGATCCCCGCCGTCCTCGCCCCGGTCTTCGCGGCCCTCGTGGCGACGGCCGGCGCCTTCCTCGTCCACCGGATCACCCGCGGGACGCCCGACCGCTTCCGGGAACGCGGCTTCCGCGTCGGCCAGCTCTGCTCGGCGTCCCTGGTGTCGCTCGCCCACGGCACCAACGACGCCCAGAAGACGATGGGAGTCATCACCCTCGCCCTCGTCGCCGACCATGCGATCGCGCCGGACGCGGGCACGCCGTTCTGGGTCATCCTCGCGTGCGCCGTGACGATCGCCCTGGGCACCTACACCGGCGGCTGGAGGGTGATCCGCACGCTGGGCAAGGGCCTCACCGAGATCGGGCCCCCGCAGGGGTTCGCGGCCGAGGGCTCCTCGGCGGCGGTCATCTTCGCCGCGACCCACTTCGGGCTGCCGCTCTCGACGACCCACGTGACCGGCGGCTCGGTGGTCGGCGCGGGGCTCGGCAGGCGGCTCGCCGGGGAGCGGAGCGAGGTGCGGTGGGGCGTCGCCGGCCGCATGGTCGTGGCCTGGCTGGTCACGCTCCCGGCCGCCGCCCTCGTGGGCGCGGTGGCGTGGAAGGGCGCCGACGCCATCGGCGGCACCGGCGGCGCGGCCGTCGTGTTCGCCGTGATGCTGCTGCTGGCCGGCGGCCTCTACCTGGCCGCCCGGCGCGAGCCGGTGACCCACGCCAACGTCAACGCCGAGTGGACCGGGCGTCTCGTCCCCGTGAAGGAGCCGGTCGCATGAGCCAGTACATCGACGTCGCCGTGCTGTGGAAGGTGCTGCTCGCCGGGCTGCTCGGCGGCGCCGGGCTGGTCGCCGTCTACGCCCTCGGTCTCGCGGCTCTCGCCGCGGGCCGGGTGTACGACGCCCCTGATCGGGGCAGCGGGACGTCCGCGGCGCGAGCGGCCGGAACGGCCGTCGCCGTCGCCTGCTTCGGCCTCGTCCTGGCCGGGGCGTTGCTCGGCCTATACGTAATGCTGACCAAGTGAGCGGGGTCGGAGATGCCGGAAGCGTCGCAGGTCGCTAAGGATCACCCGGACGGCGTCGAGCTGCTGCGGCGCACGCCCGGACTGAAGGTGCTGGACGACGATGACGACGATCCCGTCCTCGTCCGCGCCGACGGCGGACCGGTGGACACCTGGCGGGAGCACTACCCGTACGACCACCGCATCTCGCGGCAGGACTACGACCGGCAGAAGCGGCTGCTGCAGATCGAGCTGCTGAAGCTGCAGTACTGGCTGAAGGACACCGGCGGGCGCCTGGTCATCCTCTTCGAGGGACGGGACGCCGCAGGCAAGGGCGGCACGATCAAGCGCTTCATGGAGCACCTCAACCCCCGGGGCGCGACCGTGGTGGCGCTGGAGAAGCCCAGCGAGCGCGAGCGCGGCCAATGGTACTTCCAGCGGTACATCTCCCACCTCCCGGCCGCGGGGGAGATGGTGCTGTTCGACCGGTCCTGGTACAACCGGGCCGGGGTCGAGCGGGTCATGAACTTCTGCACTCCCGAGGAGTACATGGAGTTCATGTACCAGACGCCGCTGTTCGAGCGGATGCTCGTGCGCGACGGCATCCGCCTGGTCAAGCTGTGGTTCTCCGTCTCCAGGGCCGAGCAGCGCACCCGGTTCATCATCCGCCAGGTCGATCCCGTGCGGCAGTGGAAGCTGTCGCCGATGGACATCGCCTCGCTGGACCTGTGGGACGAGTACACCCGGGCGAAGGAGGACATGTTCCTCAACACCGACACCGAGGACGCCCCCTGGACGATCATCAAGAGCAACGACAAGAAGCGCGGGCGACTGGAGGCGATGCGCTACGTCCTCTCCCTGTACGACTACGACGACAAGGACGTCTCGGTGGTGGGCGGGCCCGACCCCCTGATCGTCCGGTCCGCCGCCGACATCGTGGACGAGGACAACGCCGAGCCCCTGTCGCCCTTCTGACCGGGTCTCGCGCGTCCCGCACGATCAGGCCTGTTCCGCGCCGCGGAACAGGTCGCGTACGGCCGAGCCGAAGTAGGGGCCGTACATCGTGCGCTGGTCGTTGCTGTACTTGAAGCTGCTCACCGAGGTCAGCGTGCCGCGGCCGGAGCCGGGGTCGAAGCCGCTGAGCCAGGGCCCGCCGCTGGCCCCCGCCGTGAGGTCGCACCGCAGGCCCTGGTCGCGGGTCTGCCCCTGCGGGTCGCCGTGCGGGACCCCGGCGCAGTAGAGCAGGCGCTCCCCGTCGTACGGCGGGTCGGCGGGGAACCCGAACCCGTAGGTCCGCCGGCCCTGCGGCGTGTCGAAGCCCAGAGGCTGGCCGCCCACCACGTCGGTGAGGTGCCGGCCGTCCTGGTCGTCCACGGCGACCATTCCCACGTCGTAGTCGTCGTTCCCGGAGCGCGACCACGGCCCCGCGACGAACATGCGCCGGGCCGGGAAGGCGCCGTACGGCTGACGCCCCTGGTCGTAACCGGGGACGAAGGTCCAGTTCTCGGCCCAGGCACCGGAGCCGTCCTTGACGCAGTGCCCGGCGGTGACGACCACGTCCCGGTTCGCGCTGCGCACGGCGCTGGCCGAGCAGACGAAGTCCACGCCGTTCATGGTCAGGAAGACCCTGCCGGTGGTCCTCGTCACCGAACCGCCCGCCGCCCAGTGCGTGCCGCTCGTGGTCACCGGGGGCATCACCGCCGCCTGCCGCGTCCTGGTCGCCCCGGCCGTTGTGCCGGTCGTGCCGGTCTCGGACGTCCCGGTTCGTACGGCGGGCCGCGCCGAGCCGGGCGCGAGGACCGGAGGCGGCAGGGCGGTGATCTTCTGCAGGCCCGCCAGCAGCCCGATCGGGACCGCCCGCGCCATCCGCTGCGGCGTCCAGTAGGGCTCGGCGGTGTGGTCCGCCACGTGTTCCACCACGTCCGCCACGGGGTCCTGCACAGAGCCGGTCACCGGGCCCTGCGACGGCGGGACCGCCGGTCCGGGGCCGCGGACGAGTCCGGCGGCGAGGAGGGTGACGGCAAGCAAGGGGAGGCTCGGAGTCATGGCTCCCGAGTGTGGACCACCATCGGTGTCCGTGTGGCTACTTTCCGTGAATCGGGAGGAGGCTGATCACCGGGCCGGTTCCTGGGCCGTGTTCTGCGCGGTGTTCTGCGCGGTGTTGTAGACCGCCTCGGCCTCCGGGCCGAAGTACGGCCCGAACATCCAGGAGGGCGCGAAGTTGTACTTGAAGCTGTTCACCGAATTGACCATGCCGCCGCCGGTGCTCTGGCTGAAGTTGAGCAGCCACGGGCCGCCGCTGGAGCCTCCGGTCATGCCGCAGCTCAGCCCCTGGTCCTCCGAGGACAGGTAGTCGTCGAACGTGCGCCCGCTGCAGTAGACCAGCCTCGACCCGTCGTACGGCGCGCCGGCCGGATACCCGAAGGCGTACGTCTGGCGCCCGCGCGGCTGGTTGAACGCCACGCCCTGGCCGCCGACGACGTCGGTCAGGCTCTTGCCCCCCTGGGGCGCCACGACGGCGGCGGCGACGTCGTAGTTCATGTTCTCGCCGGAGTTCCACTGGGAGGTGGTGAGCAGGGTGGTCGCGGGCCAGGTGCCGTCGGGCCGGTTGCCCTGGTCGTAGCCCGGCACGAACACCCAGTTGGCGTGGAACGCGCCGTTCACCTTCACGCAGTGCCCCGCCGTGATCACGACGCTCTTGTTGGCGCTGGTGACGGCGGTGCCGGTGCAGGAGGCGTTCCGGCCGGCGTCCGATCCGGCCGTCACCGTGAAGAACACCCGGCCCGTGGTCCTCGCGATCGTCCCGCCCGCCGTCCAGGACGACCCGGAGGTCCGGGACGAGACGTACGCCGAGGACCCGGCCGCGGCGGCCTGCATGGACACGCCCGAAGTGGCGCCTGTGGGGGCACTCGCGGGGGCGCTGGTGGGGGCGACGGCGGCGGGGCTCGCCCCGGACGCGTCGAGCAGGGCGGAGGCCGCGGCGGCGAAGTGCCGCGAGCCGGTGCTGGGCGCCTCCAGCGGCCTGGCGGCCTCCATCCGGGCGGTGGTCCAGAACTTCCGGATCGTCCGCTGCTCCGCCGCCGTGTCGGCCGCGTCGTGCACGGCGGGCCGCGGAGCGGCGGCGGCCGTCCCGGTGGTCTCCGCGGCGCCGGGGGCGGCGGGCAGGGTGAGGAGGACCATGGCCCCCGCCGCGAAACTGGGGACCGCGAGGGCCGTGAGACGTCGTGCCGAGGGGTGCATGCCTACCTCCGTGTCGGGATGTCCTGACGCGGGAAGGTAGCGACGCCTCCGCCCGGATTTCTCACGATCCGCCTATACGGCTATGGGGAGATTCCGGCATAGATGTACTGGTTTCTCCGCCGTATCGGGTGTTCCACGCGGCGGAACGGAAGGGCGACACGGATGCCGTCGCGGTCGTCGGCTCGGCGACAATGAGGGGATGAGCTCCCAATCCCCGCCGCAGCCCCGGTCAGTCGTCGTGCTGGGCTCTACCGGCTCCATCGGCACCCAGGCCCTCGACGTCGTCGCCCACGCGTCCGGACGGTTCCGGGTGACCGCTCTCGCGGCGGGCGGCGGGCGGGCCGACCTGCTCGCGCGGCAGGCGGCCGAGACGGGGGCGGAGACGGTGGCCGTCGCCGACCCCGCGGCCGTGCCCGCGCTGCGGGAGGCGCTCGCCGCCGCCGGGGCGCGGCCCCGGGTGCTGGCGGGCCCGGAGGGGGTGGCGGAGGTCGCCGCGTCGCCCTGCGACGTCGTGCTGAACGGCATCACCGGGGCGCTGGGGCTCACCTCCACCCTCGCGGCGCTGGAGGCGGGCCGGGTGCTCGCGCTGGCCAACAAGGAGTCGCTGATCGTGGGGGGTCCGCTGGTCAAGCGGCTGGCCGGGCCGGGGCGGCTGATCCCGGTCGACTCCGAGCACTCCGCGCTCGCCCAGTGCCTGTGGGCGGCCGGTCCCGGCGGGGCCGCTCCGGCGGCCGTACGGCGGCTGGTCGTGACGGCGAGCGGCGGCCCGTTCCGGGGCAGAAGGCGGGCCGAGCTGACGGACGTGACGCCCGAGATGGCGCTGAACCACCCGACGTGGTCCATGGGCCCGGTCATCACCGTGAACTCGGCGACCCTGGTCAACAAGGGCCTGGAGGTGATCGAGGCCCACCTGCTGTTCGACATCGGCTTCGACCGGATCGAGGTGGTGGTCCACCCGCAGTCGATCATCCACTCGATGGTGGAGTTCGTGGACGGCTCGACGGTCGCGCAGGCGAGCCCGCCCGACATGCGGCTGCCGATCTCGCTCGCGCTGGCCTATCCCGAGCGGGTGCCCGGAGCGGCCCGGCCGGTCGACTGGTCCACCGCCAGCACCTGGACCTTCGAGCCGCTCGACGACGAGGCGTTCCCCGCCGTCGCGCTGGCCCGGCACGTGGGCACACTGGGCGGCACGGCCCCGGCGGTCTACAACGCCGCGAACGAGGTGTGCGTGGAGGCGTTCCTGAAGGGCGCCCTGCCGTTCCCCGGCATCGTGGACACCGTGGAACACGTGGTGGCCGCCCACGACCCCGGCCCCGCGTCGTCCGTCGAGGAGGTCCTCGACGCCGACGCGTGGGCGAGGGCGCGGGCGGCCGAGCTGACACGCTGAGACCACCGCTGGAACTGTGGCGCGTCCCGGGTCAGGCGGGCCGCGCCACAGCCGGGCGGGTCAGGCCGCCGAGCAGGTCAGCGACGGGGTGCCGCTGCTCGTTCCGTTGGCCAGGAAGCCGAAGGTGGTCGAGGCGCCGGCGCTGAGGCTGCCGTTGTAGTTCACGTTCTGCACGCTGATGTTGCTGCCGGACTGGCTCAGCGTGCCGTTCCAGACCTGGGTGATCGTGCCACCGCTCGGCTGTGTCCACTTGACGGTCCACCCGCCGATGGACGAGGAGCCGGCCTTGACGCTCACCTCACCCTGGAAGCCGCCGCCCCACGAGCTGACGACCTTGTACGTCGCCGAGCAGCCGCCGGGGCCGCTCGACGGGGACGAGGACGGGCTCACCGGCGGGCTCGGCGAGTTCTTGGGCGTGATGCTGGGCGAAGCCGACGGGGAGACGGGCGGGGTCGGGGTGCTGGTGCCGGTCTGGCCGACGCCGGTCACCTCGCCGTTGCCGCCGTCGAAGACGACGTCGGAACAGCTGTAGAACGTCTCGTTGCTGTCCGAGCGCTGCCACACGGTGTAGATGATGTGGCGGCCGCTCTTACCCGAGGGCAGGCGGGCGTCCCAGTAGTAGTGGCCGTCCTCGGTGCCCACGGAGCCGACGCTCGGCGGGTTGGTGACGCTGTCGAACGGCGTCGACTCCAGGTCGCTCCACGCCAGCGCGCGGGTCGGGCTCCAGGAGTCCTTGGTGATGTACGACCGGAACGTGCCGGGGTGCGCCGCCCACTTGTTGTACTTGAACTGGATGGTCGCCCCGGACGTCAGGTGGGTGACCGGCCAGTCGTCGCGGGCGAGGTCGAAACCGCTGAAGTCATAGACGATCGCGCCGCCGCTGCACAGCTGCCCGTCCGGGATGAAGCCGGACATCCGGCCCGCGCCGTCCGAACGCAGCACGGCGAACCAGTTGTACAGCGCGTTGGTCCCGCCCTTGGCGACCGCGGCCGCGCAGGCCGGGTTCTTCGGCTGGATGGCGCCGCTCGACGTCGTGCCGTCCTTCCAGCACAGGTAGGTGCGGCTGCCGGGCGTCATCGGGGCGCCGTGCGCGGACGCCGGGGAGGCGAGGACGACGGCGGAGACGAGGGCGGACAGCGCGGCCACGATCACGCCGATCGTCGCCTTCGTTGGTGTTCTTCGTGGTCTTCCCACGGGCTACCCTTTCGCGTGGTCATGGCTGCCGCACTCGTGGTGCAGCACGGCACCGCCGACGGCGCGAGCACGTCGGCCCCGGGGGACAGCCTCTGACTAACCGACCTGATGGTGGTGGTGCGAGAGCACTCGCGCTGATCGGACTGTAGGTCGGCCTTGTGCCACCGCCCACCCCGGCGGACGCGGCGGCGCTCGTCCACGCAGGTGGGACCGTTTTCATCGTCCGCGAGTCATGAAACCTTCATTCGTCGTGAAAAGGTTTCGGGCCACCCGCCCCCGCGGCACTCCTTAGACTGGGAGGGCCCCCCACCGGGCATCGCCTATCACACAAGGTGCAGAAATGTCTGTTGATCTCGGTATCCCCGCCGTGCGGAACCGGCCTGTCGCCACGCGGCGGGTGTCGCGTCAGATCATGGTCGGGTCGGTTCCCGTCGGCGGGGACGCGCCGGTCTCGGTGCAGTCGATGACCACCACGCTGACCGCCGACGTCAACTCCACGCTCCAGCAGATCGCCGAGCTCACCGCGGCCGGCTGCCAGATCGTCCGCGTCGCGGTGCCGTCCCAGGACGACGCCGACGCGCTGCCGGCGATCGCCCGCAAGTCGCAGATCCCCGTCATCGCCGACATCCACTTCCAGCCGAAGTACGTCTTCGCCGCCATCGAGGCGGGCTGCGCGGCGGTGCGGGTCAACCCCGGCAACATCAAGAAGTTCGACGACAAGGTCGGCGAGATCGCCCGCGCCGCCTCCGACGCCGGCGTGCCGATCAGGATCGGCGTCAACGCCGGGTCCCTCGACCCGCGCCTGCTGGCCAA
>NZ_VYTZ01000026.1:38165-39858 GCF_008728085.1 Microbispora cellulosiformans | reverse complement strand
AGGAGGCGGAACGCCTGGCGGCCGAGCTCGCCGAAGTCCTGCCGCACGGTGGTCAGCGGCGGCCAGAAGTACGCCGCCTCCGGCACGTCGTCGAACCCCACCACGCTCACGTCCTCGGGCACCCGCCGGCCCGCCTCCCGCAACGCCCGCAACACCCCCATCGCCATATGGTCATTGGCCACGAACACCGCCGTCACCTCACCATCGGCCGCCAGCCGCCGCCCCAGCTCATAACCCGACGACGCCGTCCAATCCCCCACCAGCGGATCGGGCACCACCCGGCCCTCCGCCTCCAGCACCGACCGCCACCCCGCCAGACGGCCACGCGAATCCACCCAGTTCGGCGGACCCGCCACATGCCACACCGTCCGATGCCCCAAACTCAGCAGATGCCGCGTCGCCCGCGCCGCCCCCGCACCCTGATCCACCGCCACCACCGGCACCGGCACATCCCCGCCCCCACCCACAACCACCACCGGCAACCCCGCCGGAAGCTGCCGCACCCCCTCGGCCGCCGACTCATGCGGCGCCACCACGATCACCCCGTCCACCGACTGCGACCGCAGCCGATCCACCCCCCGCCCGATCCACCGCCGATCCAGCACCGGCAGACTCGCGATGCTCACCAGATAGTCACTGTCCCGCGCCGCCTGCTCCACCCCGAACAACGTCGACGCCGGCCCGTACAACGTGGTGTCGAAACACACCACCCCCAACACCCCCGACCGCCCGGTCACCAGCATCCGCGCCGCCGAGTTCGGCCGGTAGTCCAGCTCCCGCACCGCCGCCAGCACCCGCTCCCGCGTCTCCGGACGCACCTTCTCCGGAGCGTTCAGCACCCGCGACACCGTCATCGCCGACACCCCCGCCAGCTCCGCGACGTCTTCCATGACCGCCGCCCTCGGGCGCTCGGCCGGGCTCTCTCCAGGCCGGATCTTCGTCATCCGCCGGTTCCCCGCTCTCGATGAGGTGTTCTGCATGTTAGCGATAACACAACACGTGTCAAGCCCGCTTTCTGAACCGGTTTCATAAAGGTGCCCGCCAGCGCCTCGTACGGGCCCTCTGACCGGCGACATCGCCGATGACGCGCAGTGAAGGCGGGAGACAACGCCGTCCCCGGACAGCCGGAAGCCGGTCCGCGCGGGAGTCGCACGAACCGGCTTCGGCATTGCGTCCCGGAAGGGGACGCCTGGGTGATCGGGCCCGGCCGGGGGAGCCGGGCAGGGTCAGACCGGGGATGGGGTCAGACGCGGGTCCACTTCTGGTTGTTGGCGCCGGTGCAGGACCAGATCTGGACCTTGGTGCCGTTGGCGGTGCCGCTGCCGGCGACGTCCAGGCACTTGTTCGCGCCGACGGCGGTGATGCTGCCGTCGGAGTTCAGGCGCCACTTCTGGTTGTTCTGGCCGTTGCAGTCCCAGATGATGACCGCGGTGCCGTCCGCCGTGCCCGCGCCGTTCACGTCGAGGCACTTGTTGCCGTAGACGCGAAGCTCGGACGCGCTGGTGGAGGTCCACTTCTGGTTGTTCTGGCCGTTGCAGTCCCAGATCAGCACCGTCGCGCCGTTCGACTGCGAGGCGCCGTTGACGTCCAGGCAGCGGCCCGACGCCACACCCCGGAGCGAGCTCGTGCCGCCGGGAGGCGGAGAGTTCGTCGGTGTGGAGGAGGGCGACGGGCTGCTGCTGCTTCCGCCGCT
>NZ_VYTZ01000026.1:0-38155 GCF_008728085.1 Microbispora cellulosiformans | reverse complement strand
ACCCGCTCCCGCGTCTCCGGACGCACCTTCTCCGGAGCGTTCAGCACCCGCGACACCGTCATCGCCGACACCCCCGCCAGCTCCGCGACGTCTTCCATGACCGCCGCCCTCGGGCGCTCGACCGGGCTCTCTCCAGGCCGCACCATCGTCATCCCCCGCGTCCCCGCTCTTTCCGATCAGTCGCCCGAACGAACCCGCCACGAACCGCCACAATTCCGACGCGGTGCCGACGTGACTCCGGCACCGGCGGACGGTGTGCGCGCGGGCGGCGACCACCAGCGGGACACGCCCAGAAAAGGAACGTTCCGCCTGGTGATCGCGCCCTTCACACCACGCACCTGATGGTACCGTTAACAGCTTGGTTTCCCTGGTCGTGACCCCCGCACCGGCCCATCGCGCAACTCCGCGCGGGCGAGCCAGGCGAGGGCGCACAGGAGGACGGCTCCCCCGCCCGCCTGTACGGTGGTCATGCGCTCCCCCAGCAGGACGACACCGGCGACGGCCGCGACGAGGGGTTCGAGCAGCGAGACGACCGACGCGGTGACACCTCCCACGACGCCCAGGCCGGTGAAGAACAACCGGTACGCGAGCGCGGTCGGCACGATCGCCAGGTAGCCGAGCAGCAGCACGCTGGTCATCGTGTGCCCGATGGGCAGCAGCCCCCCGCCCGCCGCGAGCGGGAGCAGGCACAGCGCACCCCCGGCGAAGCCCCACACCGCCACTCCCTCCGCGGGCATGCGGCGGGTCGCGAGAGTGACGAAGGAGTAGGCGGCGGCCGACACCAGGCAGTAGCCGACGCCTGCCGGGCCGGCCGGGGCGGCCGTTCCTCCCGTGAGCATGGCCAGCCCGGCGAGGGCGAGACCGGCGCAGGCGAGAGCCGTACGGCCCAGGGGTTCACCCAGGAAGATCCGGCCGCCGGCCGCCACCAGGAGCGGAGCCGCCCCCATGGTGATCATGGTCGCGACCGCGACGCCGGTCTCGGCGATCGCCGCGAAGTAGGCGGCCTGGCACACCGCCATGGCGGGGCCGACGAGCAGCACCGCCCGCCAGGAAGGGCGGCCGCGCGCGACCACGAGCAGGAGCGCCGCCCCGCAGGCGAAGCGCCAGAAGGACACGGCGACGGGGCTCAGCCGGCCCGCGTCGTGGAGCATCGCCCCCGCCGCGCCGCCGGTTCCCCAGGCGGCCGCGGCGGTGGACACGTAGACGAGACCCTGCCGTACGGACAGGGCTGGAGCATGGTTCATCGATGTCTCTCCGGTGAGGTGGGCCCGATTCCCGTACGCGGGCAGGGGCCACCGGCCGGGCCCTCCAGGCCCGGCTCACCTGATGACGCCGCCCGCTATCGGGCGGGCGGCGGAGAGACGATCAACGGCATGCGGGTCACACTAACGGGCTCTCCCGAAACACGGCATCGGCTTTTCCGGCATTTGGGGGGTGCCGGTGCGCGCGGCCGGACATCGAAGTCGTAGTCTTGGGATCGTGACAGCCCGAGGCGAGGTCAGGTCGCCTCGGGCTGTCCGCTGTCCGGCCCCCCGGTAGCACGGCAGCAGGGGCAGCACGAGCGGCGCGCCTCAGGGCCGCGCAGGCACGCCTCCCAGGAATCCGAGGACGCGCGACCACGCGCCGGCGCAGGCCTCCGCCAGTTCCGGCCGGCCGAGTTCGAAGAAGCTGTGCGGGGCTCCCGGATAGGTGACGAACTCGTGCTCGACGCCCGCGCCGTCCAGCGCCTCGCCGAACGCCTTCACCACCTCAGGGGAGATGCCCTCGTCCGCCCCGCCGAACAGCCCGAGGATCGGGCCGCGCAGCTCGCCGGCCAGCTGGGTGGGGCCGGGGTTGCCGAAGAGCGCGTCCGGATATCCGTACAGGCCGATGACGCCGCGGAATCCGAGCTCGGGGCGGGCCGCCAGAAACGCGAGTCTGCCGCCGAAGCAGAAGCCGAGCGCGACGACGTCCTGGTGTCCCTCCGCCCGCAGGCATCGCGCCCCGGTGGCGATGTCGGCGAAGAGGGTGTCCTTGTGCGCCCTGCCCAGGTGCTCCATGTGCGGGAAGCCGGCCGGCCGCGGGCCGGTCCCCGCCGTACGGCCGAAGTAGTCGATCGCCAGCGCGGGATGCCCCTGCTCGGCGAGGCGTACGGTCAACTGCTCGTAGAACCCCGACAGGCCCCGGTTGTCGGGGAGGACGAGCACGGCGGCGCCGGCGCGTTCTCCGGGACGGGACAGGAACGCCGCGAACTCCGCTCCGTCGCCCGAGGTCAGGACGAGGCGCTCGGACGACGTGGTCGTCACCGGAGCACCGTGAACGGGGGGTACGGCATCGGCGTCATAGCACACGGGCGGGCATCCCTTCATAATCGAAAATGCTCGACGCCCGAAAGGCTATAACACTGGAATTCCATCATATCAGGACAAAATAAATTGCCGATAATCCTCGAATTCCGGCTTGATAACGAGAAAGAGGCCCATCTCCCCGTCCCAAGGGAGATGGGCCTCTCGGATGCCACGTGCCTCGCCGGCCGTGTGCCTCGATGCCGCGCCTAGATCACCGGGCCGGGCGTGTCCCGCGGCGGCAGAGGTCCGCTACCGGGGAGCGGGCCCGTACCGGGCGCCGGCGGGATCGGACCACTGCCGGGCGCCGGCAGCGGGGTCTCGCCCGGGTAGTCCGGGTTCACGGTGCGCGGCGGCATCGGCTCGCCGATGTCGTAGCCCGTGCCGGAGCCCCCACCGGAAACGCCGCCGGAACCGGTTCCGCCCTGCTGGTGCGGGCCGGGCACATCGCCGCGCCAGGCGCCGGTCTCGCCGCCGCGCGACTCGATGAAGGTCTTGAAACGCTCCAGGTCGCCCTTGACGCGCATGCGCACGAGCTGAAGAGCGTCCGCCGCCTTCTCGAGGAAGCCCTCGGGGTCGTACTCCATCTGGAGGGTGACGCGGGTGGTGTCGTCGCCGAGCCGGTGGAACGTGACGACCCCGGCCTGCCGCGGCGCGTCCAAGGAGCGCCAGGCCACACGCTCGTCGGGGTGCTGCTCGGTGATCTCCGCCTCGAACTCCCGGCGGACTCCCGCGATCTCGACGACCCAGTCGGTGCGCGTGTCGCCGATCTGCTTGACCGATTCCACGCCTTCCATGAACTCCGGGAAGCTCTCGAACTGCGTCCACTGGTTGTACGCGGTACGGATCGGGACATTCACATCGATGGACTGTTCGATCGAGCTCATGCCTCCTCCTTCTCTCTTCGGCTGCACGACAAGCCCTGCCCGCTGAGGGCGGCCTAAACCCGGAGGTGAGAAGCCCCGTCGGCGCCCGCGTCCTCCAGCGTCCGGTCGCCGCCCGCGTACCAGCCGGTGACCACCTGTACGGCGAGCGCGGCGAACAGCAGGCCGAACGGCAGCGCCCAGCCACCGCTCACCTGGTGGAGGAGTCCGAACGTGATCGGACCCGCGCCCGCGATCAGATATCCGGCGCTCTGCCCGAAGGCGGAGAGGGCGGCGGTGCCCGGCGCCGTCCGGGTCCGCAGCGCCAGCATCGCCAGCGCCAGCGGGAAGGTGCCGCCGCCGAGCGCCACGAGGATGGCCCACGCCCACATCGCGTGCCCGGTCAGCATCCCGGCGAAGCCGGCCGCGTACAGGGCCGCGAAGGCGATCACCAGCGGGCGCTGCCCGGACAGCCGGGTCGCCAGCGTGGGCACCACCATCGAGATCGGGATGCCGAGCCCGGTGAACACGGCGAGCACCACCCCGGCCTGTCCGCTGGTGTAGCCGTTGTCCTGCAGCAGCAGCGGCAGCCAGCCGAACATGACGTAGGCGATGAGCGACTGCGACCCGAAGTAACCGGCCACGGCCCAGGCGAGCCTGCTGCGCAGGAGACTTTCGCCCGCCGCACGGGCGGGGGTGCTACGCCGCTCCGGCTCACCGCGCCTGAGCGCGAGCCACGGAATCGCGGCCACGGCGGCCAGGGCCGCCCACACCCCGAGTGCCACGTGCCAGTTGCCGCCCGCGGCCTGCTGCACCGGGACGGTGGCGGCGGCGGCCACCATCGTCCCGGCCGCGAGGGCGGTCGAGTAGACGGTCGTCATGGCGCCCGACCGCCGGGGGAAGTGCTTCTTGATCAGTGTGGGGATGACGACGTTGCCGACGGCGCCTCCCGCCAGCGCGACCGTGCTCGCGGCCATGAACGGCGCCGCCGAGTCGACGAGGGAGCGGACGGCCTGACCCGCGGCGAGCAGCACGATGGCGGTCAGCAGCAGCCGGTGCTCGCCCATCCTCCGGGACATGGCCGGCGTCAGCGCCCCGAACAGGGCGAAGCTCACCACCGGCAGCGTGGTCAGCAGCGCGGTCGTCGCGCCGGACATGCCGAGCCCGGTGCTCACCTCGTCGAGAACGGTGCCCACGCTGGTCACCGCGGTGCGGAGGTTAAGCGCGGCGAGGGCGATGCCGCCGGCGATCAGCCACGCCATCGACCCGCCCGGCGCTCTCCACGCGGCTCTCCATGGAGCCCCACTGGCGGCCCTCCGCGTGACGACGGCACTCATCGCCGCAACAACTCCCTTCATCGGGTCATCCTACGTTTGACACCCTACCAAAGGCCTCAAACTCCTCGTTTGTTCCCGGTTCCGAGAGTGAGTCGTGGAGAGGATCGTCAGCGGCGGACGCCGCGCAGCAGCCACAGCAGGCCGACGACGGGCAGCACGAGCGGCACGAAGCCGTACCCGCTGCCGTACCCCGACCACACGGTGGCGTGCGGGAAGGCGGCCGGGTCGGCCAGGCTGAGCGTGCCGACGACCAGCACGCCGATCAGTTCGACCAGGCAGGCGGCGAGCGCCACCCGGGCGGCGCCGCGGGCCAGCGCCACCGTCAGGACGATGTAGACGACCGCCGCGAACGCCGACAGCGCGTACGCCAGGGGCGCCTCGGCGAACCGCGTGGCGATCTGCACGGCGGCGCGGGAGGTCGCGGCCAGCGCGAAGACGCCGTACACGGCCACGAGCACCCGCCCGGGCCCGGACCGTACGGCCGCGTCGCTCACGGGACCATGTCCCAGACCTGCAGCAGCCGCCCGGTCATGACGGCCACGGTGAAGGCGGCCACGGCGATGACGCCTGGGCCCCAGCGCGTACGCTCCGCCCGGCCCCACCACACCGCGGCGGGCGGGATCACCACGGTGCCCGCCAGGTATCCGACGAAGGTCGCCTTCTCCGCGACGTGCCCGATCCCGGCGAGGGCGAACCCCGCCTGCACGAGCACGGCGATCTCCAGCAGCCCCAGCCCGGCCAGCAGCACCGGCCCCATCGGCCGGTCCCGTACGGCGGTGACCACGGCGACCAGCGCCAGCAGCAGGGCCGCGCCGATCAGCCAGCCCGAGTAGGCGCCGTTCATGCCGCGCTCAGGACCGTGCTGAGGGGGTGGGCGGACAGTGGAGGCATGGCCAGAAGGCTATCGGCCCGGCCGCCCACCCCCTCGCGCGGCCCGGTCCGCGCTCGATCAGGGCGCGTCAGCTCCGCCGGGTCTCCGCGAGCAGCAGGTCGACCGCGTCCTCGGCCCTGCCGTTGACGGCGAACGCCCCCCGCTGCCGGGAGGCGGAGCTGCCGCGGAGCAGTGCCTCGTTGGCGAGCTCCGACACGATCTCCCAGTCGCCGAGCTCCTCCAGGGTCGGCCGCAGTTCCTCCAGCATCCACGTGACGAGCCGCGGCGCCGGTTCCGGCCGGCTGGTCACGGGCGACATCAGCTCGCCCTCCAGCCCGTCGCGGGCCGCCCGCCAGTTGGCCGCCCGCAGCAGCGCGAGACGCTGCTCCCCCGTCGGCGGCTCACCCCGCTCGACGGCCTCGATCTCCCTGCTCATGAGGGCCCGGAAGAGCCCGGCCAGCAGCACCACGTCGTCCGCCAGGGGGCAGGAGTCGCAGACGCGCATCTCCACCGTGGGCACGTGGGCGCTGAGCCGCAGATCGTAATAGATCATGCCGGCGTCCTTGATCACGCCGGAGGCGACCAGGTCCTCGGCCGTCCTGTCGTACTCGGCGGCGTCGGCGAACGGGCCGAGCGGCCCGGCCGTCGGCCAGCGCTGCCAGGTCAGCGCCCGGCTGCTGGCGTAGCCGCTGTCCTCGTTCATCCAGAACGGCGAGCTGGCGCTGAGGGCGAGCAGCGGGGGAAGCCACGCCTCGACGCGCTGGGCGGCGAGCACCGCCACGTCCCTGTCGTCGATCTCCACGTGCACCTGCGCCCCGCAGATGAGCTGCTCCTCCGCCAGGAACCGGTAGGACTCCGACAGATAGCGGTAACGCTCCCCCGGGGTGAAGGTGTAGCCCTCGATGCCGGTGTTGGGGGTCGTCCCGGCGGCGATGACGCCCACGCCCAGCGGCTCGCCGGCCGCGACGAGCGCCTGGCGCAGCCGTACGATCTCGGCTCGTACGTCGCTCAGGTCCTCCATCGGGGTGCTGTTGGTCTCCACGACCGATCGCTGCAACTCGGCCGAGAACCCCTCGTCCGGCAGCCGCTCCAGCATCGACTCCGCCAGCGGCGTGAGACGCCGGGACTGGAGGTCGACGACAAGAAACTCCTCTTCAACGCCGACAGGCCGTCTCTTCATCATGGCCGGGTCACTACCCCCGTCACGGAAAGTAGTCCTGGCCTGGGCGGATCGACGAGAAACGAGGCCATCACGGCCACCGCCGAATCCCCTATACGCCGAACCTTTTCCGTGGATGATGGCTCTCATCGGTAGGGGCCCGACATTTCCACTAGGGGGAAAGGAACCGACATGCCGGTCGACCTGACCAACGGAAAGCCGCTCGCCTGGGATTCGGCGAAACTCGACGCCGACACCAAGGCGATGCTCGACAACCTGCAGCCGAACATCCTGCAGGCGCACGTACGCGAGAGCATGTCCCTGCTGCTCGTGCAGTTCGGCGACGGCGCGGACGGCAGACGGTTCCTGCGCGCACTGGTGCCGCTCATGAAGTCGGCCAGGAAACACCTCGAGGAGGTGCGCGACTTCAACCGCGCGAAGAAGCGCGGCACGCCGTACGTCGGCGTCGGCATCAGCAAGCTCGGTTATCTCAAACTAGGCGAATCCACCACTAAATTCACCGACAACGCGTTCAAGTCGGGGATGAAACGGCGCAAGGATACCCTGAGCGACCCGGCGGTCGGCGCGTGGGAGAAGCACTACCAGGGAGAGATCCACGCGATCGTGCTGATCGGGGACGCCAGCCCCGAACCGGTCGCCGCGACGCGCACGCGCGTCCTCGCGCTGCTGCCGAAGACCGCGAAGATCCTCGGCGAGGAGAAGGGCGAGGGCCTGCGCGACGCCCAGGGCCGGGGCATCGAGCACTTCGGCTACGTGGACGGCCGCAGCCAGCCGCTGTTCCTCGCCGACCAGGTGGCCGCCGAGCCCGGCACCAACTGGAACCCGTTCTTCCCGCTGAGCCACGTGCTCGCCGCCGACCCCCTCGCCCCGCACCCGAGCCGTCACTTCGGCAGCTACCTCGTGCTGCGCAAGCTGGAGCAGAACGTCCGCGCGTTCCGCGAGGCCGAGGAGTCCCTCGCCGACGCGCTCGGCTTCACGGGAGACGACCGGCCGCTCGCCGGCGCGATGCTGGTGGGCCGGTTCCGCAACGGCACGCCGCTGCGGCTGCACGGCAGGCCGAGCGCCGAGGGCCACCCGGTGCAGAACGACTTCAGCTACCGCGACGACCCCGGGGCCAGATGCCCGGTGAGCGCGCACATCCGCAAGGCCAACCCCCGCGACTCCCGTGACGGCGGGCTGGAGCGCTCGCTCGGGGTCATGATGGCGCGGCGCGGGCAGACGTATGGCAGGCGAACCGACAAGCCGTGGGACGACGCGCCCCCGGCGACCCGGCCGACCGGCGGCGTGGGACTGCTGTTCATGGCGTTCAACTCCAGCCTGCAGGCCCAGTTCGAGTTCACCCAGCAGACCTGGGCCGACAATCCGGATTTCCCCGCCGGAAACACCGGCCACGACCCCGTGATCGGCCAGGGCGAGCGGGAGGTCAAGGTGCGCTTCCCCACGGGGTGGGACGGAAAGAAGCTGAGCGCTCCCCAGAAGCAGGTTCCTCAGACGGTGACGATGAAGGGAGGCGAATACTTCTTCATGCCGTCGCTCGCCTACCTCAAGAGCCTGTGACACCCCGGCTGAGTGCGGGCGCACCCGAATGGGTGGAGCTATGGGGACTCGAACCCCAGACCCCCTCCATGCCATGGAGGTGCGCTACCAGCTGCGCTATAGCCCCTTGCCACCGCTCCGAGTCCTCCCGGCGCGGCGCTCGGAGAGCATATATCCATGCCTCTCCGTTTACCTAATCGTCACCAGTCACACTGGTAACACGCGTGTCAGCCGTCCGCGGTGGCGGCGGGGCTGTCGTCGCTGCTGACGGGCTCGGGCAGGGTGCCCGCGTTGTGCTCCATCAGGCGCCACCCCCGGCGGCCTTCCTCCAGCACCGACCACGAGCAGTTGCCCAGGCTGCCGAGCGCCGACCACAGCTCCTGCGGCAGGCCGAGCAGGCGGCAGATGCCGAGCCGCAGCGCGGCGCCGTGCGAGGCGATCACCAGCAGTCCGTCGTCGGCCAGGCGGCCCGCCCAGCGCTCGACCGCCTCGGCCACCCGGTCGGCGACGTGCGCGACGTCCTCACCGCCCGGCGCCTCCCACGCCTCGTACTCGACCGGCCAGCCCGCCCTGATCTCGTCGCGGGTCAGGCCCTCCCACTCCCCGCCACCGCGCTCGCGCAGGTCCTTGTCGACCATGACGTCGAGGCCGGTGATCCGGCCGAGGGCGGAGGCGGTGTCGTAGGCGCGGCGAAGGTCGGAGGCGACGAGCATCGTCGGCCGCAGGGCCGCGAGCAGCGAGGCCGCCCGGGCGGCCTGGGCGATCCCCGTCTCGTCCAGCGCGATGTCGGTGTGCCCCTGGAAGCGCTTCTCCACGTTCCACAGCGTCTGCCCGTGCCGCAGGCAGACGACGCGGCGGCCCATCACGCCGCCCCGGCGATGGCGTCCGTCACGGGTTCGCCCCGCGCCCGCGCTGGGCGGCGACCCGCCGTACGCTCTCCGGCAGCTCGATGGACGGGCAGTCCTTCCACAGGCGCTCCAGCGCGTAGAAGGCGCGGTCCTCCTCGTGCTGCACGTGGACCACGATGTCGAGGTAGTCGAGCAGGACCCAGCGGCCCTCCCGCTCGCCCTCCCGGCGTACGGGCTTGGCGTCGGCCTCGACCCGCAGCCGCTCCTCGATCTCGTCGACGATCGCGCGGACCTGCCGGTCGTTGGACGCGGAGCAGAGAAGGAAGGCGTCGGTGATGACGAGCTGTTCGCTCACGTCGTAGGCGATGATGTCGTCGGCCAGCTTCTCGGCGGCGGCCTCGGCCGCCACCCGCACAAGCTCTGCCGCTCTCTCGGATGCTGTCACGATTCGGTTCTGTCCTCCGTTGACGGGCTCTTCAAGGGTGCACAGTCCGCGGCCCCCGTACAACCCGCTTTTCCGTGGAGACCCTACCGCCACACCCTGTCGATACCGGAGTTATGCCCGGGATCGGAATTTCAACGTCCTTCCGCGCCCGATGATTCCGCCAGGCGGACGCCCACGGCCCCGCGCCCGTAAGGGTGCGGGGCCGCATCGGCCAGGTCGCCCGCGGAACCGCGCGGGCCGGCCGTCAGTGGCCGTGGTGCTTCACGTGCTTGTGATGCACGTGCTTCTTGTGCTTCTTGTGCTTCTTGTGCTTCTTGTGGTGAGGCTTGGTCGGCTTGACGTGCGGGACCCGCTGCCCCTGGCCGGTTCCGGTGCCGTGTCCCGTGCCGATGGTCGTCACCTGCGCGGGAGTGGTCGTGCCGGCCGTGGCGGTGGCCGTGCCGCTCAGCAGCGCGGCCCCTCCCGCCGTGAGGGCGGAGGCGAGAACTGTCGCGACGGCGAGTCGCATCGATTTCGGGTGCATGGTCCCTCCTTGCGCCCGGTCAGGGCTGGGACGGGTATGGCGACCAGGAGTTCCTGGTCCGCGGGAACGGGCCGCGAGCCCTCCCGAGCCAGTTCGGGGGACGGCATTCCTCCGGCGACATCGCGCCTCACGGCCGTACTCCCGATCCTGTATCGCCGGGCCCGAAGGTTCCAGGGGAGTTGACGCAAGCCTGCCCGGTGGTCTCGGACCATTTGACCACGCAGAGTGATCCGGCGGACGCGGGACGTCCATGACCACGCGTCCCTTGTCCGCCCCTTGGTCCCGCCCCTGTTCAGCCGGCCGGGTCCCGGTAGAGGCGGCGCTTGTTGATGTACTGCACGATGCCGTCGGGAACGAGGTACCAGATGGGTTCCCCGGCGGCCACGCGGTCGCGGCACTCGGAGGAGGAGATCGCCAGGGCGGGGATCTCGACCAGGCTCACCTTCCCGGCCGGCAGGCCGGGGTCCTGCAGCGGGTGGCCGGGCCGGGTGCAGCCGACGAAGTGCGCGGTGTCGAAGAGCTCGTCCGCGTCGCGCCAGCTCAGGATCTGCGCGAGCGCGTCGGCGCCGGTGATGAAGTAGAGATCGACGTCCGGTCCGTACGCGGCGGCGACGTCGCGCAGGGTGTCGATCGTGTACGTGGGCCCCGGCCGGTCGATGTCCACCCGGCTCACCGAGAAGCGGGGGTTCGACGCGGTCGCGATGACGGTCATCAGATAGCGGTCCTCGCTGGAGGAGACGCGCTGGTCCGCCTTCTGCCACGGCTGCCCGGTCGGGACGAAGACCACCTCGTCCAGGTCGAAGTGGTGCGCCACCTCGCTCGCCGCCACCAGGTGGCCGTGGTGGATCGGGTCGAACGTCCCGCCCATCACGCCCAGCCGCCGGATCTCCGTCCCGTTTCGCATGAAACGGACCTTAACGTCCTCGCCCAGCCGGTCCGTGACCCGGCCTCCCGGGACGCCGTCCTGGCTCCTCGCGGCGTCCCGCGCGCGTCCGCCCCCTGAGACATAGCATGCGGAACATGACCACTCCCGATCGCAACCGCGTGCAGCTGCCCGGCATCAGCTCACGAGCCTACGAACATCCCGCCGACCGGTCCGCGCTGGTCGCGATGCGTTCGCTCTCCGGCTTCGACGCGGTGCTCAAGCGCACGTCCGGCCTGTTCAGCGAGCGCAGGCTCCGCCTGATGTTCCTCGCCTCCGCCGTGCGCACGACCGACACCCAGTTCCGCGCCCTGTACGACATGGGCCGCGACAGCGCCTACATCCTCGACCTGCACCGGATCCCCGAGATCTACGTGCAGCAGGACCCCAAGGCGTACGCGATGGCGATCGGTTTCGACGAGCCGTTCATCATCGTCTCGACGGGCCTGCTCGACCTCATGGACGAGGAGGAGCTGCGCTTCGTCGTCGGCCACGAGACCTCCCACATCCTGTCGGGCCACGCCGTCTACGGCACGATGCTCGCGATCCTGACCCGGCTGGCCACGCGGGTCGCCTGGATCCCGCTCGGCTACATCGGCCTGCGGGTCATCGTCGCGGCCCTGGAGGAGTGGCAGCGCAAGGCGGAGATGTCCGCCGACCGGGGCGGCCTGATCGCCGGGCAGGACCCCGACGCCGCGCTGCGCGCGCTCATGAAGCTCGCCGGCGGCTCGCGCCTGCACGAGATGAACATCGAGGCGTTCCTCGACCAGGCCAGGGAGTACGACACCGCGGGCGACGTGCGCGACGGCCTGCTCAAGGTCCTCAACATGCTGGGCACGACCCACCCGTTCGCCGTTACCCGGGTCGCCGAACTCGACCGCTGGCGCCGCACCGGCGAGTACGACCGCATCCTCGCCGGGGACTACCCCCGCCGGGAGGACGACGCCAACGCCCGGCTCACCGACGAGATCAAGGCCGCGGCCAACTCCTACCGGGAGTCGTGGGCGCAGTCGCAGGACCCGTTCATCGGCGTGCTGCGCGACGTCGCGGAGGGCGCGGTCAACGCGGGCGAGCGCATCTTCAACCGCTTCGCCCGGCGGGAGAACTGACCCGGCCGCTCGGAAGAGGGCAGCAGAAGGTCAGAAGAAGTAGGAGACGGCGCGTACGGCGGCCGCGCACAGCGGCACGAAGCCGCCGAGCACGGCGAGCGCCCGCAGGCCCTCCCGGCGCAGGCCCGGTATGGCCCCGCCGGCGCGCTCGATCTCCCGCCCGACGAGCCCGCCGCTGACCACCCCGAAGGCGACCCCGCCAATCGTGACCGGGACCACCTGAGACCACCAGTCGGGCTCCAGATTCGCGCCGGAACCCACCCAGATCGCGGCGAACGCCGCCGCGGCGGCCGGCAGGCCCGGCCACACCACGGCCGACAACGCCGAGCCCGACAGGGTGAGGGGGAAGAGCAGCACCCGCAAAAAGGTGCGCCCCCGGCCGGGCCGGCGTGTCCGCACCAGCCAGTGGCTCGTCCAGATCGCCCTGGTCACCACGGCGAACACCGCGGTGATCACGAAGGTGGCCGGCGGGTAGATCACCGCCGTCACCACGCACGGCACCGCGAGCAGCGCGACCAGGACCAGCGCCGCGTTCCCGGTCGGGATGCCGAGCGCCCCCTCGGGCGCGGCCGGGCCGGCCGCCGGTTTCGCCTGGGCCCGCGCCGAGGTCTTCAACGGGGTCCGCAGCGGTGTCCGCACCGGGGTCCTCGTCGCGGGCCGGGCCGGGCCGGTGCGGGCGGCGGCCTCCGCGGAGGCGCGCACCTGTACGGCCGGCCCACCCGGACCGTGCTCCCTGCCGCTCTCCCTGCCCCGCTGCGGCGGGGCGAGCGGCGCGGCGGCGGCATGGTCCGGCGCGTCGCCGGCGACCCGCGCGAGCCTGGACAGGCGGTCCGCGATCAGCGCGGCCGTGGGACGGCGGGCGGGGTCGCGGTGCAGCGCCGCGCGCACCAGCGGCAGCAGCGCGGGGGGCACCCCCACGAGATCGGCCTTGCCGTTCAGCACGGCGTACATCTGCGACTCGGCGGTGCCCCGGCCGAAGGTGGGCCTCCCGGTGGCCGCGAACGCGACCGTGGCGGCCCAGCCGTGCACGTCGGCGGGCTCCCCCACCGTCTCGTCGGAGAACACCTCCGGCGCGCAGTAGCCGGGCGTGCCGAGGAACGTGCCGGTCATCGTGACCCGGGTCGCGTCGAGCACCTGGGCGATCCCGAAGTCGATCAGGACCGGCCCGTCCTCGCCGAGCAGCACGTTGGCCGGTTTCACGTCGCGGTGCACGATCCCGCCCGCGTGGATGATCGCCAGCGCCGCGGCGAGCCCCTGCGCCAGGGTGATCAGCTGTGGCCCCTTGAGCGGGCCGCCGCGCCGTACGGCGTCGAGCAGGTTCTCCCCCTCGATGTACTCCATCACGAGGTAGGGGTGGTCGCCCGACAGGTCCGCGTCGAGCACCTGGGCGACGTACGGGCTCTCCACCCTGCGCAGCGCCCGTACCTCGCGCTCCAGGCGTAAGCGCGCGTCCGGATCGTTCTCGATGGGATCGCGGAGCATCTTGACGGCGACGCGGTCGCCCCGGCGGCCGTCGGCGAGGTACACCTCGCCCATGCCACCCCGGCCCAGCCGCTCCAGCAGCGTGTAGGGGCCGACCCGCCCGAGACGTCCAGCCATAGGAGCGCCAACCATAGCGGGCCCGGCGCCCGAATCGGCGGAGGCGCGCCGTGGTCCGATACAAGCCAACACCAACCGGCCCACAAGAGCGGCCCGGCAGAGTGTGCTCCGGAAACACAGGTACGACGGAGACAGCGATGCCGATGACCGACTCCTCCGGCCCGATCACGGTCGTGGTCGCCGCCGACAAGCCCCTGCTCGTCGAGGGAATCCGATCCGCCCTCGACCAGGCGGCCGGCCTCCGCGTCGCCGGCACCGCGTGCGACGACCTCGACGCCCTCCGCCTGTGCGTACGGCTGTCGCCGCGGGTGCTGCTGGCCGACCTGGCCATGCTGGGCGCGCTGGAGTCCCTGCCCCGCCGCTGCCCCGCCGTACGGGTGCTCGCGCTCGGCGCGGACGACGGCGAGGCGGGCTTCACGGGCGCGCTCCGCGCCGGGGCGTACGGCTACCTGCTCACCGGATCACGCCCCTCGGAGATCGCGGCGGCGGTCACGTCGGTGGCCCACGGGCAGGTCGTCTTCGGCGGCGGGCTGGCCCCCCGGCTGCTGGACCGCCTGACCACGCCGCCGGCCCGCAGCCCGTTCCCCGGCCTCACCCAGCGGGAGCACGAGATCCTGGAGCGGCTGGCCGACGGCAGGTCGAACGCCGAGATCGCCCGCGAGCTGTGCCTGGCCACCAAGACGGTGCGCAACCACGTGAGCAACGTGCTGACCAAGCTGGAGGCGCCGAGCCGGGTGGACGCGGCGCTGCGGGCGAGGGACGCGGGCCTCGGCTCGCGTCCCGTGCTCACCCGCGTCTGAGCCCGCCACCGAGCCCGCCCCGCCGCTGAGCCCGCCATGAGCTCGCGAGCCCGCCTCCGGGCCCGCTGTGGGCCGCCGCGGGGGCGCCTCTGTGGCGCCCCCGTGGGCACCTCTGTGGGCGCCTCTGCGGGTCACACCCGGATGTGCCCGTCCCCGGTGTAGATCCACTTGGTGGAGGTGAGCTCCGGCAGGCCCATCGGCCCGCGCGCGTGCAGCTTCTGGGTGGAGATGCCGATCTCCGCGCCGAAGCCGAACTCGCCGCCGTCGGTGAAGCGGGTCGAGGCGTTGACCGCCACCGCGGCGCTGTCCACGGTCGCGACGAACCTGCGG
The DNA here is from genome assembly GCF_008728085.1 of Microbispora cellulosiformans. Lineage (NCBI taxonomy): Bacteria > Bacillati > Actinomycetota > Actinomycetes > Streptosporangiales > Streptosporangiaceae > Microbispora > Microbispora cellulosiformans. The sequence continues at coordinate 23,468 of NZ_VYTZ01000026.1, read as the reverse complement.
GCGGCCTGCTGGGACCGGGTCACGATGGCGTCGGTGTGGGCCGAGCCGTACCGCCGGATGTGCGCGACCGCGTCGTCGAGCGAGTCGACCACCGCGGCGGCGACGTCGAGCGAGAGATACTCGGTGGTGAAGTCGTCCTCGGTGGCCGGCACGACGTCCGCGCCGTAGGACCGCACCCGCTCGTCGCCGTGGACGGTCACCCCCGCGTCCTTGAGCACCGTCAGCGCCTTGGGGACGAACTCGTCGGCGATCGCGGCGTGCACCAGGAACGTCTCGGCGGCGTTGCACACCGAGGGCCGCTGCGCCTTGGCGTTCACCAGGATCTTCAGGGCGGTCTCGACGTCGGCGTCGGCGTCCACGTAGACGTGGCAGTTGCCCACCCCGGTCTCGATGACCGGCACCGTCGACTCCTCGACCACGCTGTTGATCAGCGACGCGCCGCCGCGCGGGATCAGCACGTCGACCAGCCCCCGGGCGCGCATGAGGTGCCGGACCGACTCACGGGTCTGGCCCGGCACGAGCCGTACGGCGTCCGCCGGCACCTCGGTCGACGCCAGCGCCTCCCGCATGATCCGCACGAGCGCGGTGTTGGAGGAGTACGCGCTGGACGACCCGCGCAGCAGCACGGCGTTCCCGCTCTTCAGGCACAGCGCCGCCGCGTCCACGGTGACGTTGGGCCTGCCCTCGTAGATGATGCCGATGACCCCGAGGGGCACCCGCACCTGACGCAACTCGAGGCCGTTCGGCAGCGTGCTGCCGCGCACGACCTCACCGACCGGGTCGGGCAGGTCGGCCACCTCGCGGACGGCGGCGGCGATCTTCGCGATCCGGGCGGCGTCCAGCCGCAGCCGGTCGATCATCGCCTCGGGCACGCCGTTCGCCCTGGCCTGGTCCACGTCGACGGCGTTGGCCGCGACGATCTCGTCCGTGGCCGCCTCCAGCGCGTCGGCCACGGCACGCAGCGCCGCGTCCTTCGGCGCGCGCGGCAACGGCGCGAGCGCCGCCGCGGCGTCCTTCGCCGCCCGCGCGACCTCCAGGAACTCCGCTGCCTCGGATCCAACCTCGGGCACGACCCCGGACACAACCTCAGACACTGCCTCGGACATTGCCTCGCGCTCCGTCGCTTCTTCTCGGTGGACTACAGGAGGGGACTACAGGATCACGATGTCGTCCCGGTGGATCAGCTCACGCTCGTACTCCGGGCCGAGTGCGCTGGCCAGCTCCCGGGTGGAGCGGCCGAGCAGGTCGGGGATCTCCCCCGCGTCGTAGTTGACCAGGCCGCGGGCGACCGCGACGCCCGTCGGCGCGCACAGGTCGACCGGGTCGCCGGCCGCGAAGTCGCCCTCGACCTTCACGACGCCGGCGGGCAGCAGCGACATCCGCCGCCCCACCACGGCCTCGACCGCGCCCGCGTCCAGGTGCAGCCGGCCGCGCCCGGTCGTCGCGTGGGCGAGCCACAGCAGCCGGGTGCCGGGGTGGCGGCCCCCCGGGTGGAAGCAGGTGCCGATGTCGGCCCCCGCGAGCGCCTGGGCCGCGTGCGCCGCCGCCGTGAGCACGACCGGCACGCCCGCCCCGGTGGCGATGCGGGCCGCCTCCACCTTGGTGATCATGCCGCCGGTGCCCACGCGCCCGGAGGTGCCGAGCTCGACGCCCTCCAGGTCCTCGGGGCCCCTGACCTCCGCGATGCGGGCGGCGCCGTCCTTGCGGGGATCCCCGTCGTACAACGCGTCCACGTCCGACAGCAGCACCATGCCGTCGGCGTGGATGAGGTGGGCCACCAGCGCCGCCAGCCGGTCGTTGTCGCCGAACCGGATCTCGTCGGTGGCCACCGTGTCGTTCTCGTTCACGACGGGGACGATGCCGAGCTCCAGCAGCCGGGCCAGCGTCCGCTGGGCGTTGCGGTGGTGCGAGCGGCGCATCATGTCGTCGGCCGTCAGCAGCACCTGCCCCACGCGTAAGCCGTACCTGGCGAAGGAGGAGGTGTAACGGGCGATCAGCACGCCCTGCCCCACCGAGGCTGCGGCCTGCTGGGTGGCGAGGTCCTTGGGCCGGGCGCGCAGCCCGAGCGGGCCGAGCCCGGCGGCGATCGCCCCGGACGACACCAGCACGATCTGCGCGCCCGCCAGCCGCCGGGCGGCCAGCACGTCCACCAGCGCGTCGACCCGGTCGACGTCGATCGTGCCGCTGGGGGTCGTCAGCGACGACGATCCCACCTTGACCACCAGCCGCGCGGCCGCGCCGATCCGCTGCCTGCCCGTCACCTCGTCTCCCCTCTCACCGCTCCCCCTCCCACCGCGTCTCCCGGTCAGCCGAGTCTCAGGTCGGTGCCGCGCGGCCCGAGGACCGCCTCGGCGCCCCGCGACGGCTGCCAGTCGAAGACGTAGCCGCCCTCCATCGGACCGATGACGACCTCGGCCCCGGCCGTCGCGCCGGCCTTGACCAGCTCCTCCTCGACGCCGAGCCGGTCGAGCCGGTCGGCGAGGTAGCCGACGGCCTCGTCGTTGGAGAAGTCGGTCTGGCGGATCCACCGCTCGGGCTTCTCGCCGGTCACCTGGAAGCGGTTCTCGTCGATCCGGCGTACGGAGAACCCGGCCTCGCCGAGCTGCTTGGGCCGGATGACCAGACGCGTGGGCTCCTCGACCGGTGCCTGCGCCCGGGCCGCCGCCACCATCTCGGCCATCGCGTACGACAGGGGCCGCAGGCCCTCGTGGCTGGCGGCGGAGATCTCGAAGACCCGCACGCCGCGCTCCTCCAGGATGGGCGTGACGATGTCGGCCAGGTCACGGCCGTCGGGGACGTCCACCTTGTTGAGCGCGACCAGGCGCGGCCGGTCCTGCAGGGAACCGTACGCCGCGAGCTCGGCCTCGATCACCTCGAAGTCGGTCACCGGGTCGCGTCCCGGCTCCAGCGTGGCGCAGTCGAGCACGTGCACGATCGTCGAGCAGCGCTCGACGTGCCGCAGGAACTCGTGGCCGAGGCCCCGGCCCTCCGAGGCGCCGGGGATGAGCCCGGGCACGTCGGCGACCGTGAAGACGGTCTCCCCGGCCGTGACGACCCCGAGGTTCGGCACGAGGGTGGTGAACGGATAGTCGGCGATCTTCGGCCGGGCCGCGGAGAGCGCCGCGATCAGGGACGACTTGCCCGCGTTGGGGAAACCCACCAGCGCGACGTCGGCGACGGTCTTGAGTTCGAGCACGATCTCGGCCTCGTCGCCCGGCTCCCCGAGCAGCGCGAAGCCGGGGGCCTTGCGCTTGGCGTTGGCGAGTGCGGCGTTGCCGAGGCCGCCGAAGCCGCCCTGCGCGGCGACGTACCGGGTGCCCGAGCCGATCAGGTCGACCAGCACCTCGCCGGTCCTGGCGTCCTTCACGACCGTGCCGTCGGGCACCGGCAGGACGACGTCCTCGCCGTTGGCGCCGTCGCGGTTCGAGCCCGTGCCCTGCTTGCCGTTGCCCGCGCGGCGGTGCGGCCGGTGGTGGTATTCGAGCAGGGTCGAGGTGTTCGGATCCACTTCCAGGATCACGTCTCCGCCGCGGCCGCCGTCGCCGCCGTCCGGCCCGCCCAGCGGCTTGAACTTCTCCCGGTGGATGGAGGCGCAGCCGTTGCCCCCGTCACCCGCCTTGATGTGCAGGACGACGTGGTCCACGAAGTCGGCCATCAGCCGCTCCCCCTTACTGCTGTGCCGGAACCCGGCCGGAACGCGGCCGGGGAAAACGAATGAGGCGGACCGAATGCTCGATCCGCCTCATCGTGCTGCTACAGGTGTCCGGGCGGATCTACTCCGCGGCCGGGACGATGCTCACCGCGCGGCGACCGCGCTTGGTGCCGAACTGCACCCGGCCGGTGGCCAGGGCGAACAGCGTGTCGTCGCCGCCGCGGCCGACGTTGTCGCCGGGGTGGAAGTGCGTGCCGCGCTGGCGGACGATGATCTCGCCCGCGTTCACCAGCTGGCCGCCGAAGCGCTTCACGCCGAGGCGCTGGGCGTTCGAGTCACGGCCGTTCCGGGTGGACGAGGCGCCCTTCTTGTGTGCCATGGTTCACTCCCTGTCGGGGGTAAGCCGGGGTATCCCCCGGGAGACTACTTTCCGGGGTTGATATCGGTGACCTTGACCTGGGTGTACCGCTGGCGGTGACCCTGGCGCTTCTTGTAGCCACTCTTGTTCTTGTACTTCAGAATGCGGATCTTCGGACCCTTGGTCTCGCCGAGGATCTCGGCGAGCACCTGGAACCGGGAGAGAGTGGCTGCGTCGGTGGTGACATCGCCGTCGTTGACGACGAGCACCGCCGGCAGCGACACCGAGGAGCCGACCTCACCGGCGACCTTGTCCACCTCGAGGACGTCCCCGACGGAGACCTTCTGCTGCCTGCCGCCGCAACGAACGATCGCGTACACCGCGGAACCCTTCTACTGGCTAATGCTGAGATGCCGCGCCCCGCATCCAGCTGCTGTCGATATACGACCGGCGGTCCGGGCAGGCGCGCGAAGCCAGGCACGCCAACACCAGGCGCACCGGATGACCAGGGTACCGGATATCCGGCACCCAGGTCGAACCGAGCGGACCGCCGGGTGACGAAGTCGCTACTCCGCCGTCTTCCTGCGGGAACGTCGCCGTCCCCGGGAGGACGGCGCGGAGCCTTCGCCCTCGTCTGCGTCGATGGCGTCGGTGACGCTCTCACGCGCCGACGCCGTCGCGGCGGCGACCGATCCCTCGCCCGCCGCCAGCTTGTCGGCCACCGCCTTCTCGATGGCCATCTTGCCCTGCGTGCCGCGCGGCTCGGGCCTGCCCTCGACCGGTTCGGTCGACACGATGATCCCGCGCCCGTGGCAGCAGTCGCATGGTGTGGAGAACGCCTCCAGCAGGCCCTGGCCGACCCGCTTGCGGGTCATCTGCACCAGGCCCAGCGAGGTGACCTCGGCCACCTGGTGCTTGGTGCGGTCCCGCGCCAGGCACTCCAGCAGCCGCCGGAGCACCAGATCGCGGTTGCTCTCCAGCACCATGTCGATGAAGTCGATGACGATGATGCCGCCGATGTCCCGCAGCCTGAGCTGGCGGACGATCTCCTCGGCCGCCTCCAGGTTGTTGCGGGTGACGGTCTCCTCCAGGTTGCCGCCCTGCCCGGTGAACTTGCCGGTGTTGACGTCGACGACGGTCATCGCCTCGGTCCGGTCGATCACCAGGGAGCCGCCGGACGGCAGCCACACCTTGCGCTCCATCGCCTTGGCGATCTGCTCGTCGATCCGGTAGGCGGAGAACGCGTCGGTCTCCTCCTGCCACTTCGACAGCCGCTCGGTGAGGTGCGGGGCGACATAGCGGACGTACTCGTCCACGGTCGTCCACGCGTCGTCGCCCTCGACGACCAGCGAGGTGAAGTCCTCGTTGAACACGTCGCGGACCACCCGGACGGTCAGGTCGGGCTCGCCCGACAGCAGCTCCGGCGGGCTGGCCGACTTGGCCTTGCGCTGGATGTTCTCCCACTGGGCGGACAGCCGGGCCACGTCGCGGGCGAGCTCCTCCTCCGAGGCGCCCTCGGCGGCGGTGCGCACGATGACGCCCGCGTTCTCCGGCATGACCTTGCGCAGGATCTGCTTGAGCCGGGCCCGCTCCTTGTCGGGGAGCTTGCGGCTGATCCCGGTCATCGAGCCGTCCGGCACGTAGACCAGGTAGCGGCCGGGAAGGCTGATCTGGGAGGTCAGCCGGGCCCCCTTGTGACCCATCGGGTCCTTGGTGACCTGCACCAGCACCGACTGCCCGGACTTCAGGGCCGCCTCGATCCGCTTCGGCTGGCCCTCCAGCCCGGCGGTGTCGAAGTTCACCTCTCCGGCGTACAGCACCGCGTTGCGGCCCTTGCCGATGTCGACGAACGCCGCCTCCATCGAGGGCAGCACGTTCTGGACCTTGCCCAGATAGACGTTGCCGACGTACGACTGGCTCGACTCGCGGTCGACGTAGTGCTCGACGAGGACGCCGTCCTCCAGCACCGCGATCTGGGTGCGGCCGCCCTGGCGGCGCACCACCATGATCCGCTCGACCGACTCGCGCCGGGCCAGGAACTCCGACTCGGTGATGATCGGCGGGCGGCGGCGGCCCAGCTCACGGCCCTCACGGCGGCGCTGCTTCTTCGCCTCCAGCCGGGTCGATCCCCGTACGCCCTGGACCTCGTCGACGGACGTGGACCGGGTCGCGCGCGGCGCGCGGATGCGGACGACGGTGTTGGGCGGGTCGTCGGGGGTGGGCTCGGCCTCCTCGCTGCCCCTGCGGCGGCGACGACGGCGGCGGCGGGTGCCGCCCTGGGCGTCGGACTCGTCCTCGGCCTGCTCGCGGTCCTCGTCCTCGTCCTGCGCGGCCTGCGGCTCCTCGCCCTCGGCCTCGGACTCCTCGCCGTCCTCGGCGTCCCTCGTCCGGCTCCCCCGGCCCCGGCCGCCACGGCGGCGGCGACGGCGGCGGCCACCGGCGTCGGACTCGTCCTCGCCCTGCTCGCCCTGGTCGGCGGTCTCCTCCGGCTCCTCCTGCTCGAGGTCCTCGTCGCCGGCCGTCACCGGCGCCGGGGCGGGCGCGGCGGGCCGCTGCACGGGCACCGCGAAGGGGTCGGGAGCCTGGAAGAGCGGATGGAACAGCGCCGACGGCGCCTGGAAGGTCACCGAGGGCGAGGGCTGCGACCGGGAGGACAGGCCGAAGGGGTCGGCCACGACGTCCGGCCGGCCGCTCTCCTCCTCGGTCTCCTCGATGTCGATGTCCTCGATGTCGAGCGGTTCGTCGTCCAGCGGTTCCTCGTCGGGCAGGTTGAGCCGCAGCGCGGCGGCCACCTCGGCCTCCGCGGCGCTCATCGCCCTGGATCGTTCCGGTGCGGACTCGTCCGCGCGGGCACGGCGGCGGCGGCGCGGCGCGGGGGTCTCCTCGGCCGGCGGGGCGGGCGCGGAGGGCTCGACCTGTTCGGCCTGCTCCGGCACGTCGGTCCGCTTGCGGCTGCGGCGGCGGCGCGTGGGCGCGGTCGGCTCGTCGTTCCCGCCGTCCACCGGCCCGGTGCTCGCAGTCTCGGCGCTCGCGGTTTCAGTGCTCGCGGTCCCGGTGTTCACCGGCTCGGGGGCGGCGGCCGGGGCCGCGTCGCCGCGAACCACATCACCGAGGGCCACGTCGTCACCGGCCGGGGCCTGCGCGGGCACCGTCGTCTCCGCGACAGGTGTCTCCACTGCGGCGGGCTCGGCGGTCTTGCGGCGGCGGGTGGCCCGCTTCGGCCGCTCCTGGACGACCGGCGCCTCCTGCGCCTCCTGACCCGGCTGCCCTGTCTGCTCCGGCTGGGCGGGCGCGGCGGGCTCCGCCGCCCTGGGCGCGGCCGCGGCGGCCACCGTGGTCACCGGCGGCGGCAGTTCGTCCGGCTCCGGCGGTGGCCCGGCGGGCCGGCTCGCCGACCGGCGGCGTGGTGTGGACGCACGGACCGAACCGGAGGAAACCGCGTTCCCCCCGGCCTGGTCCCGGTCTTCTGTTGTCGTTTCACCGTCAAGGCTCACAGCCCCGTCAGTGGGCTCGTTGTCGAGCATGCGGGCGCTCTCCCGTCAGCCCCCGGGCACGTCTCCGCGCCGCGCGGAGGCTCTCGTCTCTCGCGGTCCGCCGGGCCTCCTGTCGGCGCCGCGGCGGCAAGTCTTATCGTTCTCCGCCTGCCCGGTCGATGTCGAACGGGTCGGCGGGCTCACCGGTCACCGCGTCGAGCGGCCCCTGCGCCAGCCTGGTCACCGCAGCGGGTGACGGCGGCGCGAAGCCTGCCACGAGACGCAGCCCCATGAGCACGTCATCGGGTCGTACGGCAGGTGTTTCGTGCCGAACAACCATACGAAGTATGACACACGGCTGAACAGGCTCCTGACCTGCCGTCTTTTCCGGCCCCTCCACGACGGTCAGCGTACGCACCGCCTGGCGGGCGTCGAACCGCCGCATTCCCTTCTTGGTCAGGCGTTCCACCTCGACGTGACCGGCCGAGAGGAACTCCTTCACCGCCCGCTCGGCCTCCTCCGGTTCGGCCCCCGGGAGCCGCAACTCCCAGACCGAGCCCTCCAGCCGGTCCGCCAGGCCGCCGTCCCGCGCCTCGACCACGTCGAGCACGTCCAGGCCCGGCGGCAGCGAGGCGTCGAGGTCGTCGCGGACCCGGCGTGGATCGCACGCCCGGTTGACGCCGATCTCCAGGTATTCGGCCTCGCTCGCCACCCCGGTGGGGGCGGCGCCCGCGTAGGAGATCTTCGGGTGAGGGTTGAAGCCCGCGCTGTAGGCCACCGGGATCCCCGCTCGCCGCACCGCCCTCTCGACGGCGCGGGAGATGTCGCGGTGGCTGGTGAAGCGCAGCCGCCCCCGCTTGGCGTAACGCACGCGCAGGCGCTGCACCGTGGGTTCGGGCGCGGGCCCCTCGGGAACGGGTTTCACCAGTTCCGTCGTCCTTCCGGTATCGGTCAGTCGTCTTGTCGGGCAGTGGGCAGGGCGCGGGCGTCAGATCACCGTGAGGGGCAGGAGCTTCCTGCCGGTGGGGCCGACCTGGATCTCCGTCCCCATCGTCGGGCAGACGCCGCAGTCGTAGCAGGGCGTCCAGCGGCAGTCCTCGACCTCCACGTCGCCCAGCGCGTCCTGCCAGTCCTGCCAGAGCCACTCGCGGTCGAGACCGGCGTCGAGGTGGTCCCAGGGCAGCACCTCGTGCTCGTCCCGCTCGCGGGTCGTGTACCACTCCACGTCCACCGGCTCACCCTCGAAGGCCCGCTCGGCCGCGGCCATCCACCGCTCGAACGAGAAGTGCTCGCTCCAGCCGTCGAACCGGCCGCCGTCCTCCCAGACCGCCCGGATGACCCTGCCCACGCGGCGGTCGCCCCGCGACAGCAGCCCCTCCACGATCGACGGCTTCCCGTCGTGGTAGCGGTAGCCGATGGCCCTGCCGTACTCCTTGTCGGAGCGCAGGGCCTCGCGCAGCGCCCGCAGCCGGCGGTCCACCGTCTCGTGGTCGCATTGGGCGGCCCACTGGAACGGCGTGTGCGGCTTGGGCACGAACCCGCCGATGGAGACCGTGCAGCGGACGTCCCGCGAGCCGGTCGCCTCCCTGCCCGCCCTGATGACCTTCTTGGCCAGGTCGGCGATGCCGAGGACGTCCACGTCCTCCTCCGTCGGCAGCCCGCACATGAAGTAGAGCTTCACCTGCCGCCAGCCGTTGGAGTAGGCGGTGGTGACCGTGCGGATCAGGTCCTCCTCGGTGACCATCTTGTTGATCACCTTGCGCATCCGCTCGGACCCGCCCTCCGGCGCGAACGTCAGCCCGGACCGGCGGCCGTTCCGGGACAGCTCGTTGGCGAGGTCGATGTTGAACGCGTCGACCCGGGTGGAGGGCAGGGACAGCCCGATCTGGCTGCCGTCGTAGCGGTCGGCGAGGCCCCTGGTGATGTCGGCGATCTCGGAGTGGTCGGCGCTGGACAGCGACAGCAGCCCGACCTCGCTGAAGCCGGACTCCTTGATCCCCGCCTCGACCATGTCGCCGACCGTGGTGATCGACCGCTCCCGCACCGGACGGGTGATCATGCCCGCCTGGCAGAAGCGGCAGCCCCGGGTGCAGCCCCGGAAGATCTCGACGCTGAACCGCTCGTGCACGGTCTCGGCCAGCGGGACCAGCGGTTTCTTCGGATACGGCCACTCGTCGAGGTCCATGACCGTGTGCTTGAAGACGCGCGACGGCACGCCGTCGCGATTGGGGACGACCCGCATGATGCGGCCGTCCGGGTGGTACTCGACGTCATAGAACTTCGGGACGTACACCCCGCCCGTGGAGGCGAGGCGCATCAGCAGTTCGTCACGGCCGCCTGGGCTGCCCTCGGACTTCCACTCGCGCAGCACCTCGGAGATCGCGATGGCGATCTGCTCGCCGTCGCCGAGCACGGCGGCGTCGAGGAAGGCCGCGATGGGCTCCGGGTTGAAGGCGGCGTGGCCGCCCGCCAGCACGATCGGGTCCTCGCCGGTGCGGTCCGCCGCCTCCAGCGGGATCCCCGCCAGGTCGAGCGCGGTGAGCAGGTTCGTGTAGCCGAGCTCGGTGGCGAACGACACCCCGAGGACGTCGAACGCGCGAACCGGCCGGTGGCCGTCCACGGTGAACTGCGGGACACCCTCGGACCGCATGAGCGCCTCGAGGTCGGGCCACACCGCGTAGGTGCGCTCGGCCAGCGTCTCGGGCAGCTCGTTGAGGATCTCGTAGAGGATCTGCACCCCCTGGTTGGGCAGGCCGACCTCGTAGGCGTCCGGATACATCAGGGCCCACCGGACGGTCGCCTCGTCCCAGTCCTTGACCGTCGAGTTCAGCTCGCCCCCGACGTACTGGATCGGCTTCTGCACCTTCGGCAGCAGCGGCTCCAGGCGGGGAAACAACGACTCGACAGACATGCCTCCAGGGTATCGGCTTCCGGGAGTGGCCCCTGCGGATCTTGCCGTCCCTCGTGGAGCTCCAGGAGGGGTCAGAAGGGATGCCACAGCCGGTCGTCCCCGGCGCGCAGCGAGGACAGGCGGTGCCGCAGCTCCGCGAGGGCCGCGGCGTCCCGGTGCCCGATGCGCAGGGCGGCCGTCAACGTCTGGAGCTCCCGGATGTCGCGCAGCACCGGATATCCCGGCCAGTCCCGGATGTCGTACCCGTAGGCGTGGACGAAGCCGTCCCGCTGGGCGTCGGACACGCCGAACCGCGCGCCCTGCAGGCTGGGCACCAGGTCGATCTCGCGCGGCCCGGCGCCGGCCGAGTCCCAGTCGCACAGCAGCAGCCGGTCCCTTGTCCGGATCAGGTTGCCCCGGTGCGCGTCGCCGTGGACCAGCCCGTACGGCAGCGCGAACTCGACGCGCTCGTAGTACGCCTCCTCCAGCGCCCCGCACCGCTCCAGCAGCCACTCCCGTTCCTCGTCGTCCAGCACGCGGCTCGCGCGTACGGCCCGCCGCACGCGGCCGAAGGGGTCGAAGGTCGGCAGCTCGAACGGCACGGGCGGCAGGGAGTGCAGGCGGCGCAGCAGGAGGCCGAGCGGGACCGGGTCACCGTCGCCCGCGCCCTCCTCGTAGTGCCAGAAGGTCGCCAGGCAGCCCTCCACCGCGAGGGGCTGGCGCACGTCGAGCGGCAGCGTGACCGGGAAGCCCTGCTCGTGCAGCCACCTCGTGACCTTGAGCGAGGTGACCAGCCGGTCGTACTTGCCGGGGGCGCCCGTCTCGGCGAGGCGGACGACCACCCTTTCGCCCGGCAGGTGGTAGACGACGTTGGCGAAGCTGCGCAGCAGCCGGGCGCCGGACGCGTCGAGCCCCGCCAGGCGGCAGGCCTCCGCGAGCGCGGGCGGAATGCCCGCGACGGTGGAGACGGTCATCCCACGCCTCCTTCGGTCACGGGCGCCTCCGGCAGCGCGCGGGCCGCCGACTGGGGCAGGCCGGACGCGCAGAACGCCTGCAGCCGGTCGGCGAGCGGGCCGCCCACCCGCGGCCGGGCGGCCTGCAGGGTCTCGGCCAGGCTGTCGATCCTGCGCTCGGGCGGCAGGTCGAACAGCGGCGCCATGGCCCGCTCCGCCCCGTCGGGATCGTCTTCCATCAGATGCGCGGCGGCGAGGTGGGCCGCGGCCATCGCCTCGCAGCCGTACGACCTGTTCTGCCGGTCCTCCCGGGCGTACAGGTCGAGCGCCGCGCGGGCCTGGTCGATCGCGCGGTCCGGCCGGCCGAGGTGGAGGTACGCGACGGCCGTGTAGTAGGCGTGCTTGGCGGGCCGGAAGGCGAACTCGCCGGCGAAGCCGTCGTGCAGTTCGTCCCCCGCCCCCGGCTCGCGGGCGTCGGCCGCCTTGAGCAGGTCGTCCTCGGCCTCGCGGGTCCAGCCGAGCATGGCGCCGGCGCGGGCGCGCAGCATGTGCAGGCGCGCGCCGCCCTGTCCCCTCGGCAGGTGGGTCAGGCCGGCCTCGGCGTAGCCCGCCGCGTCCTCATAGCGCCGGTCCCACAGCGCCACCGACGCCTGCATCCCGCGCGCCCACCCCATCAGCGACTGGTGCCCGGCGATCCTGCCGTACGTCCAGGCGGCGCGGGCGAGGGTGTCGGCGGGCATCCGGCGGCCCATGTCCATGCTGGCGTTGGCCATGAGACCGCACAGCGTGCCCGCCAGGAAGTACAGCTCACCGGCCTGGGAGGGATGGACGCGCCGTTCCAGCGCCCGCCGGGCCTGCTCCTGCAGCGCCCGCATCTCGACGAACAGCGGCAGCGGCGACTCCCAGACGTACCGCCGCGACAGCCAGATCACCTGGGTGCGCAGCCGCTCCAGCACGCTGTCGCCGACCTCGCTCGTCTCGGCCCGCTCGGCGTGCTCGCTGGCCTCCCGGGCGGCGGCGGTGACCAGGTCCGGCGCCGTGCCGCGCGTCCACGGCCCGCGCTGCCCCTGTTCCGGGCGGCGCAGCTCCTCCGGCGTGTAGTCGCGGGCGAACCCGAGTTGCACGGGCCCGGTCTCGAACAGCCGGCACAGCAGGTCGGTGTAGTCGCGGTCGGGGCGGGCCCCGGCCTCCCACTCCCGCCAGGACCTCTCGGTCAGCCCCCTGCGTTTGATCCGCTCACGGTCGCACATCGCGTGGAAGCGCTCGATCACCTCCTCGACCGTCCACCCGTACGCCAGCCGGACGCACTTGAAGCGCGACAGCTGCGGGCAGCAGAGATGGATCTCCTCGGCGATCTGGTGGAACACCGCGGTCGTGGGCGGGTCTCCGAGAGCGGCGAGGGTGCGCTCGCGGATACCGCCGGCGATCTGGATGGCGGACCGGTCCCCGCCGCGTGAGGGTGTCGTCATCGGCTCTCCCAGTGGTGACACCCGCACGCTAATGGTGTCGATGTCACGAACCGGTCACCTCGCGCACTGCGAGTCGCTCTCCTCCACCCGGAGGGGCGCGATGGTCCCGCCGCTGCGCAACTGCGCCGTGAAGAGCTGTCCGCACAGGCTCGCCGGCGTCTCGGCGAACCACACCGTCGGCGGGTCGCCCGCCGCCGCCGCGGCCCACCGGCCGCCGCCGTACACGATCCGGTAGTCGGGAAAGGCCCTGCGCAGCAGTTCAAGGGCACGCTGGCGGTCCCGCGCCTCGTCGTCCGGAGTCACCGTTCCTCCGTAATGGTTCGTTCAGCCCCCGAACCTGTTCTGTTCCCATACTGTTCGCCGCACCGTGCGGCCGCCAGTGAGAGCCGGGATCCGCCACCCTGCGAACCGCTCTCATGCGAGTGTCACGAGGGCTCAGGACGAGAACGGCCGCGATCTGAGGTGGATCGCCTGGAGGACGGCCACCGCCGTCATGTTCGCGAACGTCGCGGTGCCGCCGTAGGACACGAACGGCAGCGGCACGCCGGTGATCGGCATGATGCCGATGGTCATGCCGACGTTGACGAGGGTCTGGAAGGCGAGCCACGCGACGATCCCGCCCGCGACGAGCGCGCTGAACCGGTCGTTGCACGTCCGGGCGATCCGCGCGCCGCGCAGCAGGATCACGCCGAGCAGCGCCACCACGGCGACGGACCCGACGAAGCCGAGCTCCTCCCCCGCGACGGTGAAGATGAAGTCGGTGTGCTGCTCGGGCACGAACCGGCCGGTCGTCTGCCCGCCGTGGAACAGCCCTTTGCCGAACAGCTCGCCCGACCCGATCGCCACCAGGGCCTGCCTGCTGTTGTAACCGACGCCGCGGGGGTCGGTCGACGGGTCGAGCAGCGCCGTGAACCGCGCCACCTGGTACGGCTTGAGCAGCCCCAGCGACCACACCGCGACCCCGGCGACGACCGCGAGCAGGATCCCGGCGACCACCCAGCGCTTGCGCACCCCGGAGAGCACGATGATCGCGCCGGTGATCGTCGCGAGCACCATCGTCGTGCCGAGGTCGGGTTCGAGCATGATCAGGCCTGCCGCCGCGCCGGTCAGCACGAGGCACAGTGCGACGTTCAGGGCCCGCGGCCGGTCCTTGTCCCGTTCGGACGGCCGCGCGAGCAGCCGCGCGAGCATGAGCACGAGCACCGGTTTGGCCAGCTCGTCCGGCTGCACGGCGAAGCCGCCGCCGACCATGATCCAGGAGTGGTGCCCGTTGATCGTGGAACCCATCGGGGTGAGCACGAGCACCAGTCCCACGAGCGCCACGGCGTACAGCACCGGCGCGTACGTGCGGAGCCACCGGTAGTCGCTCACGGCGACGGCGCTGTAGAGGGCCAGCCCGATGAGCAGGTTGATCACGTGCTTCTTGGCCATCGCGGTGGGCTCGATGGACGACCAGGTCCTGGTCGACGACCACACCAGCAGCGTGCCCACGACGCTGAGCGCGAGGACCGCGCCGAGGAGAAGCCAGTCCATCCGCCAGACGACCGCGCCGCGGCCGATCGCCCGCCGTGCCAGCGATCCGCGTCCCACCCTCATGGCCTCGGTCATGGCAGGCGCCTCACTGGGTCCCGTCGCGGCTGATGGCCGGCAGCCGCGTGACCGGTTTGCCGTCGGGGAGCGCCGGCTGGATCGGCTTGTTGTTGTCGCCCTTGCCGAGGCCGAAGATGCCCTCCCAGATCCGCCGTACGGCGGGCGCGGCGGTCGAGGCGCCGAAGCCGCCCTGGGCCACCATGACCACCGTGACCAGCCGCGGGTTGTCGGCGGGGGCGAAGGAGGCGAACCACGAGGTGTCCTCCTTGCCGTAGACCTCCGCCGTGCCGGTCTTGCCGCCGATCTTCACGATGTTCAGCGGGAACCCGCGGAACGCGCCGGCCGCCGTGCCGTCGGACGGCACCTCGCTGAGCGCCTTGCGGATGTAGGTGCGGGTCTCGTCGCTGACCGGCAGGTGATACTCCACCGGCACCGGGATCTCCTTGTGCAGCGTGCCGTCGGGCCGCATGAGCGCCCAGCCGATCCGCGGGCTGCGCACGTTGCCGTCCCCGACGAGCGCGGCGTACGCCCGGGCGAGCTGGAGGGGCGTGACGAGCACGTCGCCCTGGCCGATGGACAGGTTCACCGCCTCGTACGCGTGGAAGATCATGCCCTCCAGGCAGTTCTCGTTGGCCAGCCGCTTGGCGAACGCGGCGCGGCTCTCGTTCTTCATCTCCGGGTAGCCGATCTTGGCCCGCCTGCACATCTCGGCCCTGGTCGAGTTGTAGAGGTCCAGCTTCCAGGCGCGGGTGGGGATGCGGCCGGGCGACTCGCCGGGGAGGTCGATGCCGGTGCGGCGGCCGAAGCCGTACGCCTTGGCCATTTTCGGCATCGGCTCCTTGACCTTCGACTTGGGCGTCTTGCCGCCGTCGCGCAGCCACTCCTCGTATCCGGCCTTGTAGAAGACCGTGTCGCACGACTTCACCAGCGCCTCGTGCAGCGAGATCGCGCCGAGGCTCATGCCGCCCGCGTTCGGGTACGACCTGCCCTCGACGGTGTAGGCGCCGGGGCACTGGAAGGTGCCGTGCAGCGACTCACCGTCGGCGATCATCGCCGAAGCCGAGCTGATCTTGAACGTCGAGCCGGGGGCGTACTCGCCCGCGATCGCCCGCGACACCAGCGGCTTGCCCGACTTGTCGGAAAGGAGGCGCCGGTAGTCCTTCTCGGTGATGCCGCCCGTCCAGACCCTGGGGTCGTAGTTGGGCCGGCTCGCCATCGCGATCACCCGGCCGGTCTTCACGTCGAGCACCACGCCCGCCGCGCCGTCGGAGTTCGGGATCTCCTGCATGGCCTGGTCGAGCGACTTCTCCACGATCCTCTGCACCTTGGCGTCGATGCTGGTCACCAGGATGTCGCCGGGCACCGGATCGGACTGCTGGTCGACCGTGATGACCTTGCCCATCCGGTCGACCTGGACGGCGCGCAGGCCCGCCGTGCCGCGCAGGGCGGCGTCGTAGGTCCGCTCCAGCCCGTCGCGGCCGGTGAGGTCGACGCCCGAGTAGTTGGCCTTGAGACCCTCGCGCTTCTCCAGCTCGCTCTGCGTCACCGGCTGCAGGTAGCCGAGAAGCTGGGCGGCGTCCCTGCCGTTCGGGTAGTCGCGCATCGCCTGGATGTCGGCGGTGACCCCGGGGAAGTCCTCCTGGCGCTCCAGGATCTGCAGTGCCGCCCGGGGATTGACGTTCGTCGCCACCGGGATCGGCGTGTACGGCGAGCCGGGCCAGCACGGGCGGCTGACGCCGGGGCCGCACGCCCGGATCTCCATCTTCAGCTTCGGCAGCGGCACCTTCAGCACGCCCGACAGCCGCCGTAGCACCGCGGCGCCGCCGTCCGGCATGCGCTCCAGCCGGCCGCGGTCCACCGAGACCACCAGCGTCGTGCGGTTGCGCACCAGCGGACGGCCCGAGGAGTCGAGGATCGCCCCCCGCAGGGCGGGCACCCGCACCTCGCGGGTACGCGTCTCGGTCGCGACCGTGACGAAACGCGATCCCTGCACCACCTGGACCTGCCACAGCCGGACGACGAGCACGACGATCATGGCGATGACCATCACCTGCAAGACGATCAGCCGCCCGCGCAACCGTGTCATGCCGCCCCCCGTCTATAGCCCGGAACCAGCTCCGTACGGCCCGCGCGTCTGCGGCGGCCGCCGTACAGGGCGTTGACCGCCCACAGCACCAGCGGAGCGGCCACGAGATTGCAGACGGCCGCCCGCGGCCACGCCGTCGCCAGCACCCCCCAGGTGACCCCCGGCGCGCCGAGCAGCGCGCCCAAGCCGGCCACCATGCCGGGCGCGAGCACGCCGCAGGCCGCCATCACGAGCAGCGGCAGGCGATCGCCCATGCGACCGGCCGCGTAGCCGAGGGCGCACAGGACCAGTGCGTACTGGCCCAGCGTGTGGTTGGCGGGCGGCAGCAGGTCGTAGGCGAGCCCGCCGCAGAAGCCGATCACCGCGCCCGGCAGGGGCCCGCGCTTGGCCGCGAGCAGGGCGACCGTCAGGAGCACCAGGTCCGGCGCCCACGTGAACAGCAGCCGGTTCACCAGGCTGACCTGCAGCACCAGGGCGACGAAGAGCAGCAGCGCCGGGGTGACGTTGCGGAGCATCGCTTCAGTTCCTCCCGCCGCGGCCGTCGCCGGCCGCCGCACCCGCCGCACCCGCCGCGCCCTCGCGTGCACGCGTGTCACGCGGTGCCGCGCCCGCCGTGCCCTCACGGGCCTGCGCCTCGCGCGGTGGCGCGGCTCCGGCTGCCCCTGCGGGAGGCGCCTGCCCGGCGGGACCGTACCCGTACCCGCCTGTCTCGTCCGCCCTCTGCGTCCCATGACGACCACGCCGCTCCTGCGCGGCACCCGGCCGCGCCTCGCGCGCCGGGCGCTCCGCCGCGGCCTGCACCTCGTCGCCCGGCCGCCGGAGGCCGAACCCCTCCTCGAGCGACCTCTGGCCGGCCCTGTGCTCGCCGGGCCGCCGCTCCTCACGCGGTTTCGGCGGTTTCGGCGGCGGCGGCACCGGCGGGAGCACGGAGTCGCGGGGATCCCGCTTCGGCGCCGCGACCACGACCCCGACGACGTCCAGTGCGGAGAAGTCGGTGAAGGGCCGCGCGTAGGCGGTCCGGGTGACCTCGCCGGGGGTGTTGTCGATCCGCTCGACGACCCCGATCGGCACGCCGGGCACGTACGGCAGGCTCCGCTGGGAGCCGAACGACACGATCCGCCGTCCCACCCCGATCGGCACGGTGGAGTCGAGCAGCCGGAACTTGATCAGGTTGCCGCCGCCGCCCGCCTCCCCGAGCCCGTTCACGACACCGAGTTCGTTGCCGCCCTCCAGCCGGGCGCCCGCCGACAGGGCCGGATCGGTCAGCAGCGCGACCGTCGAGCTGGTCGGGCCGGCCTGGATGACCCTGCCGACCAGCCCCTCGTCACTCAGCACGGTCATGTCGGCCCGGATCCCGTCGGCCTCCCCCGCGTCGATCTCGACCGTGTCCTCGAACCCGGCCACCGTACGCCGCGCGACGACCTGGGCCGGCACGATGCGGTAGCGGCCGAGACCCGCCAGCCCGAGCATGCGGTCCAGCTTGTCGGACCGCGTCCGGTCGAGCCGCTGCGCGGAGACCTCGTCCCGGAGCCGCGCGTTCTCCTTGCGGAGGTCGCCGATCAGGCGACGGGCGGACGGCGCGTCGCGCAGCATGCCGACGAAGCCGGTGATGGGCCCGGTCACGGCGGCGCCGACGCGCTCGGCCTTCCCGAACACCGCCGCCGCGAAGCCCCGCACCGGGCCGAGGACGCGGTCGCTCCCGGCCCGGTTGTCCACGGTGATCAGGATCAGCGCGACGGCGAGAAGGAGGCCGAGCATGAGACGGGCGCGGCGGGTGTCTCTCATGACCGCTCCTTAGCTGCGGGGCTCCGGCACGAGCACCTGCTGGAGGGCTTCAAAGTCCTCCACGCATTTGCCGGAGCCCAGCGCGACCGAGTCGAGCGCGTTCTCGGCGAGGTGGACCGGCATCCCGGTCTCCTCGCGCAGCCGGTCGATCATGCCGCGCAGCAGCGCGCCGCCGCCGGCCACGGCGATCCCCCGGTCCATGAGGTCGCCGGACAGCTCCGGCGGGCACTTGTCGAGCGTGGACTTCACCGCGTCGACGATGGCGTTGACCGGCTCGGAGATCGCCCGGCGGATCTCCTCGGCGCTGATCACAACGGTCTTCGGCAGGCCGGTGACCAGGTCGCGGCCCCGCACCTCGGCGTGGAAGTCCTCACCGGTCGCGCAGGCGGAGCCCACCGCGATCTTGACCTCCTCCGCCGTGCGCTCCCCCAGCATCAGGGAGTACTCCTTCTTGGCGAAGGCGATGACCGCCTGGTCGAGTTCGTCGCCTCCGACGCGGATCGACTGGCTGGTCACGATGCCGCCCATCGAGATGATGGCCACCTCGGTGGTGCCGCCACCGATGTCGACGACCATGTTCCCGGTCGGCTCGTGGACCGGCAGACCGGCCCCGATCGCCGCCGCCATCGGCTCCTCGATGATGTACACCCGGCGGGCACCGGCCTGGTAGCCCGCTTCCTTCACCGCGCGCTGCTCGACCGCGGTGATTCCACTCGGTACGGCCACGATGATGCGCGGCCGCACGAAGTGCCGGCGTTTGTGGACTTTCTGGATGAAGTACCGCAGCATCCGCTCGGTCACATCGAAATCGGCGATGACCCCGTCCCTCAGGGGCCGGATCGCGACGATGTTTCCGGGCGTCCGCCCGATCATCCGCTTCGCTTCGATCCCAACTGCCACGATCTTGCCGGTCGTGACGTTGATGGCGACGACGGACGGCTCGTTCAGGACGATGCCGCGCCCTCGGACGTAGACGAGAGTGTTCGCCGTGCCAAGGTCGACAGCCATGTCACGGCCCAGGAATGTCAGCTTGCTGCCCATGCGGAAGGAAGCCTTCCTTCAGGTGGTGAGCGGTTACCGGGTTCAGCGGGAGTGCGGGATGACGCATCGCATTCGAATCGTAACCGCACGTGCTCATGACTGGGCACATCGAGCTGCCAAGCCCCCGGAAAAACCGGCCACCCCCGGCCTAAGCTCGGTCACCACCTGGGAAAACGCGAGAGGCCCCGGTTTAAACCGGGGCCTCTCGTGGGGCAAGGGCTAGAAACGGTCGGGAAAGAAAATCTTGGTTTCCCGGGCCGCGGACTCCGGCGAATCGGAGCCGTGGACGACGTTCTCGCCGATCTCCAGCGCGTGGTCGCCGCGGATGGTGCCGGGCGCGGACTTCACGGGGTCGGTGAGCCCGGCCAGCGCGCGGAACGCCTCGACGGCCCGCGGGCCCTCCAGCACCATCGCGACGAGCGGGCCGCCGGTGATGAACTCCACGAGCTCCCCGAAGAACGGGCGCTCGGAGTGCTCGGCGTAGTGGGCCTTGGCCGTCTCGGCGTCGAGCGTGCGCAGGTCCATCGCCACGATCTTGAGGCCCTTGCGCTCGATGCGGCCGATGACGTCCCCGACGAGCCCGCGACGGACCCCGTCGGGCTTGATCAGGACAAGCGTACGCTCGGACACGGTCTTCTCTCCTATTGTCGTCGTGGGTGACGCTCACGTGGCGTCCGACCCCGCCGGTTCCCGGGCACGCCTGGGAGCTCCAACGCAACGGCAGCTTACCGGTCCGGGCCCGCCACTCGGCTCACCCCGCGTGGTCAGCGGACGGTGTCCGGCTCCTGCGGCCCGGCGTCGTCACCCTCGGGAGAGGGCGTCGGCAGGGGGATCACCACCTGACCGGCGGACGTGGCTGCGGCGCTCCGCCGTGCCAGGACCGAGGAGAGCACGATCACTCCGACCACGACGAAGCCCCCGACCAGCGCCCACATGTGCAGCGCGTCGACGAACCCCTTGACGAGCGCGTTCCCCCCGTCCTTGCCGGCCAGGGCGGACCCGGCGGCCTCGCGCAGCCGGTTGACCTGGATGCCGGTGCCGAGCAGGAAGCCGGCGAGCACGGCGGGGAAGCACAGCGACAGGCCCAGCAGCGCGGAGCCGAGACCCGCCAGCCGGAACGCGCCGACCAGCGCCACCGCCGCCCCGGCGGCCAGCAGGACGAACGGCACCATCAGCGGCGTGCCGGAGGGTGCGGGGACGAGAAGCCTGATGGCGCACAGTCCGCCGACCATGGCGGCGAGGCCGAGAGCGGTCAACCGCGTGGCGGACGTCTCCGGGGCCCTGCCCGCCACGACGGCCGCCGCGAGCGCGGCCAGCCCGGCCACCAGGAACGGCACCCACAGGCCCAGCAGTCCGGGACCGCCCAGCGGGCCGCCCAGCTCGATGTAGGTCATCTGCGCGGCGGTCGGCAGCACGACCAGCCCGACGGCCACGTTCACGAGCGCGAGGGTCCGGCCGCCCTGCCCCTCGAAGGCGCCGAACGCCGCGAGGGCCAGCATCGCCACCGTCGCGAGCGCCGCCGCGGCGACCACCAGCAGGGGCGGCCAGTCGAAGGTGACGCCCACCCCCAGCGCCGCGATCACCGTGGCGGGCACGACGGCCAGCCCGAGCCTGCCGCGTTCGGCGGAGGTGGGCCGTCTCAGCGGCAGGACCTGCCGCTCACCCTCCGCGTCGGCCGCACCGGCGCCGCCGGTGACCATCCACAGGACGAGATACGCGGCGGCGAGCGCCAGCGCGACCCCGGTGAGCAGCGGGTACGGCTGGAGGGTGACCCGCCAGGAGGACACGTCCCGGATCGCCCACAGGGCCAGGGCCTGCGCCGACAGCAGCGACGCGGCGAGCGCGCCGGCCCAGAGCGGCAGCAGCACCCGGTGGCGGGGACGTTCGGCCACCGCGGCGAGCGTGGCCGGGACGAGCATGCCCGCGCCGATTCCGTGGAGCACGCGCAGCACGCCGACGAGCGCGACCGTCTCGGTGTATCCGCCCGCGGCGTCCGCGAGCGCGAGCAGTGTGAGCCCCGCGACGAGAATCGGCGCCGCGCGGAACCTGCGCACCGCCATCGCGGCGATGGGCACGGTCACCAGCATGGCGGGCAGCGCGAGACCGTGCGCGCGGATCATCTCGACCTGCGAGACGCCCGGCGGCAGCAGCGCCGCCACGACGGAGATCGTGTTGGGGATCGCGACGACCGCGAGGGGCAGGGCGACCACGGTGAGCAGCCCGATGACGACGTCGACCAGCATGGGGACGCGCACGGCACGGACCGGCACGGCGGCCCGTGCCTGCGGTACGGGAGGGACGGCCATGGAAGCCGACTTTAGCGCTTCGTCGTCCCTTCGACACGGCGAGCGACGAAGATGGCCGTTATCCACAGGGCGGCGAAGATCACCCCAAGGAAGAACATGGCCGGGACCAGGAATCCCGTAGCGATTGTCAGAATCTGCAGCACACTGCCCGCGATATAGGCGTACGGCCGTTTCAACTGGCCGGCGATCAGCACGCACAGGACGGCCAGGCCGAGCCCGACGGTCACCGCGAGCGCCGGGGACACGTGGTTGATGGTGATCGCGACAGGAGTCACCAGCGCGACGACGATCGCCTGCATGCCGAGAACGCTCGCGCAGAGCCGCCGCATGCCGGGGGTCACCTCGAACATGCCGCCGTGCTCCGCCCTCACCTGGCGGCCTTCAGCAGGACGCGGGCGTCGCCGGCCGTGACCACCGACCCGGTGATCAGGACTCCTGAGCCCAGTTCGTCTCCCTGGTCGGCCAGCCCGATGCCGGTGTCGATCGCGTCGTCCAGCCGGTCCTCGATGTGGACGCGGTCCGGGCCGAAGACGGCCTGCGCGCGGACCGCCAGGTCGTCGGGGCTGAGGGACCGGGGGGAGGAGTTGCGGGTGACCACGATCTCCTCGGCCACCGGTTCGAGCAGGTCCAGAATCGTCTCCACGTCCTTGTCCGCCATCACCGCCACCACGGCGACGAGCCGCGTGAAGCCGAACGCCTCGGTGAGCGCGTCCACCGTCGCCTCCATGCCCGCGGGGTTGTGCGCCGCGTCGACCAGGACAGTGGGCCCGCGCCGTACGACCTCCAGCCTCCCCGGGCTGCTCACCTGGGCGAACCCCTGCCGTACGACCTCGTCGCCCAGCGGGTCGTCACCGGCCGTCAGCGCCTCGACGGCGGCCAGGGCGCCGGCGGCGTTGCCGGCCTGGTGCGCGCCGTACAGCGGCAGGAACACGTCCTCGTACACGCCCTTGAGACCCCGGAGCTGGAGCATCTGGCCGCCCATCGCCAGTTCGCGGTGCAGCACCCCGAACTCGAGCCCTTCCCGGGCGACGACCGCGCCGACCTCGGCGGCCCTCCGCATCAGCACCTCGGCGGCAGGCAGCGCCTGCTGCGCCAGCACCGTGGTCGCCTTGGGCTTGATGATCCCCGCCTTCTCGCCGGCGATCGTGGCGATGTCCGGGCCGAGGTATTCGGTGTGGTCGAGCGCGACGGGGGTGATCACCGCGACCGTGCC
Source organism: Microbispora cellulosiformans (assembly GCF_008728085.1). NCBI lineage: Bacteria > Bacillati > Actinomycetota > Actinomycetes > Streptosporangiales > Streptosporangiaceae > Microbispora > Microbispora cellulosiformans. The sequence goes on along the minus strand of NZ_VYTZ01000026.1, from coordinate 652 downwards.
GTCGGCGACGTTGGTGGCGTCGAAGGTCCCGCCCATGCCGGTCTCGACGACCGCGACGTCCACGGGGGCGTCGGCGAACGCGGCGAACGCCATCCCCGTCAGCACCTCGAAGAAGCTGAGCCTGCCCACCCTGGCGTCGATCATCTCCAGGTAGGGCGCGATGTCCTCGTACACCTCGGTGAACCGCTCCTCCGAGAGGGGCTCACCGTCGATGGAGATGCGTTCGCGCATCGACTGCAGGTGCGGGCTCGTGTAGCGGCCGACGCGGAGGTTGCGCTCGCGCAGCAGAGCCTCGGTCATGCGCGCGGTGCTCGTCTTGCCGTTGGTCCCCGCGATGTGAACGACTTGGTACGACTTCTGGGGATCGCCGAGGATCTCCATCAGCGCGGCGATCCGATCGAGAGAGGGATCGAAATCCCACTCAACCCCTCGCTCCATGATCGCTTGCTCGACGGCTCGATATTCCACGACCCTCAGCGTACGGGACGTGGTCGTCGCCCTTCACCGCACACCCGTCGCCGGGGACTGGTTCGGGGCACAAAAAAAAGGGGGGCCATCCCGACCGGGATGGCCCCCCTCAAAAAATTGTCCGGCGGCGTCCTACTCTCCCACACCGTCCCCGGTGCAGTACCATCGGCGCTGGCGGGCTTAA
>NZ_VYTZ01000025.1:0-73029 GCF_008728085.1 Microbispora cellulosiformans | reverse complement strand
TTTCAGGTTTGTCTTGGTCGACTAACCACTTACCGGAGACCTCTCACGTTGTCGATCTACGCCCGCTCCGATGCGTCACCCGGCTCACGCATCACCGCGGACTTCGATACACGCCCTAGCCGCGGTGCTCATCCCGATCGCTGTCGCTGATCGTCGTCGCCTCGATGTCCATCCTGTTGGCCAACCGGTACGGGTCCCGCGGCGGCGTCCTGGCGCGGACCCTGCTCGTGGTTGGCAGCCTGGCCAGCCTCGGCGCGAACGTCGCCATCGCCGAGCCCAGCCTGATCGGCCGGATCGTCGCCGCCTGGCCGTCCCTGGCCTTGATCGGCAGTTACGAGCTCCTGATGTCCCAGGTTCGGCGCCTCCCGGGAGGACGGGCCGGAGCTCAAGAGCTGCCCGCCCCCAACCCTGATCCTGCCGCCGACGCGGAAGCTGACCCTGATGTGCCTCGGGTTCCGTGGAGTCGGCTTGGTTGACTGTCATGCCAGCTGGGTGTTTGCGTAGAGCGTCCCGTATGCGACCGGGGTGCGCATGCTCAGGGCGCTGTGATGTCGTTGGCGGTTGTGGAAGATCTCCAAGTGCTCGAAGATCGCGTTTGCCAGCTCGATGCGGGTGTTCCATCGCCGCCGATTGAGCAGTTTGGTCTGCATCCGGCCCCAGAACGACTCGATGACCGTGTTGTCGAAGCAGTTACCGGGCAGCCCCTTGATGCCCGCGCGATGCACCAGCACGTCACCTGGCCATGCCCAACCGCGATACCGCGGCCGAGGATGAGCTCGGCATGCACGCGGCGGGCGCCGTAGACGCCGCGGGATGCGGCATGAGCCTCCCTGATCACCTCAGTCAGCGAGGCATGCCGTACCGATCGCGGTGACGGCGGGCGAGAGCGCCAGGCGTAGTAGCCCGACTCCGACACACCCATCGCCCGGCAGCACACACCTGCACCGGCAGCCCTTCACCGGCCATCACCGCGGTGGCCTCAAACCGCCTTTTGGGGACACCGCCTCTCGCAGCAGCTCACTGGCCCGCCACGTCACCGCCAGTTGGGTCTCCAGCTCGGCGCTACGGCGCCGGGCGGCCACCAGCTCGGCCAGGTCGCTGGAGGTGATCCCGGGCTCCAGACCCGCATCGATGCGCTCTTGCCTGCGCCAGTTGTCGATGGTCTGGTCGCTGATCTGCAGATCGGCGGCCACCTGCTGCACGGTCCGGCCGGCCTTCAGCAGGTCCAGGACTTTGCGACGGAACTCGGGGAGATAGCTCCTCGGCATGCTGACCTCTCTCGGGGGTCCACGCATGCCAGTCAGCCAAAGGGACTCCACGAAAGCCGGTGAACATCAAAACCCTGACGGATGGTCAGCAATGCTGACGCTCCGATACGGCAAAATCGCCATCTCCGAAACTTGAGATCCTTGCTGCGACGGGCGCGGTCGACCGTCACTCCGGCAACTTGCTGGGCCACTCACCCCTCGTGATGGGCCATTCGGCCTCAAGGGCGGCGAGGGGCGGTTCGACGGCGATTTTCACCACTCGGGTCGTAATCACAGGCCCCTGAGCTGCTCGGTCTGCGGCCTCAGCTTTCGCTTCCGGGCAGCGGGATGAGGACGGCCCGCTTGCCGAGAGCTTCGAGTTCGGCCAACGTCGTGGCGCCGGCGCGTCCGATTACTAGGCGGCAGCTGTCTCCGGCCAGCGTCGGCGCTTTCACTCGACTCATCCGAGGTCTATAGATGGTCAGCGATTTCTCGTGCTCACCCCCAGCCGTATTTGCCGGGGTAGTCGCCCACGTGAGGGGCTTCCCAGTCCCAGCCCTTCCACGGCTCATACTCCCCGTACCTGGCATCCGCGAGACTGATATCGACGCATATCGGGGTCAAAGGGGTTCGTGGCAAACGCTCGGCTGCACACATGGTGAAGATGCCCAAGTCAACGGTGTGGTCGACCGAGTTAGGCGCGCGCACACCGTGGGTCCTCCTGATGCAGGCTTGCAAAGCGCCGTGGGAGATCGAGGAGAATTTCCAACCGTCGGAACCCCATCCGACCTTCCACACCGCGTCCAGGGTGTTGCCGTTCACCGGCAGACTCCAAAGTGGCCATGCGAAGAAGTCCCGACCCTCGACGCGAAACCAGCCCTTGGGCACGGGGGGGCCCTTGTCGATGCCGTTGCGTCGGTCGTACCCGAACTTTTGGACTGCCAGTGTTGCCAACCAGGTGGCTCCCGGGACGGCCATGCTGCCACCCGGTCCGCGCAGACCGGCGTCGGCGGAATAGATCGCGCGGTGGTCCAGGAGCCACCCTTCTGAACCTTCGACCCGGCGCCAACCGGTCAGCGCCTCGGTGAGCAGGCGCTGGGGATCCTGTCGCACCTCGAGCATGGGGTAGTACCAGAAGCTGCCGATGGTCTGGCGGCCACGGACGGCGATCAGCGGGTTCACCAGGCAGAAGCCTTGGGCGTCAACGGCCTCATCGGTCACCGTGGCCTTGAGCCAGTGGACCCCACCGGGTCGGCGGCTGACTCGCTCCAGCAGTCGGCGATACTCCTCGGAGCGGATCCGCAACGGATCGGGAGCGCCGGGCTTCCTTCGAACGGGGAAACCGGACGTGTACGGTATGACCTCGCCCTTCCCGATCTTCGTAAGGCGTTGCGTCAGATGAGCCACTAGGTCGGAGATGCTGGAGTAACTGCGGCAGTGCATAATTGCGTGCCGATCCTGCGGATCCCAGCTCAGGTAGCTGTTCTCCATCAGTTGCTGCTGCAAGCCGATCGCCGCGAGAAACCCCACCGGCTCATCGCCGATGAGCCCCGGCAGATCCACCCGGTGATATGTGGTCATGCCTGGCTCCTTCTCGCCGTACAACGGCATCAAGATCGGCGATCTACTGAAAACCACTGTGCAACATCGGAGCCACCGAGACATCCAAATTATGCAATCTCCCGCTTTGGGTAGTTTCATCCGGGCTTGATCCGGTTTGACGGACATCTGAGATCAGGGGTTCGTCCCCGGAAGGATGTCCAAGATGGAGAGCATGGGGAAGAAGAAGCGTCCTCGCCGCTCGTTCACGCCGGAGTTCAGGACGGAGATCGTCGAGTATTGCCAGTGCGGTGATCGCTCGATCGGCCAGGTGGCCAAGGACTTCGACCTGACCGAGACCGCGGTGCGGGACTGGGTCCGCCAGGCCGAGGTCGACGCCGGAGTGCGTGACGGGCTGACCAGCAGCGACCTGAAGGAACTAGCCGCGTTGCGGCGGGAGAACCGCCGGCTCCGCGAGGACATCGACATCCTCAAGCGGGCCAGCCTCCTTCAAGAAGACCGAGCGCAGCTGGCGCGAGAGCGTCACCGCCGAACTGCGCCGATTCACCTACAATCCGCTGCGTGAGCGGCCGTTGATCAGCGGATACGGCTCCGGATACCTCTGCCCCAGCCTGCGCTTGGCCTGGTCGAAGTCGACGCCTCTCGGCCTCTATTTCCGGTCGCGAACACTTAGGCGACATGTCATTCGCCCGCGACATGGGTCACCTGTTCGAGGCCTACATCGGCCGCCAGCTCCGGCTCCTACCCGATGCCCAGGTGCACCCCGAGATCACCCATCGGCACGGGCGGAAAGGCGGTCAGCAGCTTAGGAGCGTTGACTGGATCGTGGAGTTCTCCGATCTGCTGCTCCTGGTCGAGGTCAAGGCGACTATGCCGACCGAAGCCGTCCGACTCGGCGATCTTGACGCGGCTGAGTCCGCGTGGGCCAAGCTCGTCAAGGCCTCCGAGCAGATCGACGCCGTGGCTGGTTACTTGCGTGACGGGCATGAGGCTTATGCCCACATCACGCCTGCGGGGCGGCCGATCCTTGGCCTGGTGATCACGCTTGAACCGTTCTATTTGATCAACGCCTACGACTTCCTGCCAGCTACGACCACGCCGGTCTATGTGGCCTCGGCGGAGGAACTCGAACGGCTGGTCACCGTCACCAGCACCACTGCCAGCCAGCCCATGCTCCAGCACCACATGGAGCACGCGGTCGGCTGGCACGTCCGCGAATCCTTCGCCGGCCACACCTTCGAACCGAACCCCATCGTGGAAAGCGCGTGGCACCGCTACCCCTGGAGCGACTCCACCGCAGATCCCCGTCAATAGCCACGGTCATGATGCCCGTGCTGATGGCCACCGTCGCCTCCGTAGTTCCGCCGAGCGACGGGGCACCGTCATGGGCACCGCAATCATCGTGGTCGGCGCCACCCCGGCCCTCGGCCCCGCCACTTCCGGATTCGGCCTCAGCCTGGTCGGCTGGCACGGCGTCCAGGATCGCGCTTGGCGTCTCCCTGCTCATCCTCCTGCCCCGTCTACGCGCTCACCCCTTCTTACCGCCCCACTTTTCGGGGAATCCCGGCATGTCCTCGCAGCCGCACAGCGCGTAGTGCAGCGGCGGCATGTCCGGCTGCAGGTACCGGTCGAGGTTCTCCGATGTGATCTTGGGCTGCGGAAGGTTCCACACCTCCGGCACCTCCTCACCCTTGAGGATCTTCAAGGCGGCGATGATCGGTGTGCGCCACTGGTAGGTGGGGTACGTGGGAGCGACGGCGGTCAGACCGTCGTCCTTCCACTTACGCCGGAAGTCCTGCTGGTCTTCACCGGTCATCGGCGGGACGGGCATGCCGGCGTCCTCGAACGCCTCGGCGACGGCCACGGAAGTGGCTCCCGAGTCCATCCAGGCGCCGTCAAGCTTGCCGTGCCGCTGGATGTAGTCATTGACGATGCCCTTGGCCTTGGCCGCGGTCGAAGACGATGACTGGGATCTTGGCGCAAGCGCCCTTGACGGCCGGGGTGAGCGTCGCCGTCGTGTTCGGCGAGACGATCAACGCGTCGCACCCCTTGGCCTGCAGTTCGGCGATGTCAGAGATCTGCTTGTCGTCCTTGCCCTCGGCGTCGAGGGCGGTGAGCTTGGAGATCTCCTTGTGTAACGCCACCTCGGCCTGCATGGTCTTCCAGCCGACCTGCCGGCGGGGGTTGTCGACCGCCGCGTTGGAGAAGCACAGGTGGTAGGGCCCTGCCGAATCATGGCATATCTCTGGCCGATCGTCGGCAAAACCCGCTCCTATGCTCCAGCAGGTTCGTCTTCCTCGGCCCCTGAAAGCCAGAATCACGGCCCGCAGACCCGTCCACGGAAACGGGGTGAGGTGGGCCACCCTTTCGGCGAAGGGCGGCCCGTTTCCTTTCTGGTCGTTTCCTTTCTGGCGTCCCGCGTCCGGCTCAGGACTGGTTGAACAGCGAGAGCGTCAGGGTCGAGTGGTACTCCCCGGCGGCGACGTCGACCCCGGTCCGGAGGGCCAGGTCGGCGTTGACCTTCGAGGTGCCGATCTCGTCGGTGGAGTTCGCGGTCGAGACGAGCAGCTCCTGCCCTGCCAGACCCACGGCGGGCGCGCCGGTGCCGTCGGAGACGACACTGGAGACCGGCTCGCCGGCCGACACCGCACCGGTGGATGAGTCGGTCAGCAGGCGCGGCTTCCAGCCCAGGTACTCCGGGCCGATGACCTTGGCCGGGTCACCGGCCGCGGTGAACGCACTCGCCTGGCCCACGACCGCCCAGTACTCCCCGGCGGGGATCTCCTCGGGGGTGCGGGTGTCGGTCACCGTGACCGTCGGCAGGGTCCCGGTGAACTGGCGGGCGGCGGCGTCGGAGCCGTTCTCCTGCAGGGAGACCCCGTCGTTGTCCGCCACGGTCATCGACAGCTGACCGGGAGTGGTGGTCGGCTCGATGTTCACCGAAACGTCGATGCCGTCACCGGGGGCGTCGTCCGCCATCGCGGGACCGGCCACACCCGCAAGCGCAAGACCGAGCACCGACGCGGCCAGTATCTGGGCAGTTCTCGTGGTCTTCACGTAATCGCTCCATTTCATAGGGGGCATGGGGGCGGGACCGGCCGGCCGATCGTTCCAGACGGCCGACCGGTCGGCCCCATTTCAGTACGGCTCGTTCAGTACGGCGGTGGCCCCGGTGCGTACACCGCTGGGTGCTCACACCGTGGCCACCGCCGACCTGGTCCAGCTACAGCTCTAGCCGCAGGTGATCGCGTTGTAGCCGGCGTCGTAGGTCGAGGTGACCTGCTTGCCACCGATCGTCGCGGTCCCCTTAACAGTCGCCTCGCCCGCGCCGATCTGCCCGGCCCGCGCGTTGAAGGACTGATAGGCCTGCTTGCCCGGGGCCACGTCGGCCACGGTCTTGGAACCGTACGGGGTCGTCAACATCACGTCCGCCGGCACATCGCCGTCGTTGACGGCCGTCACCGCCACGTACGCCGACGTACCCACGCAGCGGGACGAAGCGGTCACGGTCAGCGGAACCCGCGGAGAGGAAATGGCCACCGTGAGGGTCTTGACGTCCTCGACGTTGCCCGCCTTGTCCGTCGAGCGGTAGGCCAGCGTGTGCGAGCCGTCGCCGGAGACGACGACCGGCCCGGTGTACAGCTTCCAGTCACCGCCGTCCAGCTTGTACTCTGTCCGGTCGACCCCGCTGCCCTTGTCCTCATCGACGGCGGTCAGCGTGACCGTGACCGGACCGGTGAACGAGCCGCCCTCCGGCTGCGCCGGGTCGGTCGTCGCGGTCGTCACCGGCGGCGTCTTGTCGGCCGCGGCGACCGGGGTGAAGCGGAACCGCTGGTTGTCGGCGTTGTTGCAGGTCCACTGGATCACTGCGGCACCGTCGGCCGTGGAGTTGCCGTTGATGTCGAGGCACAGGCCACTCACCGCCGGATTGACCTGGTAGGCGTCTCCGGACTGGATGAGGTAGAACCGCTGGTTGACCTGGTCCTTATGTCCGTCGGGATGGCAGGCGTACTGGACGAGCTGGGTGCCCGTCGCGGTCGAGCCGCTCGGCACGTCAAGGCACTTGCCGCTCTTGACGTTCTTGAGCTGGTAGGCGCCCGCGGTGAAGGGAACGGCCTCCCACTGCTGCTCGCTGCCCTGCGTCGCGCCCATCTGAACGATCTTGGCATCGTCGGCGGTCGAGGCGTTCTGCGGCGTGACGTACTTACCGCTGCTCTTGGGGGAGATGGTGTAGACGCCCTTGGCCCCTCCTCCGACCGTGACTGTCGCGACCATGCCTGCCCACTTCTTGCCGTCGTAGCCGGAGTGGAGCCTGCAGATGACGGTCCAGGTCCCCTCCCGATCGAAGGTGTACGAGACCGGCGGACCTCCCGGCGAGACGGCGCCCTTGGTGACCTCGAAGATGTCGCCGCCGTTCGGGTCCGGATTGCCGCCGGGCGGCACGAGCCAGACATCATGCGGCATCCCCGCGTCGGGCACGTTGAAGTGCCAGGTGACGGTGCCACCGCGGGCGATCTCACAGTTATCGGGATTCCACCCCGTGCCCGTGGCGTAGATGTCGCACGCCGTGGGGAGCGTCCTGCCGCCGTCGAGCACCGTGAAGACGGCGCTCTGCGACGCGGAGGTGTTCCCGGAGTAGTCGGTGGCTCGGTAGTCGACCGTGTACTTCCCCGGGTTCTTGAACAGTACCGGCGCGTCGTAGGCGGTCCACGCTCCGCCGTCGACGCGGTACTCGACCTTTTCCACGCCGGCACAGCCGACATCGGTGGCGTTGAGTTTGAGCGTGGCCGAGTCGATGTAGGCGTTCTGCTGGCTGGGGTGGGCCCGGCCCTCGATCTGGTGCGAGACCGTTGGTGCCTGGGTGTCCTCCGTGCACTTGCTGGAGGGCTTGAACTCGATCTTGACCAACTCCATCTTCGCTGTGGAGTTGAGCTGAGCGCGGCAGCAACCGAAGGTCCAGCGCCCCATGTAGAGGGCGCCGTCGGGCCCGAACTTGGTCGGGATCACGAAGCTGCTGTTCGGCGTGCCGAAGTGGTTGACCGGCAGCCAGTCGTTGACCCGGAGCAACTGGTTGTTGTCCTGCCGCAGGCGCGCCTCCTTCCAGAACCCGTTGTCGGCGCCACGGTTGGTGATCAGCCACGAGCCGTCGTAGTAGGCCGGGAAGGCGCCGGGGCCGAAGCTGTCCTTGTATCGATAGACCGGACCGGTGACCGGCTGCATGCCCCCGGCGCCCAGGTCGCCGAAGTCCATCGGATTCTCACCGCCGGGGTTGCCGGGGTACTTGCGCCAGATCGTCGCTTTCTTCGCGGGGCCTGGGATTTCATCGAGGCCTTGGAATGTGGGCTGCGAACTTGTACCGCCCGGCGGGGCCCAGTTGAGGTCGGCCGGGAGCTTGTCGAGCGAGCAGTCGTACTGCTGACCGGTCGAGGAGTTGGTCGCGTAGTCCCAGCGCCACGTGGTGTTGGTCTTCGAGTTGTCGCCGACGCAGAACGGCCAGCCCTGGAAGCCAGGCTCGTCGACCAGATCCCACTCGCAGGTGCCGGCCGGGCTGCGGTCGGCCTGGTCCACCGAGTTGTCGTGGCAGTACTCGCCGACGACGACCGTACCCGGGTGGGCGGGGTCGGTGTGCACCGTGAACGGCTGCCGGAAGCCCATGGCATAGATCTCCGGCCGGGTCTTCGGGGTCCCCGGCGGGAACATGTTGCCCTTCGGAACCGTGTAGGTCTTGTCCAGGCCGGGGTCGGCGGCCTGCCCTGCCGGGATGTCCTTGATCGGCTTGATGCGCAGGACCTTTCCGCGCAGGTCGGCGGTATTGGCCGCCGTCTTGCGTGAATCCCAGCGCTCGGAGGCGCGATGGTCCATCGGCACGTAGCGGTTGTGGCCGGACGCGTTCGGGGACACGTCGTCGCCGACTCCGAGGTAGAGGTTGCCTTCGGAGTCGAACACCAGGCTCGCGCCGCCGACATGGCCGGGGCCGTTGTCGGTGGGGCCACCGGGGAAGCCTGAGGGGTTGCCCGAGATCTTCGCCTTGGGCACACGCAGGATCTCCCGCTCATCGTATGGATGTGCCGGGTCACCGCCTGCTTTCGCGGGCTCGAACGCGGTGCCGGTCTCGTTCAGCGTGAAGCGGCTGATCAGGTTGTAGCCGACCGTTATCTGGTTGCCCGTGGTCGGCCAGTCGGGGTTGCGCGGGGAATAGTAGACGTAGATGTCGCGCTTGTTCGGGTTCGACAGGTCGAAGCCCGGCTCCAGGCTCATCCCCAGCACGCCGTCCTCGGAGTTGCCGTGGTCGGCGCGGGTCGGGATCGTCGCGACCGTGGTCGAGTTGTTCGGCGGGCCGTTCGGATCGTGCATCTTCACGTAGCCCTGCGACTGGTAGCCCGTTGTGGGGCCGATCTCGGTCCAGTAGAGCTTGCCGTCCTGCGCCACGTCGAGAGCCATCGGGCCGTTCGCATTGTCGACCAGGGTCGTGCGGGTGAAGTTCGACCACACGGTGCCTGAGCAGTCGGTCTTGTTTCCCTCGCCGGCGACCCAGCGCACCCCTCCGACGACCTGCTTGACCAGCGGGTTGTCGCCGCCGTTCTCGCTGTAACGCACGCCGAAGTGACCCTGCGAGGTCACCCAGGTCCGGCCGTCATCGTAGGGCCGCGGCGTGGCGGTGCCGTCCTTGACCCTCTCGCCGTCGTAGAGCTTGCACCACGTCGTGGGGTGGTCCTGGCCCATTTTCTGGCTGCCGGTGTTGTAGGTGCGCTCGTCGAAGGTCTCGAGCACGTGGTGGGTCCCCCGGACGCTGCGGACAAAGTTGTAGTGCTCGTCGGCGAGCTGGTAGGTGTCGGGCAGGTCTTTGGTGGAGAGGTGGTTGTGGTCGGCGACCTGGACGGTTGCGGCGTTGCCGGTCGCCGACCCGTTCGAGTGGGCGGTCATCGTCGTGCCGATGACGCTGTCCGGCCCGCCGTCCCACCAGTCCCACACGGACACGCCGGCGCCGGCGTCGGTCATGTTGTGCACAGCCGCGATCCCGCCGCGGTTCTGGGTGAAGCGGATCAACGCGTCGCGCTGTGCCTGGTCGAAGAGCGGTCCGGGCCGACCGCCGCCGGCCCACGACCACGATGCGTTCAGGAATAGGACCGCGTTGTATCGGGCCAGGTTGTCGTCGGTGAAGATCCGAGGGTTCTTGTCCGGGTGGTTGCAGTTGTTCGTGCCGCCACCGTTGTTGTCGCAGTCCTCCCAGTCGACCTCGTAGCCCGCGGCCTGGAGAGCGGCCTGGACCACTGGGCGACCGTTGTCGATCGCCTCGGCGTGCCGATACCCGGTCGTGCCGGTGTAGATGAGGACCCTCTTGCTGCCCTCCGCCCGGGCAGAGGCCGCAAGGAGGGCTCTACTCGCTTGCCCGGTGCTCGTCGCCGGGGCAGCAGCCGTCAGGGGGGTGCTCTCCGCTTGGGCGGCGGTCACAGGGGCGAGCATCTGAGCCCCCAGAGCGACCGCGGTCAGTGCGACTAAAGAACGCCTCACACTCCGCGCGGGCGGCGCGGCGTTCCGCATACCACTCACTTCCTCTCCCAATGCGGCGGCGACCAGCCCCGCGGCCGGAGCGATGTGGTTCGACCGCCTGAAGGTCAAGACGTAGCGTCTGCGCCTTTTGTCTAGATGTCAAGGACTTTCGTCAGCGAATCACCAAAGCTGGTACTAGCAATTCCACCCTTTTGTTTACCAAAGATGTTAGTTGTCTTGATCGAGGTAGTTTCGTCCGCTAGCGTCCCCGCTATGAGCGGGCAGAGGGTTCACCGGCGGCTTCTCGGCGTCGCTGCGGCCACGGTTGCGATCGCCGTCGGAGCAATGGCCCTGACCGGATGTAACGACGAGTCCGGGGAGGCGAAGACGCGGGGGCGCGACCTGACCGCCCTTCAATGCCCGATGGTGGAGACGGGACAGAATGGTGGCGTCAGCCAGTACAGGCCCGCGGAGAACGCCTTCGATACGGCGGAGCTGCTCGGGTTGGAGCTCGCTGAGGCGCGTGAGAAGGCGGCCCGTCACAACTGCGGAATCATCGTTTCGCGCGAGGACGACAAGAGCCGGCCCGTGCCGATAGAGATCGACCCGACGAGGATCTACGTCTACGTCGCGGACGGCGTCGTCAGCTATATAGAGGGGGTCGGTGGTGGGCTCTGAGGTCGGCGACCGGATGCGACCTCTCACCAGGGCTTCCGTAATCTCCGCGGGTCGGCGGTCACGGTGGGTCGTGATCGCGGTGTGGCTTGCGCTCGCGATGCTCGCGGTGCCGCTACAAGCCAGGCTCGGCGAGCGGGCCGCCGACGAGAGCGAGACCTTCCTCGTCCGGGGATCGGAGTCGGCGACGGTCAAGCGGATCATCGACGAGCGGTTCCGGCGCGGCAGCGAGACAGCGGCGGTGATCGCCTACTTCCGCGAGAGTGGGATCACCGCGGACGACGGACGGCGCGCCGACGCCGACGCCCTAGCGCTGTGCCGGTCCGGCGCGATCCCGAACTTGACGATGATCGCCACCCCGTACCAACGCGCATGCGGCGAGACCGATCCGCTCGACATGAGCCCGGGCGCTTCGCTGCTCACCTCACCCGACGACACCGTCATCTTGAGCACGGTCCTGATGACCGACGACTCGACGCCCGACATTGAGCAGGCGGTCGCGGCAATCCGCGAGATAGTCCCGTCGGCCGCCGGCGACGAGAGCGGATTGAGGGCCTTCGTGACCGGCCGTGCCGGCTTCGAGGCCGATCGAAAAGCCGCGCTCAAAGGGATCAACGGGACCCTCTTGGCAGTCACGATCGCCGTGCTGCTGCTCCTGCTGCTCGTGACCTACCGCTCGCCGCTGGTTGCGCTGGTGCCGCTGGCCGTCGTCGCCCTCGCCTATCTCGTCACCGCCGGCCTCGCCTACGGACTCGTCGCCGTGGGCCTCACCGAGGTCAGCGGCCAGACGACCGCGATCCTGATCGTGCTGATGTTCGGTGCGGGCACCGACTACTGTCTGCTGATCGTGGCGCGGTTTCGCGACGAGCTGCGCCGGGCGCGGGACGTCGAGGAGGCGATGGTCGCCGCCGCCCAGGGCACCGCCCCAGCTATTTTCTCCGCCGGAGCAATCGTCGTCGGCGCGATGCTGGTCCTCGCCCTTGCCGACTTCAACGCCATGCGCGAGATGGGCCCGATCCTCGCCCTCGGTGTCGCGATCATGGTCTGTGCCGGCCTGACCCTTCTGCCCGCGGTGCTCACCACCCTCGGACGGCGGGCGTTCTGGCCCGCTGTTCCCCGCCTCGAGCCCGAGTCCGCACCTGCGGTCACGTTTTGGGGGCGCGTCGCGGGCCTCGTTCACGCACGCCCGGGAGTGATCGCCGCGGCGGTCACCGCTCTCCTCGCCGCGGGCGCGCTGGCCGGCATCGGCGGGCGTCCGGCGCTCGACTTCTCCGAGTCCTTCCGCGAGGCGCCGGACTCGGTCCGCGGCCAGCAAGTGATCCGCGACCACTTCATCCCCGGACGGGCGGCGCCGCTTCGCATCGTCGTAGCCCACGAGGTGGGCGGGAAGGTCCAGAGCGCTCTCACCGAAGGCACGCACACGCCCGTCGCCGATATGCACGCGGTGGCCAGGTCGGTAGGGGCGGACGGCGACTCCCTGGGTGCGGAGGCTCAAGGCCAGGGAAGGTCCGCGACGGACTTGCTCATCTTCGACGCGGACCTGCGGATGGATCCGTTCTCGGAGCAGGCCACCGACGCCGTCCCGGTGCTGCGCGAGGTCGCTGGGCGCGCGGCCGACGGCCACACCGTCCTGATCGGCGGGACCGTGGCCGAGAACTACGATGCCCGCCAGGCACTCGAACGTGACACCAGGCTGATCGTCCCGGTCGGCCTTGCCCTGATCTTCGTCGTCCTCGCCGTGCTCCTGCGCGCGGTGGTGATGCCGCTCTACGTGATCGCGACCGTGGTCCTCTCCTTCGGCTTCGCCCTAGGTGTCGGTTCCCTCATCTTCACCCACATCCTCGGCCAGCCGGCCTCAGACCCGAATCTGCCGATGTACGCGTTCATCTTCCTCGTCGCCCTGGGCGTCGACTACAACGTGTTTCTCCTCAGCGGGATCAGTGAGCGGCGCCGACAGCACGAGACCCGCCGCGCGGTGACGGAGGCCCTTGAGCGGACGGGCGGCGTGATCACCTCCGCCGGCCTCGTGCTCGCCGCCACCTTCGCGACTTTGATGGTGCTTCCGATGGAGGCGCTGTTTCAGATCGGCTTTGTGGTCACCCTGGGCCTGCTCGCCGACACCTTTCTCGTTCGGGCCCTGCTCGTCCCCGCTCTCGCGGTGATGCTGGGCGAGCGAAACTGGTGGCCGTCCAGGCAGACCGCTACCCCGGGCTGACGTCGCCGGTGCTGTGACCTCTTGCTCACGCATGCTGTGTTCCAGCGTGGTGGCCCGCTTCCTGCCCGAGCACACCACCGCCGTCAGCCTGGCCGACCGGCTGCTCCACCACAGCATCGTCGTGGTCGCCGAAGGCGAGTCCTTCCGCATGAGACCTGACTTGGCTCACGTCTCAAGATCACCGTTGAATGCAAGGCGCTAACCTCGCGGTTTCCCGTCGGGAACGGCGAAAGTGCGCACTAAGTCGATCATGTCTCTACCCTGGTGGCCGTGTCTGCGTACGTGCGGACGGTGAAGACGGCCTCAGGCACCCGGGCGGTGCAGTTGCCTGGCCTCTGTCGAAGCCGGAGCGCTTCAGTCTGAACACCGGCGGGGGCGCCCGGGAGAGCCGAGGGTGACGAGGCCTTTCGAGTGACTAACTGAGTGACCACGCACCCGGACGTGTGCGGATGCTGACGGACTAGCAGGGATTGTTTTCCCAGCTCAGGGTAGCTTCAGTGCCGCAAGGATGGACCAGTTGGGTTGCCCGGGGGTCAAGGGGTCGTGGGTTCGAATCCCGCCGTCCCGACACTGTTCTGGCAGGTCGGAGCCACAATTCCCAAGATCGGGGATTGTGGCTCTTCTGTCGTGTCACCCAGGTGTCATCGACGTGCGCCGAACGTCCCGTTCTCGGTGCCGGGATCCCCGTTGGAGCCGGCTCCGCCGCCGCCTCGGTGGCCGGCACAGGTCGCGTCAGGTGCGTTGCCGTGACACGACTGATGCGGGTCCCAGAGTGCTGGGTGGCCTACTGCGAGCCTCTTGGGCCGATGTGAATCCGGGCAATGATGATCACCTCCCCGGCCGTGTTCCACACGGTCCGGCACGGAAAGACCGAAGACTTCCTTATCTTGTTTTTCGTCCTGTCCGTAATTGTGGTCCACGATGATAGCGAGCCGATTGCTCTCATTTCAGTGCAATCAAATCAGATTCGGCTCGGTGCATCCAGGCTGAGGTACTCCTGTGCTGTACGGCGGCCGGCGCTTGGAGAAACTGAACACAGGTTTCCCTGTCTTGCGTATTGAGGTGTACGGCGCGACTGGATGGCGGAACGCGACCGACTCCAATGTATTCCTGGTCACACCAAAGGCCGAAATGAGCCATGTTGGCGTGCGTGCCTTACTTAGGTGAGCCGGGGATATATCCTATTGTGTGGGGATGGTGACGTTATCGCATAGCTGATAGTCAAGGCGCAGTCAAGATCTATGCTCCTGGTGCATAACCGGGCATATTTTTCGGGTGTACGCGATCTAGCGCGTGGTTCTGCACCACGCAGCGCGACATGGCCGGACGATCGAGGGGAGCGGAAACCGTGATGGAGCGGAGTGACGGGGGCACGATGCAGGATCCCGGTCCGGATTGGCGGGACGCGACCATCACGGACCTGTTCGACGAACAGGTGCGTCGCAGGCCTGACGCGGTCGCCCTGCGCTTCGACGGGCAGGACATGACCTATGTGGACCTCGACCGGCGCGCCGAGCTGCTCGCCCGCCACCTTCGCGACCTCGGCGTGCGGACGGAGGCTGCGGTAGGGGTGTTCTTCGAGCGCTCGTTCGAGATGGTGATCGCACTGGTCGGCATCCTCAAGGCCGGCGGTGCCTACGTGCCGCTGCACCAGAACGAGCCCCCCGACCGGTTCCGCTACATGCTGGAACAGGCGGGCTGCCGAGTCGTCCTGACCCACGATGCCCTGGCCGCTCGGATTCCCAAGATCGACGGAACGGTGGTGAACCTCGACCACGAGCCGGCGACGACGCCCGGCGCTGAACCGGTCGAGGGGGCGATGAGCCCCGACAATCTCGCCTACATCTGTTACACGTCCGGCTCGACCGGCATGCCCAAGGGTGTGGCCGTGCGGCATCGCGGTGTCGTGCGCCTGGTCCAGGACGGTGACTACGCGTCGCTGACCGAGAACGAGACATTCCTGCAGCTGTGCTCGTTGCGGTTCGACCCCTCGGCCTTCGAGATCTGGGGTGCGCTGCTCAACGGAGCCCGTTTGGTCATCTACCGTCCGGGAACGCCGGCGCTGCACGAGCTCGCGGACTTCCTCGAGGCCGAGCGGATTACCACCCTGTGGATGACCACAGGCCTGCTGCACCGCATGGTGGACGGCCACCTGGATCGCCTGGGCGGGTTGCGGCAGTTCCTCGGCGGCGGCGAGGCGTTGTCACCCGTGCTCATCAACAGGCTCCATCGCACCTACCCGGATCTGCTGGTGGTCAACGGGTACGGGCCCACCGAGGACACCTGCTTCACCTCGTGTCACGTGGTGTCGGAGGAGGTCGGCGACACCGTCCCGATCGGACGGGCGGTCACCGACACCCGCCTCTACGTCCTGGACGAGCGACTGCGGCCGGTGCCCGACGGCGAGTGGGGTCTGCTCTACACCAGTGGAAGCGGACTCGCCCGCGGCTACGTGGGACGCCCTGGTCTGACCGCGGAGCGGTTCGTGGCCGACCCGTTCGTGCCCGGCGAGCGGATGTACGCCATCGGCGACCTCGTCCGCCGCGTAGAGGGCGGTGTGCTGGAGTTCCGTGGCAGGCTCGACGACCAAGTCAAGGTGGACGGTTACCGCATCGAACTCGGCGAGATCCAGGCCGTGCTGGCCGGGGAGCCCGAGGTGAACGAGGCGGTTGTGGTCGTACGGGAGGGCCTCACGCCTGGCCGCAAGATCCTGGTCGCTTTCGTCGTACCGGTCAGGGGGACCGAGGGCCTGGTGCCGAAGCTGCGCGTGGCTCTGCACCGCAAGCTGCCGAGGTACATGCATCCCGCGGCGATCATCGAGATGGAGGCGCTTCCGGAAACCCTCGGCAACAAGATCGACCGGAAGTCGCTGCCGGCACTCGAACAGCTTCCCCGCGAGGTGGACGCGGACTACGAAGCGCCGCGTACGCCCTTGGAGGCGCTGCTGACCGACCTGCTGACGGACGCACTCGCCGTGCAGGACATCGGCGTCCATGACGACTTCTTCGAACTCGGCGGCGGATCACTGGTCGCCATGGATCTCCTCGCCCACATCCGCGAGGTTTTCAACGCGGACGTGCCCGCAGCCGGATTCTTCGCCAACGCCACGGTCGCCGGACTGGCCGAGCTGATCGACAAATACGCGCCGCACGCGGACGCCGCGGAGCCGCAGTCCTGGATGCCGGCGAAGAGCGGGTCGGTACGGTGACGGGCCCCCGTTTTGCGACTTTGGCCGTGCGGGGCTCTTACGATCACGAGGAAGCGGCGTCCAACCGCGGCTCGCTCAGTGAGCCGGCGTACCTTGCGACCGCGCAGCATTTCGACTCGGCGGAGACGATGCGCGCTACCGCCGCCGGTGAGCGAGAGGGCTGGGTGTACGCCCGGCGTGGCAATCCGACGGTCGGCCACCTTGAGGACACCGTCGCCGCGTTGGAGGGCTATCAGGTCGACGCCGAGGTGAGCGCGGCGGTCACCACGACGGGGATGGCCGCGATCACCCTGGCCACGAGTTCGTTCCTCAGCACGGCCGTCGGCGCCAAACCCAACATCGTCGCCTCACCCGCGTGCTACGGGTCCACCGTCATGGTCTTCGACAAACGGTACGGCGATGAACGTGGGGTGTCCGTCCGGTGGGTGGACGACCCACTGTCGTTGGACGCCTGGGAGCGAAATGTCGACGAGGACACCCGGTTTCTCTTCGCGGAGTCGCCGTCCAATCCGATGGTCCAGCTCGTCGACATTCCGGCGCTGGCCGCGCTCGCCCACCGGGCCCAGATCCCGCTGATCATCGATGCGACGCTGGCCACGCCGGCGTTGATGCGCCCGCTTGCCCTCGGTGCCGACATCGTCGTGCATTCGCTCACCAAAGCCGCCGGTGCCAGCGGCCGCAGTATGGGCGGTGCCGTGATCGCCCGGCACGACCTTCGTTTCCGCGGGCAGCCCACGCAGATGACCGCGGACTTCGCCGGTTATCTCCGGCGCGGCCCGATGCGGGACATGGGCAGCGTGCTCAGTCCGTTCAACGCCTGGACGCTGCTGGCCGACATCCGCGAACTTCGTGCGCGAGTGGACACGATGTCGACCAGCGCGCTGCGTGTGGCGGAGTACCTGGCCGATCGCGGCGACGTCGCCGAGGTCTTCTACCCCGGCCTGCCGAGCCATCGCACCCACCACCTCGCCAAGCGCGACATGTGGCTGGTCGACAGCGGCGGCCCCGGTCGTGACGCGGTCAACCGGTTCGGGTTCCTGCTCGGCTTCCGGCCGGCCGGTGGCGTGCCCGCCGCGCACCGGGTGTTGGACCGGCTCGACCTCGTCTGGCGGGCCAACAATCTCGGGCAGGTCAAGAGCACCGCCACCATCCCCGCGATCGGTACGCATCAGCAGATCGCGGGGGACGCCCCGGTACCGCCCGACATGATCCGGTTGAGCGTCGGCCTCGAACACGCCGACGACATCATCGAGGACCTGGCCCAGGCGCTCGACCAACGCAGCTGAACGCGCAGATCGCAGCCGATCGAGTCGAGTAAGGGAGTCGTGCAGCATGGAGACCGGCTTGGCCGAGGCGTATCTGAACCGGGTGGTGCTCATATCGCCACCCCGGACCGGCTCAACCGCGGTGGCACGGTTGCTGTGGCAGCACGCGCTGATCACCCACCACTGCCATGAGCCGTTCGAGGCCTGCTATTGGGGTGGTCAGGGCGCCGAATCGGTGACCGCCTGCCTGGGCAACCCCATGCGGGTGGACACGGGCGATCGGGTCAGGCTGGCCGACGTGCCACCCGGCAGCGGCCTGCTGATCAAGGAAATGAGCTTCCAGCTGACCTCCGGCCAGTTCGACGAACTGGCCGGAGTCGCCACCGCACCGCTGATCTTCGTGATGTCCGACCCCCGGCTGTCCACCACCTCGCGGCTACGCATCGTGCGCGAGCTGTCGGAGGCGTCGACGTTCCCGCCGTTCGAGAGCGGGTGGCCGTCGTTGGCGGAGCAGGTGGCGCGGTGCCGCGAGCGGGGCATCCCGTACGTGCTGGTCGAGTCCGACGACCTGCGGGCCGACCCGGCCGGGATGACCGCCGCGCTGGTGGCGGCGGTCGGGCTGCCGTCGCAGGCGGGACTGGAGGAGTGGTCGCCCCGGCCCGGCCTGCAGTTGTGTTCGCCCGAGGTGGGCGCGCTGATGAGCGACTCGCGACGGACCGACGATCCGTTCTACCGCAAGGTGCTGAGCAGCACCGGTATCCAGCCCCGCGCACGCGTGGACTGGGCCTGGGAGGAGGCGTCGATCTCCGCCGCGGGCCTGGCCGGTGAGGTCGAGACGTGGCTGGGCCTTTACCGGGAGTTGCGGGCGGATCCGGGCCGGCTCGGCGTCCCCCGACAGGCCGCGACTCCTCCGCAGCGGGATGGGACGGGCCGCGATGACGAGACGTGGCTCGGTCCGGAGTACGTGGAGATGGGCTCGTGACCGGTGACCGGGCCGGCGGACCGGCATCCGACTGCGTTGACGTGATCGGTGTCGGGTTCGGGCCGGCGAACCTGTCGCTGGCCATCGGGCTGAAGGAAGAATCGCCCTCGACGACCGCACTGTTCCTGGAAGCCGAGATGGACCCGGTGTGGCAGGGCGGCATGCTGCTGGACGGCTCGAATATGCAGAACCATCCCAGCCGCGACCTGGTCACGCTGCGCAACCCGCGCAGTCATTACAGCTTCCTCAATTATCTGTTCGAGCAAGGGCGGCTGCTCGAGCACCTGAACCTGCCCATGGAATTCCCGCTGCGCAAGGAATACGCGCACTACATCCGATGGGCGACCCACCAGTTCCGTGAACAGGTCGGCTTAGGCGTACGGGTCAGCGACATCGCCATCACCGAAGTGGACGGCACACCGGCGTACGTGGTGACCGGATCGGACGGTTCCCGCCGGTACGGCCGGGCGCTGGTCCTGGGTACCGGCCGGACGCCGTTCGTGCCGAGCCCGTTCGACGCGATCGACTCGCCTCGGGTCGTGCATCTCACCCGGTATCTGCCGACCGTCCAGAGCCTGGATCAGGATCCGCCTGAGACGATCGCCGTCATCGGCGGCAGCCAGAGCGCGGTCGAGATCGTCCTCGACCTGGCTGCCCGCTTCCCGCACGCCCGGATCGTCAACTATGTCCGCGGTTTCGGGCTGCGGCTCAAAGACACCAGCCCGTTCAGCGAAGAAGGGTTCTTCCCCGGCTTCACCGACTACTACTACCGGGCGAGCCGATCGGCCAAGGACACGCTCGACGCGTACATGCGGCCGACCAACTACTCCTCGACCGACGCCGACGTCCTGCACGAGCTGTACGTGCTGATCTACGAACAACGTCTCGACGGAGTCCAGCGCGTCTTTGTGCGAGGCAACCGTCAGGTGCGTGCCGCCCAGGTGGAAAGCACGGGCGTACGGCTGAGCGTGGAGGAGGTGCACACCCACGACGTGGTCACCGACCGGGCCGACCTGGTGGTGCTGGCGACCGGCTTCCGCAACCTCGGGCCACATCCTGACCAGGAGCCCTATCCCGCGATGCTCGCCGGCGTGATCGACCGGTTCCAGTTCGACGCCGACGGCTACCTGATCACAGAGCCGGAGTACCGGCTGCGGCCCGTGCTGAACGGCACGCCGCCGCTGTTCCTCAACGGCTTGTGCGAGTCGAGCCACGGTATCGGCGACGCCGGGTCGTTCAGCCTGCTTTCGCTGCGCGCGGCGACCATCATCGACGGGCTGCGCAAGGAAGGGATCGCATGACGGGCCGGTCCGGGGCGTCCTCGCTTCAGGAACGCGAAATACGGAGTACGCGTGCCTCTCGGCACAGGCGTGACGAGTGGTTCCAAAGAACGGTGTGGTTCCGAGCCCGGGAAAGTGGAATCTCTCGCGGACCGGACTCGCCGTAACGCATCTCCGAAGTATTTGAGCGAAGAGCGCTACTCAAGGATCAATGACGGGAACCGCGGCCCCGGGCGCGTCGCTCCCGAGTCGTCTGATTGGAGTCATCGGCCATGTCCCATGCACCTGAGACTCGGCAGTCCCTCGTGCACCTTGAATACGACAGTGATGTCTCCACGCAGCGCACAATTCCGGAATTGTTTTCCCTCGTTGTCGGCTCCCGGCCTGACGCGGTGGCGCTGATCGGTCCGGCCGGCCGGCTGACCTATGCCGAGCTCGACCAGCTGGCCGAAAAGCTCTCCAGCAAGCTGGTGGCACGCGGCATCGGGCCCGAGAGCCTCGTCGCGATCAAAGTTCGAAACCCGATGCACGGCATCATCGCCATGATTGCCGTGACGCGGGCCGGAGGCGGTTACCTCGCGATCGACCACACCTACCCGCCGGACCGCCTGGAATTCATCCTCACCGACGCGGCGCCCCAACTCGTCCTCAGCGACGACGCCGACCTGGGCGTCGAGCTGAACGGCAGGCTGCCGGGGTTCACGTTCCTGCCGGACGTCGCGGGAGGCGAACGCGAGGTTCCTCGCAACGGGCATCGTTCTGAAGGACCGGGTCTCTCCTCGGAGAATCTGGCGTACGTCGTCTACACCTCCGGGTCGAGCGGTGTTCCCAAGGGCGTCGCGGTGTCGCACACGGGGATCGAAACGCTGGTTCGAGAACAGTCCGTCCGCTTCGGTGTCGGCCCGGATGATCGAGTACTGCAGTTCGCCTCGCTGAGCTTCGACGCCTCGGTCTCCGAGATCTGGGTGACCCTGCTGTCCGGGGCCACGCTCGTCTGCTCCGGCGGCGAGCGCATCCTCCCCGGCGACGACCTCGTCCGCCTGGTCGAGCAGTTCGCCGTCACACACGTCACGCTGCCTCCTTCGGCGCTGCTCGCGATGGTGCCCGAAGACCTGCCCGGCACCACGATCATCGTGGCGGGCGAGGAGTGCCCAGGTCACCTGGCCGCGCAGTGGGGCCGAGGCCGTCGTTTCATCAACGCCTACGGCCCTACCGAGACAACGGTATGCGCCACGATGAGTGATCCACTCGATTCGGCAGAGGCGCCCATCGGTCGTCCGTTGGCCGGGCGGTGTGCGTATGTGCTGGATGCGGCGCTGCGGCCGGTGCCGATGGGTGTGGTGGGGGAGTTGTACGTCTCCGGTGCGGGGGTGGCCCGCGGTTATGTGGGGCGTGCGGCGCTGACCGCGGAGCGGTTCGTGGCGGATCCCTTCGCCGGTGGTGGTGCGCGGATGTATCGCACCGGTGATCTGGTGCGGTGGGGCGCTGGTGGGGTGCTGGAGTTCGTCGGCCGGGCCGATGCTCAGGTGAAGATTCGCGGGTTCCGGGTGGAGCCGGGCGAGGTCGAGGTGGCGCTGCGCGGGGTCGCCGGTGTGTCGCAGGCGGTGGTGGTGGCCGACGGTGAGGTGGGTGCCCGGCGACTGCTGGGCTATGTGACCGCCGAGCCTGGTGCGGTTGTCGACGGTGACGGCGTTCGGCGGTCGTTGTCCGCGGTGGTGCCGGATTATCTGGTGCCGGCGGTGGTCACGGTGCTTGACCGTTTTCCGTTGACGGGCAACGGGAAGGTCGATCGTGCTGCCCTGCCGGTGCCCGGTGGTGCCGAGGTGGCCGGGCGGCGTCCGCGTACCCGGTATGAGCGGGTGTTGTGCGAGGCGTTTGCTGAGGCGCTCGGGTTGGAGTCGGTGGGGATCGACGCTGACTTCTTCAACCTCGGCGGCGACAGCATTCTTGCCATCAAGCTGATTTCGGCCGCGAGAAAGGGCGGCCTCGCGATCAAGCCGCGGGACATCTTCCGGCACCGGACGGTTGTCCGCCTCGCCGCGGTCGCCGGCCAGGTGAAAGACTCGCCGACGGATGCGGGGACGGACGACGTCGGCATCGTCCCACGCACACCGATCATGAACTGGCTCGCGGAACGCACCGACGACCTGCGCGAGTTCTACCAGTCCGTGGTGATTCAGGTTCCCGCCGGAGTGTCCCTGCCGACTCTGGCCGGCGCGCTGCAAGCCGTGATAGACCACCATGACGCCCTGCGGCTGCAGGTCATCCGCAGTGAGACGGACGAGACCTGGAGCGCGCTGGTCCAAGCCCCCGGCAACGTCGACGCCGTGGCCTGCCTGATCCGTTCCGATATACGGAACCAAACGCCGCGTGCCCAGTCCGCGATCTTTGATGCGACCCTCTCCACCGCTCGTACCCGCCTCGAGCCGGAGGCCGGGGTCATGCTGCAGGCGGTGTGGTTCGACCGCGGGCAACAGCCCGGCAGGCTCCTGCTCGTTGTCCATCACCTGGCGATCGACGGCGTGTCCTGGCGAGTCCTGTTGCCGGATCTTCAGGCCGCATACGAGGCCATCGAGGCCGGCCGGAAGCCTGATCTGCCGGAGGTCGGCACTTCTCTGCGCCAGTGGGCACGCCAACTGCGAGCGGAGGCCGCCAACCCGGCAAGAACAGCCGAGACGACCTTCTGGCAGGCGCTCACGGCGGCGGACCAGGTGGAGATCGGTCAACGGCCACTGGACCCCGAGGTCGACACCGCCGCAACGGCCGAGACCCTCACCACGGAAGTATCCGCCGATGTCACCGCGGCCGTACTCGGCGAAGCGCCGAAGTTCATCCACGGGAGCATCAACGAGGTTCTGCTCGCGGGTCTGACACTCGCGGTCGGCCGCTGGCTCGCCCAGCGGGGAACGCGCGGCCCCCTTCTCGTGGATGTGGAGGGTCACGGCCGGGAGGATATTTTCCCGGATACGGACCTGTCCCGCACTGTCGGCTGGTTCACGACGGTTTATCCCGTCCGGCTCGACATGGCAGACGTCGAGGACGATGCCGCGACGAATGGCGGGTCGAGCGTGGCCGAAGCGTTGCAGCGGATGAAGGAACATCTCCGGGAGATTCCCGATCACGGCATCGGCTACAGCATTCTGCGTCATCTCCCGGGGCCGGCCCAGGAGACCTTGCTCTCCGGCGCACGACCCCAGGTCGCGTTCAACTACCTCGGGCGATTCCCCGAACCGGCGGATGTCGACTGGCAACCCGTGAGCGAAGCCGGTGGCGTGCTCCAGGGCGACTTCGGGCCGTACCAGCCGATGGCTCACTCGCTGGAGATCGGCTGCGTGACGCTGGACTCCGCCGACGGTCCGCGGCTCGTCAACACCTGGACGTGGCCCTCTGCAGTGCTCAGCCGGGACGAAGTGGCAGAGCTCGCCGCACACTGGTCCCGAGCCCTGGCCGACATCGCGCGCCATGTCTCCAGTGGGCACACACCCGCGGACTTTCCGCTGGTGAAGCTCACTCAAGACGACATCGAGGTCATCGAGTCGCGCTTCCCGGCCCTGGAGAACATCCTTCCGCTCACGCCGCTCCAGACCGGGCTCCTCTTTCACTCCCTTTACGACGAGCGGGGCGAGGACGTCTACATCGTCCAACTCGGTATCCGATTCCGAGGCGACCTCGACCCTGGGCGGATGCGATCCGCGGTGCGGGCACTGACCGTACGGCACCCTGCTCTCCGGGCCCGGTTCGTCCGGGACGGCCTTCGCGAACCGGTACAGGTGATTGCCGCGGCGGAGCCGGTGCCATGGGACGTCCGGGACCTGCGGTCGGTGCCCGCGGCCGACCGAGACGCCGAGTATGCCGCTCTGAGCGTCGCCGAGCGAAGCCACCGCTTCCGGCTCGACGCCGATCTGCTGTTGCGCGCCACCTTGGTCCGCATGGACGACGACGACCATCGGCTGCTTCTCACCAGCCACCATCTGACTTTCGACGGCTGGTCCTCCCAGCTGATGGTCCGCGATCTCCTGGCGCTGTACGAGGCAGGGGAACAAGAGGATGCCCTACCGGCGACAAGGCCCTACGAGGAATACCTGGCGTGGTTGAACGAACAGGACCACGCGGCCGCACTCGGCGAATGGCGCTCGGCCCTGGCCGGGCTGGAAGACCCCACCTTGGTGGCGGACAGCGGCCGTCGCGGCGAGGAGACCGCCAAGCGCCTTGAGATGACGCTGACCAAGAGCGAGACCGCCGCCCTCGTCACCACGGCCAGATCGGCGGGCCTGACACTCAACTCGATCTTCCAAGGCGCCTGGGCGCTGGTCCTCAGCGATTTAACCGGTTCGCACGACGTCGTGTTCGGAACCACGGTAGCCGGCAGGCCGGCCGATCTGCCTGGCATCGAGGAGACGGTCGGCCTGTTCATCAACACGTTGCCGGTACGGGTCAACGTCCATCCGGCCCGCTGCGTCCACGACGTGCTCGCGAGCGTCCAGGACGAACAGGCACGCCTCATGGAGTTCCCTTACGTCAGCTTGAGTCAGCTCCAGGATCTTTCCGGCCATCGGACCCTGTTCGACACGCTTCTCGCCTACCAGAGCTTTCCCGCCGGACAAGACGACGAGAACGCCGGCGGATCATCGCCGCTCGACCTCGCCGGCATCGACGGGTACGACGCGACGAACTTTCCGTTGGAGCTCGTGATCTCCCCGGGAACGCACATCGACTTGCAACTGAACTACCGTCACCCGTCGATCACCGACGAGCTCGCGCAGCAGATTCTTCCCCTCTTCCGGCATGTGCTCACCCAGGTCGCCGGCAGGAGCTCGGAACCGGTCGGCCGGCTGGCCCTGCCGGCACCGGAGCAGGCAGAGGCACTGCTTGCGCTCGGCGTGGGAACCTCTACTGGGCACCCGGAACCGGCCACCGGTGTGGGCGAGGCGATCAGCCTGATCGCCGAGCGGAAGCCGGACGCCGTTGCCGTGCGATACGCCGGCACCGCACTGACCTACGCCGAGCTCAACGCGTCGGCCGACGGCCTGGCGAAGCACCCGGCCTTCGGCCGGTTACCGGACGAGAGTCCCGTCCTGGTATTGCAGGAGGCTTCGCCGCACCTGATCCTCTCCCTCCTCGCCGTGGCGAAGTCGGGTGGTGCCTACCTGCCCGTGCTGCCCGAGACACCCTCGGAACACCTTCGCGGCATCATCGAGGAGGTCGCGCCGGCGGTGATCCTGACCGACCGAGCCTCTGCGCGTCACGACGTCTTCCAGCCTTTTGTCGATCGCGGCGTCACGACCGTCATAGTCGTGGACGAGATCGAGCTCCCGGAATCGGAGGGTGACTCCGCCGGCACTCTGTCCATACATCCGGAGCAGGTGGTCGGACTCGGCTACACGTCTGGGTCGACCGGCATCGCCAAGGCGGTCGGCACGACACATGCCGACTTGCTTCGACTGGCGGCGGACCCGAGCTGGACCGACCACCGGCCCACTGTGCTGATGTACAGGCCGCACGCAGGGGACTCACTGGCGTTCGAGATGTGGATTCCGCTACTGCAGGCAGGTGAGGTCGTGCTGGCCCCGGCCGGCGACATCGACCCTCTCCAGCTCGGCCGGTTGGTACGGCAGCACGGCGTGACGCGCATGTGGGTCACGGCCGGTCTGTTCGGCACGCTCTCCCGTGACTGCCCGCAGGACTTCGCCGGCCTCGCCGAGCTTTGGACCGGAGGAGATGTGGTGTCGCAGGACGCCGCACGGAGGTTCCGGGCCGCGGCGCCTCAGGTCGCGCTCGTCAACGGCTACGGGTCCAGCGAGACCGCCGTGTTCACCACCCGTCACCGGGCGTCGGCGGATGATCCCGGATCCGCGGTGCCCATCGGTCGCCCGTTGGCCGGGCGGAGTGTGTATGTGCTGGATGCGGCGCTGCGGCCGGTGCCGATGGGTGTGGTGGGGGAGTTGTACGTCTCCGGTGCGGGGGTGGCCCGCGGTTATGTGGGGCGTGCGGCGCTGACCGCGGAGCGGTTCGTGGCGGATCCCTTCGCCGGTGGTGGTGCGCGGATGTATCGCACCGGTGATCTGGTGCGGTGGGGCGCTGGTGGGGTGCTGGAGTTCGTCGGCAGGGCCGATGCTCAGGTGAGGATTCGCGGGTTCCGGGTGGAGCCGGGCGAGGCCGAAGTGGCGCCGGGTGCGGTTACGGGTGGGGGGCGGCGTCCGCGTACCCGGTATGAGCACGTGTTGTGCGAGGCGTTCGCTGATGCGCTCGGACTGGAGACGGTGGAACCCGACGCGGACTTCTTCGACCTCGGCGGCAACTCGTTCGCCGCTATGCGCCTTGCTGATTATCTGAGGCGGGAGTTGAACACCGAGGCGAGCATCCGCGACATCTTCGAGGCCCCGACAGCCGGGCAACTGGCTGCCCGGCTGGCCGAGGTCGACGAGCGGCATCACGACGACGCGTTCGCCGTCACCTTGCCGATCCGGCACGCCGACCAGGGACCGGCCATGTTCTGCGTCCATCCCGTGGTCGGCCTGGGCTGGAGCTACGTTGGGCTGCTGCCGTACGTGCCGCCCCAGGTGGCGGTGTACGGCCTGCAGTCCCGGGGCCTCTCCGAGGAGACCGATGCGCTGCCGGGCGACGTGGACGAGATGGTCGCCGACTACCTCGACCAGATTCGGCGTACGCGGCCTCACGGACCCTACGTGTTGCTCGGCTGGTCGTTCGGCGGCAAGGTGGCGCAGATTCTCGCGGCTCGTCTACAGGAGCAAGGCGAGCGGGTGATGTTGGTGATCTTGGACGCGGCTCCCATCGTGAGCGGCCACGACATCGAACGCACACCGGAAGGGGCAGCGCGGGCCCTGCTGCGACTGGCCGGACACGACTGCGACGCTCAGGGCTGCCGTCCCGAGGATCCCGCGGCCCACGTCGCGGCGGTACTTACC
The DNA here is from genome assembly GCF_008728085.1 of Microbispora cellulosiformans. Lineage (NCBI taxonomy): Bacteria > Bacillati > Actinomycetota > Actinomycetes > Streptosporangiales > Streptosporangiaceae > Microbispora > Microbispora cellulosiformans. The sequence continues at coordinate 46,180 of NZ_VYTZ01000025.1, read as the reverse complement.
GGACCGCACAGCCGGCTCTCGGCCATCCCCCCCTCTCACATACCTCGAGTTCTACTGGTCACCGCCAACAACATCAGACTGGTCTCCTCGCTACGGCAAACCCGTTTCGACGGCGAGAGCGTGCTGTTCCTCGCCGGCCGGTCGGAGTCGGATCCGGAAGCCGTAGCCCGATCCTGGCAGCAGTATCTGAGCAGGTCGACGCACGTTCACTTCGTCGACGTCACTCATGACGACATGACCGAGCCTGACGCCCTGGTCACCATCGGCAAGGTGTTGACACCGGCAATCGAAGGCTTCGCGGCAACGGACGCGCACCATCAAGGGAGGTAACGATGACCAACCCATTCGAAGACGAAAGCGCCCTCTATCTTGTTCTGGTCAACGACGAGGGGCAGCACTCGCTGTGGCCACAATTCGCGGAGATCCCGCAAGGGTGGGTGGCCGTCTGCGGACCGGACAACCGTGACGTCTGCCGGGCCTACGTCGAAAAGCACTGGACGGATCTTCGTCCGCGGAGCTTGGTGCGCCAGATGCGGGAAAGGGCCGCGCTCAGCTGACGCGACGGGCCGGCCGCGTACGACCGAGGGTGCCGAGGTTCACATCCTCGACGGCGGCCACTTCTGTCATGCGGGCCCGAATGGAGTCGGCGTTCGCGCGATTACGGCGGAGTCACCGGAAGGAACCAGCCAGCAATGACGAATGCGGCCGTCCACGGCGTCGCCGACTTGGGTGATCCGCACATCTACCAGACGGCAGACCGCTATCGTATGTGGGAGAAACTGGTAGCGGAGAACAGGGCGGTGTGGAGTGCGCCGGGGACCTCGCCCGGCGGATTCTGGTCTGTCTTCTCTCATCAGGCATGCTCGGAACTGCTGGCGCCGAACGCTCCCTTCACGTCCGAATACGGGATGATGATCGGGTTCGACCGCGACCATCCGGACAAGGCCGGCGGCAGGATGCTGGTCGTCAGCGAGGGCAGCTGGCACAATCAGCTTCGCCGCCTCATCGCACCGTTCCTGTCGCGCGCTTCGGCGCAGTCTTTGTCGGCATTCGTGCATCGGGAAGTGGCCGAAATCCTGCGGAGGCTGCGTAACGGCGGGAGCTCGACCGAGTCGACGGCGACCGGCCAGGACATCGCGTCACTCGTCGGGTCCCGCTTGCCCGCCGCCGTGGTCTGCGAACTCCTCGGCATCCCGGCGAGCGACCGCGACCTGGTGGTCGGCCTGACCAACCACGCCTTCGGCGGAAAGGAGCCGGCATTCGCTGACATGGAGCCTTCGGAGGCCCATACACAAATTCTGAGCTACTTCGTGGACGTCATCGAACGGCGACGCGCCGACCCAGGCGACGACCTCGTAACGGCCTTGCTTGCCGACGAATCGTTGAACGACAGCGAAATACTGATCAATTGCGACAACGTCCTGATCGGAGGAAACGAGACCACCCGCCACGCGGTCACTGGTTGCTTCCACGCTCTGGCCGAGAATCCTGAGATTCTGCCCGCACTGCGAGCGGAGCCGGCCCTGATCCCCGCAGCCGTGGAAGAGATCCTGCGATGGGCCTCGCCGGCGATGCACGTGCTGCGGGTGTCCACCCGGCCAACCGTCGTCGCCGGCCAGGAGATCGACGAGGGCGTCGCCGTGGTGGCCTGGCTGCCCGCCGCGAATCGGGATCCCGGCGTCTTCCCCAGCCCGAGTGAGCTACGACTGGACCGCCATCCGAACCGTCACCTCGCTTTCGGCCACGGACTGCACCACTGTCTCGGCGCCGCACTGGCCAGAGCTGAACTGACAGCACTGCTCGAGGCGCTTGCCGACGCTCTGGACGGTGTGGAACCGCTGGCCGAGCCGCAATGGATGAGCGTCAACCAGGTACAGGGATATCGCACCCTTCCTGTGGTTTTGCACTGGAGGTGAAAGTTCGGTCCAGTCCTGCTGATCACCCATATGAGTGTTCCCATAGAAGTATTGGAAAATGACCGAAAAAACACAGTCACCGGACACCGGCGAAGCGATCACGCTGATCCGCAATCGAGACTTCGTCCGCCTCTGGCTCAGCCAGACGCTGTCCGCCATCGGCTCGCGGGTCAGCTATCTGGCCTACCCGCTGCTCATCCTCGCCATCTCCGGATCGACCGCAGCGGCGGGGGCGGTGGCGGGAACCGCCGCACTGGTGGAGATCGCGGTGCGCATCCCGGCAGGAGTACTGCTGGACCGGTTCGATCGCCGGAAGTTGATGCTGTGGACCGAGGCCGCACGCGTGGCGGCCATGATCACTGCTTTGACCGCAGCTGCCCTCGACTGGATCTCGGTTCCTCTGGTCTTCGCCGTGGCGGCTATGGACGCCGGCGGATCCGCCCTGTTCGAGTCCGCCGAGCGTACGGTCCTTCGACACATCGTCGCCCACGGTCAAATCACGGTCGCGATCGCTCGCAACGAGGCCCGTACCTTCACCGCCGAGCTGCTCGGTCCGGCGCTCGGTGGCGCTCTGTTCGGACTTGCCCGCGCCCTGCCCTTCCTCTTCAACACTGTTGCGTACGCCACATCGTTCTTCGCGGTCCTTGCCATCAGGCGACCGTTTCGAGGAAACCGCCCGGAACAGCACGAAGGCATCGCGAAGGCCTTCGCCGCGGGATTCGGATTCATCTGGCGGCAGCCGTTCCTCCGTGCCGTTGCGATGGTTGAACCATTACTCAACATGGCATTCACCGGCACCCTGTTTGTGATCATCGTCGTACTTCATGACGCCGACATCCCCGCCTTTGGCATCGGTGTGGCGATGGCCGCCATGGCTGTGGGTGGAATTCTCGGCGCGGTCGCCTCCCCATGGATCCAAAGGTTGCTCTCCCCGCGGCTGCGCATCGTGCTCCTGGCGTGGACAAGTGCGCTGATGGCGGCAACCTGTGTTGTTCTTCCGTCGGGATACTGGGTCGTTGCACCGATGCCGATACTCGTATTTTTTGCCCCCTGCACGACAGCCACCGTCCTGGGGCACCAGACCGCGATCACCCCGGACCACCTGCACGGGCGAGTGGTGGCGGCGCTGCGGCTCTTCATGACCGGGATGAACCCGATAGCCCCGCTGGCGGCCGGCGTCCTGCTTGAGCATCTGGAAAGCCCGGCAGTCTTCGCCGTATTCGCGTCGGTCTTTGTGCTGGCCTCCGTCGTCGCGACTTTCAGCAAGGGGATCCGGACCATGGGCGAACATGGGCGACCCGAATCCATGGTCATGGGGACTTAGCACTCAGAGCGGCCGGCGGCGAGGTCACCGCTTCTCGGGACGACATCGGAGGAATGGTCGAATGGTAGGTATCAACTCACGCCCGGAAGAGCGACCACGACTGATCGTCATGTTCGAAGAGGGTGCGGTCACGCCCGCAGAGATCATGCTCAGCCTGACCGACTGGGCCGACGTCATGCTCGTGGTCGGCACCTCGCCGTACACCGCAGCGGTGAAGCCATTCCTCTATGAGATCGCGGAGGCGATCACATGGGACCAGCCACGCGCAGAGCTCCTCGGCCACCTGCGCAAGTGGCGGCCGGACGGCATCATCACCTATGCCGAAAGGATGCTCGTGCCGACCGCCGAGGTGGCCGCCGAGCTGGGACTCCTGTTCCACTCCGTAACTACCGCAACCCTGCTGCGCGACAAATTCGAGCAGCGCAGGCGCTTGGCGGAGGCCGGAGTACAACGGACGAGATCGGTATCGCTGACCGGAGTTGATCAGTGGCGGGATGTCGCCGCCCAGGTTGGATTTCCCCTGGTCGTGAAGCCGCGACTAGGTGAGGGGAGTCAGTACACCCACCTGGTCCACGGCATCGAACAAGGGGAAGCGCTGCTCCGTGACCTGTCGAAATCCTACTCAGGAGTTCTCGTCGCAGAGGAATTCATAGCCGGAAAGCAGCGACCGCCGTTCGGTGACTACGTGTCGGTGGAAAGCTGTGTGGTGGACGGAGAAATCACACATCTGGAGATCACCGGTAAGTTCCCCATTCTACCCCCATTTCGCGAACAGGGACACTTCTGGCCGGCGCCCGTCTCCGATCCCGAAAGAGACGACATTCTCGATCTCACCCGGCGGGCGTTGACCGGCCTCGGTATTTCGACAGGATTGACTCATACCGAGGTGAAGCTGACCGCGGACGGGCCGCGCCTCATCGAGGTGAACGGGCGTATCGGCGGCCAGATCAACGAGCTGGCGATTCGTGCCTGCGGAACCGACCTCATCGCTGCCGGAGCGCGAATGGCATTGGGCCTGCACAGCGATGAACTCGTATTGAAACCGAGCAAGACCTACTTCCAATATCACAACTTGCCGCCCCTGGACGCTCGCCGGCTGACAGGCGTTCGGGGTGCCGCGGCCGCCAAAAAGGTGGCGGGGGTCACCTCCTACGAAATCTACCTGCATCCACCAGCGCCTCTGGAAAGAGGTGTCATGACGACGTGGATCGATGCTGTCCGGGGAGAGGCCCATGACCATGACGAGATGCTCGCCGTCCTGGACCAGGCGAACGAACTCTTGTCGTTCGTCTACGAGACCCCTTCGGGTGAGGTCACCCTGCCGGCGATGTGGACACAGCAGCGAACGAGCCACAGATCTGAATGAGCCGGTGTGGCCGGCCGCCAACGGCGACCGAGGGTGAACCGGCCGCTACCCGACCCACAGAACCACTGACAACGGAGGACGAGCAGTGAGCGTCGTGGCAGATCGTGAATCCGAGGTGCGTAGTTACAACCGTATTTGGCCGGCCATGTTCGACCACGCCCGTGGCAGCTGGCTTTACACCAAGCCCGGTGCCGCCTACTTGGACTTCTTCTCCGGCGCAGGCACGCTCAGCTACGGGCACAACGAGCCGCGCCTGAAGCGCGCGCTCATCGACTACCTCGAGCGCGACGGGGTGACCCATGGCCTGGACATGTTCACCACCGCCCGGGCGGACCTGATGAACACGCTCAGCACGCTGATCCTGGAGCCCCGCAGCCTGGACTACAAGATCGTCTTTGCCGGCCCGGCCGGCACGACGGCGGTAGAGGCCGCACTGAAGCTGGCCCGCAAGGCGAGCGGCCGCAAGGTTATCGGCTACTTCGACATGGGCTACCACGGAATGACCGCCGGGGCGCTGTCCGTGGCAGGCAACGCGGAGCGTCGGGCGAGTGCCGGCGTGCCGTTGGGCTACAGCGTCGAGTTGCCGTACGACCTCGATCCCAACGGGCCGGCCACCGAAGTGCCGGACTTCGACCGGCTGCTGGAGGGCACCGGTCAGTCGGCCGACCTCGCGGCGGTGATCGTGGAGACGGTCCAGGGCGAAGGCGGAATGAACACGGCACGCAGCGCCTGGCTGCGAGCGCTGGCCGAAGCGTGCCGGCGGAACGGTGCTCTGCTCATCGTGGACGACATCCAGATGGGCTGCGGGCGGACCGGACCGTTTTTCAGTTTCGAGGACGCCGGACTCGTGCCGGACATGGTATGCCTGTCCAAGGGGATCGGCGGGTACGGTTGCCCGTTGTCGCTCTTGTTGATCCGGCCGGAGCTGGACGTGTGGCGGCCCGGTGAGCACAACGGCACCTTCCGCGGGTTCAATCTGGCGTTTGTGACCGGGGCCGAAGCACTGCGCGCCTACTGGAGTGACGACAAGCTGGAGCGATCGACCCGCGCGCGGGGCGAACAGGTCGACCAGGCGCTGCGGAACATCGCGGACGAGTATCCCGAGGCCGGGCTGAACGTCCGTGGTCGCGGTCTGGCGCGCGGCCTTGGATTCGCCGACCCTGCGCTGGCCCGGCAGGTGCAGTCCGCGGCGTTCGAGCGGCACCTGCTCATGGAGACCTCCGGTGCGCGCGACGACGTGGTGAAGCTGTTGCCGCCGCTGACCATAACCGATGACGAGCTGGAGGAGGGCCTGGCAATCGTGCGGGCCTCGGTCCGGGCGGCGCTCGGAGGCGAGTGAGCACGATGGCGAAGCACCCCTGGTTTCCCTTCGGAACCGGGCCGGAGGCGCCGGTCCGGTTGCTCACCCTCCCGCACGCCGGTGCCGGTGCAGCCGTATTCCGGGCATGGGCGCGGGGGATGCCCGAGGAGGTCGCCGTTTGCCCGGTTCAGCCGCCGGGAAGGGAGGGGCGGAGCGGGGAGGCTCCGTTCGACCGGGTCGCCCCGCTGGTGCGGGAGCTTGCCGAGCAGATCACCGCATCGGTGAGTGAGCCGTACGCGGTGCTCGGTCACAGCACTGGGGCGCTGTGCGCGTACGAGGTGGTTCGCGAGCTACGGCGCACCGGTGGCCCACTGCCGGTGCATCTGTTCGTATGCGGACGCCCGGCACCGCATCTGCCGCCCGCCCGGCATGATGTGGCCGGTCTGTCGGTGACGGAGCTGGCGGCGTTCCTGCGTGAGCTGGAGGGCACTCCGGAGGGGATGCTGTCAGATCACCGTGCGCTGCAGTGGATGCAGCCGATCCTGGTCGCCGATCTCGCGGTCAACGAGTGTTACACGTTCCAGTCGGAGGCGCCGCTGGACATCCCGATCACTGCGTTCGTCGGCCGCACCGATCCCGTCGCCGGCGTGGAACTGATGGAGCCTTGGCAGTCCCAGACCGTTGCCGGGTTCCGGCTGCACCTGCTCGACGGGGGCCATTTCGCCATATTCGACCGCGCGACCTTCGTTCTCGCGGAAATCGCGGCCGCACTGGCCGAACCGGTCAGCCGATCAGCGGCCCCGGTGCGGCCGCGAACCATCTCGCCACCTGCGGGCCGCTGACCTGTCCGGCCTGCGTGAGCCGGGTGTCGTCATGCGGACCAGCGCTCAGTCGCCGCCAACCGCAACCCGAATTCTGGATCTTCCAAGCGTCAGGAGAGGTAGGCCGCCGTCCATGGTGGATTCGTCGACCAAAAAGCCGAACTGGCTGCTGCGCCGGCCCGACCCGGACGCCGGGGCGCGCCTCTTCTGCTTCCCGTACTCGGGATCCGGGGCCACGATGTACGAGCGTTGGCCACGTCGCATCGGCGATGTCGAGATCTGCCTGGTCCAGCCGCCGGGACGGCAGAACCGGATACGGGAGCCGCACTACGAGACCTATGAGCGCCTCGCGGCACAGCTGATCGAAGACCTGGTGCCGTACCTGGATCGGCCGTTCGCATTCTTCGGGCACTGCAGTGGCGCCCTGCCGGGAGTGGAGGTCACCCGGCAACTCGCCGCGGCCGGGCTGCCGCTGCCACAGCGCCTGTTCGTGTCCGCGCAGGTCGCCCCGCACGACGGCCCGTACGGCCGGCTCCTCGAGCTGGACCGCGACGGGCTCCGGGAGACGCTGGCTGACCTGATCACCAACATGGGCGGCACGCCCAGCGACACCCTGCTCGACTTCGGTCTGGACCTCCTGATATGGGACGTCGAGGCGAACAAGCGCTATGTCGTGCCGGCGCCGCTGGACATCCCGTGCGGCATCACCGCGATCGGCTGGAGCCAGGACAACCAGATCCCGTTCTCACTCATGGGGGGCTGGGAGGCGATGACGGCGGACTGCCGGTCGATCCTGCTCGACGGCGGGCACTTCGCTTTCCTGGCCGCGCCTCCGGCCCTGCTGGCCGAGATCGCCCGCGACCTGACCGGCGGCGCGGGTGTCCGCGGCCCGGATTGATCAACAGTAGCCAAGCGAACCCATCAGGAGATTCTGTGGGCCTGCACTAGGATTCCAGCCCATGGAGAAATGGGGTGCACGCCTTTATGGGGATCCGTGCGCTGGTTGCGGCTTCAGGTGGTCGCTGACCCCGCAAGAAGCGATTCAGATCGTCGAGGAACTGCCAACTCGGTTCAGTGCGCTTCTCTCGGGGCGTACGGGGTTCGAGCGTCATCCCGACCTGGCGTGGACTCCGGCGGCCTATGTCAGCCACGTCACGGACAACCTGCGGAACTGGGCTGAGCGGCTTGCAGGAGCCCGCCTGTCCGGGATGGTCGAAGTCCCGGGCTACGACCCAGACCTTGTCGCTCAGGCTCGCCACTACAACGAGATCGTACCCGCCGCGGCTCTCTGGTCACTGGAGCGCGCGGTCGATGCCTGGATGGCAGCGGTGACCGCCGCGCTGGAGAACGACATCGTGCTGCAGCATGCCAGTCGGGGAACCCAGCGGGCCGAGGACGTCGCACGGAACAACGCCCACGACGGTCATCACCACGCCTGGGATATCGAGCGCATCCTGCGGTACGCCAGCCGCTCGGACGCCTGAGCTCAGGTGCACCGGATCCGTGTCGGTCGGCGTCATCTCCCGGCACATCAGATCGGCTCCCAGGGAATGGACTCGTACAGGCCGGTCACGACCTCGGTGATTTCGGCGTTCAACGGGATCCCCAGGCCGTCGACGCGGCCGACCGGGGCGATGCCGTGGGAATTGGTGACGAAGACCGCCCTGTACGACGGCAGGTCGGCGCAGCGGATCGGGCGGCGTTCCGCGAGCATGCCGGCGCGGCGGAGGAGTCGCATGGTGGTGCCGGGCAGGGCCGGCGCGTTCGGCCAGACGAAGGTATCGCCGTCGTGGCACAGGACGTTGGCGATACTCGTTTCGATGACATGGCCGGAGGAGGTGAGGAGCAGCGCGTCGTCGAAGCCGTCACGCCTGGCGAGGTCTCGGTAGAAGAGCTGCCCGAACGTCCCGGTGTGCTTGATGTGGGGCGCGGGCCGCTGGTAGGCGAATGTCCTGAGACTCTGAGGGATGGTCGCGGCGTCGGCGGGCGGACGCACCGTCACCATCACGGCGACAGAGGCGCCACGGAACACGCTTACGCGGACGGTGGCGTCGGAGTCGTCGAGCAGGGCATGCCGGATGTGACGGCGAACCCTTTCGGGGTCGAGTGGCTCGCCGAAGAGCTCCCTGTTGGCGGAGTCCAGCCGGGCGAGATGGAGGTCGAGACCACGTACCAGCTTCGCGCGGATCTGCATGACGGTTACGTGGCCGTAGTTGAAAAGGGCAGGGGCGAGAAGCTCGTCGGCCGTGGGCGGTCGCCCGTCGATCTCGGTACGCGGTAGCACGATCTTTCCTTCGGACGGTTTCGGTCGAAGCGAATGCAGTGCGCGTCCGGCGCGCGGTCAGGGGGCGCTTGGGTTCCGGAGGACGGTCGGCCCTCGCTTGCCCACGTGCTCGCTCCCGATGTGTCGCGCGGGATCGGCACAGAAACCAGGCGGCGAAGTCAGGCGGCGTAGTCAGGCGGAGTGCGCTTCGTCGTCCGCGGGGGTTTCGTCCGCGGGCAGGGCGCGCAGGGTCGCCGCGGCCTTCAGAAGCATCTCCTCGTACTCCTCGACCGGGTCGGAATCCAGGACGATCGCGCCGCCCGCGCCGATCCGCCACTCGCTGTTCACCCGTACGGCGGTCCGGATCACGATGTTGAGGTCGGCGGTGCCGTTGAGGCCCAGGAACCCGATGGCGCCGGAGTAGACGCCGCGGGCCTCCGTCTCGAGTGAGTCGATGATCTCCAGTGTGCGCAGCTTGGGCGCCCCCGTCATCGAGCCGCCGGGGAAGCAGGCCCGGACGCAGTCGACGACGTCGGCGTCACCGCGCAACCGGCCCCGGATCGTGGAGACCAGCTGGTGGACGGTGGCGTAGGTCTCGGCGACCATCAGCTTCGGCACATGCACACTGCCGACCTCGCACACCCGGCCCAGGTCGTTGCGGAGCAGGTCGACGATCATGAGGTTCTCGGCGCGGGTCTTGGAGCTCTGGACGAGTGAGTCGCGCAGCCGCGCGTCTTCCACGGCGGTGACCCCGCGCGGGACGGTGCCCTTGATCGGCTTGCTCTCGACCGTGCGCTCCCGGTCGACGCGCAGGAACCGCTCCGGCGACGAACAGGCGATCTCCAGCTCGCCGAATCGCAGGTAGGCGGCGTACGGCGCGGGATTGACCCGACGCAACCGTCGGTAGAAGTCCAGCCCGTCCGAGGCGGCCGGCAGGCGCGCCTGGCCCGTCAGGCAGATCTCGTAGCTCTCGCCGGCGAGCAACTGCTGTTTGCATGCGGCGATGTCGGCCAGGTAGCGAGTGCGGCCCCGGGCGAGCCAGGGCTCGGCCAGGGAGAGCGAGGAGGTGCGGGCGGGAGGCAGCCGGTCGCTGCCCCCGCCGGCGCGGCGCATCGTGGCGCAGCGGTTCGCGGTCGCGTCCAGCCAGCTCAGCGAGTCCGCCGGTGCACCGTCGCTCAGCGCGAGCAGGTAGGTGACGCCCTTCTCATGGTCGATGGCGACCATCCTGTCGGCGAACAGCCATGCGGCGTCCGGCATGTCGGCGTCGTGCCGGTTCGGCGAACCGCAGTCGGCCTTGAGCCCGTATCCGAAGTAGCCGACGTAGCCGCCGGTGAAGTCGAACGGCAGCTCGGGCGCGATCACCCTCCGCGCGGTGAGTTCCCGCTTCAGGTAATCGAAGACGTTCACGGGCAGGGACTCGGGCTCCCGACGGCCTCGCCGTATCTCGGTCCGGCCCTCGTTCACCTGGTAAGTGACCAACTCGGCGAGCGGACCGGAGGCGTCCCCGAGGAACGAGAACCGGGCGATCCCGTCGTCGACGTAGGCGCTGTCCAGCCAGAAGGCCCAGTCCGAACCGCCGAAGAGCATCACGAACACCTTCTCGGCGTCCACCTCGTACGGCAGTTCCCGCACGTGGAGCCGGTATGCGACCGGCGGCGCCGTCCTGGCCTCGGCCGAACGGGTGGCCGCGCTCGGCGCGGCGCCACGCGTGGTCTGCCCGCTGACCCCGGTGCGGGCCGCCTGAGTGGTGTGCCGGGCGAGCCCGGGGCGTCCGTTACGGCCCCGGCGGTGGACGGTGAGGGCCCGGAAGTTGGCCAGCAGTTCCCGCCCGAACTGGGTGGCCACGGACTCGGGGTGGAACTGCACGCCCCAGAGCGGGCGGGTACGGTGAGCCAGCGCCATGACCACGCCGTCCTCCGCCCACGCGGTGGCCTCCAACTCTGGTGGCAGCGGTTCGGGGACGCACAGCGAGTGATAGCGGACCGCGACGAACTCCTGGGGAAGACCGCGGAACAGGTCCTCGCCGTTGTGGGTGACCAGGGTCAGGTGGCCGTGCCTGGCAGCCGGCGCGGGCACGATGGGAACGCCCTGACCGGCGGCGATTCCCTGGTGCCCGAGGCAGACCCCCAGCACCGGTATGCAGGCGTCGGCGATGACGGAAGCCGAGATGCCGAAGTCGCGAACCCGGGTCGGGCGGCCTGGACCTGGAGATATGACGATGTTGTCGAACTCTTCGAGATCCGGCTCCGTTCCCGGTGGAGGGTCGTTGGTGAGGACCGTGGGTTCCTTGCCGTTCACCTCCGCGATGAGCTGGAAGAGGTTGTAAGAGTAGGAATCGTAGTTGTCGATCAGAAGCGTTCGCACCTCGGATCCTTTCGAGGGAACCTTCGGTCTCCGCGACGACGCCGGCGAGGGGTTCTCCCTTGGCCGTAGGGGATCAGGCCATTCGTTTGACGGGGGCGGCGCCGCCATGACCACAGATGCTGCCGTCGCACACCCGAAGCACTTAACTTCAAATTACTGACAGCCGACAGATCCTGCGCTCGGGCGTGCTTAGAGTAGATGGCCGGATGCGTCGGCGACAAGAAACTCTGCGCATAGTCGCGGGCCCGGCTGCGGTGCGTATTGACAGGTGCGGGTATCTATTGGCGAGGTAGGCGCTGCGACCGGCAAAGAGGAGTGCCAGGAGTCGGCGAAGGGAACGTGCCGTCCTCGTACCAGGTCTTTCAGGGAAGTGCCCGGCCGTTCCGGGAGCCGATTCAGAGGTGAAGGCACTCAGGGGCGCTTGCCGGTCGGATGCAGCCGCCGTCTCCCATATTCACGGTAAGAACGCGCGCTGGAATTTCGCTCGGGAAATTTACCTCCCGCTACTTCGTCTCTGCGCTCGGTGACTTTTTCGGTCGGGGTGGCCGCGTGGATATGGATGACGGAAAACAGGTGTTCCGGCCGAATGTTCCTACCGTTAAGTTGACTATTTGTTAAGTGATTGTCACTATTTCGTGTCGTTGCCTGGCAGCGGACGGGGCCGCGCCAGATTTTGCCGCTTGGAGGTTCCCGTGGCAGGAGGGCAGGGATTGGCCGGCCACGAGCCAGAGGTCTCGCCGGATCGGCGCAGCACGCCGCCGGCGTCCGGGTGCGCCGGCCGAGGCCGGAGGGACGGACGGCATCCAGACAATCTGCCGCCGATTTTGGAAGACGTATGCATAGAACGGTTACCGATAACGAAGTTCTCCATCGCGGATCTGGTGTGCGACGAGACGATCCGCCTGGCCGGCCCGGATCGCGAGCACGTACGACTGCTGGCCGAGGCGGAGCTGCGGCCGCCGCCCGTCCTGGTGCACCGTCCGACGATGCGAGTCGTCGACGGGGCCCATCGCGTCAGCGCCGCGAAGCTCAGAGGGGAGCGGGAGATCGATGCGCACGTGTTCGACGGAGACGCGGCCTCGGCCTTCGTGCTCGCCGTCCACGCGAACGCCGAGCACGGGCTGCCGCTGACACGGGCCGACCGCGTCGCGGCGGCGACCCGCATCCTTGAGTTCTATCCGATGTGGTCGGACCGCGCCATCGCGCGGGCGGCGGGGGTCGCCGCCGGCACCGTCGGCCGGATCCGGAAGCGTTCGACTGCGCGAAATGAACAGTCGAACATCCGGCTCAGCCGGGACGGACGCGTGCGGCCGCTGAACACGGTCGAGGGACGCAGGACCGCGAGCCGGCTCATGCGCGAGGAACCGGACGCGCCACTGCGCGATATCGCGAGAAGGGCGGGCATCTCGCCCGCGACGGCCCAGGACGTGCGGCGACGGCTCGCCAAGGGCCAGGACCCCGTGCCCATAGGACGACGCGGATCCGGCACCGTCTCGCTCACACTGCGGGACGGCGGTGCGCCCGCCGAGGGCCGGAACGCGCGCAAACAGCCTCCCCGGCCGACCAGGGCGCTGCTCAGCCGTCTGAGCAGGGACCCTTCGCTACGGTTCAGCGACGCCGGGCGAGGGGTGCTGAGGCTGCTCAACGAGATCATCTTCAGCGTCGACGAGCTTTCCGGCCGCCTCGACCGGCTCCCGCCGCACAGCGCCGTCCTCGTGGCCGAGCTCTCCCGTTCGCTCGCGCAGAACTGCGAAATCATCGCCAATGAGCTGGACCGGCGTTCGGTGGGCGCGGAGGGATGATTCCGGTCGCGGCGGCGGCCGTGACGGGCTTCTGATCGTGAATTCCGGCCCGCCCCGGACCAATGGCCGACCACGCAACCTGGACACCGCATCGCCCATGACCTAGCTTTGGACCGTCTTTCAACGGATCCGGTTTTCCAGTGCAAATCCGCGATACTCCAGAATTGAAGTATAAAGCATGGACTTTGCTCAGACGCCGGCGCAGCGACGGCTATGCCAGGCCGTGCGGGACTTCGGTCAGCGCGAGCTGAACTTCGAGAACTCGGGAGATGGGCCCGCGACGCCGTTCAATCGGGAAGGCTGGCTCAGATGTGCCCGGTTCGGCGTGCTCGGCTGGCCGGTGCCGAAGAAGTACGGAGGGAGTGGTCTCGATCCGCTGTCGACGATCCTCGCCCTGGACGCGCTGGGCTACGCCTGTCGTGACAACGGCCTGGTCTTCGCCGTCAACAACCATCTGTGGGCTTGTGCGATCTATTTGGTCGAGCACGGCACACCAGAGTTGTGTGAAACCTATCTGCCGCCCATGTGCGATGGGCGCTGGATAGGCGCGCACGCACTGACCGAGCCCGGAACGGGGTCGGACGTCCTGTCGATAACAACACGGGCGGAACGCGCCGGCGACCACTATGTTCTGAACGGCACGAAGACGTTCATCAGCAATGCGCCCGTCGCCGACGTCTTCGTGGTGCTCGCCCGGACGGCCCTTGAAGGGGCGCGGCAGCAGGCGCTTTCCGCTTTCGTCGTCCCCGCGCATCTGCCCGGTGTGCGGGTGGCCCGGGAGTGGAACAAGGCGGGACTCCACACGACGCCGATGGGTGAGGTGGTGTTCACCGATTGCCGTGTTCCCGCCCGCAACCTGCTGGGTGGTGAGGGGGACGGGTACGCCGTGTTCACGTCGACGATCGAATGGGAACGAGCCTTCATGTTCGCCAGCCAGGTGGGCGTGATGGAGCGGATCCTCGACGACTGTGTGCGTTATGCGACCACTCGGCGGCAGTTCGGAAGGACACTCGGCGGCTTCGACTCGATCAGCGGCAAAATCGCCGATATGAAGGTCCGAATCGACCTCGCTCGCCTGATTCTGCACAAGATCGGGTGGTTGAAGGACGCAGGGAGGCTCGCGATGATGGAGTCGGCGATCGCGAAGCTCTTCATCAGCGAGAGTCACCTGAATACCGCGCTGGACGCCGTGCAGATTCACGGCGCCCGGGGCTACCTGACGGAATTCGGCATAGAACGGGAAGTTCGGGACGCGCTGTGCGGACCGATCTACGGCGGAACCTCCGAGATCCAACGGAAGCTCATCGCCGGAATGCTGGGGATCGCAGCCGGTGACGAAACGGGTTGATGATGTATCGATATCGAGTGGCCCTGGACGAGGCGTTGCCCGCCGAACGGGAGGAGGACCTGCGCTCGCGCGTTTTCTTCGTCGACGAGGCGATCAACGATTTCTCGCTGTCGGTCGGCGACGAAGGCATCAGCGAGGTCACGCTGGTGACGGGGACGCCGGTCGACGAGAGCGAGCTCGGCCGCAAGCTCCGGCGGCTCGTCGAAGGCCAGCTCCGCGACATGCGGACGGTCCCCGCCGGTCAGGTCTGGCGGTCGTCTCATCCGGCCCACCCCAGGCCTGACGTGTTCGAGGAACTCGTCGAGTCCGGGGCCGTGGCGGAACTGGGCGAGGGTCAGTTCTGTCTGGACCAGGGTTTCCTGACCCTGATGGACTACCTCGACGGCCGGCTGCGGGAGATCGTACGAAGACGGCTGTCCGGCCGGGAGTACCGGTACCCGACCCTCCTGTCGGTGGACACGCTCCGGCGCGCCGGCTACCTCTCGTCGTTTCCCCAGTTCCTGATGTTCGTCACGCGCCTGCACGGCGACGTGGACACGTATTCCGCTTTCCTGAACGAGGAGAGAGAATCCGCGGACGGTGTTCGCGACCCGCTTCGGTTCTGCGACAACTCAGACTATTGCCTGCCGCCCACCATGTGCTTTCACACCTACCACCAGTGGAGCGGGAAGGCCGTCCCGAGCATGGTGGTGACCGCGCGTGGGAAGTCGTTCCGCTTCGAATCCCGCTATCGTCGCTCGCTGGAGCGTCTGTGGGACTTCACGATCAGGGAAGTGGTGTTCCTGGGGGATCGCGACCATGTTCTCACGTGTCGTGAGACGCTCATGAACAAGGTCTTCGAACTGCTCACCGAGCTTGGTATGGCGGGGACCTGCGAGCTGGCGAACGACTTGTTCTTCAGTGGTTCCGAGACCTCTCCGCAGACCATCTCCCAACGTATGCTCGCGCTCAAGTACGAGCTGCGGCTTCCCGTCGCCTCGGACCGGACGGTGGCCGCCGGATCCTTCAATTTTCACGAACGTCTGTTCACGGACTCCTTCGACATCCGGCACGTCGACGGAATTCCTGCCTACACCGGCTGTGCGGGCTTCGGCCTGGAGCGCCTCGCCTACGCGTTCCTTTGTCAGCACGGCGTGGCACCGAAGGGCTGGCCGCGGCCGGTCCGGGAACATCACGAAAGGGCGCGGGTGTGAATGACTCGGGAAGCAACATCGGCGTGGTCGGCGCGGGGACCATGGGCGTCGGCGTCGCCCACCTCTTCGCGGAGAACGGCTTCGACGTCACCCTGCACGACATCTCGGCGCCGGCGATCGAACGCGCCCGGGAACTGATCGAACGGAACGCGCGGTTCTACTGCCTGATCCGGCCGGACGAGAAGCCGGTATCGCCCGAGGAGATCCTCTCCAGGATCACGTTCACCACCGACCTGGAGTCCTTCAAGGACACGGGCTTCGTGGTCGAGAACGCGACGGAGAGTTTCGATGTCAAGCGGCCCATATACGAAGCCCTCGACGGCATCTGCCCGGACGACTGCATCTTCGCCGTCAACACCTCCGCGATATCCATCACAAGACTGGCCGGGCTGACCGGCCGGCCGGGGAATGTCGTCGGCGTGCACTTCATGAATCCCGCACCACTCAAACCGCTGGTCGAGGTTGTCCGCGGCGTCCACACCACCGCGGAGACACTCGAAGCCACACGTGGGCTGATCGCCCGTCTGGGCAAGGACAGTCTGGTCGTCAACGACTCGCCCGGGTTCGTCACCAACCGGGTCCTCATGCTGACCATCAACGAAGCGATTTTCCTGCTCTCCGAGGACGTCGCTCGCCCCGACGAGATCGACCGTCTTTTCAAGGAGTGCTTCGGGCACAAGATGGGTCCCCTGCAGACCGCGGATCTGATCGGTCTCGACACGGTCCTGCTGTCACTCGAAGTGCTCTATGAGAGCTTCAACGACAGCAAGTACCGGCCCAGCCCACTGCTCCGGAAGATGGTCTACGCGGGACTGCTCGGCGAGAAGAGCGGCCGCGGTTTTCACAACTACGCGTGATGTCTCTAGGAGGGGACTGGTGGACGTGGACGCCCTCGTCGAACGGATCAATGACTTCATCGGCAGGCATGCGGGCCATGCTCCCGAGAGCATCGATACCGACATCTTCGAGCAGGGTTATGTCAGCTCGATCTTCTCTGTCAACATCCTGACCTGGGTGGAGAAGACGTTCGGCCTGGAGGTGCTGAGCGAGGACCTGCGAATCGACAACTTCCGGACGGTCAGGTCGATCGCTGATTTCATCGAACGGAAGCAGGCTGCGTCGGCCACGCAGTGAGACCCGATCCCGAAAGTGCGCTATGACGACCATCTATGTGTTTCCGGGACACGGCTCACAACACGTGGGCATCGGTTCTGGCCTGTTCTCGCGGTTTCCCGAGCTCGTCGCCGAGGCCGACTCGATACTGGGATATTCCATCGAGGAACTCTGTCTCGGCGGTCCTACCGATCGCCTCGCCGACAACCGCTTCGCGCAGCCGGCTGTCTACACGGTCAGCGCGCTCGAATACCTGGAGCGCGTCGAGAGACCCGGAGGGCGGCCCGACATCGTGGCCGGGCACAGCCTCGGTGAGTACACGGCCCTGTTCGCCGCCGGAGCCATGGATTTCGGCACCGGGCTGCGCGTTGTGGCAAGGCGAGCGCAACTGATGAACAACCGGCCGACCGGGAGCATGGTCTCGGTGATCGGTATCGCGCCGGAGCGCATCCGGGCACGGCTGGATGAGGCGGGCTTGAACGAGGTGACCTTCGCCTGCCTCAACTCACCCGAGCAGACCGCACTGAGTGGCCCGGAGGAAAGTATCCGAGCCGCCGCGGAGCTCCTCCGTCCGGACGCCACCGCGGTGTTCTGGGTCTCGCCCACCACGGCGCCGCACTCCCCGTGCATGGCGGAGGCCGCCGAGGAACTGGGCGAATTCCTGCGCTCGGTGGATTTCCGCGGCCCGGAGATCCCGGTCGTCGCCAATGTCACCGCGCGTCCGTACCAGACGGGCGAGTTGCCGAGCCTGCTGGTCCGCCAGCTTGTCGAGCCCGTGCGCTGGGTCGACACGGTGCGCTATCTGGAGGGACTGGAGCGTCCCCACTACGAGGAGATCGGCCCCGGCGCGGTTCTGACCGGGCTGATCGAGGCGACTCGTGCGGCCCCACCCGACCGGCCCGCCGGAGAGGACTCCCGTGAGGACCTGCTGGCGACGGCCGCCGATCTGGTGCGCGAAGCCATCGCCAGGAAGGCTCCGCGGCTTGGCGGGGCGATGCCGCCCACGACTCTCCTCATCGATCTGGGCCTCAGCTCCGCCGAGATGATCAACATTCTTGTCGAGCTGGAGGGAAGTCTGGGCCCGCTGCCGGTGACGCTCTTCTTCGAGCAGCCCGACCTCGCCGGCATCGCCCGGTATCTGGCCGACGAGCACCGTCCCGCCCTCGCGGGCCTCGCCGCGGGGAAAGCGCGGCCCCGGCCGCCGCGGGACCAGGCCGTGAAGGAGGCGCCCTCGATCACGCCCCCGGCGCGGCGTGCCCCGGCAGCGCCCGCCGCGCTCCCCGAAAACGCGATCGCCGTTGTCGGGATGGCGGGTCGCTTCCCAGGCGCGGCCGATGTGCACGCGCTGTGGGACCTGCTCGCCGCGGGCCGAAGCGCCGTCCGAGAGCTGAGCGACGAGCGCTGGGAGCACCGGCGTTACATATCCGCCGGTGAGGGACAGAGCGGAACCACCTACTCCCGATGGGCCGCGCTCCTCAGCGACGTCGACCGTTTCGATTCCTTCTTCTTCCGCATCTCGCCAGGCGAGGCGGAGCAGATGGACCCACAGCAGCGAATCTTCCTGGAGACGGTTTACGAGGCGTTGCAGGACGGCGGCCATACCCGGCAGAGCATCGGCCGCGACGTGGGCGTCTACGTAGGCGCGATGAACAGTGACTACGGCGTTCTCAGCGCGCAGGGGGCACTGGCCGGCGCCTGCCCGTTCCCGTACGCGGGCAACTACCAGATCGCCAACCGAGTCTCATACTTCCTGGACCTGCACGGGCCGAGTCTCACGGTCGACACAGCGTGCTCGAGTTCGCTCGTCGCCGTGCACCTCGCCTGCGAGGCCCTGCTCGCCGGCTCGATCTCGACGGCGATCGTGGGCGGGGTCAACGTTCTCGCACACCCGGCCCGTCACATCCAATACGCCACCATGGAGACGCTGTCACGGACCGGTAGGTGCTCTACGTTCGGTCGCGACGCGGATGGGATCGTCCTCGGCGAGGGGGTGGCGGCCTTCATCCTCAAACCCCTGGAGCGGGCGGTCGCGGACGGCGACCCCGTCCACGGGGTGATCCGGGGGAGCTGGACCGGCGCCGAGGGACGCACCAACGGATTCACGGTGCCCAGTCCGGAGGCGCAATCCGCCGTCGTCGCCCGTGCGATCGAGCGGGCGGGCGTCCCGGCGGCCACGATCGGCTATGTCGAGGCGCACGGAACCGGCACGCCGCTCGGCGATCCGATCGAGATCCGCGGGTTGAGCCGCGCGCTGGGCCCGCTCGACTCCGGAGCGCGAGCCGTGGGGAGCGTGAAACCGAATATCGGGCATCTCGAAGCGGCCGCCGGAGCGGCGGGCCTGGTCAAGGTGATGCTCCAGTTCCGTCACAAACAGCTGGCCACGTCCTTGTACGCCGACCCCGCGAACCCTTTCATCGACTTCGCGGGTGGTTCGTTCTACGTTCCCGACCGGCTCGCCGAGTGGCCGCGCGTCGCACCTGACATCCCCCGTCGAGCGGGGATCAGCTCGTTCGGGCTGGGCGGGGTGAACGCCCATGTCGTGGTGGAGGAGTTCGCGGAGCCGCCGGTGGAGCCTCGCCGGCACAGCACTGCGGGTGCGCAGTTGTTCCTGCTTTCCGCCCGTACTCCGCAGGCTCTGCGGGAGTACGCGGCACGCCTCGGAAAGTGGCTGGCCGCGGAGAGGAGGGAACTGCGCGACGTGGCCGAGACCCTCCGGACCGGACGTGAGGAGTTCGCCGAGCGCGCCGCGTTCGTCGCACGGTCCCATCGCGAGCTCGCGCACGCACTGGAACTCGTGGCCGGCGGAGGTTCGGCGGACGCCGCCGGCGTGTACACCGGCACGGCGGGCGGCGGGGCCGAGCAGGCGACAGGGAACGAGCCCCTGGCCGAGCTGGCCCGGCGCTGGTGTCGCGGGGCGGACCTGTCGCGGTACGAACCGCCGCCGGGACAACGAGGCCGTCGCGTCCCCCTTCCCACCTATCCGTTCGCCGACGCGCGTCACTGGGTGGAGATCCCGGGCGTCTTCCACTACGACTCCGCGGTCGCGGCCGGCCGCGCCGCGGCGGGCAGGGACGACGACCGGGAGCCGGCGCGCCTGGCGGACCGGCTCGCTGACTACCTGCGCGGCACGGCCGCCGCAGTGATCAAAGCTCGCCCGGACGAGCTCGCCGGGAACGTCGACATGAACGAATACGGATTCGACTCCGTCCTGCTCGCGCGCCTGTCCGGTGAGATCAACCAAGGCCTTGGCCTCGCACTGACGATGACGGTGCTGTACGAGCACCGGACGCTCTCCGCTCTCGCCGCCTACCTGCTGACGGAACACCGGCACGCAGTGGCGGTCGCGCTTCCCGATATCGCCGGACGCCCTTCCAGAACCGAGGACGAGTCCCGTGAGTGACAACGACCACTACGCCGCACGGATCCTCAACGCGCTGTCGACGGAACCGGACAGGCCGGTCCTGTGGTGGCGCGGCGACGTGATCACTGCCGGCGAGCTGCGCACGAAGATCGAGTCCGCCGGGCGGGCCATGCTCGGGTACGGTGTCGGCGCCGGCGCCACCGTCGCCGTTCTCACCGAGTCCAACAGTCCCGACATGCTCGCCGCGAGGTACGCGGCGAATCTCCTCGGGGCCGCCGTCTTCCACCTGCGGTCGACCAACGCGGTCACCTCCCGCCGCCATATCAGCGAGGAATCCCAGCTGGGGATGGCGCGGGAGACGGGCTGCGCGCTGATCGTCACCGACGGGCCGAACGCCGAACGCGCCCGAGGATTCGTCCGGCGGCTTGACCCCGCGCCGAGGCTGGCGGCCTTCTCCGGGCTCGGCGCCGACATCGCCGACCTGTCCGCCGAAGCCGGCGGCGACCCCGTGGACTGGCCGCCGGTAGACCCGGAGGCATTGGCGATCATCACGTACACGAGCGGCTCCACGGGCCGGCCGAAAGGCATCTGCCGGTCCTTCCGGGCGTGGCTGCACGCAGTTTCCACGACGGTCGACATGACCGACGAGCCGCGCATGCTCGTGACAACGCCGCTCAGTCACACGGTCGGCCCCATGGCGGACGCCGCGTTGTCGACGGGCGGCATGCTCTTCCTACACGAGGACTTCCAGCCCGAAGCGGTCCTGGACGCCATCGCCGAACACCGGATCACCCGGGTCTTCTGGGCCGCCCCGCAGATATACCAGGTGCTCGACCACCCGAAGCTCGCCTCGGCCGACATCTCCAGCCTCAATCTCATCCTGTACGGGGGAACGCCCGCCGCACCCGACCGGCTGGCCCAGGGGCTGAAGGTCTTCGGCCCGGTCTTCGTTCAGACCTACGGGACCACGGAGACCTGGGAGATCGGGACGATGTCGCGGGAGGACCACCTCGACTCCTCCTTGCTGGGCACCTCCGGACGGCCCTCCCCGGGGACCCGGGTCGTCGTACGCGACCCGGACACCGACGACGACCTCCCGGTCGGGGAGATCGGCGAGATCTGCCTTCAGTCGCCCGGAATGCTCAACGGATACTGGAACGACCCGGACCTCACGGCGCGCGCACTGCGGGGTGGCTTCTTCCACACCGGCGATCTGGGCCGCTTCGACGAGCGTGGTTTCATCCACCTGGTGGACCGGCTCTCCCACGTGATCAAGTACAACGGCGTGAAGGTCTATCCCAACGCCGTGGAGAACGCCCTGCTCGGGCACCCGGATGTGGCGCAGGCCGCCGTTTACGGAGTCGTCGACGAAGATAGCGTCGAGCACGTCCACGCGGCGATCGTTCCGAAGGCCGGCAGCGTGGTCACGCCGGACGCGCTGCGTGAGCACGTACGCGCTTCGCTGCCCGCCGAGTACGTCCCGCAGAAGATCACCATGCGCGACGAGCTGCCGTTCATCAGCTCAGGCAAGCTCGACAAACAGCGGCTGAAGGCGGAGGCGCAGGAGCGGCGCGGATGACCACGCGGCGTGAGGCGTCCGTCGCGGACGCGGTTTCGTCTCCGGAGGCCGGACGGCTGTCCCGGCTCGCCGACGGCGATCTGAGGATGCTGCTGCTGATCCGGCACTTCGAGCAGGCCCTGCTGGACCTGTTCGGGCGCGGCCAGCTGAACGGCACGACGCATACGTGCATCGGGCAGGAATACGTGCCGGTGGCGTTGCGGCCGCTGCTCTCCGAGCGGGACTTCGTCTTCAGCAACCACCGGGGGCACGGCCACTATCTCGCTCGCTTCGGCGATCCCCACGATCTGCTGGCGGAAGTGATGGGGCGTGCGGGCGCCGTCTGCAACGGAGTGGGCGGAAGCCAGCACATCCGCCGCGGCCGTTACCTCTCCACCGGCGTTCAAGGCCAGAGCCTGCCCGTCGCGGTCGGGACCTCGCTGCACCTGAAGACGCAGGAGGAAGGCGCGCTCACTTGCGCGTACATAGGCGACGGCACCTGGGGGGAGGGAGCCGTGTACGAAGCGCTCAACATGGCGGCGCTGTGGCGGGTGCCGCTCCTCGTGGCGGTGGAGAACAACGGCATCGCTCAGTCGACTCCGACCGCCAGACACATGGCGGGGACCATCGCCGGCCGTGCCCGGGCGTTCGGCCTGCGGCGACATCGGACCGAATCGCTCGACGTCAACCGTATCCGCGCCGAGCTGGCACCGCTCATCCGGGAAGTCCGCCTCGGGCGGGGACCCCTGGTCGTCGAATTCGTCACCCACAGGGTCGCCGCGCACAGCAAGGGGGATGACACCCGGCCTCCGGGCGAACTGGAACGTGTTCTGAGCCACGACTGGTACCGGCTCTACGCGGCGGAGCACCCGGGTCACTTCGCTGAGTGGGACGACCACGTCCGGGAGCGCGTCGCGCAGGTCGTCGAAGAAGTGACCGGGCGGCCGATGGCGGAGGTCCCCGAACCATGAGGCTCGCCGAGCAGCTGAACCGCGCTCTTCACTCCCTGCTCGAGGACCCACACGTCTACCTGCTGGGTGAGGACATCGCCGACCCCTACGGCGGTGCTTTCAAGGTGACCAAGGGGTTGTCGACGCGCTTCGGAGAGCGGGTCGTGACCACCCCCATCAGCGAGTCCGCGATCGTGGGAGCCGCGACCGGGCTGGCCCTGGCCGGCGACGTCGCGATCGTCGAGGTCATGTTCGCGGACTTCGTCGCGCTGGCGTTCGACCAGCTGGTCAACTTCGCCGGCAAGTCCGTGTCGATGTACGGCCACCGGGTGCCACTCCGCCTCGTGGTGCGGTGCCCGACCGGGGGAGGCCGGGGTTACGGGGCGACCCACAGCCAGAGCCTGCAGAAACACTTCATCGGCGTCCCCGGGCTGTCTATTTATGAGATGTCGCCTTTTCACGACGTCGAGGCCGTCTTCCGCGAGATGATCGACCGTGCCGAGCCGGCCTTGTTCTTCGAGGACAAGATTCTCTACACGCGGCAGTCGTTCAGCGGTGGCGTCGTCGACGAGCTGTTCCGCTACGACCACGACCCCGCCGGCAACGCGCGGGTTTTCGTCGACCGGCCCGGCGACGCGGACTGCGCACTGATCGCCCCCGGGGGTGTGGCCCACCGCGCCCTGGACGCGATGCGTACGTTGCTGCTGGAGCACGACATCGCGTGCACGCTCGTCGTTCCGGCACGGCTCTACCCGCTTGACGCCGATGCTCTGCTGTCGGCCGTCGGCGACGCCACCACGGTGTTCGTCGCGGAAGAGAGCACGGCCGGCGGCACCTGGGGAGCCGAAATCGCGAACCTGCTCCACCGGCGGGCGTGGAACAGTCTCCGCCGGCCGGTCGTCACCATACATTCGGATGACAGCGTCATCCCCTCCGCCGCTCATTTGGAGGAGCGAATGCTCATCAGCGGAAGGCGTATAGAGCTTGCGGTCATGGAGGCGCTTCGTGAGTGACATCACGATTCCGAAGTTGAACAACAACGACAGCACGTACCTGCTCCTGGAATGGCTCGCCGACGACGGGGCGAACGTCGAGGCGGACGAGCCTGTGGCGAGTATCGAGACATCGAAGGCGGTCGACGAACTGGTCGCCGGACAGGCGGGAGCGCTCCGGCAGGCGCTTCCCGCGGGAACGCGGCTTTCCCCCGGCACCGTGATCGGCCGGATCCTGCCGCCGGGCGTGCCGGACCCCGGTCCCCGGCACGGAGAGCCGGAATCGGCCCTGCGCCCGGCGACGCCGGGGGACGACGTACCGCTGCCCGCGGAGGCCGAGCCGATCGTCACGGAACCGGCCCGTGTGCTCATGGAGCAGCTCAAGGTCACCCCCGAACAGGTGCGTGGCCTGGGCAAGAAGCTGGTCCGGGAGGCCGACGTCCGGAAGCTCGCGACGACCGGACAGGGGACGCGCCTGCACGCGCGGAGCCCTGTGCAGGCGGCTGTGGCCCGGACCGTCACGACGTCGCACAGCACCATCCCGACCGCCTTCACCGCGATGCGTGTGACGGTCGACGCGGTCCTCGCCGAGGCGCGGACGCTCACCAGGCGGATGCGCTGCCTGGTCGGGCTGCCCGAGTTCGTGATCACGGCCATCGCTGCCCTGCACCGCGACTTCCCGCTGTTCTTCGCCTCCGACGTCGGCGAGGGGACATTGGCCGAAGCCGCCGGCGCATGCGTCGGGGTCACCGTCGACGTCGGCAAGGGGCTGTACATCCCGGTCGTCAAGGACGCCGACGGACTGACCATCGCGCAGATCATCGAGGCTGTCACCGCGTACCGCGACACGGCGCTGCACGGCCAGTTCAGTGAGGGAGACCTGCAAGGGGGCAACATCACCGTCACTCTCCACACCGACCCGGACGTGGTCGTCGCGCAGCCGCTGGTGTTCCCCGGCCAGACCTGCGCCCTGTCGCTTCCCGGCATCCGTCGTGAGCTCCATCTCGACGCGAGCGGCGAGGTCGGTCACCGAAGCGTCGTCGACGTGGGAATCAGTTACGACCATCGGCGAGTCAACGGCCGGGAGGTGATCCAGTTTCTCGGCGCTCTCAAGGGACTGCTCGAGTCCCCGCGTGATCTGCTCGGCGCGGAGGGCGCGTCAGAGGGCGGAGCCCAGGGTGGCGGCGGATGACGTCCTTCCCGGACCTCGACGCCACAGCCATCGCGGATCTCGTGACGCGGCGGGAGGCGTCGGCGGTCGAAGTCGTCGGCGCCGCGCTCGACCAGCTCACCGAGGTGGACGGATGCCTGCGAGCCTTCCAGGAGGTTTGGCCCGAGCGGGCGATGGAGTCCGCCCGAGAAGTGGATCGCGCGGTCGCTCGGGGAGACCGCCTCCGCATGGCCGGCGTCCCTATCGGGGTCAAGGCATGGCAGCGCGGCGAAGCACCGCAGACACGCCGGCTGCGCCACGCGGGGTGTGTCGTCCTCGGACTGACCTCGGTGCCGCTGCCCACCCGGGACTGGCAGACCTGGGGGATCACCGACCGCGGCCTCACCCTCAACCCCTGGCGTCTCGACCGGACTCCGGGCGGATCGTCCGCGGGTTCCGGAGCCGCCGTGGCGAGTGGCGTCGTCCCCCTGGCCACGGGCAGCGACGGGGCGGGTTCCCTGCGCATCCCGGCGGCGTGGTGCGGGGCCATCGGGCTCAAACCCACCAACCACACGAAGGCGCTCGCCGTTGACGGGGCGATCGTCCGCACCTCTCGCGACGCCTTGCTGCATGCGTCCGTGCTGAACGGCTCGGAGTTGGAGAACGGCCATGGCCCCGTCCGGGCGGCGTGGTCGAGCACGCTCGGGTTCGCCACCGTCGATCCCGAGCAGGCCGGCATCGCACGTGCGGCCGCCGAACGCCTCCGTGTCGCCCGTGTGATCGATTGGTGTGATCACCCCGTGGTGCTCGCCGACCCGGAGCCCGCCTGGAGGGCCGCGTCGAACGGCAGGCGGCATCCTGCGCGGCAGACGAACGATGACGCCTTGGCGGAAGTCTTCCGCTTCGCCGACCTCCTGTGCACACCGACCACACCGATCGCTCCGCACGGCCACGAAGGGCCGGGCGACGCCTTCGCCGTGGCCTTGACGTGGGCGTTCAATCTGTCCGGACATCCGGCCCTCAGCGCTCCCGCGGGGCTGGCGGCCGACGGGACACCGGTCGGTCTGCAGATCGTCGCAGCGCACGGCCGCGAAGGTCTGCTTCTGAGAATCGCGCGAGAACTGGAAGACGTCTCAGGCTTTGGAACCGTCCAGCCTCCCCGAAGGCCCTGAGCTCCGCACCCGCGCGGTCTGATCGTGGAGTACACCTAGACCAGGGTTCCCGGTGCGAGCGGCTGTCCCATCCGGACCTTCCCGAACAGTTCGCGGGCCCCGTCGACGTCGCAGACGATGTGGCTCTTGATCGTGTTGACGTCCCGCTGGGCTCGCTGGAAGGGAGAGTGGAGGAACTGGGAGCTCGCCCCCGCCGCCTCGACGAGGAGGTTCACCACGGAGGCGGCCGCGTCCGTGACGTGGGCGGCGATGAGGCGGCAGCGGGCCCGCCCGTCCAGGTCGAGCGAGGCTCCACGCCCGTACGTCGAGTCCACCCAGCGCACGGTCTCGTCGAACAGCAGACGGGCGGCCTGGAGCTCGGCGGTAGCCCGGCCGAGCCGCAGCTGCGCCCCGACGGCCTCGGCGTAGCGTGCTCCGCTGTAGGCGAGGCGCCGATTGCGCATGAGTTCCTCGAACGAGGCCAGCATTCCCTCGGCCGTACCCAGGGAGGGGCCCGCGGCCGAGAGCGCGACCGCCGGGATCGCCGGCATCCGGTAGGCGGGCAGGTCGTGCAGCTCCGTCCCCGCCGTCTCGCCGCTCAGCAGCCCGGCCGTCGGCATCGTCCGCCAGTCGGGTACGAACAGCTGCCGCGCTTCGATGTCGTTGCTGCCGGTGGCGCACATGCCGCTGGTGAACCACACGTCGTGGACCACCAGGTCGGCCGCGTCCACGAGGAACATCCGCCGCTCGATGACGTCCACACCGATCTCGATCTGGGCCGCGACGAGCGCGTGCGTGCCGTGCTGGATCCCGCTGCCCCAGCGCCAGCGTCCGTTCAGCACGTAACCGCCGTCCACCTGTCTCGCGGTGCCCGTCGGAGCCAGTGTGCCAGCCGGCAGCACCGGGTCGCCCGCGCCGAAGACCTCGTCCTGCGCCCTCTCCGGCAGCATCGCGATCATCCAGTTGTGGATCGTGTAGATCGTCGAGACCCAGGCGGTGGACGTGCAGCCGTGGGCCAGTTCGCGGCTCACCGCGAAAGCGGTCTCCAGGCCCAGTTCACAGCCGCCGTACCGCCGCGGCAACAAGATTCGGTGGAACTCCGCGGCCAGCAGTTCCTTCAGGGTCTCCTCGGGTAGTTCGCGCCGCTGTTCGGCCTCGGTGGCACGCTCCCTGAGGGCCGGCACCATGCGCCGCGCGCGATCGAGCAGTTCGGCATGGTCAGTCATGCTGTCCTCCTGGCTTGTACGGCGATCCTCCTCGGAGGCCGCAGATGTCATCCGTTCGGCGCGGGAGAAGGGCTCATCGTCTTTCCGGAGGGACGAGGTCGTCGCCCCGCCCGCCGCGCAGCACGGCGAAGGCGACGAGCGGTCGGAAGAGCGCGGATCCCGGACCGGTCATGTGCAGGGCGTCCAGCAACGCCAGCGCCGTCCGCCTGTCCCTCGCGGCGACCTCCAGCAGTCGCTGCATGTACCACGCGAGCAGGCGGTTACGCAGCGGCAGCTTCATGGGCCCCAGCCACCTGAGATCGGAGCCGACCGACATCTTCCACGCCGGCTCGAAGATCTCGGCCGCCTTCCGGCGCAGGGAGGTCACCGCCTCGTCGATCGACCGCTCCTCGCTCAGCGCCGTCTCCAGGGCCAGCGCGGTGCGGACCGCCACGGAGACACCCTGGCTGTAGGAGGGATTGAGGTATCCCGCGGAGTCCCCGAGGGGGACGAAGCGCCGGGGCAGACGGGGCATGGTGTCGAAACGCCGCCGTCTGTTCTCCGTGACCCCGTAGGAGCTCACCGGTGTGAGCGGCTCCGCGCCCTTGACGGCGTCCGAGATGACGGGGCTGCGCAGAGTCGCCGCGGCCGCGCGAAACTCCTCGACGTCCGCGGGGGCCGGGCGCCCGCCCACCAGCGCCAGGGAGACGAGCCACCTGCCGTTCTCGAGCGGGATCAGGATTCCCGCCTGGGGGGAGTCGCCGGTCGCCTGGATGAGTACGCTTTCCCAGCCGCCGTCGTGGAGTTCCGGCCGTTCGAAGACACAGGTCGCGTAGACCGTCCTGGAATCGATGACGGTCTCCTCCGGGGCGCCGCATCCCAGTCTTTCGAGCCACTTCGGGGCTCGTGAGTGACGCCCGGTGGCGTCGACGACGAGATCGGCGGGCATCTGGGCGGGCTCGCCCCAGCTGTCGTTCTCCGCGTTCCGTTCCCGGACGAGCACTCCGGTCGTCCTGCCGTCTTCCGCGCACAGGCCCGTCGCCTCGGCGGCCTCACGGATGCGCACCCGGCCCGCCTGCTCCAGACGTGTCCGCACCACCCAGTCGAGCAGCGCCCTGCTCCCCGCCAGCATCACGTGACGACCCCGGAAACGGGGCATCCATCCGCCCGGGGTGAGGAGCAGGACGTCCTCGGGCATCCGGACCCGCCGCATTCCCTGGGCCACGAGTTCCCGCTCGATGCCGGGGTACAACCGCTCCAGGGCCGCCAGCCCCGACTGGAACAGGTTGTGCGCGTGGCCGCCGTGCGGAACGCCGCGACGCCAGACCGGGCCGTCCGGATACCTGTCCCGCTCCACGAGCGTCACCTCGCCGAAGAACCGTGAGAGCACGTGGGCGGCGCACAGCCCCGCGATGCCACCACCGAGGACGATCGCCCGCTCGCCCATTAGCCTGCCGGTCAACGCTTGACCGCCTCCCCGCCGCTCCATCAGGAGATCTCGAAACTCAGGTGCTTGACGCCGTTCACGAAGTTCGACCAGAGCCGGTCGGGCTCACCCACACTGCGGATGTCCGGGTACCGGCGCAGAAGCTCACGGAGCATCACCTTGATCTCCTGCTTCGCCAGGTTGGTCCCCAGGCAGTAGTGCGGCCCGTGCCCTCCGAAACCCACGTGCGGATTGGGGGTTCGCGTGATGTCGAACCTGTCGGGATTCTCGAACACCTCGGCGTCCCTGTTGGCCGAGGGATAGAAGAGGAGCACCTTGTCCCCCTTGCGGAACCGGTGTCCGTTCATCACGTGATCCCGGGTCACGGTACGGCGGAACTGGATGACCGGTGACGAATAGCGGATGATCTCCTCCACGGCGCCGGAGATGTACCGGTCGAAATCCGACAGGAGCAGCTTCCGCTGGTCCGGGTGGTCGGTGAGGAGTTTCAGCCCGTGAGCGATCGCGGTCCTGGTGGTCTCGGCGCCGGCCACGACGAGCAGGATGAAGAAGGAACCCAGTTCCTGGCTGGTCAGGCGCTCTCCGTCGATGTTGGCGTGGACCAGCAGCGACGTGAGGTCGCCGGTCGGCGCCTTGCGGCGCCGCCGGCCGAGGTCCGACGCGAGCCGGTGCAACCGCCTGCCGGCCACGTACCAGCGGCCCAGCATGCGGACCGTCGAGAGCAGCGAGAGATCCACCGGGCCGCCCAGGTACTCGGGATCGTATCCGGCGAGGATGATGTTCGTCTGGGCGAGAATCTCCTCGTGCCGGTCCTCGGCGATCCCCATCAGCCGGCAGATCACGCGAACCGGCAACCGCGCCGCCACCTGCGTCACGAAATCACGGCACCCGTCTCCCTCGACGCGCTCCACGATCTCCCGTGCCGTGTCCGAGATGTAGCCGTCCAGCTCGGCGAGCTTGCGGGGGGTGAAACTCCGCGACACGATGCGCCGGAGCCGCGCGTGCCTGGGGTCGTCCATGTTGATCATCGAGCCGAAGTACCGCGCCATGTATCCCGGCATGTCGACGATCGTGTTGGCGCAGGGCTCGTTGCTGAAGACCTCGGGGGTTCTGCTCGCCTCGACGACGTCGGCGTGCCGCGTGAGCGCGTAGTAGCCCTCCCCGCTCTTCAGCAGCGGGAACCGCAGCTCCTTGAAGAACACCGGATCGTCCTGCTCGCGAAGCAACGCGAAGGCCGCGTCGCGTTCCTCGTACGGCAGCTTCCAGAAGCCGACGTCCGACAGATCTATCGCCGAGACGTCCGGAAAACGCAGAGCGGACATCGTCGAACCACTCCTTCCCGCGATGCTGAGAGGGCCGGTGTCCCTCAGGTCCAGGCGCCCGTGCCGAACGTCTCCGAGCTGTGGAGCAGCCGCCGTCTCAGCTCCGGACGCCGGACCTTCCACGTCCCGGTGCGTGGGAATTCCTCCCACGCGATCACCTTGGGTTGCTCCATCGGCGGCAGGTCCCCGGTGACCCGGGCCCAGGTGCCGGGATCCAGTTCCCCCGAGACCGTGCTGATGATCGGCACCGGTTCGCGCCCGGGGACCCCGAGCACGATCACCTCGGTCGCCTGCGGAAGCCGGTCGAGGAGCAGGCTCTCGACCTCGATGCCGCTCATGTTCGGCAGCGAGTCGACCTCGCGGTCGATCAGGATGATTTTCCCCATCCGGGTGTGGACGCCGATGTCACCGGTGTTCCAGTACCCGTCCCAGTTCTTCTCCGCGTGCCGGTCCGCCTCGCCCAGATAGGTGAGGCAGCGTCCCTTCGTGCGGACGAGCACGATGCCCTGTTGCCCGCGCCGGACCGGGCGCCGCGTCTTCGGATCCACCACCCGCACCTTGGTGACCAGGGGAATGGGGCGCCCCACGTCGCTGGTCACCGCGCTGACGCCGGACCTGCGCACCGAGCGCCTGGTGTAGATCCCGAGGGTCACCGGGCCGGTCTCACTCTGCCCCCAGCTCTGCCCCCAGACCACGCCACGTCGCGGCGAGGCGTTGAGGAAGCTCCGTACGGTCCGCGGGTGGACGAGGTCGAACGTGTTGAGGTATGCGCGGATCCGGGAGAACAGCTCCGGGTGCTCGCGGGGCAGCGCCTCCCAGCGCTGGAAGATGTTGGGACAGGCCTCCAGCGTGGTCGGCGGGTGCTCGCGCAGGGTGGCGATCACGCTGTCGGGGTCGGAGTCGGCGAGCACGACGGCCTTCGCCGGCGGCAGGCCGAGCTGCGCGAAGGCCCAGACGGCGCTGCGGCCGTGGACGAACGCGATGCAGGCGGCGATCGTGTCGTCGGGCCGGGTCGACAGGTAGGGGATGCGCATCGTCTCGAGTCTGGTGATCACGCCGCCGAGCGTGTTCGCGGAGTGGACGACCAGCTTGGGCACACCCGTCGTCCCGGAGGTGTGGGTGCAGATCATCGGTTCGTCGTCCGCCACCGGCCGGGCCGGGGGGACGGGACCGTCCATGAGGTCGGCGAGCCTGGGCGGGGCGCCCGCCGGCGCGTCGCCGGAACCCACGGTCAGCAGGCGGACGCCGTCGTCGAGTGCGACGCCCTCACGGGTCGCGCCGGCGAGCACCTGGTCGCCCACGACCAGCACCTTGGCTTCCAGTCGCCCGAGCAGGGTCCGCAGCGCCTCCGGCGGCACGGTGTCGGAGATCATCGCGGGCAGCGCGCCGATCCGGGCGGCCGCCGCGGCGAGGAGCACCACATCGAAGTGGTTGGCCTTGCAGATCGCCACCCTGTCCGAGGCCCGCACTCCGGCGGCGTGCAACGCGGCCGAGGTCCGCTCCACGAGATCGGCCAGCCGGCCGACGCGGTAGGTCGTCCCTCCCTCGGGGTGCAGGTCGAAGGGCCTGCTGAGCTCGAAGACCGGAGCGGTCGCTCCGCGATGGGCCTCGAAAAGCAGGCCGAGGTTCCTGGGGTTCTTGCGCTTCCTGGGCATGACACCTCTCTGCCGCGCGTCGACGGGATGGGATCAACCGACAGTGAGCAGGTTCGCGACGCACAGCCCCGCCACACCGAGCCGCAGGGCGTTGATCCCGAGCTTGCGGGCCGTGAGGGCGTCCGACGCGGTGATCCACCCGTACAGCTGTCTCCCTCGCACGGCCGCCGAGGGCGCGAGCGCCACCGCGAGGACGGGCACACGCATGGCGCCGTACACGATCACCGCGAGTTCGGCCGCGGTGAGCACGACGAGGAACACGCGGTAACCCTCGGGTGAGGCGGTGGTCGCCACGTTCTTCCGTCCAGCGAGCCGGTCACCCTCGATGTCGTTCAGGTTGGAGTAGACGGAGATGAGAAGGCTCCACAGGCCGAAGAGCACCGCCTCCACGAGGGTGCGGCTTTCCAGCCGTCCGGTGAGCAGCGCCGTCGGGATGACGACCGTGAGGGCCGGGCTGAGAAACAGGACGAGCTCCTGTGCGCGCCGGTAGCTGAGCCGCAGGCCGTAGGAGTACTGGACGCTCACGGCGACCACCACCACCATGAGGCCGACGACGTAGCCGGGCCGGTACGGCGCGATCGCGTAGGCGGCGGCCAGCAGGACCACCGCTCCCAGCGTCGTCAGGTATCCGAATCTGACGGCCGCCGCCACGCTGATCTCTCCGACCAGCAGCGGCTTGCGCCTGAGGGACCGGAGCGCGACCTGGTCCGGCGCGTAGTTGCGCCGGTCGCTGCCGTCCCGGAAGCCCGTGACGTCGTCGAAGGCCACGGTCGCGGCGACGATCATGACCCACGCCAGGGTGAGCGACGAGAGTACCAACAGGCCGCGGGTGGTCAGGCGGCTGTGCGGGCCGAGCAGCGTCCAGACCACCAGGGCCGACAGGTAGAAGTCGAAGAAGGCCAGCTTCGCCAGGCGCGCGTACGCTCCGACCCCGCCGCTGACGGGCTCAGTGGCCGTCATCGGCGCGACCGCCCTTCCGTCCCACGACCGACAGCATCACCTGGCTCAGCCAGCGGTGGTCCGGGTCCTGCAGAAGCCTCCGGGCGGCCGCGATCCCGGCGTCGCCGACCAGCCCCGCCGCCCTCATCCTGGGCGCCAGGTAGTCGAGCCAGAGCAGGTAGTTCTCGGCCTCCGCGCTGCCACCCCTGATCACCGCCACCCGGCCGTCGGCCACGATGTCGGAGAAGCCGCACCGCAACAGCGTCTCGATGTCGGATTGGCCGCCGCGGTCGTCGAACCCCGCCTCCCGCATGATCTGGTAGCCCGCGGCCTTGACCGCCGACAGCGCGTCCTGGTCGGTCGTGCCGCGGAAGACCGGGCTGGGATCGGTGTCCTCGACGTAGAGGAACCCCCCGGGGCGTAGTGCCCCCGCGAGCCGACGTACCACCGCGTCCCTGCCCTCTCCCAGGTGCTGCAGCAGCATCCGGGCATGGATCAGGTCGAACGCCTCCGCCGGCAGGGGATCAGAGCGTACGTCGTGGCGCCACACCTCGACGCCGCGCTCGGCCAACCATCCGAGACGTTCGGTGCTGAGGTCCGCCGCCACCACCCGGCCGCCGGGCCCGCTGCGGTCCGCCAGCCATCCGGCGATCGAGCCGCAGCCGGCCCCGACCTCCAGACAGCGCCAGCCGTCCCGTACGCCGAGCCGTTCGAGATGGTCGATGGTCCCGGCGTCCCAGATGACCTGGTTCGCAAGCAGCCGCCTGGTCTCAAGCTGCCATTCGGAGTCGTAGACGTAGGCGACGCCCTCCGAGACACTCACATCATTCATTCGAAGAACTCGCAGACGGAGTCGGCTATGTATTCCACTTGCTCGTCGGTCAGGTGAGGCCAGATCGGAATCGCGAGATTGCGGGCACTCACCAGAGAGGCGTTCGGCCAGGAATCGCCGGGCGCGGCGAAGGCCGAGAAGGCCGGTTGCAGGGGAAGGGGCACGGGATAGTAGATGTGGGTGCCGATCTGGCGCTCGGTGAGGTAGGCCCGCAGGTCCTCCCGCCGCTCGACCAGGAGCGAGTACACGTAGTAGCACCGGCCGTTGCGGCCTTTGGGCGGCGGGACGAGTCCCCTGTCAGTGAATCCGGAGAAGCGTTCGGAATAGTAGTCGGCTATCCGCGCGCGCCGTTCGAGCCGTTCGGCGAAGCCCGGCAGCCGGTGCAACTGGAAGCGTGCGAGGACCTCGTCGAACCTGCTGTTGTATCCGATGCGGTGGTGAAGGAAGCGATGCTTCCCGTCCTGGCCGTGGTTGCGCAGCTGCCGCACGATCGTGGCGAGGTCCGGATCGTCGGTGAAGACCATGCCGCCTTCCCCCGCCGTGCCGAACGCCTTGACCTGGAAGAACGAGACGACTCCGAGGTGCCCCCAGCGACCCGCCTGGCGCCCGTCCAGAACGGCGCCCTGCGCGACGGCGGCGTCCTCGATGAGGGCGACGCCGTGACGTTCGGCCATCCGCCGGTAGCGCGGCATGTCCGCCATGATCGAGAAAACGTGAGCCGGCATGATCGCACGGGTGCGCGAAGTGATGAGGCTCTCGGCGTGATCCGGATCCATCACCATGGTCAGCGGGTCGACGTCGGCGAACACGACCGTGCCGCCCAGGTTCGCCACCGTGCTCGCGACCGGCTGGCAGCAGAACGCGGGCACGACGACCTCGTCTCCTGGACCGACGCCGGCGGCGTGCACAGCGAGGGTGAGCGCGCCGGTGCCGCTCCCGCACGCGATGACGTGGCGTGCGCCGGTCAGGTCGGCGATCTCCTGTTCCAGCATGGCGGTCGACTCGCCG
Organism: Microbispora cellulosiformans; assembly: GCF_008728085.1. NCBI lineage: Bacteria > Bacillati > Actinomycetota > Actinomycetes > Streptosporangiales > Streptosporangiaceae > Microbispora > Microbispora cellulosiformans. The sequence continues at coordinate 11,800 of NZ_VYTZ01000025.1, read as the reverse complement.
AGGATGAACCTCTGCTCCGGTGAGGTGCCCAGTTCGTAGAGGATCTTCAGCATCACCTCCCGGTCCGTCTCGAACAGGTCCGGGGGAAAGAAGGGGATCATCCGGTCCTCCCCGTGTAGAACTCGCGTACGGCGTCGCAGACCATGTCGACGGCGGACTCCGGCAGATCCGGGTAGAAGGGCAGCCCCACCGTCCGTTCGCACGCCCGCTCGGCGTGGGGGAAGTCGCCGGGGGAGTGCCCCAGGGCGGAGAAGCACGGCTGCAGGTGCAGGGGGATCGGGTAGTAGACCTCGGTGCCGATGCCCCGGTCGGTCAGGTGCCGCACGAGGTCGTCTCTCCGGTCGGCCTCGACGACGTACACGTAGAAGACGGGGTTCGTGTCCGACGTCCGCTCCACGATCGTCGGAAGGCGGGTCACGCCCGGCACGTCACGCAGGCGCTCGGTGTAGGCGGCCGCCAACCGGGCCCGCCGCTCGATCTGCGCGTCCAGCCCGGCGAGCTTGGCCAGGAGCACGGCCGCCTGGATGTCGTCCATCTTGCTGTTGGTGCCCGAGACACCGGAGAGGTTGGAGATGCCGGCGATGTGATCGATCGTCTTGCCCATCCGGCCGTGGTGGCGCAGGATCCCGGCGAGGCGGGCGATCTCGTCGTCGTCGGTGAGTATCATTCCCGCGTCGCCCAGGGCCCCGAGGGTCTTGGTGGGGAAGAAGGACAGGACGCCGCCGGCCCCGAGTAACCCCGCGTGGACACCGTTCCATCGCATGCCGATGGCTTCGGCGCTGTCCTCGACGACCAGGAGGCCGTGATCCGCGGCCAGGACGCGAAGGGCGTCCATGTCCGCCATCTGGGTGAACAGGTGGACCGGCATCACCGCCCGGGTCCGCTCGCTGATCACGGACGCGGCCGAGGCGGCGTCGAGGGCGTAGCTCTCCGGCTCGATGTCGGCGAAGACCGGTCGTGCCCTGGCCAGCGCGACCGACGTCGCCGAGGCCGCGAAACTGAACGCGGGGACGACGACCTCGTCACCCGGCGCTATCCCGGCCGCACGAAGCAGGAGAACGAGCGCGTCGGTCCCGCTGTTGACCGCGATCGCGTGCCGGGCTCCGGTGTACCCGGCGACGGCCTTCTCGAGTTCGGAGACCTTCCGGCCGTGGGAGAACTTCCCGCGGTCGAACACATCCTCCACATGCCCGCTGATCGCCGGCCAGGCCTTCCTGAACGTCTCGGCCTGGTCGAAGAACGGCACTTTCACGGTACCGCCGGAGAGGACATCTCTGCCGCTCAATGAACACCCCCACCGAGTCGCCCGTGCGCTGGAGAAACCGATAGCTGAATCCGCGGCCCAAGCTATGCAGCGCCCCCTGCGCGATCAATAGCAGTGGCATGGCAATATCGGGGTGGGCATAGCAGGCCGTAGCAGGGCTGTTTCGCCGGCGGGCCATTCATCTGCTATCCGTGATCCCCTCGGTTGACCGGGCCGAATGCCGTATGCAGTCTGAGGGGGACATCTCCACCGGGGTGTTCTTTTCATGCGCCGTATCGGCCACGCGAATTCGGGGGACGGGCAGGGTGGAGCACGAGGCGAGTTCGGCTGACAAAGCCGGCGTCGCGAAAAAGGTGATACTCGCCGAGCCGCGCGGGTTCTGCGCAGGGGTACGGCGGGCGATCACCATTGTGGAAGAAGCGCTCCGTATTCATGGGCCGCCTGTCCATGTGCGGAAGGAAATCGTTCACAATCACCGGGTAGTGGCCGAACTGAGCCGGCGGGGAGTCGTGTTCGTCGACTCCGAGGACGAGGTCCCCGAAGGCGCGGTGTGCATCTTCTCCGCGCACGGCGTGGCGCCGCAGGTGCGGCGCAACGCGGAGGCCAGGCGACTCGACGTCATCGACGCGACCTGCCCGCTTGTCACCAAGGTGCACCAGGAGGCCCGCCGGTTCGCCGACGCCGGTCGCTCCATCGTGCTCATCGGGCACCGGGAACACGAGGAGGTGGAGGGGACCTACGGGGAGGCTCCCAACGCGATCACCATCGTGGAGAAGGCCGAGGACGTCGCCCACCTGGAACTGCCCGACACCGCTCCGCTCGCTTTCCTGACCCAGACGACGCTGTCCGTCGACGAGACCGAGGACATCGTCCAGGCGCTGCGCCGCAGGTACCCGTCGATCGTGGCGCCCGGCACCGGAGACATCTGCTACGCGAGCCAGAACCGTCAGGACGCGGTGAAGGCCGTGGCGGCGCGGAGCGACCTGGTGCTGGTCGTCGGCTCCCGGAACTCCAGCAACTCCCTGAGGATGGTGGAGGTCGCGCGTAGCCTCGGCGTCCCCGCCTACCTGGTGCCGGAGGCCGGCGCGCTGGACGAGGGCTGGCTGGATGGAGTCCGCACCGTGGGGGTGAGCTCCGGTGCGAGCGCACCCGAGGTCCTGGTGGAGGAGCTGCTGGGGCGGCTGGGGCGACTGGGCTACCTGGAGATCGAGACGGCACGGACCACCGTCGAGGACGTGGTCTTCAAGCCACCCGCCCAGTTGTCCGCCGGCCGGGCGGCGCGCGTCCCCGAAGAGTAGGAGGGCGCCGGATCCCGCCGCGGTGGGGCCGTCCGCGCGACGGCGTCCGGCGTGCGGAGAGCGACGACTCGGCGAGGCATGACCCGCAGGCACGGACGCGGCGGGCGCAAGAGACGCACCGGACAGGATTTGAGCCCGTACTCACCTCCGAGAAAGGCATGTCATGCCCCTGTCGACCACGAGCCCCCCGGCCGGAACCGAGGCGGCCGAGATACGGCGACGGCTTGTCGCGGACGCGGAGGACCGGATCCACCGGCTGCTGGATCTGGAGACGGAGAAGTGGACCGCGGCAGGCGGAAGACCCGCAGAGCTGGTGGCGTCCGTGCGGCGCGTCGTGGACGCCGGCGGAAAGCGCCTGCGCCCCGCTTTCTGCGTGACGGGCTATCTGTCGGCCGGCGGCGATCCCGGGAGCGGTGACGACGTCGTGCGTGCCGCGGCGGCCCTGGAGTTGCTGCACGTGTTCGCGCTGATCCACGACGACGTGCTGGACGACTCCGCCGTGCGGCGGGGGGTCGAGACCGTCCACAGCACCTACGCCGGCGACCACCTGCGCAGAGGCATGCTCGGCGAGCCGCGCAGGTACGGCGAGGGCGTCGCGATCCTGGCGGGTGACCTCGCGCACGTCTACGCGGACGGCCTGGCGGCGCAGCTGCCTCCCGCCGCCCGGCAGATCTGGACCGAGCTGCGCACCGAGATGATCGTCGGTCAGTTCCTCGATGTGCTGGCCGCGGCGGAGGCCCTGATGGACGTGCAGACGGCACGCTGGATCGCCGTCTGCAAGTCCGGGCACTACACCATCCACCGCCCTCTCACCCTGGGCGCCGCCGTCGCCGGCCGCACCGACCTGAACGGGGTCTTCCAGCGGTACGGCGCCCTGGTGGGCGAGGCCTTCCAGCTCAGGGACGACCTCATCGACGTCACCGGCGACAGCGGGATCACCGGTAAGCCGACGGGTCTGGACGCCGCGCGGCACAAGATGACGCTCCTGCTCGCGCTGGCCGCGGAGAAGGACGACCGGGTGCGGAAGCTGGTCGGGGCGCCCGCCCGGGAGCACGACGCCGCGGAGCGGCTGCACACCCTGCTGCGCGAGTGCGGAGTCGTCGACGACGTCGAACGGCTCATCCAGGAACTCGTCGACGACGCCTGCGCCGTGATCCGCGAGGCGCCGCTCGACCGGGAATGGCGCGAGGAACTGATCGAGATGGCCCACCGTGTCGCCTACCGCGACCACTGAACTGGGACGAATCCCTTGTTGCATACGCTGATCATCGGCATGGGCCGTTCCGGCATCGGCCTGCACTGGCCCGTGCTGCACCGGTTGAAATCCGATCCGCTGCACCGATCCCTGTTCTCGCCGGAACCCCCGCTGGGGTGGGACGTTCGCGGTGACGCGGCCGCCGTGCCGCCCGGCGTCAAAGTGATCCGCGTGCTGGAACACGCGCCCGACCTGATCGATCCGGCACGCACGGTCGTGCATGTCTGCACCCCGCCCCAGCAGCGGGCGGACACGGTTCGCCGGCTCGCGGAACTCGGCTTCCGGCGGCTGCTCATCGAAAAGCCCCTCGCCGGTGACGCCGCCGCGGCGCAGTCGATCGCCGAACTGCGCACGACGCTGGGCCTGGAGATCATCGTGGTCGCTCCCTGGCTGGACAGCGAACTCACCAGGCGGGCCCGTGACCTGATCGAGTCGGGCAGGCTCGGCGAACTGCGGACGATGTCGTTCGCCCAGCGCAAGCCGCGGTTCCAGCGGACCCTGCGGAGCGCCGAGAACCTCACGGTCTTCGACGTCGAGCCGCCGCACTCCGTCGGAGTGGCCCTCTCGCTCGCCGGAGACGCGGAGGTGGTCGCCGCCGCCTGGAGCGACATGCGGGTGGATCAGGCGGTGGTCCCGGCGATGGGCGCGGGGCGTCTGACGCTCCGCCACGCGGCGGCGCGCACCCGGATCTTCTCGAACCTCACCGCGCTCGTCCGGGAACGCCGGCTGACCCTCCAGTTCACCGAAGGCAGATTCGTCGGCCACTACCCCGCCAGCGAGAACGACCCGTTCGCCTGCACCGTGATCACGACGCCGGCGGGAGTCGCCGAGAACCATTTCGTGGACGACTCGCTCACCGAGTTCATCCTGCGGGTGTACCGGCGGTTCGCCGAGAAGGACGACACCGACCGCGACTTCGCGCTCAACCTGAGAGTGGTGCGGCTGCTCGACGACGCCAAGGCCATCTGCCGCGAATCGGGCTTCGGCGGACCTCCGAACGGGTTGCCCACGTTCAAGGTGGTGCCGAGCAATGCGTGAAGCGCCTGCCCCCGTCGAGGGTATCCGGCTGAGCGGAATCGGAGACGAGGCCGGATCGACGCTCCTGGAACAGATCAGGGCGCTGGAGCTGGTCGGCTGGCACACCATCGAACTGCGCACCGTCGACGGAATCCCCTTGGCCGACCTGTCCGACCGCCACTTCGAGCGGGTGGCAGAGGCCCTGTCGGACGCGCGGATGTCGACGGTGTGCCTGGACTCCCGGATCGCCAACTGGGGGCGCCCCATCACGGGAGACCTGGAGGCCGACCTGACCGAGCTCAGGACGCTGGCCCGCAGATGCGGGCAAGTGGGCACCCGCTACGTGCGGATCATGTCCTACCCCAACGACGGCCTGGACGACGCCGACTGGCGTGACGAGGCGCTCAGGCGGCTGCGGATCCTGGCCGCGGAGGCCGAGCAGTCGGGACTCGTGCTCCTGCACGAGAACTGCGCGGGCTGGGCCGGACGGGACGGCTCGCGGATGCTCCAGATGCTGGAGACGGTCGGCGGTCCGGCGCTGCGGCTGCTCTTCGACATGGGAAACGGAGTGGAGTACGAGTACGACGGTTACGAACTGCTCCGGCAGATCGTCGACCACGTGGCTCACGTGCACGTCAAGGATGCCCGGGGGCCGGCCTCGGCCGCCGTGTACACGCTTCCCGGGGATGGCGAGTGCCGCGTCGCCGACTGCCTCCGGCTGCTGGTCGCCCGGGGCTACTCCGGTGTCTGGAGTGTCGAGCCCCATCTGCGCGTGCGGCCCCATGAGGGGCTGGCGGGCGCGGGGCACGAAAGGCTCGGTCCCTTCGTGACCTACGCGCGCCGTCTGGAAGAGCTGATCCGCAACGAGGTGGCGCGGCCGGTGGGGGGCGCTCCGCGATGAGTCGTCTGTCCGCCGGCGACCGGCTGCTGCTGCTCGATCTGCTCCGGCTTCCGACCGCGGGGCCCCTGGAGACGGGGAGCGACGTGGGCTGCGGGATCCGCGAGGCCCAGGTGCGGTACGCGAGGGCAGCTGCGGCGTTCGGCATGGAGGTCGCCCACCACGCGCCCGCGGATCCCGCCGTGCTGTCGCTGGAGGGCGTGCCGGCCGTGGTCCGCGAGGCCGCCGGCGCCGACCCCGCCGCGTTCCTCGGCGCCCAGCCGAATCTCGTCCTGCGGCTGGGCCCCGAACTGCCCCCCGAGCGCGTCGTGATGTTCAACGTGCACATCGACACGGTCTCCGGGGATCTTCCCGTACGCCTCGGGCGGGACCGCGTCGAAGGACGAGGCGCCATCGACGCCAAGGGGCCCGCCGTGGCGCTCCTGGCGGGGATCCGGAGCGCGTGCGCCCGCGAGCCGTCCGTGGGCCGGGACGTCGGTGTCCTGGTGCAGGCCGTCTCGGGCGAGGAGGGCGGGGCGATGGGAGTGTTCGGTACCAGGCCTCTCGTCGCGTCCGGCTACTTCGGCAGGCTCAACGTCTTCTGCGAACCGACCGGGATGAGGGTGCTGCCGCGCGCCACGGCGGCGATGACCGCGAGTATCTCGGTGGCCGGGTCCGACTCCGTCGACGACGAACCCGAGGTGGGGCACAACGCGACGGTGCTGCTCGGTTTCCTCGCGCAGCATCTCGCCGAGAGCCTGGGACGCGACGCGGGTGACGGCGCGGTCTGCGTCGCCGGGCTGCACACGGGTCACCGGCACAACAGGGTGTACGGGTCCGGCAAGCTGCTGATCAACCTGTCCTACAGCTCGGCCGTGACCGCGCGCCGATGGGAGGACGCGGTGACCACAGAGCTTCGCCGGGGGCTCGTGGAGTTCTCCCGCAGATTCGCCCACATCCCCCTGTTCGGCAGGACCGCGGCCGACGCCCCGGACATCACCGTGCTGCGCTGGGAGAAACGGGGACTTCCCGCCCTGCGCGGCACCGATTCGTGGGGCGAGGACTTCCTGTCACGGGAGGTCGGCCTCACCTCGTGGCCGCCGGAGAGGCCCGCGTTCACCTGCGACGCCATCTGGATGGCGGAGGTTCCCGGCGTGCACACCGTCGTCCTCGGCCCGGGGGAGCTGGGCAGGAACAACGCGCACGCCTCGGGGGAGTACGCCGGCTTCGAGGAGCTGGAGCAGTTCGCGGAATGCGTCGAGCGCATACTCATTCGTTTTGCACGGAGCCGGAAGGAACGATGAACCGATGCGGAACGCCCGAGTCTCCTATGAGGCCCTGACAACCCTCGTCGCGCGCGTCTTCGAGCACCGCGGCGTCCCCGCCAAGCGGGCCGTGGTCGCCGCCCGGGCACTCTGCCATGGCGACCTCACCGGCGTCACGTCACACGGCCTGCGCAACCTGACACAGCTCTACCTCCCGCTTTTCGCCGAGTCCCGGGTCGAGCCCGACGCGGACCTGGAGGTTCTCGCGGACCGTGGGGCCTCGGTGCTGGTGGACGCGAACCGGGCGCTCGGGCTGTGGGCGGCCGGCGAGGCGATGGACATCGCCGTGGAGCGCGCCCGCTCCCACGGCATCGGCATGGTCTCCATGCGCAACTGCACGCATTTCGGCCTCGCCGGTTTTCACTCGGCCCGCGCCGTCCGGCACGGCATGATCGGTATCGCGGCGTCCAACTGTGGCCGGCAGCGCATCGCGCGACCTCCCGGCGGGAGCGTCGCCATGCTGGGCACGAACCCGTACAGCATCGCGGCTCCCGCGCTGCCCGGCCACCCTTTCGTCCTGGACATGAGCACGACCGTGGTGCCCACGGGCAGAGTTCGGGCGGCCGCCCGTGCGGGCGGGAGGATCCCCGAGGGGTGGCTCGCGGACGACGACGGACATCCGGTGACCGACCCGGCGGCCTTCGACCGTGGTGAGGCCCATCTGCTGTGGCTGGGCGGCCGGCCGGAGACCGGCGCCTACAAGGGGTTCGGGCTCGGGTTGATGGTCGAGGTCCTCGCGGCGCTGCTGGCCGGGGCGGGGCTGGGCCCCTCGGACGAGGCGCTGCTCGGCGACGGCGGGCCGAGCGGCCGCGACGACGACATCGGAGTGATCGCCATCGCCATCGCCCCGGACGTCCTGCGCGAGCCCGGCGAGTTCCGGGCGGGCGCCGAGCACTTGTTCGGCAGCCTGGTGCGGTGCCCGCCCGCGGACGACGGCTCACCCGTCCGCTATCCGGGCTGGCTGGAAGCCGAGACGGAGCGGGAGAACCTTCGCCTCGGGGTTCCGCTGCCCGGCTGGCTTCTCGACGAGCTCGCCCGGGTCGCCAGGGAGGCGGGAGCGACGGCCCCGGCTCCGATGGGGGAGGACGCGTGAGGGAGCTGCGCATCGGCGTCATCGGACTGGGTGTGATCTCGCGGTTCTACCTGGCGGCCCTGCCCGGCCGTACGGACATGCGGCTGACGGCGGTGTGCGATCTCCGCGAGGAGGCGATGACGGGCTTCGGTCCCGAGGTGGAGCGGCATCTGGATCACCGGACGATGCTCGGCCGCGGTGGTGTCGACGCGGTCGTCGTCAACGTGCCGAACGACATCCACGCGCCGATCTGCCGTGCCGCCCTGGAGGCGGGAGTGGCGGTGTGTGTCGAGAAGCCCATCGCGACCGATCACGAGGACGCGCTGGAACTGCAGCGGCTCTCCGCGAAGACCGGCGTTCCGCTCTTCACGGCCTTCCACCGCAGGTACAACAGCAACGTGCTGGCACTGCTCCGGGACGACGCGGGCGCTCCCGCCGTCGAGTCGGTGACCGTGCGGTACTACGAGCGGATCGAGGAGCACGTTGGCGACGACGGCTGGTACCTGGACCCCGGCCGATGCGGAGGCGGGTGCCTGGCGGACAACGGCCCGAACGCCTTGGACCTCGTCAGGCTGTTCCTCGGCGACGTCGGCGTCACCCGGTCGGACGTCTCCTACGACGAGAGCGGCGTCGACAGGCGGGCGACCGTCGAACTGCGCGCGCCGTCGGGGGCGACGGGGGCCGTGCTGCTCGACTGGTCCTACGCGCACGGAGAGCTCAAGGACGTGACCGTCCGGTACGCCGACGGCAGCGAGCGCCGCGCGGACATGCTGGCCGGATACTCGGTCTTCAAGAGCTCGCTCTTCCACGAGTACGCCGGCGTTCTCGACGACTTCGCAAGGGCCGCCCGCGGCCCCGGAGGCGCCGACCCGCACGGCGTGGCCGCGCTCGAACTCGTCCTGGCGGCCTACGAACTCGCATCAGAACACTCCTGAGGAGCCTTCCTTGTACGACGAATCCGGTGCCAAGCGCTCCGTGCAGAGCGAGCTCGTGAAGGTCCTCAAGCATCACCGGGACGACCGGGGCATGGTGCTCGAGCCGTTCGGGAGCAGGTGCGTACGTCGTGGCGAGATCCACGAGCTGGTGACGACGGACGAGGCGGCGGCCATGGGCGATCGCGTCGACCGGGTGGGCTTCCTCGGCTTCACCGAGATCACCTCCGCGGGGGTGCTCGACGTCGGCGACACCGTCGTGGTCGACGGCCGTCCCATCGGTCGTCTGCTGGGGTTCGACGCCTGTCACTTCCCCAACCACTACAACCTGCTGATCTCGACCCCCCGCCTTCTCACGGGGCCCGGGCTGGGACTGAGCCCGGGTTCGGTCATCGTCTTCTCCGCCTCTGCCGGGGGGACGGCCCATGGCTGACGAATCCGGGGTCCTGGACCAGATCACGGGGCCGTACGACCTGAAGCGGCTGTCGCCCGGAGATCTCACGCGGCTGGCCGGCGAGATACGGGCGGAACTGGTGGCCGCGGTCGCCCGGGACGGCGGCCACCTCGGCTCCAACCTGGGTGTCGTCGAGTTGACCATCGCCCTCCACAGGGTCTTCGACTCGCCCCGGGACCGGCTGCTGTTCGACACCGGCCATCAGGCCTACGTGCACAAGATGCTGACCGGACGGCGGGACCTGCGGCGGCTGCGGAGCAGGGGTGGCCTGTCCGGCTACCCGTGCCGCGCCGAGTCCGAGCACGACGTACTCGAGAACTCCCACGCGTCCACCGCGCTGAGCTACGCGGACGGACTGGCCAAGGCGTACCGGCTGAGCGGCGAGGACCGCCGCGTGGTGGCGGTGGTGGGCGACGGGGCGCTCACCGGGGGCATGGCCTGGGAGGCGCTCAACAACATCGGCGGCGCCGGGGACCGGCCCGTGATCATCGTGGTGAACGACAACGGCCGGTCCTACTCGCCCACCGCCGGTGGACTCGCCGATCACCTGGCCCGTCTCCGCGAGGGCGCCCCCGGCCGGTCCGGCGTCGGGGCTCCCCGGCCGGTGTTCGAGGAACTCGGCGTGGAATACCTCGGCCCGGTCGACGGGCACGACGAGGCGATGGTCGAGGCGGCGCTGCGCCAGGCCCGCGTGCTCGGCAGGCCGGTCCTCGTCCACTGCGTGACGACCAAGGGGTACGGATACCCTCCGGCGGAAGACGACCCGGTGGAGCGGTTCCACGCGCCGGGGCGGTTCGACCCCGCGACCGGCCGGAGGACGCGTGCCTCCGGACGGTCGTGGACCGAGGCGTTCTCGGCGGAACTGGTGGACATCGGTGCGGGTAACCCGCGCATCGTTGCGATCACCGCGGCGATGCTGCATCCGACCGGGCTGGCCGCCTTCCAGGCCGCCTTCCCGGAGCGGACCTACGACGTCGGCATCGCCGAGCAGCACGCCGTCGCCTCGGCGGCGGGACTGGCACTCGGCGGGGCGCATCCGGTGGTGGCAATCTACTCGACCTTCCTCAACCGCGCGTTCGACCAGGTTCTGATGGATGTGGCCCTGCACCGGCTCGGGGTGACCTTCGTCCTCGACAGGGCCGGAATCACCGGAGACGACGGGCCGAGCCACAACGGCATGTGGGATCTGTCCATCCTGCAGGTGGTCCCGGGCCTCCGGGTGGCCGCACCGCGCGACGCAGCCCGCCTGAGCGGGTTGCTGCGGGAGGCGGTCGCCGTCGACGATGCGCCGACCGTCGTCCGTTTCCCGAAGGGGGAGCTTCCGCCCGAGACGGACCCGGTCGCCACCGTGGGCGCGGTGGACGTCCTGGCCCGTGGCAGCGCCGAGGACGTCCTCATCGTGGCGGTCGGGCCGTTCGCCGGGCTCTGCCTCGAAGTCGCCGAGCGCCTCGGCGCCCAGGGCGTCGGCGTCACCGTCGTCGACCCCCGATGGGTGCAGCCGATCGACCCGGCCGTCACCGAACTGGCCGGCCGGCACCGGCTCGTCGCGGTGGTCGAGGACAACGGCCGGGTGGGCGGCGTGGGCGACGCCGTGGCCCGCCTGGCGCGTGACGCGGGCCTGACGGCCGACGTCCAGACCTTCGGCATCCCGCAGCGTTTTCTCGAACACGCCCCGCGAACCGAGTTGCTCGCCGATATCGGGCTTCGCGCGGATGACCTCGCCGGCGTCCTCGGCGCCCGGCTCGCCGGTCGGCGATCGAAGCAGCGGGAGACCACGACTCCGATCCTGGAAGGTGTGCGATGAGGGATGATCGCGCCGTTGGCGTCCCGCCCGGGCCGGTGACGCTGGGACTTCCCGCCGTGCGGAACCGGCCGATCGCCGCGCGGCGGGTGTCGCGTCGGATCATGGTCGGGTCGGTTCCCGTCGGCGGGGACGCGCCGGTCTCGGTGCAGTCGATGACCACCACGCTGACCGCCGACGTCAACTCCACACTCCAGCAGATCGCCGAGCTCACCGCGGCCGGCTGCCAGATCGTCCGCGTCGCGGTGCCGTCCCAGGACGACGCCGACGCGCTGCCGGCGATCGCCCGCAAGTCGCAGATCCCCGTCATCGCCGACATCCACTTCCAGCCGAAGTACGTCTTCGCCGCCATCGAGGCGGGCTGCGCGGCGGTGCGGGTCAACCCGGGCAACATCAAGAAGTTCGACGACAAGGTCGGCGAGATCGCCCGCGCCGCCTCCGACGCCGGCGTGCCGATCAGGATCGGCGTCAACGCCGGGTCCCTCGACCCGCGCCTGCTGGCCAA